>JAWLGH010000073.1:11767-12471 GCA_041685165.1 Oceanipulchritudo sp. | reverse complement strand
GGAGCGGTTCAAGGTCGCGGATCGCCTCGTGAATGGCGGGAAGGGTAAGGTTGTTCTGATGAAGCAGATTGAGCCGGTGGCGCATGAGGACATCGTAGTCCGGCTCGTCGCGGGTGGTCCGACGAAGCTCGGGAATCCCCGTGGCTTCCGCGACAGCGATCCAGAACTCCGGAAGAAGAACCCCTTCCAAGTCAAGACAGACGATATCCATATCGGCATTCAGGCCGGACGATGACCGGAGTCAAGGTTCTCTTCCCTATTCGGATTCCGCCTTCCTTCCGCTCCTCCAGCGGGTCCCTTCCCGCATGTGTGCCGGCCCGCAAGGGCCGTTGGGAAGGAGCGGGGAAGGAGCGTCTTTTCTTGATAATAATTATAAAGAAAAAAATGGGGATGCACGTCTGCTTAATCCCAATCATAGAGGGCCTTTCGTGTTTGTTGTCCCCTTTTTTGAATTTCTTCTTGCAGGAGCTTGTTCATAATTATAAACCAAACTTAACATGAATTATCCTACCCCAAGTACTATTCTATCCTCTGTATCGAATCGACTCCGGCTGGTGATGAGCCTGTTCCTGGTCTGGGGCCCTGTCTCGCTAATGGGAGACACCCTCTACAGCAACGACTTTGAAGGGGACACGGCCGGTGAGCAGCCCTCGGGCGACTGGACCTTTTCCCCGGGAAGCAACACGGAGACAAACGGATCGGTG
>JAWLGH010000073.1:0-11667 GCA_041685165.1 Oceanipulchritudo sp. | reverse complement strand
GACGGGACCCAGTCCGGGACCCTTGGCCCGAACATGATGGACGTCTACCTCAACGGGGACTTCGTCGGCAGCTACCTGACCCTGAAGACCCCCGATCCGGACAACGCGCCCCAGGTCGACTTCTGGGCCAGCGACGCCGACCTCGGGCAACTGGCCTTCTACCAGGACAGCAAGCGCCAGGGCGGCCTTGTGGTGGACAACCTTTCCATCTCCGAGCTGGAGATTGCCGAGGCCATGCCGACGCTCTACAGCAACGACTTTGAAGGGGACACGGCCGGTGAGCAGCCCTCGGGCGACTGGACCTTTTCCCCGGGAAGCAACACGGAGACAAACGGATCGGTGATCGTCGACGAGACGACCGACCCGGTGAACCCACTGTCGGGCAAGAGCCTTTATGTCTATGACCTCAACGGTGACGGCAGCAGCGGGGAAAGCACCCATATCCGGACCGACTTCCTGGACGGGGAGCAGGTCTCGGCCGCACGGGTCTCCTTTGACTTCCAGCCGATGTACACTGTGGGCGAGGACGATGACGACACGCGGGTGCACTTTTCCCTCGGCCAGGCCGGTCTGAGCATGAACAACTCGGACTTCCGTCTCTTCGAGATCCGGATGCAGAACAACGGCGGATTCCGGGTGGAGTATTCCCGTGACGGGGCCGGCGGCGACCGCGGCTCAAGTGAAGATGGCAGCTTCGACCCGACCCAGCCCGGTGACGTGACCCTCTTCATCAACTCCCACGGGAGCGAATCGGTCGACTACGACGACGGGACCCAGTCCGGGACCCTTGGCCCGAACATGATGGACGTCTACCTCAACGGGGACTTCGTCGGCAGCTACCTGACCCTGAAGACCCCCGATCCGTCCAACGCACCCCAGATCGACTTCTGGGCCAGCGACGCCGACCTCGGGCAACTGGCCTTTTACCAGGACAGCAAACGCCAGGGCGGGGTTGTCTTCGACAATCTGCTCATTCAGGAGCTTCCCATCGGCGGGGAGGATCCGGGCGAAACCCTTGAGGACTTCATTACCGATTTTGACTTTGAGGACGAGACCACCGGGGAGAAACCAGTTCTTCCCTTCCCGACCTCCTTCACGCCCTCGAGCAACACCGAGGGGAACGGCTTTGTCGTGGTCGATGCCACGAGCGATCCGGAGAATCCCATGGACACCGGCAAGGCCCTCTACGCCTATGACTTTGTGGGGGATCTTTCCTCCGGGCAATCCTCCCATATGCGCTTTGATTTCGCGCCGACGAACACCGACAACGTGCGCGTCGACTTTGATTTCCAGCGGGCCTACGAGACCCCTGAGGAGGATGAGGACACCCGCATCCATGTCGGACTCGCACCGGCCGGGAGCGCGACCAATAATTCCGACTTCCGGCCCTTCGAGATCCGCATCCTCAACAACGGCACCATTGACGTGAATTTCAATCCCACCGGAGCGCTTGAGGAGGGCCGTGATTCCGAGAACGTCGCCGCCTATGAGACCACGGGAACGAACAGCATCACCTTCTTCGCCAACGGAAATAACGCCAATGCGCTGCCCTACAGCGACCCCGACCTCGGGGAGGGCGAGGTCCCGGCAAACTCAATGGTCCTCTTCCTCAACGGGACCTTCATCGGTGAGTATGGGTTTATCAATACACCCGATCCGGCCAACGCGCCCCATATCGCCTTCTTCGAAACGACGGATGACTTCGGCCGTTTCGGCATCTACCAGGACAGTAAACGCCAGGGCGGGATTGTCTTCGACAACTTGTCCATCCGGGAATTCGCCGTCCTCGGCCCGCCCGAGGGCCCGACCGAACTGGAGGCTGTCGCCACCGGGCCCACCACCGCTTCCCTGACCTGGAACGACAACTCCGGAAGCGAGACCGGCTTCATCATTGAACAGTCCGAAAACGGATCATGGACCGAGGTTGCGACCGCTGAAGCCGATGCCACCGAAGTCGAGGTCACCGGGCTCCAGCCGGAAACGGAATACACCTTCCGGGTCCTTGCCACGAACGGGACCCTTTCCGAACCGAGTAATGAAGTTTCCGTTACGACTGAGGTCCAGCTTCTCCCGATCATCACGGAGCAGCCGGCCGGCGTCCTTGTCCCCGAAGGTTCCCGCGTGGAACTCTCTGTGACCGCCACCGGTCCCGGTACCCTGACCTACCAGTGGTACGAGGGTGAGTCCGGCGACACCGCCAACCCCCTCAGCGGCGAGACCTCCAGCACCTTCACGACACCGGTCCTGGCTTCGACGACCTCTTACTGGGTCCGGGTCAGCAACGCCAATGGTGATGACGATTCCGACACCGCGGTAGTCGAGGTCTTCGAGCCCCGCGAATTCCGGATTGTCAACCTCGCCCAGCTGACGGCTCTTCTTCCGGATGCCCTTCCGGGTGACACCTATGTCCTCGACGCGGGCGTCTATCCGGACGTCCAGATTGAATTCGAGGCCGAGGGCTCGGAGTTTGCCCCCGTGACCCTCAGGGCGGAAGTTCCCGGAGAGGTCATCTTCACCGGCGATTCCCACCTTGGACTGGGAGGGGATTGGCTTGTTGTGGACGGCTTTGTCTTCACCGACGGATGGAATGAAAGCGTTGACCAGGTCATCAGCTTCCGGACCAGTTCCAAGCCGGCCCGCAACAGCAGGGTGACCAATTGCGCGATTCTCAACTACAGCCCCCCGGATTCCTCCATCGACCGGGACTGGATCGGCATCTACGGTTCACACAACCGCTTTGACCATAATCTTATCAGCGGACACAGCAACAAGGGCGTGACCCTCGTTGTCTGGCGAAATCCCGGAATCGAGGACCACCACCGTATCGACAACAACCACTTTGCCTTCCGGGCCAGTGGCGGCGGTGAGAACGGCTGGGAGACCCTCCGGATAGGAACAAGCTCGGATTCCCTCAGTTCCTCGAAAACAGTCGTCGAGTACAATCTTTTCGAGGAATGCAACGGGGAGATTGAAATCATCTCCAACAAGTCGGGTGAAAATACCTACCGCTACAACACCTTCTTCCGCAGTCAGGGGATGCTGACCCTCCGCCATGGTGACAACTGCCTTGTCGAGGGGAACATCTTCCTCGGTGACGGGGTCAGCGGGAGCGGCGGAATCCGTGTCATCGGCGAGAACCATACCGTGATCAACAACTACATCGAGGGAACCACGGGCCGTGACGGAGCCGCGATCACGGTGTATGCCGGGGTTCCGGATTCACCGCTGAACGAATACTTCGCCGCCCATGGAGCCTTCCTCGGCAACAACACCATTGTCGATGTCTCAGGCGCCCATGTGCGGGTCGGGGCCGGATTCGGGAGCCGGGACCGCACCATCCTGCCGGAGGACGTGATCATCACGAACAACCTCTTTGCCCAGGTGGCCGGTAGCGCCGTCGGCGGCCCGGTCCTTGACGGGGATGCGGTCCTTGATCCGTTGTATGCGGGAAATCTCTACAGCGACATTATGCCCCTTGGCGTTGACGGTGACCTTGCCGGCCTCACCGCGGCCACGCTGCCCTTTGTCGAGGGTGAATTCGGGCTTCTTCGTCCGGATGAATCCAGCTCGGCCATTGGCGCGGCGGATGCCGATTATCCCGTGGCCCTCGACCTCGACGGTCAGGCTCGCACCTCCCCACAGGATGTGGGTGCCGATGAGCTTTCCGATCTTCCCGGCCTCAATATCGGAGGGCCCCTGCAGCCGGATGAAGTCGGCCCGACCTGGGTGGACCATTCCGTGAGCGATCTTCCATGGCTGGGTGATAATGTGCTTCCCGGGGACACCGTTGTTTCCCCGTGGTTCGGCGCTTTCCAGGTCAGTCTCAATGGCTGGTTGAAACACGTCGAACTGGGGTGGATCAATGTCGACGCCGTTGACTCGGCCGCGAGCATGTGGATCTGGAGCGATCACCTCCAGGCATGGGTCTGGTCAAATGAGGATCTCTTCCCGATCATCTACGATTCGGTGGGCGAGCGGTGGATTGTCCTCCTCGTACAGGGTGGAAACGCCTTCATCTACGATTTCGAGACGGCGACATGGGTATCGGCCCCTTAAACAAGGTCCTTTCCCCTCTGGGAAACCCGGGTCCTGCGCGGACCCGGGGTTGCCTTTTCTCCTGCCTGCTCTTCCTTGCCGCGGCGGAGGCCTCGGCCATCGTTGGGAACCTCGAGGGGTACGCGGCCCCGATGGGAAGCGCCTTCCTTCGCTGGGAGGATATCACGACCACGGAGGAAGGGTTTCGCATTGAGCGCAGAAGCGGTGAGGGGGATTTCCGGGAGGTGATGGTGACGCCGCCCAATGTCACCAACTACACCGATACCGGGCTTGAACCCGGGACGGTCTACACCTACCGGGTCTCGGCGGTTGTCGACCGCGAGCTGCCTCCGCAGGAAGTGACCCTCGAGGCCTATCCCGAATGGAAAGGGGGACAGGCACCGCTGGAAATCAGCTCTGCCGGTCCCGGGAGCGCGGTCCTTTCCTATGCGCCGCGGGGTGCCGTCTACACGGAGGAGCAGTCGACCGACCTCCTTGCCTGGGAGGCCGTCGGTGAGCCCCGGTTTCTCGACCCCCTTGATGAACCGGTCCTCGAACTCCCCTACAATGACGACCCGCTGTTCCTGCGCGTCCTGTCTTCCGGCTTTGAACATCCCCTCCAGGTTGGGCTGGACCGGCCTTTCGAGCTGCCCCCGGAACCGGATGGGGACGTCCTTGATGTGACCGATTTCGGGGCGAGCACGATCTCGGAAACCAACGACGATGCGATCGGGTTCAACGTTGCCTTCAGCATCGCGGAGCCGGGCGACGTGGTCTTTGTTCCCGCGGGACGCTACACCATCCGTCAGACCCTTGAAATCCCCAACGGGGTAACGCTGGAGGGTGCCGGAATGGACGAGACGATCCTTGTCACGGAAGGAATTGCAACGGCCATCCGGGTTCTTCCGGAGGCCCATGACATCCGCATTTCGGATTTCACGATCACCCACGAAGGGGACGAGGAGGAACTCTCCTTCGGGGTCTATATCGGCAGTGTCCGCCAGGGACGCAACAGCTACCGGATCCTCGTCGATTCGCTTCGGATTGAGCGCTTCGCCATCCACGGGGTCTCCCTGCGGGACTGTCACCATGTCCTCGTCCAGGATTGCGAGATCCTGAATGCGACCAACCTCGGGGGCGGAGGCCGCGGCTATGGGATCGCCCTCAATTATCCCACCAATCACAATAACTGGATCCGCCGCAACACCATCGGCCCGGTCATCCGGCACGCCGTTCTCCTGCAGTACTTTGCCCACAACAACCTTGTTGAGGAAAACCTTGCCGTGGAAAACAGCGAGGACGCTTACGACCTTCATGGTGAGGATGAATACCTCAATGAGCTGCGTTTCAACGTCGCCCGGGATGGCGCCCGGGATGGTTTCGGGGTCGGCAACACCGGTTCCACCCATGACCGGAGCGGTCCCAACAACTGGATCCATCATAACACGGTCGAAAACTCACTCGCCGGACTGGAGATCATCCAGGATTCCGACCTGGTCTTTGTTGATCATAACACCTTCATCGGGAATGAATTCGGGATCCGGGTCCACAACCTTGGAGGGCGCCACCTCTACCTGAGGGGGAACACCTTCAAGGAAAATGAAACGGGAATCCTCCTCACCAGCGCGCGCCAGGTTTGGGTCCTCGGGAACACCTTCACGGACCAGACGGAGGCGGCCATCAAGATCCTCGCCAACGTCGAGGACCTCGTTGAGGAGGATAATGCTTTCTCGGGTAACACCGTCGACGTGCAGCCATAATTCCTCGCTTTGTGGTTGCCAAAGAGCAATCCGGGCCTTTCTCCTGAACCCCCGTTGGCGGGCTCTGCCTCCAACCCGCATCAGGGGTAACCAGTATGGCTGAGAAAAAATCGATCAAACATATCTTTGTCACGGGAGGCGTGGTCTCGTCCCTCGGAAAGGGACTTACAGCAGCGGCTCTGGGAGCCCTGCTCGAGCAACGCGGCCTCCGGGTCAAGCTCCAGAAGTTTGATCCCTACCTCAATGTCGATCCGGGGACGATGAATCCCTTCCAGCATGGCGAGGTCTATGTCCTTGATGACGGCTCCGAGACCGACCTCGACCTCGGTCACTACGAGCGCTTCACGAGCGGTCGTCTCAGCTACGACAACAACCTGACTTCCGGACAGATTTACGATACCATCCTCAAGCGTGAACGGCGGGGCGATTTTCTGGGGCAGACAATCCAGGTTATCCCGCACGTGACGAATGAGATCCAATCCCGTTTCGAGGCCAACGCTGTCGATGAGGACATCATCATCACGGAGATCGGCGGGACCGTGGGGGATATCGAGGGCCTTCCCTTCCTCGAGGCAATGCGTCAGTTCAGCCTCGAACGGGGCCATGGCGAGGTCATGTTCCTGCACGTGACCCTCGTTCCCTACCTCAATGCGGCCGGGGAGCTGAAAACCAAGCCGACGCAGCAGAGTGTCGCCCGCCTGCGGGAAATCGGTATCCAGCCCGATGTCCTCGTCTGCCGCACCGAGCACACCATGGGACGCGACCTGCGCCAGAAGCTGAGCCTTTTCTGCAACGTTCCCGAGTCGGCCGTGATCGAGGAGAAGGATGTTGAAACTTCCATTTACGAAGTTCCCCTGATGCTGGAAAACGAGGGTGTCGATGCCCTTGTCCTGAAGCATTTCGGACTTGAGTCCCTCCCCCAGGTGGAGAATGGCTGGGACGAGGTGGTCCGCATTCTCCGCTACCCGAAGCACCGGGTCAGCATCGCCGTGGTGGGCAAATACATCGAGCTTCAGGACGCCTACAAGAGCGTCTATGAAAGCCTTGTCCACGGGGGGATTGCCAACGACTGCGCGGTCGAAATCCATCGCCTCGATTCGGAGAAGCTCGAGGACTCCCGCAATTTTGACGCCCTTCTTTCCGCAGACGGGATCCTCGTCCCGGGCGGGTTCGGCTCGCGCGGGATCGAGGGAAAGATCGAAGCGGTGCGGGTGGCCCGGGAAAGCGGGATTCCCTACTTCGGGCTCTGTCTCGGGATGCAGATCGCGGTGATTGAATATGCCCGCAACGTGGCCGGTCTGGAGGGCGCCCACAGCGCGGAGTTCCATGAGGCGACCCCGTTTCCGGTGATCGACCTGATGGCGGAACAGAAGAAGGTCACCGACAAGGGGGCCACAATGCGCCTTGGCGCCTATGACTGCCGGCTCGCGGAGGGCTCCCTGAGCAGGGAGGCCTACGGACAGGACCTCGTCCGGGAACGCCACCGTCATCGTTTCGAGTTCAACAACGCCCATACCGACCAGCTTGAGGCGGCCGGGCTGCGCCTCGCCGGTGTCAATCCCGAGCGCAACCTCGTCGAGATTGTCGAAGTACCGGACCATCCGTGGTTTGTCGGGGTGCAGTTTCACCCCGAATTCCAGAGCAAGCCCCGCAAGGCCCATCCGCTTTTTGCCAGCTTTATCGAGGCGGCCCTTTCCCGGAGGGCGAAATAGCATGTTCCGGCACGACCCATCCCGTTTCCTCCTTATTGCCGGACCCTGTGTCCTTGAGTCAGCGGAACTCTGCACCGAGGTGGCTGACGCCCTGAGCCGCCTGCAAAGCGACAATCCCGACTTGCAGATCGTCTTCAAGGGCTCCTTCGACAAGGCCAACCGCACTTCCCTCGATTCCCCCCGCGGTCCCGGCCTCGAAACGGGCCTCCGCTACCTCGCCGCAGTGCGCGAAAGCCACGGGTTCCCCCTCCTGACCGACATTCACACGGAGGCCCAGGCCGGGGCGGCAGCAGCGGTTGTCGATGTCCTCCAGATTCCCGCTTTTCTCTGCCGGCAGACCGACCTCCTTGTCGCGGCGGCCCGTTCCGGAGCCCTCGTCAATGTCAAGAAGGGCCAGTTCCTCAGTCCCGGGGAAATGCGCCATGTCGTCGACAAGCTGGAGGCTTCGTCGGCGACCGGTATCTGGCTGACAGAACGGGGAACGACCTTCGGCTACCAGAACCTCGTTGTCGACATGCGCAATTTCGCCCTTATGAAGGCCTTCGGGCATCCGGTCATCTTTGATGCCACCCACAGTGTGCAGATGCCCGGGGCCGGTAAAGGCACCACCTCGGGCAGGCGCGAGTTTGTTCCCCCGCTTTCGCGGGCCGCCGTCGCCGCCGGTGCGGACGGCCTCTTTCTCGAAGTTCATCCCGATCCGGAGAAGGCCCTTTCCGACGGGCCCAACCAGATTCCCATCGATTCCCTCGCAGCCGCGATCGAGCCGGTACTCGCCGTCTGGAAAGCGCTCCGCGGAACCCTCAGGGACGGGGCGGATAACATTCCAGGATCTCAGCTCCCTCCAGTGGATCGATCCTGAAACGGTCCTCCCCGGCCGGGTAAAAAAAGCTTTCGAGGGTATTGAGGGTGGCGGTGTCACTGTTGTTGGAAAGGCGGACCCGGCCCTTGGTGACAATGCCGATGAAACCCTGTTCCTCCTCCTTCAGGACCGGCTTTTCGAGGACGGATTTCCTGAC
This sequence comes from Oceanipulchritudo sp., assembly GCA_041685165.1. GTDB lineage: Bacteria > Verrucomicrobiota > Verrucomicrobiia > Opitutales > Oceanipulchritudinaceae > Oceanipulchritudo. The sequence goes on along the minus strand of JAWLGH010000073.1, from coordinate 3,144 downwards.
CTGCATGCAGGGCGTGGTTTCCTCTCCAAGGAGATGGTACTGGATTCCGGCGCCCCCGGGATACACCCGGTGCTCGCGTGGGGAAAAGAAGGTTTCCCGGCGGATGGTCTCCAGCGGCGAGGCGGTGAAATCAAAAACCTCAAGGGCGAAGTCGATACCGCGGCGCATGAACCGCGCCTCCTCCGGAAGGGTGTATCCCGCCTTCTCGAATTCAAAGCGCACCGCGAGGTCGGAGGGCTCCATGATTTCCACCATGAGGATACCCTCGCCGATCGCGTGGGGATAGCCCCCGGGAATGAAAAGGGTGTCCCCGGGCCTTACCGGAATGCGGTCGAAGCAGCTTTCAATGGCGGAGATATCCTGTTCTTGTATCCATTTTTTAAGGTCCTCTCTCGCGGGCGGGCGCTGGAAGCCGATGTGCACGTAGGGCTCACGGACCTCCTCGCGGATGGCGAGGATGTGGTAGGCCTCCGCCTTCCCGCTCGGCTCGTTCATGCGCGTCCGGGCAAAGGCCGCTGTCGGATGGCACTGGAAATGCAACCGTACCGCCGAGTCGAGCAGCTTCACCAGCAGCTGGGGCCGGGGCCCGTAGGCCGCAAGATGGGCCTCCCCGAGATAGTAGGCGGGATCGCCGGCAAGGAGCTCATCAAAGCGGATCCGGTGGCCACCGGCCTCGACGACGGAAATCCCCTCGTCAAGGTGCTCCCGTCCGGGATTGCGGGCCGGTGTCACCGAACCGATCCAGTCCTCCGGGAAGTGGCTGTCCTGAGGTGGCTCCTTCCCCGCCAGCCTGTCGAGGACCTTGCCGCCGGGATAGGTCCGCCAGACCCGGTTCTGCGGAAAACGGATGATGGGGTGCCCGTCGCCGGCCTTCATTCCTCCGCCTTTGACTGCGCATGGGCCTCGGTGGCAAGGCGCCGTTTCTTATGGACCCGTGAGGCCCGGTAGAGGAGGCCGCCGATGGCCACGATGATGAGGCCGCAGAACATGAACGCGATCCGTCCCCCGAGGGGATTCGGAATGACAAGGCCGAGAACGGTGATGAACCCGCCATAGATAAAACAGAGGATTCCAAGGATGCGCGCCTGGGTGTCGTCCGAGTCGACCCCGCCTTCGCCGCTGTGGTCCACCGGACGGTTGAGCCGCTCGAAGAGGTCCTCGACGACCGGGTGGATTTTCAGGTCAAAGCGTTTCCCGATCCAGATCGTCGCGAAAAACCAGATTGAGCAGACCACTATGTTCCCCAGACCGCTCCAGATATAGAGAAAATCCGATATTTCCCGGGTGCTCAGGTCGGTGTACCCGAACCATGCCGGATCGAGGACCCACTTTGAAAAGGCCGAGAAGGTCAAGCCCACAAGCAGGCTGCTCCAGGCCGCCCAGCGCGGCGCCCCCTTGAAGAAAATGCCCCAGACGAGCGGCATCGCGTACGGTATCGTGATCAGCGATCCGAAAAGGACCATGATCTCAAAGAGGTTGAAATCCTGGATGGAACGGATCGCAAGGGCCGAGAGGATGATCAGGAGCCCGAAGAGCGCCGAAACGGCCCGGCCGGTCAGGAGAAGCTCCTTCGGGCTCGCGTTTTTGCGCAGGATCGGGTGATAGAAGTTCTTGACGATGATACCGGCGTTCCGGTTAAGGCCCGTATCCATCGAGGAGATGGTCGCGGCAAAGAGCGCGCAGAGAAGGAGGCCGAGCATCCCCACCGGCATCAGCTCAAGCCCGATATAGACAAAGGCGCCCTCGTATGCCTTCTCCCCGAGGTGCGGAAAGACCGAGGTCAGGTCCGGCTGGATGATGCGCGCCGCCATCGGCGGAATGAACCAGATGAAGGGCCCGATGAACATCAGGGCCGAGGCCATCAGGGCCGCCTTGCGGGCCTGCTTGTCATCCTTCACGCAGAGGTACCGGTACGACTCGAACATGTTGTTCAGCTTGAAGGACTGGATGACAAAGGCCGCGAAGATCCAGACGTAGACAAAGGTCGCGTCCTCCGAGCGCCAGAAGGCGAAATGCCCCTCCGGAACCTTCTCGAAAAATCCGCCAAGGCCGCCCACCGCGGGATGGCTCAGGGCAAGGAAACAGGCCACCACGGTGATGCTCATCAGGAGGACCGTCTGCATGAAATCCGAGGCCACAATCGCCCATGAGCCCCCGGTGACCGACATGAAGACCACGACCGCCCCGACAATCCAGATCGTCAGGCTCGGGGGGATGTTGAAAAACCCGGCCGCCACGATCCCCAGCCCGTTCAACCAGATCCCCGCATAGATCACGCTGATCGGGACCTGTACCCACGTGAAGACTTGTTCGTTCGTGTGCCCGTAGCGGTCCCGTACCCCCTCAATCGCCGTGATCACCCGCATCCGCCGGAACTTGTAACTGGTGTAGAGGTAATTGCAGAAGTACCCGACCGCGTTCCCGAAGAAAATCGCCGCCACCAGGATCCCGTCAATGTACGCTTTTCCCGCCGCCCCCGTGAAGGTCCAGGCGCTGAACTGCGTCATGAAGGCCGAGGCCCCCACCATCCACCAGAGCATGCTCCCGCCGGCCCGGAAATAGTCGCTCGCGTCCTTGCTGAAGGCCCGGAATATCAACCCCAGACTGAACTGGAAGGTGAAATAAAAGACGATGACCATCAGGTCCCAGAATCCAAGGTTTGTTCCAAACATATGTGGTCTTCCCGCGCGGGTTAATAATTATTAACCACGGTGATGAGGGGATTCCTGGAAGCAAGCAAAAAGGAAAAGGGCCGGGGGGAAATCAGGAGGTGGAAGGCGGCTTGACGAGGAGGGGGGCGCCGAGGCCGGGGACGAACTCGGAGAAGTCCTGATTGGGAGGGGTGGAGCGGAGGGCGTACTGGACCATGCCCATTTTGGCATCGAGGTTATCGACCATGGAGACGAAGACGGCCTCCGGGGTGGCGGCCTTGGTGGCGGCGCCCCATTCGAGTTCGCCCTGGTGGGAAAGGATGATGTGCTCGAGGCGGTCGAGGAGGGCCTCGGGGAGGGCGGCCTTGAGGGCGGCGCGGCGGACCTGGCGATAGCCGAGGACGACATGTCCGTGGAGGTGGCCGAGGGGGGACTTGGAGGTGGCGAGGTCGCCGGTGTACTCGAGGGCCTTGCCGAGGTCATGGATGAGGGT
>JAWLGH010000072.1:0-12565 GCA_041685165.1 Oceanipulchritudo sp. | reverse complement strand
ATCCATTTTGGTGAAGCCGCGGGCCTCGCCCAGCAATGGTTCTTTTCCGAGGCACGGAATCCCCTTCCGCTTTCCGATGCACCGGTTGAGGGATGAGCATGCGCCCTGCCGGGCGCACCACAAAAAAGAGGACGGACCCGAAGGCCCGCCCTCTGAAAGAAGCGAGATACAGGTAATCCGGGGGGACTACGGGGTCAGCATTCCCCACTCACCGGTCGAATAGTCAAACACCATCACCCCGATACCCTCGGCAACGGTGATGTAGTAGACATAGCGTTCACCGGCGGCCTCGTACATGACAGGATAGATGTCCTCATTCGACCATGCCCAGGAATCCAGAATGGTGCTGTAGAGCCACATGCCCTGGGCGCTTGAGACCTCGGCGGTCCAGAGCCATCCCTGTTCGGAATGGTTGATCCAGTCCTCGACATCGCTGGTTTCATAACGACCAAACCAGGGGGAATGGAAGACCCCGTCACCGAGATCAACGCCCTCAACAACCTGGGCGAAGGTCGGATCAGGAATCCCTTCCTGGGTCACCGCATGGGTGAAACCGGCGACCATGATCGTCCCCGTTCGGGCCTCGACACCTTCGTAGACATCAACCGTGTAGGCGACGCTTCCCGGTCCGGTTCCTTCTTCACCATCTGTGATCGTGATCCAGGAGGCCATGCTTTCAGCGGTCCACTCGCTTTCCGATCCGACATTGACCGCCAGGCTGAAATCGCCGCCGGCTGCCGGGACGGTCCGGTCTTCCGGATCGATATTGGCTTCACCGAAGTTGGCGATCACCGAGACGGGGCCGTGGACAACAAGATTCAGGCTCGGATCGGTTCCGAAGATGACATCCGGGGCCAGTTCATAGGACCAGTGCGAGAAGACGCCTGTCCCGATGCCTTCGGCCGTCAGACCGGCCACTGAACCATCGGCGAAATCACCTTCTCCACTGACCGTTCCGGCCTCTTCATCCGAGGAGGTGGCGGCGACGGTGTAGGTCTCCTCACCTTCAAGGACAACCACGAGGTCGTCGATATTCGAGAAGGCACGGGCATTGCCACCCTGCATCCAGACACGGATGTTCACGATGTAGGCTCCTTGCGGTGACTCAAATCCGAAGAAGTGGTCATGGTCACCGGCCGACTGGTCGATGTTCGACGAGGCGAGCGTCGCCGAGGTCGATCCATCACTGTAGACGGCTTCCGCCCAGAGACGTTCCTGGCCATCCGGATTGGAGTGCTGGAAGTTGTCACGGGAAAGGTAGACGATACCCGACATGACAACCTTGTCCTCCGCATCGAAGGCGAAGTCCCAGGAAGTCAGGGCACCCACCGAAACCTCGCCCGAGGTCGCGGTACGCCCACCCGCGTTGATGCTGAGGGCCGGGAATGCCAGGCGCTGCCCCTTGAAGAAGAGCGTCTCACGCATGGATTTCGGGCCGGGTCCCTCCGCCGTGGCGAGGTTGCCCGAGCCACCCGGTTCAATGTAGGCCTGCTCACCCAGTTCCACAATCACGGGGATTTCCCCGATCTGGGCCTCGAGGCTTGCGAAGGAACCAACAATTGAATCCTCTGCGCTAACATTCCCCTCAGCATCACGGACAATCTGATATTCGGGAGCCGGCGTATTATTGTCCGGACTCGGGTCGAAGAGCAGGTCGCTGCTGCCAAGGATGGATTCAAAGTCCACCACCCCGGCAAGCCCCTGGGCTGCTTTTGTCGTGACCACTTCCTGCATCACAGCAAGCGGCACCGATCCGGGCACTCCAAGATTTTCACCCTGGAATTCGACCCCGTTTTCATTCGGCGCGATCTCAGCTGCGGTGTCAAAGGTCACCATTTCACGAACCGTGAAGTCGGACTGGGCCTCGACGTCCAAGGTACCGTCAAAGATACCACTCCCGGCAACCAGTTCGGCAGTCGAGCTCTCGATCGGAGCAAGTTCGCCGTTCCAGCCACTGATGCTGTAATTGCGCTTTGCTATGGCCCTTACGGAGACGTTCTCCCCGGTATCGAAGAGGGTTCGCAGTTCGTTCGGCCCGCCACCATCAACCTGTACCCGGTAACCAATGGCACCTTCTTCCGAGAAAGCGAGGCGGTGCTCGCCGAATTCGAAGATCGGCTCAATGTCCAGCGATTCGGTGATCGCGATGGTGAACTCCAGTTCGGTGTCCACCGGCTCGGCAAGCATGCTCGCGTCAGCGAAATCCCAGTAGGGATGGACGGCGTCACGAGGACCTTTCCAGCCCTCAAACCCCGTCAGCACATAATCGTTGGCCGTGTCCGGGACAGCCCGGAAGGTCACTTCCGTGCCGATCGGCAGAACCGTGTCCGCCTCGTAGGCCGCTCCGTCGACTTCGACGAAGAGCGTACCGCCGTTCACTTGAACACCCGGTTCACTTTCATCGGTGTCGGAGGGCAGGGCCACGAAGAGATCACCCGGATCGGCCGGCATCGCCGGGACAACCTGGTTCCATGTGGTACCGAAAACGAGGTCATCGACAACCGTGCGGGCCTTCTGGCTGCGCAGCTCAATGGTCGTGATATCACTGATGTGCATCGACCCGTCAAGGTCAGCGGAGATCAAGGGTGTACCGAGATCGCCCGGGGCCGGATTCAGCCAGGCCGAAAGGGAAACAATATTCCCGTCGGCATCCGTGGCCAGACGGCCCACGACCCGGTGGGTGACACCGGCAAGGGCTTCCGTCCCCTCCTCTGCGAAGGCGACGGGATCCGTTCCCGGTATTTCCATGAGACCGGCATGGAGCTTGACCGCGACATAGGCGTTCCATCCATCAAGGCGGAGGAAGAGCTCATGCGGATCTTCAGGCACCCCGATGCTGTCAGCCTCGAAGGTTGTTCCGAAGTAGATATCGGTCAGGCCGGCGGCCGGTGTGTCAGCCTCGTAGGTGAGCCAGTCATTGAGGGAAGGACTCGGGGCCCCGTTGAGGGCTATGGCCCGGATGCCGCCGTCGATCGGGGCACCTTCGGGAACCTGGTAGTCGAGTCCATAACCGGTCACTTCAACAAACCCGCCCGTACGGTTTGATTCGTTGATCATCCAGCCATCCTGTGAGGGAAAGTGGCCGGCTGTCAGGGCTTCAGAATCAAAGCTGCGGTTGAGTCCGCGCGGGACAACCTCGCCCCATGCCTCGCCAAAGACCAGTTCATCAATCCAGATCTGGCTGTTCTGGCTCCGGATCTGCACTTCGTTGACATTCGCCACGGGGACACTGACCTCCGCGCTGATGGCCGGATTGTCTGCGTCCTCATAGGCCGGGTTGAGCCAGGCGTCCATCGAGGTAACCGTCCCGTTCTCGACGTTCAGGCGGCCCACGAGCATGTGTACCATGCCCGTCGGGAGGCCGTTTTCGGCGTCGACAACCAGTTCGTTCCCTCCCGGCAACTCGATCAGACCGGCCTCGTACTTGGCCGCTGTATACAGGCCCCAGTCAGGCATGCGGACGAAGATCTCGCCCGGGTTTTCCGGATCACCCGCATCTTCGGCAAAGAAGAGGTAGCGGAAGTAAACCGTATCCGTGGGTGCCTCGATCGGGCTGATGGCCCAGTCGTTCATCTTCGCATCGGGAGACCCGTTCAGGAGGAGGCTCTGGTCCTTCCCGTCAATAACGGTTCCATCCCCGGTGGTGTGGGTGAGGCCGGCTCCAAAGACTTCCGCCTGCTCGGGCGCGGTCCAGAAGGCCTGTCCATCGATTCCACCTTCGGCAAGGCCCTCGAAGCTGCCAAGGTCGGCAGGGGCAAAGTTGGCCACGATGTCGAGGGGTCCATGCACGTTCAGGTCAAGGCTGGTGTCCGTTCCAAGGCTCACCCCCGGAAGGTTTGCGTATTCCCAGTTGACGAAGCGGGCGTCCGGTCCGACGGAAGCGCTCAGGCTTGCCGTGCCACCATCGACGACATCTCCACCGCCATCGACGGTTCCAGCGTCATCGGGACTGGCCGTGGCCGCCACGGTGTAGCTTTCGTCCCCTTCGAGGACCACCACGAGGTCGTCCATGTTCGTGAAGGAACGGTTGTTCCCGCCACGGTGCCAGACCTGGATGCCGGTGATATAGGTCCCCGCGGGGGCTTCGAAGCCGAAGAAGTGATCCCACTTCTCACCGCCGCCGCCGCCCCAGTTGGGCGCGTCCAGCTTGTCCGAGGAAAGCAGTGTCGAGACGCTGCCGTCACTGTAGCGGGCCTGGCCCCAGAGGGTCACGTTCCCGTCATTGTTGGTGTGCTGGAAGTTCGCACGCGAGAGGTAGACAATACCGCTCATCGTCACCTTGTCGGCGGCATCGAAGGCAAAGTCCCACGAAGTCATCCCTCCGAGGACCACGTCACCGCTTGTCGGCGTGCGGTTATTGCCCGGATTGATGCTCAGGTTGAAGCGCCCAAGGTAGTCCCCGTCGTAATAGGGCATCTCCCCGAACGACGGGTCCCCGGGTCCACTGGCGTCGCCAAGGTTACCCCCGCCGCCGGCTTCAACATAGCCCTGCGGTCCGGGTCGTACCTGGACCTCCGTGTCACCGATATCCAGAACCAGGGAAATCCCGTTCTGCAGCGTCGATTCCGAGGCCACGGCATTGCCGTCCTCATCGCGTACCAGTTCCAGTTCCGGGACCGTCATGTCCGCCTCCGGGCTCGGGTCGTAGACCAGGTCGCCTCCGCCCAGCAGCGTCTCAAAGTCCGCCACCCCGGCAAGGCCCTGGGGCGCTTTCGCCGCCACCACCGCGTTCATCACCTCCAGCGGGACTGATCCGGCCGCTCCAAGCTCGGTCGCTTCAAAATCCACCCCGTCCTTGGGGTCGATCACATCGGCCGTTCCAAGGATGAGCGATTCGCGCAGGTTCAGATCCGCTTCCGCTTTCACGAAAAGCTCGTCCTCAAAAACACCTGCTCCGGCAACAAGGTTGGCCGTGTCGCCTTCGATCGGCTCAAGCTCCCCGCTCCAGCCAACCACGGTGTAATCAACCGCGTTTATCGCACGGATGGAGACTTCCTCACCCGTGTCAAAGAGCGTCCGCAACTCGTTCGGTCCTCCTCCATCAACCTGTACCCGGTATCCACGGAAGGGGACCTCCCCGGAAAACACCACCCGGTGTTCCCCGAACTCGAAGATCGGCTCGATTTCCAGCGACTCCGTGATCGCGATGGTGAACTCCAGTTCGGTGTCCACCGGATCGGCAAGCAGGCTCGCGTCCTTGAAGTCAAAGAGCGGGTGGACCGATCCACGCGGGCCTTTCCAGCCCTCAAACCCCGTCAACACGTAGTCGTTGGCCGTGTCCGGGACCGCCCGGAAGGTCACGTCCGTGCCGATCGGCAGAACCGTGTCCGCCTCGTAGGCCGCTCCGTCGACTTCGACAAAAAGCGTCCCGCCGATTACCTGGATCCCCTCCGCCGACTCGTCCGTGTCCGATGGAAGCGAAACCACAAGGTCTCCCGGGTCAGCCGGCAGCGCCGGGACAACCTGGTTCCATGTGGTACCGAAAACGAGGTCATCGACAACCGTGCGGGCCTTCTGGCTGCGCAGCTCAATCGTCGTGATATCACTGACATGTACCGAGCCGTCGCGCGTTCCTTCGACATCAGGAGCGCCAAGGTCACCCGGTTCCGGGTTGAGCCAGGCCGAGATGGAGGTGATGAAACCGTCCTCATCCACGCCTAGTTTGCCCACCACGCGATGGGTGACACCGGCAAGGGCTTCCGTGCCCTCCTCGGCGAAGGAAACGGCATCCGCTCCCGGTACCTCAAGAAGGCCCTGATAGAGCTTGACCGCGACATAGGCATTCCATCCATCGAGGCGGAGGAAGAGCTCATGCGCATCTTCAGGAACCCCGATGCTGTCGGCCTCAAAGGTCATCCCGAAATAAAGGTCACTCACTCCGGCAGCCGGTGTACCAACTTCATTGGTCAGCCACTCATTGAGGGAAGGACTCGGGGCCCCGTTGAGGGCTATGGCCCGGATGCCGCCGTCGATCGGGGCACCTTCGGGAACCTGGTAGTCGAGTCCATAACCGGTCACTTCAACAAACCCGCCCGTACGGTTTGATTCGTTGATCATCCAGCCATCCTGTGAGGGAAAGTGGCCGGCTGTCAGGGCTTCAGAATCAAAGCTGCGGTTGAGTCCGCGCGGGACAACCTCGCCCCATGCCTCGCCAAAGACCAGTTCATCAATCCAGATCTGGCTGTTCTGGCTCCGGATCTGCACTTCGTTGACATTCGCCACGGGGACACTGACCTCCGCGCTGATGGCCGGATTGTCTGCGTCCTCATAGGCCGGGTTGAGCCAGGCGTCCATCGAGGTAACCGTCCCGTTCTCGACGTTCAGGCGGCCCACGAGCATGTGTACCATGCCCGTCGGGAGGCCGTTTTCGGCGTCGACAACCAGTTCGTTCCCTCCCGGCAACTCGATCAGACCGGCCTCGTACTTGGCCGCTGTATACAGGCCCCAGTCAGGCATGCGGACGAAGATCTCGCCCGGGTTTTCCGGATCACCCGCATCTTCGGCAAAGAAGAGGTAGCGGAAGTAAACCGTATCCGTGGGTGCCTCGATCGGGCTGATGGCCCAGTCGTTCATCTTCGCATCGGGAGACCCGTTCAGGAGGAGGCTCTGGTCCTTCCCGTCAATAACGGTTCCATCCCCGGTGGTGTGGGTGAGGCCGGCTCCAAAGACTTCCGCCTGCTCGGGCGCGGTCCAGAAGGCCTGTCCATCGATTCCACCTTCGGCAAGGCCCTCGAAGCTGCCAAGGTCGGCAGGGGCAAAGTTGGCCACGATGTCGAGGGGTCCATGCACGTTCAGGTCAAGGCTGGTGTCCGTTCCAAGGCTCACCCCCGGAAGGTTTGCGTATTCCCAGTTGACGAAGCGGGCGTCCGGTCCGACGGAAGCGCTCAGGCTTGCCGTGCCACCATCGACGACATCTCCACCGCCATCGACGGTTCCAGCGTCATCGGGACTGGCCGTGGCCGCCACGGTGTAGCTTTCGTCCCCTTCGAGGACCACCACGAGGTCGTCCATGTTCGTGAAGGAACGGTTGTTCCCGCCACGGTGCCAGACCTGGATGCCGGTGATATAGGTCCCCGCGGGGGCTTCGAAGCCGAAGAAGTGATCCCACTTCTCACCGCCGCCGCCGCCCCAGTTGGGCGCGTCCAGCTTGTCCGAGGAAAGCAGTGTCGAGACGCTGCCGTCACTGTAGCGGGCCTGGCCCCAGAGGGTCACGTTCCCGTCATTGTTGGTGTGCTGGAAGTTCGCACGCGAGAGGTAGACAATACCGCTCATCGTCACCTTGTCGGCGGCATCGAAGGCAAAGTCCCACGAAGTCATCCCTCCGAGGACCACGTCACCGCTTGTCGGCGTGCGGTTATTGCCCGGATTGATGCTCAGGTTGAAGCGCCCAAGGTAGTCCCCGTCGTAATAGGGCATCTCCCCGAACGACGGGTCCCCGGGTCCACTGGCGTCGCCAAGGTTACCCCCGCCGCCGGCTTCAACATAGCCCTGCGGTCCGGGTCGTACCTGGACCTCCGTGTCACCGATATCCAGAACCAGGGAAATCCCGTTCTGCAGCGTCGATTCCGAGGCCACGGCATTGCCGTCCTCATCGCGTACCAGTTCCAGTTCCGGGACCGTCATGTCCGCCTCCGGGCTCGGGTCGTAGACCAGGTCGCCTCCGCCCAGCAGCGTCTCAAAGTCCGCCACCCCGGCAAGGCCCTGGGGCGCTTTCGCCGCCACCACCGCGTTCATCACCTCCAGCGGGACTGATCCGGCCGCTCCAAGCTCGGTCGCTTCAAAATCCACCCCGTCCTTGGGGTCGATCACATCGGCCGTTCCAAGGATGAGCGATTCGCGCAGGTTCAGATCCGCTTCCGCTTTCACGAAAAGCTCGTCCTCAAAAACACCTGCTCCGGCAACAAGGTTGGCCGTGTCGCCTTCGATCGGCTCAAGCTCCCCGCTCCAGCCAACCACGGTGTAATCAACCGCGTTTATCGCACGGATGGAGACTTCCTCACCCGTGTCAAAGAGCGTCCGCAACTCGTTCGGTCCTCCTCCATCAACCTGTACCCGGTATCCACGGAAGGGGACCTCCCCGGAAAACACCACCCGGTGTTCCCCGAACTCGAAGATCGGCTCGATTTCCAGCGACTCCGTGATCGCGATGGTGAACTCCAGTTCGGTGTCCACCGGATCGGCAAGCAGGCTCGCGTCCTTGAAGTCAAAGAGCGGGTGGACCGATCCACGCGGGCCTTTCCAGCCCTCAAACCCCGTCAACACGTAGTCGTTGGCCGTGTCCGGGACCGCCCGGAAGGTCACGTCCGTGCCGATCGGCAGAACCGTGTCCGCCTCGTAGGCCGCTCCGTCGACTTCGACAAAAAGCGTCCCGCCGATTACCTGGATCCCCTCCGCCGACTCGTCCGTGTCCGATGGAAGCGAAACCACAAGGTCTCCCGGGTCAGCCGGCAGCGCCGGGACAACGTCATTCCAGGCGTTCGCGAAACTCAGGTTGTCAACCACGGTCTGGTTGTTCTGGCTCCGCAATTCAATTGTATCGATGGTTTCAATATTCTGTGAGCCGTCCTTGGTGGCCGAGATTGTCGGCGTTCCCATATCGTCAGGCCCCGGGTTGAGCCAGGCGTCAAATGAAGTGATATTCCCGTCATCATCGGTCCCGATGCGTCCGACCACATGGTGGACCACGCCGGCAAGGGCCTCCGTGCCCTCCTCGGCGAAGGAAACAGCATCCGCTCCGGCAATATCGATCGCGCCGTCGTAAAGTTTGACCCCGACATAATGCGTCCACCCGTCGAGCCGGAGGAAAAGCTCATGCCGGTCAGCGTCTGTACCGAGATCCTCGGCCTCGAAAGTGAAGCCGAAATAGAGGTCATCGGTACCCTCATAGAGAGGGGTTCCGCTGGTATAGGTGAGGAACTCGTTCATCTTTGGGTCCGGCGACCCATTGAGGGCCAGGGCCCGGATGCCGCCATCAACGGGCGCCCCTTCGGGAATCTGATAGTCGAGTCCGTAGCCGGTCACTTCAACAAAGCCTCCGGTCCGGTTGGCCTCGGCTATGGTCCAGCCATCCTGCGAGGGAAAATGACCGGCCGACAATGTTTCCGAATCAAACGCGACCCTGGCAAGATGCCCGGCCGCGTACATCATCGGTGCAGTCAGGCCGAGTACGAGCAGGCCCAGTAGCGGGACCAGTCGATTCAACCTGAATGGATGTTTGGGTATGTTTTTGGATGTTTTCATTAGCTTATTCGTCACAGGTTAGACAGCCCTCCGGTACCGGAAACTGGGCGCAGGCAGGCCTGGCTCGCAGGAGTCCGGGAAACGGGGCACGGGTTGGGAAACGGGATTCACAAAGGTGAGTTTGGAGAGTCAAATCGTATGGGTTCAGTAATGACTCAATAGGAGAGTAGAAACCGGATTATAGTGGATTCGGCCCAATTCAAGAAGACGGTTTTGCGGCATCACTCGGAAAGGATACGTCAAGAATTCGTAAAGACGCTGACGCGGGACTTTACTTCCTTAAAAGAGGTCGTTTCAGGGAACGTAGGACCAGGCTCCGACTTCGCTGACGAAGGATTCCGGCAAATAGATCCACTTGTCGAGAAGGAAGACGAGGACAAAGTCACCGTCCGGATAAATCCATCCGAGAAAGCCCTCTGTATTGACATAGCCATTCTCATCGATGGGGTAGCCCGCCCAGGTATCCGGCTCGGGGGGCTGTTCCTCCTCGACCGTCAGGGTCACACTTTCGCTGGAGGCGGTCCCGTAGCTGTTGCGGATTTCGACCGTGTAGAGTCCGGCATCGGCGGAGCTGACGCCGTTGAGCGTCAAGGTGGCCTCTGTCGCCCCCTCAATGGGATCCCCGTCACGATACCACTGGAAACTGAGGGGCTCGGTACCGGAAGCCTCGACCGAGAGGGTGACGGAACCACCGGCCTCGGCGGTCGAATCCGCGGGCGGTTCGGCGATCACCGGGGGTTCAAGGCTTCCCTCGACGGTTTCAATCGTCGGAAGATCGTCGCTCCAGTCGGCGACGAGGGTTTCATTATCGCCGAGTTTCAGGAGGAAGAGGTTGTCCTCGAGGCTTGTCCAGGGACTCTCGAGAACGGGCCAGTTTTCATCGTATCTGATCGCCTCCCCGTTCACCTGGAAATCGGGAATCCATTCGTTGATCGATCCGTCGACGAAAGGACTGTATTGAAAAATGAGCTCGTCGCCTTCGCTGTCGGAATAGGAAACGGTCATCGTTTCCCAGTCAACCGAGACCGGATTGGCCTCAACGGCAGCCTGAAAGGCCTCCGGCGTCCCAAATTCGGCTTCCGTGCCGACTTCGTAGATGAATCCGGTCTGCCAGCGCTCACCGTCAGTCCCTTCACTCTTGATGACGTTATAGCCGCTCAGGGCCCTGCGGTCCCGCGTCCAGCCTTCCTTCAGAACCTTGATCCCGATGTAGACGGGTCCGTCGGTGACAAAAAACCAGTCATCCGCGCCGGCGGTGTAATTCATGTGGGAGGGAAAGCGCAGTTGAGCGAGCGGAACCATGGGACCCTCGCGTTCGCCTGACCATTGACCACGACCGGCCCAGGGATCCTCAGCGGGAATGTCAAAGAGCATAATGGCACTGTTCTCGTGGTGACCGGTCTGCATGAAAGGGGAGGTCGGGCGAAGCCAGTCGCCAAGGTTGTCGACCATCTGGCGCCAATAAGGATGATAGGCGTGGATCTGGCGGATCTGGGCACCTCCGTCCCAGGCAATGGCAAACTGGGAATCGTCAAGCTGGAAGGCATTCGGAAGGAAGCGGTAAACCCCGGAGCTGATGGCGAAGCGCTCATCCTGGTAGGTTGTCCGCATGGAATAACGCTCCGTGTTCCAACCAAAGTGGGGCTGTTGCATGCGCGCCGTATAGGGATAGTCAACTTCCCGCTGGGCGATCAGGTCAAGGATCTCGGGTGGACGCCAATCCGTGACGGCAAAAAAGGAAATCGGTATCGTGGAATCAAAATCCCGGGAAGCCGGAACATTTCCGTGGCCCCAGAAGAGCCAGGTCAGAAGCTGGATGCTGGCCCCGGTGGCATCCCGGTTCTGCACCCCGGCATACCGGCTCCAGGGTGGGAGGACCACTTCCTCGAAGGAACCGAGGGCCATCAGGGAAAGATGCTGAAGGAGGTTCGCCTCGGCAAGAGCCCGCACTTCGGGATCCTCGGCGTAGTCGAGCAGGTTGATCATCGAGGCCACATGGTAGATCTCATAGTTGGGCGACAGAAACTCGCTGTAGCCAGCCTGGAACTCGTTCCGGCCGACATCGGCCAGGCGTTCCTTGAGGCGACTCATGAGCGTGGGACTGTCGAGGGTTTCATTGCCGTAACGCCACTCCGCATCGGGGAAAAACTGTGCCAGGAGGTAACCGCTTGACCAGGTCATCTTGCGGTGATTCTCGGTCCCGCTGTTGTTCCAGTTGTTGCTGGAGCTGGTGGCCTGGGAGCGGATCGCCTCAAGCTGGTCCCCAGTCAAGTGATCCCTTGCCATATAGAGGGCCCGGACCTGCTGCAGGGAGTTGAAGAAAATTTCCCCGCCGTACCCGGATCCGGCAAGGTAGGCGCGCGCGGCCTCACTTTCTCCATCGGTGAGGGCGAGGTGCCCGATAGCCAGCCCGTAGGGCAGCTTTCCGGTGCCCCCGGGTGACGGGACATCGACACTGGCGAGGTTTGCCAGCAGTTGCTGGGCCCGCTCCTCGTAGGTGCCCTGCAGCGGAAGGGCTGCCGACAGCACGAGGACGGTGACAAGGAAAGGGCGTAACCGGGAGAAGGGGCGCGCGGGGAAAGATGAAGGGGAATGCATAAGGGCTCCTTTATTCATGAATAGTGGCCGGTTTGAGGGTTACTCGACGGGCGGGATGTAGGCCCAACCGGAGTTGTCGGGGATGTAAACATAGCCGCCGAGGGCGAGAACGTTGATCCAGGGATCCTCGGCCACGTTGACCCAGCCGTTGAGCCAGCCCCCGGCCCCGTCGGTCCCGGTGTCGGCCCACCCGAGATCATCCACGGCGTAACCGTACCAGGCAGTGTCTGGATCAATACTGGAGTTCTCCGGTGCCCCGAGGATGTAGACCCAGCCGGAGTTGTCCGGAACATAGACATAGGTACCGAGGGAAAGGACATTCACCCAGGGATCATCAGCCACGTTGACCCACCCATTGAGCCAGCCGCCGGCACCATTGGTTCCGGTGTCGGCCCACCCAAGATCATCAACGGCGTAGCCGTACCAGGTCGGGTCCGGTTCCTCACCGCTGGCGGGGCCGGCATATTTCTCGACCGCGTTGAGGAAAACGGTCTCCCCCGTTTCACTGAGGTTGTAGAGGCCGGTGTCCCGAATCCCGGCGGCAAAGAAGAGACGGCGGGCCGCGGGAACGCCAACCCGTTCCTGGACCGGAACGCCGCCCGTGCGCGAGAAGGCGGGACTGTCCGGAGGAAATTCCATCATCACCGGGACATGAATGGGGATGTCCCCCACTTCGGCATTCACAAAAGACGGCAAGTCCATTTCCAGGACAACGTTGGCGCTGTCC
>JAWLGH010000155.1:0-3039 GCA_041685165.1 Oceanipulchritudo sp. | reverse complement strand
CCCGTTTCCGGTTGAGGAGGTCAAGGGCGATCCCGGTGACGGTTTTCAGGACCAGGAGGAAGGCGACAAGGATGAGAAAGATGTTCATGGGAGCAGACCAAGTCTTCAGCCCGATTAGGCGCCGTGGGCAAGGGAAAAATCTTGCCCGCAAAGATGGAGGCGGACACGTTCACATAAATGGCGTCCAAGAAGAAGGAACAAAGCTTTGAACAGGCCCTTGAACAGCTCGAAGGCCTGGTCGCCTCCATGGAGTCCGGGGAAATCCCCCTTGCGACCCTGGTTGAAAAATTCGAGGAGGGCAGTAAGCTGGTCAGGCAATGCGAGGAACGGCTGAAACAAGCGGAACTCAAAATCGAGAAACTCCGTCAGGAAAACGAGGAGGCCGTCCTTGAGGCATTTTCCCCTGAAGACGACTAGCCAGATAGATGTCCCTCCTTTCCACGATCCAGAGTCCGGCCGACATGAAGGCCCTCAGCCGCGACCAGCTCGACACGCTGGCCGGAGAAATCCGCGAGCGCGTCATTGAAGTAACCTCCCGAAACGGGGGCCACATCGGGCCCAATCTCGGTGTTGTCGAGATGACCCTCGCCCTGCACCTCGTCTTCGACTGCCCGCAGGACCGCTTTGTCTTTGATGTCTCCCATCAGGGGTACGTCCACAAGCTCCTTACCGGCCGCAATTCCCCGGCTTTTGACCGCATCCGCCAGACCGACGGCCTCAGCGGCTTTCTCTGCCGCTCCGAAAGCGAGGCCGACGCTTATGGAGCCGGGCACGCCGGGACCGCGCTCTCCGCGGCACTCGGGATGGCCGCCGCCCGTGACCGCCTCAAGGAAGACCGGCACGTGGTCGCCATCCTCGGCGATGCCGCCTTCACCTGCGGCATCACCATGGAAGCCCTGAACAATATTTCCGAGACCACCGGCCGCCTCATCATCATCCTCAATGACAATGAGTGGTCGATCGCCCGCAATGTCGGGGCCCTCGCGCACTACTTCAACGACATCATCACGAACCCGGTCTACAACAAGATCGACCGCGGGCTCGCCTCCTTCCTCCGTAGCGTTCCCGGCGGGGATTCCATGCTCGAGTACGGGAAACGCTGGAAACGTGAGACCAAGGATTTCTTCATCGGTTCCAGCCTCTTCGAGACCTACGGCCTGCGCTATATCGGGCCCATTGACGGACATGACCTCGACGCTGTCGTCAAGCACCTCGAGTTCGCTCGCGACCAGACCCAGCCGATCATCCTTCACATGCTCACCAAGAAGGGCCGCGGATACGAACCCGCCATCGCCTCGCCGGAAAAATTCCACGGCCTCGGCCCCTTCGATATTAAAACCGGACTGGCTCCCGCGAAAAAAAAGGACGCCCCCCCCAATTACCAGGATGTCTTCGGGAAGCGCCTCCTCGAGTTTGCCCGCCATGACGCCCGGATCGTCGGCATCACTGCCGCCATGCCCCCGGGAACCGGCCTCTCTTTCCTCCGCGAGGCCCTGCCCGAACAGTTCTTCGATGTCGGCATTGCCGAGGAGCATGCCGTCCTCTTTGCCGCCGGGATGGCCTGTGACGGGATGCGCCCTGTCGTCGCCATCTATTCCACCTTCCTCCAGCGGGCCTACGATCCCATCATTCACGATATCTGCCTCCAGAACCTCCCGGTCACCTTCTGCATGGACCGCGCCGGCCTTTCACCCAATGACGGACCAACCCATCACGGGCTCTTCGATATCGCCTACCTCCGCTGCATTCCCAACACGATCCTCATGCAGCCGCGCGACGAGGACGAACTCGCGGACATGCTCTGGACCAGCCTCGATACCCCCGGCCCCACCTTCATCCGTTATCCCCGCGGCTCAGCCGAGGGCGTCCAGCCAAAGGCAGAACCCCGCAAACTCGCCCTTGGCAAGGCCGACGTCACCCGCCCGGGCAGGGAGATCCAATTCTGGGCCATCGGGCCGTGGGTCTCCGAAGCCGAGGCCCTTGCCGCTGAACTGGCTGCCGAGACCGGGGCCGAAATCGGCGTCGTCAACGCCCGTTTTGCCAAGCCCCTTGATGCCGGTTTACTTCTTGAGCAGGCCGAAAAGGCCTCCCTTTTTGTCTCCTTTGAGGACCATGTCATCCAGGGAGGCTTTGGCTCCGCGCTCATGGAATGCCTCAACGACAACGGCGCCGGCGTCCGTCTCCTCCGCATTGGCTATCCCGACCGCTTCGCCGACCACGGCAGTTCCACCGGCGATATCCGGGCCAGCACCGGACTCGACCGCGCCTCCATCCTCGAACGCATCCGCACGACGATGGAGGATGTCTTCTCCGGCAGAGCCATCAGCCGCGCCTAGGCCGGGTGTGCCCAAGCCCGCGCCGGGCGCGATAAAGGGCCTGAAGGCCCTACTCATTGGGAGTCGCCGTTCAGCAGGGGTGTCGACTTGTTTCATGCTCCCCGGCAGAACAGGATAGCACGTGAACCGTCTGCCTGACGGCTGACCGAAAAAGCCTGGCCCACGGGCCAACCGGCGGATCCGCCTCTTGAGAACTGTAGAATGCCTGTCCACGCAGAAAAAAGGGCCTGTAAGGCCCGAGCGACCGTGGCCGAAACCGTAGAATGCCTGTCCCCGTAGAACAAAGGGCCTGTAAGGCCCAACCGACCGTAGCCGTGGCTGATGTCCCGCGAAGCGGGACGAGGCCACGGATTCCGTTGCCCCCACACGTCTGAGCCGCATCGCGGCGTCCCCGATTGCATGATTTTAATGGGAAGTTCTGCGTCCCGCCGCGATGCGGCTTTGGTCTCTGCTTTGCACCCATTTCCGTGGCCTCGTCCCGCTTCGCGGGACATCAGCCACGGCTACTATAAGGCGGGCCTTACAGGCCCTTCAGCCAGCTTCAAGCAGTCGCTTCGTGCCGCGGAGTACGGGGCACCGAAACACCGCCATACATGCCGGGGTTTCATGCGATCTTAAAAAGGCACCGTCCCGAAGGGACTGAAAGAAGCAATCAAATGGGCTCACAGAGCTCCATGGGAAACTCATCACGTCCATGATTATC
>JAWLGH010000071.1:0-12645 GCA_041685165.1 Oceanipulchritudo sp. | reverse complement strand
ACGGGCTTCCGGCCGGAAAGGGCAAAACAGACTGGTGAGGCATTCCCATCGAGCCGAAGCAGGGAAGAAAAGAGACGTTCTGCCGCCAAGCGCCCTCAAATTCAAGAAAAAATGAACGGATTGAATCAAATGACAGCCACGGGAACCCCGCGGGGTCAGCCCTTGGCTGTTGGATTGGATATCGTGCGAGGGCCGCCCGGCTTCGCTTCTGCTGAACCGCGCAGCCAGCGGCGCGGGATCCCTTCCCAAACGCCGTACCCCAAAAACCCATCCACCCTCCGTGCTCACCGTGCCGCCGTGAGAAAAACGCCTTCCCCTTTGTGCCTTGGTGACTTGGTGAGAGAACCTTCCTCCTCTCCTTCCCCCGCGAGAGAAATACCCTTCCACCCTCCGTGCTCGACCTTCCATCCAATAGCTGGCGCTGAAACAAGTGCTTTCCTGGCGGCTCTGCGAGAAACAAATTCATCATCGGCCTTCGCCTGTAACCGCGCGACCCTTGTACTCGGGAACCAAGCTCATTGGGAGAGCCGATTCAATTCCTCCAGCAGGAGCGGAACATCTTGTTTTAACGCATCCCAGAGAATGACATGCTCTACTATATCGTATCCATGCGCCAGGATGTTACGCGTGCCAATAATCCGGTGGCCATTCGTAATCGTCTCAAAAGCTTCTGCATCGACTTGCCTTAACCGATTCAGTGCCTCACCAAGAATTTCAAACTATCGCTCGACGATTAGCTGCAAGCCACGGTCCGATTCGAGATCTTCAAGGGACTTGTTACGGGTGAATTGCTGCAACTCGTGGCAGGCAATTTCGGCATCCTGGATATATTTCTTCGGATCAGGCTGCATACACCGGCTCGCGGGATTGATCGACGGCTCGTTTAAAGACTGGATTCCTGATCGCGTTGTAGCACACAAGGTCAACACGGCGTTTCAGGAGCGCTTCCACACCTTCCTTAAAATCAAAAAACTGATGAAACGCATTGGTGGACGCATCGCGCTGAAAGACAACCAGCAGATCCACATCGCTGTTCGGTCCAAAATCCTCCCGCAGGACGGAACCAAACGCGTGGAGCTCAGCGACGCCATGCTTGCGGCAAAGCGCGCTGATTTGCTCGCGATAGGGATCCAGAAAAGTCATTTCTTAAATTTGGCGTGAAATCTCAGGCTTGGCAAGCGCCAGCAGGATGCAACAGGGATGCGGCGGGGTCAGCCCTTGGATTTTGGGATGGATTTCACGCAAAGGCTCCCCGCTTCGCCTGTCGGCCAGGAGAGAAAAGCGGAAAAGGCAGAAGTCGGATAGCCTCTGTCGATGGGACTATAATTTATCGGTGAACTCAACCTCAGATACCCCAGCCTGCTTCAGGATTCCCGACAAAGTCCCTATCCGTATTTCTTTATGATTCGGCACGACACAGCCTGAGTTCCCACGCCGCAAAAACGATGTGACTGCCCCTTTGTCGCGTCACGGAAAACCCGAGTTTCTGGAGGGCTGAAATGCACTCGCGTCCGCTGATTCGTGGCAGCCTAGGCATCGGCTACCTCAAAAGTCGTCATGAGCGCGGGTGAAGTGGTTTCAGATGGGAACTCCTCCAAAAACAACTCCGTTGCTTCCCGTAGATTCGCCAAGGCCTCCTCGAAAGTGCTCCCTTGAGTGGTGGTACCGGTCTCCGGGTTTTGAGCGATGTAGCCTCCGTCGGAATCTTTTGTTAAAATGGCTGTATAGATCATAGTTGAAATTTTTGTCCCGATTTTGCGCCTGCAATGCAATTTCAGCCTTTTCCCAACGGGGTCAGCCCTTGGGTGTTGGATTGGATTTCATGCGAAAGGAGAAAACCAAGCTGACTACTTGGCGCCTTCGCGTGAAAATCTTTGCAGGAAGGGCTGCGCGGCGCTAAGCATAGGAGAGAAAATCATCCCGACTGGCCAGAAGGCGGCAGCTCAAAATGGCCCGCAACTTTGTTCCTTTTGAGGAAAGCAGCATCAATAATCCGGATTATCGAATGGCTTTGCTTCTTCAATTTCTTCCGGAGTAGCTGGCCGGGCACCATGGCGCTTCAAGATTTCTTCGGCTTCCTTCAGGGGAAAGGATTGTTTCTTCCTGGGAGCCGGAATCGAGACGATTACGGGGCGCTTAGTGCGCGAGGAAGACTTGGATATAATTTTCATAATTACTCCTGATAACCTGAATAGCATAATCGGGAGCCTCTTTGTGCGTCAAGTCCATGAGCCGTATCATAACGCAAAACACAGACCGGAACACCGTTTATCTCTGCCACAAGCACCACGGCAAAGGTGAGAACCTCCCCCTGTCTTGTTTCAACTCGAACATGAGCCCGGACACCGTCTTCAAAGATGATTCTCCAACGCTTTTCAGGCACGGGATCAGTGTCACAAATTTCTTTGCGAAAGAAGATCCCAGAATCCGATCTTTTTCAGGTATGGATTACGCCTTTGCGTGAGATCTTTCCCTCAACAGCGCGGTTTTCACGCAAAGGCGCAAAGACGCTAAAAAAGTCAACCGAGTCAGCCCTTGGATTGTGGATGGCCGCGGCAATAGCCTTCATCACCGCTAAGGCAAATAAAGTAAGAAGCCCGTTGACCAGGCCGGCCGCATTTGTTGATTGGACGGGCATGCGAATTCGAACCTTCCAGGGCCTGCGCCCTTCCCCTGATTCCGTGGACAACGTGGTCGCCCTGCCCTATGACGTCGTCAGCACCGACGAGGCGCGGGCCCTTGCCGCGGACAATCCCCTCAGCCTCCTGCACGTCACCCGGGCGGAGATTGATTTCCCGGACGGGACCGATCCCTACAGCGACGCCGTTTACGCGCGGGCCGCGGAGAACCTCAAGCGGCTCGTGGAGGAGGGGCATCTCATCCGGGAGGATGTTCCCTGCCTCTACGTCTACCAGCAGGAAATGGGCACCCACCGCCAGCGGGGCATTGTCGCCCTCTCCCATATCGAGGATTACGCGGCCGACCGGATCCGGAAGCACGAAAAGACGCGCGTGACGAAGGAAAACGACCGCACCCGCCTGACCGCCGAGATCGACGCCAACACCGGGCCCGTGTTCCTCACCTACCGGGACGTCCCGGAACTCACCCGGCTGATGGACGCCGCGACCGCGGAGACGCCCCTTTACGACCTTGTCGCCCCGGACGGGATCCGGCACACCGTCTGGCGCGTGGCCGGCGCGGAGGCCATCCTCGCGGCCTTTGCCGACGTCCCCTATACCTACGTCGCGGACGGGCACCACCGCGCGGCCTCGGCGGCCCGTGTCGGCCTTGAGCGCCGCGAAGCGAACCCGGCCCACACCGGGGAGGAGGATTACAACTGGTTCCTGACTGTCCTTTTTCCGGACAAGCAGCTGAAAATCCTACCCTACAACCGCATTGTCCACGACCTCGCCGGCCAGACCCCCGGGGCCGTCCTCGACCGCATCCGGGAAGTCGCTCCGGTCGAGCCGGCCACCGATCCCGCTCCCGGGGAGACCGGTGAGATCTGTTTCTACCTCGACGGAAGCTGGTACCGGATCCGCCTGACCCCTGACGCGGACGCCGATCCCGTCAGCCGCCTTGATGTCAGCCTCCTCCAGGACAGGATCCTCGCCCCCATTCTCGGGATTGAGGATCCCCGCACAAGCGACCGGATCGACTTTGTCGGGGGCATCCGCGGGACCGACCACCTCCGCGAGCGCATCGACGCCGGCAACGGGGCAATCGCCTTTTCCCTCTATCCGGTCTCCGTCGATGAACTGATGGCCATCGCCGACGCAAACCAGATCATGGCCCCGAAGAGTACCTGGTTTGAACCCAAGCTCCGGAGCGGCTTCTTCATCCATACGCTGTAGTTCCGGCACCGGCAGAGGGCCGCCACCGATGGGCTCTCTTGACATCCGCCCAGTTGTGATACATTGATGTAACACAATGAGAGCAGTCAACATCCGCAGCTTGCGACACGAGACGGTTGAAATCATGGAACACGTCGCGCGGGGCGAAAGCCTGGAGATCCGTCGACGCAATCAGCCCGTGGCTATCCTGAAGCCTTTCGGGGCCGAGAATAAAGCCCCCATGCGGCCGGACTTCCGCAGACGCCTCAGAGCCATCTACGGCGACCAGCTCCTCCCGGAAACGGGGACCGAACTCCTGGCTGAGGAACGTGGTGACCGATGAGCGACTACGCGGATACAGGATTCATCTGTTCCCTTTACGCTCCCGATGCAAACACCGCGCGGGTGATCAGGTTCATGGACAGTCAACGTGCTCCCATTGGATTTTCCTGGCTTAACCAGATTGAGTTCCGGAATGCCCTGCGCCTCCGTGTCTTCCGCAAGGAGATTACCCCGCAGCAAAGAGATCACTCCCTGAACCTCTTCCTGGCCGATCTTAATGCCGGTATCTTTGAAAACAGGGATGCCGCCCAGAGTAACCTTTTGATCGAAACCGAGCGCCTCAGTTCCCGGCATTCCGAAAAGCTGGGAACCCGCAGCCTGGATGTGCTTCACGTCGCCATGGCCCTTTCCCTCGGGTGCCGCCGATTTCTCAGCTTCGACACCCGCCAGGTCAAACTGGCCAGAGCGGCCGGGCTTGTCGTGCCAAAGCTTTAGGATGGCAACCGGGCCTTGCTAACACATGCGAAACGGATCAGCGCCTCCCCGAAAAAAAAGGGCGACGCCCGCGAAGACGCCGCCCTTTTGAAGCAGGAATCGGAGAGGAACCCTCAGGGATTCGTTATCCAGATGCCCTGGCTGTAATCAAAGAGGAAGACACCGGCTTCCTCGAGGATAAGGTAGACAACCCAGCGCTCGCCCGCGGTGTCGTAGACAACCGGGAAAGTCCCGCTGCTGCTCCAGGTCCACGCGTCAAGGTGGAGGCTGTAGATCCAGAGGTTGTCGACTGACTGGACAAGACCGACGTAGAGCCAGCCCTGTTCGCCATGCCGGACCCAGCCGTCACTGCCCAGTTCAAAACTCCCGAACCAGGGCGAAACACTCACATCGCCGACCTCCAGGCCTTCGGCCTCCCAGGGAAGCTCTTCCACGACGGGGGCCTCACCGGGGACCCATGTCCCGAAGGGAAAAGCCTCGGCGACAGCGCCGGCATCAAGCCCGTCAAGGGCGTTTGGCCCGCCAAACGTCCAGTCATCAATCGCGAAGGCCGGATCGACGGAAGTTTCGTCCACACGATAGGCCCAGCTATCGAGGTATTCCCAGGGCTCGCCGCTGCCGTCGGTGTCGATGTCCCCGAAGGTGTCGATTACCTGGCCATCCTTGAAGAGCTCTATTGCGTCATCCCCGTTGATGGCGGCGGAATTGGAGACAAATTCCGGGGCAAACCCGAAAACATTCGTGAACTCCACCTCCTCGGTGGCGATGTAGAGGAAATCCCCGGCCGCGGCCGAGCCCGACAGGACCAGTTCCTCACCGTCGGAACCGCCACCGTTGTTGGCCGATCCGAAGCCATAGATGCTGAGATCCGGAATGTCGGAAAGGGCATAGAGCTCGATTGCCTTCGGGAGTCCACCCGGCAGGGGTCCATCCAGGACACCGGTGATGATCAGGCCCTCACCCGCGGTCCCACCACCGCCGTTGCCGCCGCCGGATTCGCCTTCGGCGGTGACGGTCAGGATGATCGAATCCGGAAAGCCATTGTTCTGGATCCCGGCATAGGTCACCGCACCTTCAGAACCGGTGGCCGAGATAATGATTGAGAAACCCGAGCCGTCGTTGATGGCTTCCACCAACTCGGCCTCCACCTCGGAGACATCAAGGGTGTAAGTGTCGACGGTCCCGCTTTCAACCTCCGTGAAGGTGCCGGTGGCGACTTGCTGCTCCGTCGGGCTGTCCGAGAACTGGCTGTCTTCGACCCCGTTGGCCGTGCCGTCGTGCGCGAGCGCGCTGTAGTCGGCGCTCCCGGCGGCGGGGTCAAAAGTGATGTAAAACTCAACCGGTCCGTCAGTCGTGAAACCGGCGTTCGACTGGGTGTAGGCGATCTCCACCTCATTGATGGAAGTGACCTCGGCGACGTCAAAGGCGTCCGCGTCGAGATTGAAGGTCGAGATCCCGTAGGCGGCGAAGTCCCCCGCGGCCTGGGCATTGTGGAACCATGGCGAGCCAGAGGGTCCATCGGGTTCGATGGTGCCGTTGTCGGCGGCCACGACGGAAATCTCCGTCTGCCCCAGCGCTGGTATTACGGCAAGGGCCAGCCCCGCCGTGCTGAGTGTTCTTTTCAGGTATGTCATGTGTTGTGTATCCGGATTATTGTGTGGTTGTTCAGAGAAAAGAGCAGGTGCCTCAGAAGCTGTAGCGCGCCCCCACCTGGATCGCCCAGCGGGAGGCGAGTCCCTGCGGATGGACATAGAAGGTTTCCTCGCTGGCCTGGTTGTTTTCCGGGTAGCGGTACTCGTAGTACCCGAACTCGTTTCCCTTGTCGCCCTGGGCGATCGGGAAGTGTCCCGGACTGACGAGGTTGACCGCGCGCCCGAAGCTTCCCCGGGGCCGTTTCTCGAGGCCCCATTCGTCGTTGATGAGGTTGCCCACGTTCTGGATGTTGAAAATCAGCTCCAGCTTGTGCTCCCGCCAGACCGGGATTTCCTGGGTGATGTTGATGTCAAACTGGTGGATCCAGGGAGCCCGCCCGGTGTTGCGGGGAACGATCTGCCCCTTGTACTCCCGCAGGCCGGGGGTGCGGTCGACAAACTCCATGAAGGCCACCCCCTCCGAGTCCCGGAACTGGTTGCGCGAACCCCAGGAAACGAGCGGATCATCGATACCGGTGGGCACATAGATGAGGTCGTTGCCACTGTTGCCGTCCTGGTTGATGTCGACGTTGACACCGCCGTAGAGGTAGGAGAACGGCCGTCCACTGCGGCCGTCATAGATGAGGCTGACACGCGTCTTCCACTTCTTGTACCAGGGAATCTCCACCGTCACCGCGCCGGCGATTCGATGGCGCGTCTCAAAGGAGCTTGTCCCGACCACGGCGTCGTTGGGATTGGCGGCGACATTGGAAATCCAGTTGTTGAAGGCCGACGGACTGGAGGCGTCGTTCACGGTCCGGT
Organism: Oceanipulchritudo sp.; assembly: GCA_041685165.1. Lineage (GTDB taxonomy): Bacteria > Verrucomicrobiota > Verrucomicrobiia > Opitutales > Oceanipulchritudinaceae > Oceanipulchritudo. The sequence continues at coordinate 5,582 of JAWLGH010000071.1, read as the reverse complement.
TCACCGTATAGGTATAACCAATACGATAGGACCAGTTGTTGATCAGCGGCCGCTGCAGTTCCATTGTCACCTGGTTGCCGAACCCGTCTGTGGTGTTGCGCAGCTCAATGACATCCCGGTAGCCCGACTCACGCCAGCGGTCGTCACTGAGGCCGGTGTTGGTATAGATGTCGCGCCCGTCGGGAAGCGACCCCTTCTGGAACCCGGTGGTGTCCAGCTGGAGGTTGTTGTTCACGTAATGGATGTCCCGGACCGTCTGCGAGTACTGGTACTCGATCGTGAAGATGGAATCGAGGAGCCAGTCGAGCCGCTGGTCGAGGGCGATGTTGGCCTTCCATTCCGTGGGCATCTTGAAATCCTCGCTGATGTAATTGACGTTCACCGAACTGGCTTCACTGCGCCCGTAGGTGTCGTCAATCCAGGCAATCGCCTCCTCTGCCTCGAGGCTGAAGGGCGGACTCACCTGGTTTGTGTTCGAGGCGACAAAGACCTTGCTCACGCCATTGTTGACGTAGGCATTCGAAAGCCAGACATGGGGAGCCGTCCCGAAGAAGAGCCCGACGCCCCCCCGCAGCTGTGTGTCCTCGTCCTCGAACGGCTTGAAATTGAAGCCAAGCCGCGGCTGGATGACATAATTACCATCAATCGTGTTCGTGTTCTCCTGACCAAACACCTCCTCAAACGGACGCGGATCGGGATCCGTTGAGGGACGCGCGACGGGAGGAACATCATCGACGATCGGGTAATCAATCCGGATCCCACCGGTCAGGGTGAGCTTGTCGGAGAGATACCAGTCATCCTGGATATAGGCGGCGGCAATGGCCATCGACCAGTCAGCGGCCCCCGTCTGGCCCTCGGCGGGCAGCTCGACCGAGAAATTCGCGGCCCGGCCGGGGGGCGGATTCCCCTGCTCGTCGGTTTGGAGCGCACCGACAAAGCCATCCTCATTGGCCGCGCTTCCGACCCCGCGGAAGAACCAGCTCCCGAAGGGGTTGGAGAGAAAGAGCTGGTTGTTGTCGTAATTCTCATGCTGGAGACCGAAGGAAATCTGGTGATCCCCACGCAGCCAGGTCGCCTTGAACTGGGTGATGAGGGTATTGACCTGGAGATCATTGATCGCCCCGCGCCCAAAGGTGACCGTGCGGGAGCCGCCGATGTTCTCGTCGGTGTCCCGGATTCCCTGGATGCTGACCTCGGGCAATTCGTTGTCGTAGACCTGGTTGCGGGTCTGTTCCTTGTAGGAAACCCGGAGGGAGGTGGAGAAGTCGCTCGTCCAGTTGCTGAAAAGCTCGAAGACGTAATCATCGAGCCCGTAATCAATTTTGTACCACGCGGAATTGAAGGTGGTGCCGCGCTCGCCCGGAAACCGCGGATCGCTTCCCGGAGTCGTGTTGTAACGGAAACTGGCCCGGTGTCCCTCGCTGATGTTCCAGTCAAGCTTGATGAGCAGCTTTTCATCCTCGAGAACAAAGGAATCAGGATCATCGATGATGCCCGGATCAAACGGCATCGCAAAGTTGAGGGCGGCATCCTGGATATCGGCGATCTGGTTCGGATTAGCGAGAAACTCGGCCACCTCCCGCACCCGCGTCTCCTCCACCGATTCATACAGGACGAAGAAGAAGAGCTTGTCCTTGAGGATCGGGCCCCCGAGCGTCATGCCATAGGTGAATTCCTCGAAATCATTGAAGGGAATCAGGTCGCCGGAGGCCACCTCGTACAGGTCCCCCACCATGCTGTCGTCACGGTAAAAACTGAAGAAGGAACCGCTGAACGCGTTGTTCCCGCTTTTTGTCACCGCGGAAATGGCGGCCCCGGTAAACCCGGCGTTCTCCACCGAATAGGGCGAAAACTGCACACTCACCTCGGAAATAGCCTCGAGGGAAAAGGGCTGCTTGAGGGAGGGCAGCCCGCTCTCGCTGATCCCGAAAGAGTCGTTGGTCGGAACCCCGTCGATCAGGAGCGAATTGTAACGGGTGTTTTTGCCTCCCGCGGAGAGCTGGCCGGATTCCTTGTCAAAGACCGCGATCCGCGAATCAAGCTTGGCGATGTCGCTGATGGAACGCGTGATCGAGGGGATGTTGCGGATGGCCTCTTCCTCGATAACCGTTCCCGAGCCCTGGTTTGAACTCATGAAAATGAGGCTTTGATCCTCCGCACTGACCTCGAAGGCCTCCAATTCAAAGACCTCCTCCCCTTCCCGGTTGAGACGAAAATCGACATCCGTGGTCTGCTGCAGCCCAAGGGACACATCCGATCGGAGCGCCGTCTCGTAGCCCCCTGCCCGGGCAATGACCCGGTAAGGACCTCCGATCCGCATCCCGGTGATTCGGTAGACTCCAGTGTCGCTGGTCGTGATCCGGTAGGTGGTACCCGTCGGGAGGTGCGTCGCCACAACAGTCGCCCCGACAACCGGAGTCCCCCGCTCAGTGAGGACAGACCCCGCCATACTGGAACTTGTGACCCCCTGCCCCGCGACCCAGACAGCAGAAAAACAGAAGCAAACGAAAGCCGAGACGAGAAGCCGGATTTTCACCATAACGTAGGGTGAGATTGGTCATTGGATCCCCTCAGGGGAAGAAAAAAAAACGGTGGGGCCTTTCCCATAGCAGAAACCGTCAGGTCTCGGCTACGGATGGACAAAAAAGCCCCCGGGGAGCGGCGGTTTGAACCGCGCGCCCCGGGGGCTTGGGAAGGATTGCAATCAGCAGGCCTGAGCCCGGGCTGGGCCTTATTCCTGCGGCGTGAGGAAATTATCCCACTCGCCTGCGAGGTTTACAAACCAGCCATCCAGGCCGGCCTGCACCCACGCCCATTCACCATCCACGATGATGTAGGAACCGGCCTCAATGTCCGTCGCCTCGGGAATGTAGAGGTACCCGAACGAGACCTGGTAGATCCAGGGAAAGGCCTCGATGTTGATGACGCCCATGGTGAGGCTGAAGGCCCATTCCGGCGTGTACTCATAAACCCAGCTCAGGACCGGATCCTTGACCCATCCGGGAGTGAAGCTGCTGCCACCGGTGATCAGGACCTCGTGGACCTGGTAAACGGCACCTTCACCACTCTCTGTCCCGGTCGAGGTGTAGCGGAAGGCGACATGGATCGTCTCCCCGGCGTACGCCGAAAGGTCAATCTCCCCGGAGGAGACCAGATCATAACTCCCCTCGGAAAGCGGGGCTTCGACCGGATCCCAGGTCGCGTCGGCCGGATTCAGTCCGTCGTAGTTGCTCGAGATAAGGACCTCCAGTTCGGGACCGTCGAAGTTGCGGGCCGTCACGAAGCTCAGCACGGGGGAACTGGCACCGGTAAGGTCGACTTCCGGGGAAACGAGCCAGTCATCGCTGGCCTCGTCGGCCCCGAAGCCGCTGATCTCCGCAAAACCGTTCCCGCCGAAGGTCCCGTGTTCCCAGTCGGCGTCGCTGGCCACGCTAATGGCCGCGAACTCACCGAGGTCGGCCTCAAAGTCTTCAAAGAGAAGGAGGGACGCATCCTGCACGGTATCCTGGACGAGGAATTCATGCAGCTGGTAGACCGCACCATCACCGCCCTCCGTACCGGTCGAGGTGTAGCGGAAAGCGACATGGATCGTCTCCCCGACGTACGCCGAAAGGTCAATCTCCCCGGAGGAGACCAGATCATAACTCCCCTCGGAAAGCGGGGCTTCGACCGGAGTCCAGGACGCGTTGGCCGGATTCAGCCCGTCGTAGTCGCTCGAGATGAGGATCTCCAGTTCCGGGCCGCCGAAGTTGCGCGCCGTCGTGAAGGTCAAGGTCGGTTCGTTCGCGGCATCAAGATCGACTTCCGGGGAAACGAGCCAGTCGTCGCTGGCCTCGTCGGCCCCGAAGCCGCTGATCTCCGCAAAGCCGTTCCCGCCGAAGGTCCCGTGCTCCCAGTCGGCGTCGCTGGCCACGCTGATCGCCGTGAACTCACCGAGGTCCTCTTCAAAATCCTCGAAAGCGAGAACGGTTGACCCGCCTCCAATAATGGTGAGATCGGAACTCGAGGTCGCCACCCCGGCCGGCGTTGTGATCACAATGGGACCATCGGCAAGTTCCTCGTCGACCTCGATTTCAAGGCTGTCTCCATCAACCACGTTAAAGGAGGCCTCGACCCCTCCAACGGTGACGGAGGTCGTTCCACCGAAATTCTGGCCGGAAACGGTAACCGTGTCACCGGGCTCGACGGTCGAAGGCGAAAATCCGAGAATGCTCGGGGTAATGACCGGCTCCGGGCTGGCCGGGTTCGGCGATCCGGGGGTATCAAGGGCCGGGCCGTTCTGCTCGTCACCCTGGAAGAGGCCGTCGCCGTCCTCGTTGATCAAATTGAATTCCCCGATATTCCAGACTCCGTCGTCGGAGCCCCGGTACACCATGCCCGGAGCAAAGCTGCCATCAGGACCGACATCGGTAAAGCCGAGAGCCTCCCCGTAGGTGAATTCCTCGGGATCGGCGTCATTCGGCTCGGCCACGATACCCACGGCGTCAACGACCTCCGTCCACGGAAGGTCGGTATTCGGCACCCCGTCGTCATTGTCGTCTATGTCCACCGCGAGGTCGTCATACTGGTCGGCAAAGTTGGTCACTTCAATGCCGGTGTATCCACGCACAAGCATGTGCGTCACATTATCACTGTTCTCGAAGTTCATCTCCGTGAGAAGCAGATCGATATCACTGATTTCCAACCCGAGGACATCAATCTGCATGTTGACGCTGGTCATCAGGAAGATGCCGTCATCGGGAATGGTGAGCCCGTCGAGGCTGACGGCAAATTCAACCACGCCGCCCCGCTTGTCGGGAATGTTCTCCCCATCGTCGCTTCCAAAGGCGGTATGGTCGCCAATGACGAGGTACCAGAGATCGTCGAGTGATTCCCCGGGATCCCCCTTGAACTCGGCAAACTCGTTGCTGTCGGTGGCGCCGGGTTCGTCAATGCGGACTTCATTGATCTGGACCCCCATAAGGGTACTTGAGCCCACTCCGAGAAGGCAGCCCAAGGTAGTCAGGTATCGGTCTATCTTTTTCATGTTATGCTATCGGGTTTCAGGTATTACTAAAGATCGCCCTCCCTGACGTAATCATCAAGGCTGGACTGAAAAAACCACCGGTCCGGGCTTTCGCTCCCGCGGACGTAAAAGAGCCATTCATCAAGGGCCGCCACGTAGAGGTACGGATAGGAATCGCGGCTGGTGTAGCACCAGCCGAGAACGGAATCGACAAACCAGACATCGGTCTCCGATTCTGCGGTGGTGTAAATCCACTTGTGTTCAAGGTGGTAAAACCAGGGGGCGTCATTGGGAAGGAGGTAACCAAACCAGTCGGAAAAATGCCATCCGTTGTCGAAGGGAATAGTGTAGGTAAAGAGGTGTTCCCCGCCAGCGTCCGCCACCGCGGGATCAAAGAAAAAGGAATCGGGTTCCCCCGTGGGCGGAGTGTAATCGACGCGCAGACGGTAAAAGGAGGGCCGGTCGTCGGCCTGGGGCTGATGCGGCAGGCTGACCCATTCCGCCATCCCACGGGGGGAACGAAGCAGGTCCCGGTCGGAAAACGGGATCGGCGTCCAGGAGAGGTCCTTGAGGGGAT
>JAWLGH010000154.1:0-3070 GCA_041685165.1 Oceanipulchritudo sp. | reverse complement strand
TTGTCTTAGTCGTCCAGATAACCGGAGAAATATTGAAGGCAGGTGTCACGCCACTGCCGGGCGAAGCTTTTCTCCTCGTTGAGCTTTGCCATGACCGAAGCATGGATAGTCGGCGGCACCCTCCCCTCGAGACTCTCCCAGGTATCCGCCATCTGATCGACCGAAGCGACCCCCAGGTTGTACCGGTGAACCAATTCTTCCCACAAGGTGCGTCCTGTGCGGAGCGGCTCGTCCCAGGATACGTGGTGGAACCAGAGGAGGTATTTCAGGGGCGTCTTGTCGGGATCGTTGAAGATCGCCTGCAGCTCCGGATGATACTGGGCGGTGTAATTGCTGCCCTCATCCGTGCGGTCAAATCCGATACCATCGGCATCAGCCCGGTGAAAATAGGACCGGGTGGCCGGACTGGGGTCGTAATGCCCCTGATACTTACAGAGGAAGTTGAGACCCAAGGGCGTGGAATAATTGACAACCGCTTCGTGAGAGCCCATCATCATCTCCAGAATCGTGGCGCGCGCCGGCGCATCGGCCGGAATGGTCATCCGGATCCATTCTTTGGCGATCTCTTCCGCACCGTGTCGTGGATCCCAGGCCAGACGACCGAAAGCATACCAGTTTGCCTGATTGAAGATGCTGCCGCACCATTCATCGCCGTCACCGGTGTTGGCAACTCCGGCAATACAGCTTCGCTCTTTTCCGTGCAGGCTGCCATCGATGACTTTTGCAAGCGTCGACCCCTCGCCCTCGGCAAAGGTATCGGCTCTGAGAACTTCCGTCCACAGCGGCCCCAGGTAGGCAAATGTCGTCGCGTGTCCGAGGTATTCTTTTGCGATTTGGAGCTCCAGGGAAAGTTTGGTTTTCGGCATTCCGCCAAAGAGCGGCGCGAAGGGCTCGCGCGGCTGAAAATCCAGAGGTCCGTTTTTTACCTGGATGAAGACATTGTCACGGAAATCGCCGTCGAAGGGCTTGAACTCCTCGTAGGCCTCTTTTGCCCGGTCGTCGCCCTTGTTATCATAGACGAAAGCACGCCAGATCAGAGTGCCGCCATGCGGAGCCAGCGCATCGGCGAGCATGTTCGCCCCGTCGACATGCGTTCGACCGTAGCTGGCCGGACCGGGCTGACCTTCGGAGTCGGCCTTGACGAGAAAGCCGCCAAAATTGGGGATCAGGGTATAAATTTCATCCACCTTGGCCTGCCACCATTGGCGCACTTCGGGGTCGAGCGGATCGGCGGAAACCAGATCGCCGACACCGCGCCAGCGTGGCCGATCCTTGACTTTGCCCTCGGGACGTATGGGAGAAGCGAAGCTGACGCTGAGGTAGGTTTGGATGCCCCATTCACGGAAAATACCGGCCAATATCTCGACCTTTTTCAGGTAGTCCTCCCGCAGGATCCTGGGGTTGGCGTTCACATTGTTGAGCACCACCGCGTTGATCCCGATCGAAGCGCAATACCTTGCATACTGCTCATAACGGGGGCTCCGTTGTTCCGGAAGCTCTTCCCACTTCCAAAGGCTTTTGCCCCCGTAGCCGCGTTCGATGCTCCCGTTCAGATTGTCCCAGTGGTTCAACATCCTCAAGGTGATTGCAGGCTCGCTGCTTAAGCTCAGCCGGGAGGGAGCCTCGCCTGTCTGCATCCATCGAACCAGGTGGAAGACCCCGTAGAGCACACCTGCATCATCGCGGGAGACAATGGCGGTGGCGAACTTTCCATCGATCCTGATGCGCTCGATCAGGTAGCCACCTTCCGCGAGGGCGATGGCCCTGAGCACCGCAGGCCTAGGAAGGAAATCATCAAGCTGGTCCAAGCGACCGAGCAGGACCGTGCCCTTGCCCGCGGGCGAGTCCGTGACCGCGATCTGGCGGCCTGTCAATTGCCCCGCAGCCTGTTGCAACTCATCCCGCGCATTGAGCAGGATGGCGCGTGTGCCCAGGCAGAACACCTGCCGCACCCTGGCCGACCATTCATTTTGCCGGGCCGGGGCGAGTTCGTGATAATTCAGCCAGAGTGAGGCACCGCTCGAGCGATCCGCAGTCGACCGGGCCGTGTTTGAATCCGTAGCGGCACAGGCCGGGAGCAATAGGCCAGCGGCAAGAAGACAGGGAAGAATGAGCGAGAGGAGGATTTTTTTGCGGTTCATCATGAAATTGGGTATTAGTTTCACTAGACGCCATGAGGCTTACGGGAGCTTACGGGGTCAGGCCTTGGAATTTGTAATTGTTTTCAGCAGTGCCTGGTACCCCTTCGCGGCAGCCGGGTTTTCGGCAAGGGGCACCTCAGCTCGTACCTGGATATTCTATTCTCAGAGGCCTGGCCATGCACCACAATACACACATTAATTACATATTCCAAGGCCTGACCCCGATTTCCCCTGACCCCGATTTCCTGACCCCGATTCCCCCTGTAACGTCCTCAGGAAAGAGCGGCGCCCCGCTATTTCCTCTCTTTGGCAGCACGCAGTGTCACGGTCTTCGCAACATGCGGAGTCGGGCAGGCTGAAACCCATACCTCGCTGGTCAGCTCATCTTTCGCGCATTGCTTGTTGCCTAGAAGGGTTACTTCGATCTCCTTGCCGGCATGACGTTGTGCGAGCGGGATGAAATAGCTGTAGCACTTGCCCTTCACCGCCGGACATTCGAACGAATTGGCTGGATAGGCCGCCGCCCGCCGAGAGGCCCCCAGATATTCATCCCCGCAGCGCGCCCCCGCATACACGGATTCCGGCACATGCGGGCCGAATACGGGTACCACAAGATAGGAGCCCGGAAAAACCTGATCGATCTTCACGGTTGCCGACCAGGCCGCCTCCGCCTTGAACTCATGCGCAAACAGATTGCTGGCACGCCAACCAGAACGGTCTAGCAACTTACCGTTCCGGTATCCCTTGATCGCGTTGACGCGTTCAGGTCCCTTGGCAATCTTGAAGAAGCGAACAGGCATCGCCGGATCAAGGTCAAAGACGATATCGAACTCGGCAATCGTCCGAACCTCCGTCCAATCCCGCAGATTCGTCGACACATATGCCCTGACGGCCTCATGGTTATTGATGGGCTGCATGTTGTAGCTGCT
>JAWLGH010000153.1:0-3084 GCA_041685165.1 Oceanipulchritudo sp. | reverse complement strand
CGACGAAACGCCGTTTGTGGACGCTTACGCCCGCTTCGGAATAGGATTTGAACCCCGGAGAACAGGCCCCGCTTTCCTCTATCCACGGGGCACTCTGCCCCCGAATCACGAAAACCCGTTTGTTCAGCCGGTGATGCAGATGAGGGCGGAAGATGACAACCAGCGCTTTGCCGTGCGGCCCGGTACCTTTTCCTCCCTTCCCTGGGCTGCGCACGAAGAAACCAAACTTGCCCTGTCGGGAGGGCACGTGTTCATCAAAACCTGCCATGTCTTTGAAGACGCGGGAAGGTTCCTGACAGAAATCGAATTGCATACGGATGCAGAGGCGTTAACGCCGTCTATCTATTGGACAGGGTGCCTTCATGAGGATCTCACCGACCTCTCCTCCTTTACAATTTTACAGGTTTTCCATTTTGACGGGGAATGGAGCCGGTGGCGGAGTCCTTCCGGCTCAGGGGATTTCCATAATCCTGTCCCTGGTAAACGAATAGAATTGGCGTGGGCTGCTGGTGCCATTGATGTAGGAAGTCCAGTCATTCCTGGTGAACGGATCACCGCAGAGATGCCAGTCAGATCACGCCGCATGCACTTCTGAGGTGTTCTAGCCAGCATCCCGGCGAGGTGGTGCGGGACATGGTGTGCAGAGGGGGGCAGGCCCTCGGCGAAAATAATTTTCCGGTCCGTTTGAATGGCCTTGAATTGTGAACGCCCCTGGCCCTTACCCCCCACCTCGAAGGCGAGATTGTGGCCTTTGTGGCACAACAGAAAATCCGGAGATTTTTGTCCCCGGGTGCCTTTCAAATAGGCCAGTTTAAAGCCGGCTTGCTGGAGTGCGCCCCCTATACAAATTTGTTTTCGCCTGTGGAGACGGGGGATGAGTGCAACCGGATGTTCATCGGTCATTCCTCGGCGACTTGCAGATGGCTTTCCGCTTCAAGCTGGCCATACAGCTGATTAGGGCTGACTCCGCGATAGGCCGGCTTTTCCTCTCAGGTTAGGCAGCGGACCGCTTGCCGGTTCCGACTTGGCGGGACTTCAGCCACGCGGCGCATTTTTCGAGACCACCGAAGGGATAAATGTGGAAATGCGATGTGTTGCCGACCTCGTTGACAAATCGGTCCGGTTTGTTGGAAACGAGCAGTCGTCCCATGTTCAGCCCCTGCTTCCTGATGGCAGTCGCTGAGGCGCTGACGCCACAGATTTTCGCGTATTTGAGCAGCGTCTTCATGTTTGACGGCCCGGGCACGCCGACGCGAACGGGTATGTCGATCCCCGCCTTGTGCAGTCTCTCCAGATAGGCATCCACCTTCTCGGGAAAGAAGCTCCATTGGGTGACGATCTCGACCCGAATACCCAGATCATCGAGCTTGGCGCACTTTTCCTGCAGGTTTTCCCAGCTCCTGGCATCCTCCGGGTTGCCCTCGGGGTGTCCGGCCAGCGCAACGGTCTCCAGCCCGGCCTTGCGGAAGGCCTCGGTTTCCAGAATATCAAAGGAACTGTGGTAGGGCCCTTCCGGTGCGCCGTGGCCACCGGCCAAAAGCAGAATTTTGGGCAAAGCGAGGGTTTTGACGCCCTCGAAAAAGTCATTCAAAGCCGCTTCCGAGGGAAAGTTTCTGGCTGCAACATGGGGCACGGGGAGGAAGCCCCGCTCCTTCACCTCGCGGGCCGCCTCCAGGCAGGTCTCGATCGGTTTGCCCGGGATCATGGTGATGTAGATCTCTTCCACAAGCCCTTCGAAAAGCGGCACCTTCTCCGCATGGCCGGGGACGATTTCCAGAGTCCAGGTGTTCGTTGTGTCGTGCTTCATGGTGGTGGTCCTTTTTCGGTCGTATCGGTTGAAAGGTTCTACAGGTTCAGGCTTCAATTTTGTGAGAGGATAGGCTCGGAAGGCTGCAAAATCTTGGACGATTTTTCTCCCGGCTTTTGTATTATCCGGCAGTCCGCGGTTCTAGCGGAGCGGGAAAATCGACTGGTCCAGGCAGTGTGGAGAAAATCAGATTTAATCCAATCGGTTAATAGAGCGATACTTACAAGACCCAGAAAGGTTTGGGGGAGCTTATCACGACGCGTACTCAGTTTGCGGAACCGTTTCTATCTGGCGAAGGCCTTTTCGACTTTACACCTGAGTTTTCCAGCGGTCCTGTCTTTTTCAATGTTGTTGACCACGCTCCCTGACGGGAATAACCGATGAGATCCTTGATCGTCAAGGTCAGCTGCCGAGACGCTCCCGAATCGACGTCAATGCGTATCGATGAAATGCTTCGGCCGTTTGCGGTTGTCAATACCTCCACTTCAGCTCCTGCCTCCGGTTCATGCGATGTAACCGTACCGGCGAGCTGAACCTCCAACGGACCATCAAAGGATTGGGTCGGATCAGCTACCGACAAAGCATAGGTGTTCTCGCCCAGAGACTTGAGTGAGGCCAGCATCGGGTGTTTCGCAGCCAGAGGTCCCACCCGTCCTGGCTCCCAGAAGACCGCAAGAAGGAGATTCTGCCCGGGAAAGGAAACCGCATGAATGCCGTTCGCCTGTTGCCAGATCTCAAACGGCAACTCGCCCGATTGTGAATCCATTGGCGCCGGAAAAACGGCATATGCATATCCAGCATCCACGGGGTTTACACCATGGGGAATAAAGACATTAAGAAACGGGTGCTGGTAAACGGTATCCCCAGACCGGCTGATGTCGACAAATGCGCCCTCCTGCATTTGGCGGACTGCCCTTGCCTGCTTACCTTCCTGCAACCAGAGGCGCCAATCAGACGTTGCCAACCACTCTCCCCCTTCAAGTTCTTCCGTCCAGGAAGATTCCTCTTTGGTGACGCCATCCACCGTTATCGGACGATCACCTTCAAAGAGCGGCCACTGCATGGCGATCGTTTCCACCGGACGACCGGATCGTCCGGTAATTCCACTGCCAATGGCCACAAAACCGCCCGGCCAGAAAAACCAGCTTTTCATCGCCACGAGATCCGAATCCCCATCCGCGACAAGAGCCTTGTAATCCATGGCCGCAATCCCGCTTTTTGCGTCCGCCTGCAGTCCGCCGACAAATGACCTCAGGCCGAAACACGCGTAATTCGGG
>JAWLGH010000152.1:0-3100 GCA_041685165.1 Oceanipulchritudo sp. | reverse complement strand
GAGGGACCTCATGACCTCCCGATGGTGGAAGTGACGCTCAGACCTCCCGACGGAAGGTCAACCAGACTCGACAGACCTCCCGACGGGAGGTCACGATCACTAGCCCCGCGATTTATCGCGGGGATTCGGTGCCCCGCACCCCCGGCGTCGCGAAGCGACTGCTTGAAGCTTCCTTCTTTCAGTCCCTCCGGGACGTCCTGTTTCTCCGAATCCAAGGACCCCCGGCATGAATGCCGGGGCTATCGGTCATCCGCTCCCTTCGGGAGTGCAATTTCACGCCCCGGCTCCCTCGTCCTGTCGCTTGCGCTTCTGGATCCGGTCACCCACTGGGTATAGAGAAGAACCTTTTTGGTGCTTCGCGGAATATTGTGGAAATCCGGACCCGCCTCGAAGAGGCCAGTGATAAAAATGGTTGCTCGCCAATCTGGGTGGGTAAGCCCCTCTCGAGTGAGGGACCTCATGATCTCCCGATGGTGGAAGGGACGCTCAGACCTCCCGACGGGAGGTCAACCAAACTCGAGAGACCTCCCGACGGGAGGTCACGATCACATCGGGTCGCCCCGTCAGGATCACTTGTTTACAAAAAGGCACAAAAGCGGCGAAAAGATTAATCACGCAACAAGTCACCACCGTTCCCACGTTGACCTTCGGTTTTGGCGCAGCCGGTCCTGGTCAAATTTGGGTGCTTTGGGGCCTTGCTTTAGTAGGCGGGGATTTGGAGGATGCCATCTTGACACTTGTCCTTACAAAATTAGGATACGTAAGGAATGCTTATGGCGACATTGACAAGCAAAGGGCAGGTGACCCTGCCGAAGGCCCTGCGGCGCGAGCTGCAGCTGGAGCAAGGTGACCGTATTGTTTTTGAACGCGGTCCGAATGGCTGGTTACTGACCCGTCGCACAGCTGATGGACGGAAAAGTGATGGTGCCGCCAAACCGTTCGTGCGGCGCCGGGAAGCAATGTCCATAACGGACATGAAGCAGGCGGCCGGCAAGGCGGCGGCAGCGCACTACCGTCGGGGCGCGAATCCGTGAAAGCATGGGACACCAACTGCCTTGTACGGCACCTGGTGGAGGATGATCCCGACCAGGTGCGGACCGTGCGCCGTGAACTGGAAAAGGCCAGTCGCCGCGGCATGCGGATCTGGCTCTCAAACGTGGTCGTTGTGGAGACGGCCTGGGTCCTGCAAGCCTATGGATTGACGAAAAAGGAGCTGCTGACAGTAGTCGAGGCGGTGACGACCGACGACCGGTTCCAGCTTGAGGGCGGGGCCGATGTAATGGAGGCCATCCGCCGGACGCGACGCCGGGGAGATCTCCCCGAGCACCTCACCGCCCTTTCCGCCAAACGGGCGGGGGCCTCCAAGACCCGGACCTTCGACCGCGCCGTCCGGTCCTTCCCGGAGTTTGAGGTGTTGTGAGCTGACGACCATAGAACCAGCCAACGCCCGGAATTGAAGATGCGGATAACGCCATTTTCCTCGCTGCGGCGGTGGCAACACCAGATCAAATTCTGATCACAGGAAATGCGGCACATTTTCCTCCCGATCTTTGCGCGCCTGTACGCATGTTAACTCCATCCGAGGCACTTGAGCTGTTGGCCAATCCACAATACCTCTTTCAACATGTGATTTGCATAAATGACTATGTCTCTCACGGAGCTCGCGGAGCAACACGGAGAGATGATTTGATCTTTGCTCCGTGTGCGCCGTGAGAACGTACAGCAAGGAGCGATCCTTTCGACACCCTTCCGCGAAGAACCTTCAATTTAGGCTTCCGCTATGGCTTCGAAAAGATACAACGAAATACCCCTGTTTCCGCTTTCACTCCGATCACGCTAATCCGGTTTCCCCATGAGCGCTTTCCCCTCAGAATTTGAACGCCAGCCCGTTCCGCCCAAGTCCCGGCTTGGCCTCCGCAATTTCCTCGGCCAGTATGCCAGTGAGCATACCGCCGGAACGGAGCTGATGATCGGCCCCCTCTTTGTCGCCGCCGGAGTCAGCGCAATCGACCTTATCCTCGGGCTCATCGTCGGGAACCTCCTCGCCGTCCTCAGCTGGACCTTCATGACCGCCCCGATCGCCACCCGGGCCCGCCTGACCCTCTATTATCAGCTGGAAAAGATCTGCGGGCGCCGGCTCGTCATCGTCTACAATCTCGTCAACGGGATCATGTTCTGCTTTCTCGCCGGAGCGATGATGACGGTCTCGGCCACCGCCGTCGGGGTCTGGTTCGGGTTCCCGATGCCCGGCCTCAATGACCTCCTTCCCAACAGTGTCGGCTGGGTCCTCGCCGTGCTCGGCGTGGGCGCGGTCATTTCCCTCATCGCCGCCTCCGGATATGCCTTTGTCGCGCGTTTCGCCAACTATGCCGCCCCCTGGATGGTCCTCGTCTTCCTCGCCTTCGGCCTCATCGGCCTGCGCGATTTCATAACCGTCACCGGCACCTCCATCAACGGGTTTGAGGATCTCTGGAACCTCGCCAACACGGCCATCTGGAAAGGAGGCGAGCCCCTTCCCGGCCAGGTCAAATTCACCTTCTGGCATGTCATGTTCTTTGCCTGGTTTGCCAATATGGCGATGCACGTCGGCATGTCCGATCTTTCCGTCTTCCGTTTTGCCCGCAAAACCTCCTACGGGCTCGCCACCGCCACCGGCATGTACCTCGGCCATTTCCTTGCCTGGATTGCCGCCTCCATCCTTTTCGCCCTCCAGCTGCACCACGATCCCCTTGAAACGAGTGTCCTTCCCGGTCCCCTTGCCGCTGGCGCCTGCGGCCTCACCGGCCTCATCTGCGTCATCATCGCCGGATGGACGACCGCCAACCCCACCATCTACCGCGCCGGCCTCGCCTTCCAGGCCATCATTCCCACCGTTTCGCGCTTCAAGGTCACCCTTGCCACCGGCATGCTGGCGGCCGTTGCCGGTATGTTCCCGGCCGTCGCCATGAAACTCCTCGGCTTTGTCGCCCTCTACGGCCTTGCCCTCATGCCCATGGGGGCGGTCATCTTCTGTGATTTCTGGCTCATGAAGCGCTTCCGCATGGTCCCCTTCTATGCCGAGGCAAGGGGCCTGGATCTGCACTGGCCACCCCTCATTGCC
>JAWLGH010000070.1:3875-12896 GCA_041685165.1 Oceanipulchritudo sp. | reverse complement strand
TTTCGATTCCCAGATCAGGATGATGCGCCTGCCGGTTCGCCGCGACTACACGGCAGACAGCCCGTGGGTGTCCATGGAACGCGACACGGCGCAACTGGTCATTCATCAGCTCTTCGCCAGCATCCTGAAATACACCAGTGAAAACGCCGACCTCAAGATTACCACCTCCGTCCAGGACGGCCATTGCCTCCTGGAGCTCACTATTGAGAACAGCGGGCCAGCCGACTTCCCGACCAATGACCTCTTCTCCATGGAAATGGATAACCCGGGCACCCGCCGGCTCCGCTGCGCCGATCTCGGGCTTCGCGTCGCCCACGAAATGGTCACCCCATACGGAGGCTCTCTCGGCAGCCAGCACCTTTCCACCTCGGGAACCCTCCGCTTCCGTTACCCTCATACCAGACGCTGAGTAGCGCTTGTACGGATACACCATCAACCACGACATCGCCATGCGTTCAGAATTTCCCAGGTCCACCTCCGGTCAAAGCAGCCTTGACGTGCTCTTCATCGACGACTCGATCAACCTTTGCCGGGCCATGGAACTCTGGCTTACCTCATCGGGCTATAGCGCGCTGACCGCCACAACCGCCGCCGAGGCCGAGGGAATCGCAATCCTGCGGCACCCACGGGTCATCATCACCGACATCGGCCTGCCCGATGGATCGGGCTACGAACTGCGCCGGAAACTTCTCGAGACGGGAGGCATGGACGCCACCCACTTCATCGCACTCTCGGGCAGCCGCGGCAAAACGGCATCCCGGCAGGCGATCGAATCAGGCTTTGAGACCTTTATTGCCAAGCCACCCGATTTCAATGAACTGGCCGCCGTCCTGCGCGAGCGCCTTCCCGGTAGCCGCCCGGACAGCGGCGCCCGACCGAGCTTGAAATAAATTCGCCACTTGCGGAATAAAAACAACCATGCAGAGAGGCCGCTGCCCCCCAACCACCATTCAAAGCAAGGACATCTTCCCTATCCCAACTTCAGCAAAAACTTCCCGTGTCGGTGGCTCGCGCTGCATAAGCCCAAAGGCGTTGTCATGAAACCCTGGAAAAAAATGCGAGCCGCCTTCGCCGGATCGAGGCACAATGCCCTCCGCAGGAACTTGAGAAAGGGGCTCCTCGCGCTCGCCGCGATCCTCCTCGTTCTCGCCTGGCAGGCTGACCTTTTCAAGGCCAAAACCGCTCCGGGTGAAACGGGAGAACAAGGCCCCCGGGCCGAGGAGGGAGCGGTTGTCAAATTGACCGAAAAGAACATCCCCCGCCTGCGCCACCTGACTGGACGACTGGTCGCCCGCGCCCCCATCGACATACTGGCCCGTGTCCCGGGGGAAGTGCGCGAACTCACGGTCGAGGCCGGCGAACGGGTTGAAGCCGGGGAACTCCTCGTGCGCCTCGATGGCGAGCGTCTCAACGCCGCACGCGACAAGGCCGCTGCCGCCCTGGCCGTGGCCGAAGCCGAAATGGAGGGTGCAGCCCGCTTGAAGCGAAGGATCACGACGGCCGCCGAAGCCCGCGCCCTGCCAGAGACAGAGGCCATCAATGCGCAGCGAACCTTCGAGAGCGCCGAAAAACGAGTCGAACAGGCACGCGCCGCCCTCCGCGAGGCCGAGGTCCAGCTCGGGGACACCCGGCTCCGAAGCCCGATTACGGGAGTCGTTGTTGATACCTTTAAAGAGCCCGGCAACTGGGTTCCTCCGGGTGAACCCCTGTTGAGCCTCTTCGATCCCAGGCTTCTGGAGATAGAAGTTGGCGTTCCCGAGGCCCTTGCCTCCCGGCTTGAGCCGGGTCTCCCCATCACCTGCTTCATCGAGTCGCTTGACACCCCTGTGACGGCAACCGTCCGCACGCTTGTCCCCCGGGCCGAACCGGCCTCCCGCACGGTTCTGGCAAAGCTCGCATTCGAACCACCGGAAGGGGCCTTTCCGGGAATGTATGCGCGCGTTGAACTCAAAGGCAGAAGCCAGACCATCCTGCACATCCCCCGCGAGGCCGTCCGTCGTATCCGGCAGCTTGATTTTGTCTCCTTCGTCGATTCCAGCGGACGGGTCAGTCCCCGCTGGGTCAGGCTCGGCCAGACCCGTGGAGAGTCTGTCTCCGTCCTCGCGGGACTGACACCTGGTGACCGGATCCTCCGCCGTTACGGAGCACTGGAAGGAAGCGCGAAAGGCCCGCCCCCGGACCATGAGTGATCAGGAACCGCATCAAAAAGGCTTCCTCGCGTCCTGGCTGCGCTCCGACCTGGCCGCCCTCATGGTCTTCCTCGCCCTCGCGGGAGGAGCAATCGCCCTCCTCGTCACCCCGCGCGAAGAGGAACCACAGATCGATGTCCCTCTCATTGATGTCTTCGTCTCCGCTCCGGGCCTCTCAGCCGAGGAGGTCGAACGACGCATCGTCTGGCCGATGGAACAGACCCTCTTCGGCGCCCGGGGGGTTGAATACGTCTACTCTTCCAGCTTCCGGGACGGCGCCATCCTGACCGCCCGCTTCTATGTCGGGGAGAGCCCCATCGAGAGCGAGGTACGGGTGCGCAACCGTCTCGAGAGGAACCGGCACCGGTACTCACCCGAACTCGCCGAATACCAGATCCGCCCCGTCTATGTCGATGACGTCCCCTTCATGACCGTGACCCTGCACAGCGCGACCGTGGATGACGCCGGTCTCCTTTCCATGGCGGAGGAGCACCTCGTCGAGCTCACCCGGATAGAAGGGATCGGACTTATCTTTATCATCGGCGGACGCAATGAGGCCGCGAACATCAAGCTTGATCCGCAGCGCATGGCCGCTCACGGAGTCACTTTCCAGGATCTCCGCCGGGCGGTCGACGGAAGTAACATCCGCATCGGCGCCG
Source organism: Oceanipulchritudo sp. (assembly GCA_041685165.1). Classification (GTDB taxonomy): domain Bacteria; phylum Verrucomicrobiota; class Verrucomicrobiia; order Opitutales; family Oceanipulchritudinaceae; genus Oceanipulchritudo. The sequence continues at coordinate 10,048 of JAWLGH010000070.1, read as the reverse complement.
GCACCCTGACGGCGGGAAACCGCCGGACCGGGCTGGAAATGGGTGCGCCGATAACCTCCACCGCCGAGCTCGCTGACATCGTGGTCGGCCGCGGGCCAGGCGGATCGGTTCTCCTCGCCGACGTCGCTGATATCCAGGAGGGTCCGATTGAGCCCGTCGGACAGATCCTCTTCGGCCAAGGACCGGGCGCCGATCCACCCACCCACGCGGTGGAGGCCGACGGCGAACACGGCGCGGTCACTTTCGCGCTCGCCAAGCGGGCCGACGCCAGCGCCGTCGCAGTGGCCGCCACGGTGCGCGAACGTCTTGAGGAGCTTCGCCCCATATTCACGGCCGGGGACGTCGGGGTGAGCATCACCCGCGACTACGGTGCCTCTGCCGACTATGCCGTCAACTGGCTGGTCTTCTCGCTCGCGGGCGCCTCGCTTGTCGTCATGACCCTTCTGGCGGTGACCCTTGGATGGCGGGAGGCGCTTATTGTGGCCGTCAGTGTCCCGACCACCTTCGCGGTCTCGCTTCTCGTCAATTATCTCTCCGGCTTTTCACTCAACCGCGTCACCCTCTTCGCCCTCATCGTCGCTCTCGGTCTCATTGTCGATGACTCCATTGTCAGTATCGAAAACATCCACCGCTATCTGCACACGTCTGCAGGGCGCGGGCTCAGCCATTTGCCACGCATCATTGAGGCGGTCAGGGAAGTGCTGCCGCCAATGGTCCTGACCAGCCTGGTCGTGGTCGTCGCCTTCATTCCACTCGGCTTCGTTACCGGGCTCATGGGTCCCTACATGGCGCCCATGGCCCTGACAGTGCCGATTGCCATGCTCTCCAGCACGCTGATCGCAGCGCTCATCGTCCCCTGGATCGCCAAACTCGTCCTGCGCGGGCCGGCGGATAACAGCGGGAAGGAGACCAACGGGGACAGCAAACAGGAGGCGGATGAAAGGCTCGAAGAAACCGCCCGCTACCGGGCCTACACCGCTCTGGTCGCCCCCCTCCTCGACCGTCGCGGACTCGCGCGCGGCTTCGTCGCCGGCCTCCTCCTCCTTTTTGTCGCTTCGCTCGCCCTGCCGCTCTTTCAGTTGATTCCCCTCAAGCTCCTGCCCTATGACGACGCCGAAGATCTCCAATTCGTGATCGACCAGGAAGAGGGCGCCACGGTTGAAGAGACTGCCGCGCTGGCCCGGGAACTCATGGTCATCGCCCTCCGCCAGAATGAGGTGATCGACGCAACCGCCTACGCCGGCACCTCAGGTCCAGTCGATTTCAACGGGTTGGTCCGCGGTTACTATCTGCGTGAGGGACCCCATGTCGCCGAGGTCCGCATTAACCTGATTGAGGATGCCTATCGCCGGCACAGCAGTCATCAGATTGCCCTCCGGCTTGAAAAGGCAATCCACCCCGTCGTGGAAAAATACGGCGCCTCCGTCAAAGTCGTGGAGCGTCCTCCCGGCCCACCCGTCCTTGCCCCCGTGGTCGCGGAGGTGGGAGGCCCGCCGGATCTCCCCTATCCCGATCTGATCGAGGCGGGTGCACGGGTGGAGGCATTGTTCCATCGTCAGGAGGGGCTTCTGGGGGTCGACTCCTCGATCGAAGCTCCCGCCAGAAAACTCATCTTTGAGGTCGACCGGCAGAAGGCCGCCCTCGCAGGAATCACCCCGGAAACCGTTGGTCGACTCGTGGCTGCCGCGATGGGCGGGACCGACCTCACCCTCCTTCGCGAAAGCCGTGAGATCCGACCGCGCCCCGTCCGCTTGCGTCTCCCTGCCGAATCCCGCGACGACCTTGCCGGGATTGCCAGTCTGCCCCTTGCCCGCCTCGATGGTCGCATCCTCACCGTCGGCTCGCTCGGTCAGTTCCGCGAAACGGTGATCGACCAGACGATCGAGCGGAAAAACCTCCAGCGGGTACTCTACGTCACCGCGGAGGTCGGCGGGCGCACTCCGCTTGATGCCGTCTTCTCCCTCTCTTCTGAAGTGGAACGCCTCAAGGAGGAGGGAACCCTGCCCGCGGAAATCAAGGTGAGCTTTGACGGTGAAGGCGAGTGGTTCGTGACCCGCCGCGTCTTCCGTGATCTCGGCATCGCCCTCGGCGTGGCCACGCTCGCGATCTACGCCATGCTTGTTTTCCAAACCGGGAGCTACGTCATTTCCCTCATCCTGCTTTCCAGTATCCCCCTCACCATGATCGGTATTCTCCCGGGATTCTGGCTTCTCAATGCCCTGATGGCCACCGAGACGGTCGGATATGCGGTCCGTATTCCATTCACCGCCACCGGCATGATCGGGATTGTCGCTCTCGCGGGAATCGCCGTGCGCAACGCCATCCTCCTCATCGATTTCACCCACCATGAGGAAAAAGGCGGACGCTCCATCCGCGATGCCCTCCTGCGCGCGGGTGCCCTCCGTAGCCGCCCGATCCTTCTCACTGCCGGGACCGCAATGCTGGCGGTCGTCCCCATCGCCTTCGATCCGGTTTTTGCCGGGCTGGCCTGGTCCCTCATCTTTGGCCTCTTTGTCTCCACCACCTTCACCCTCCTGCTTGTGCCCACGCTATATCATTGGGTCTATGGAGATTGAGGGCTTCATCGGATCCCCGCGATAATTTCCTCCAGATGGTTCAAAGGCAGGCTGTAATGCCCCTCGCCGGGGACCTCATGGAAAGAGGCACCGGGAACGGCAGCTGCGGTTAGGCGCGCCGCCTCAAGGGGAATATTCCGGTCGACGGTCCCGTGGTGGAAAACGGTCGGGGCCCGGATCGCGTCAAAATCGATCCCCCAGTCTTCAATGTAGCGGGTGGCATCATGGATCACTCCATGGGGCTGTTGGAAAGCGGCCGTCACGCTGCGGGCGAGAAGGATGCGCTTGCCCCTGGGGCGTACCGCCTCTCGGTCGGCGGTCGTAAGGAATGGCAGAAAAGGAAGAAGGCTCATTCCAGGCGGGACGATCCGCATGTAGAAACGGGCAACCCGGATGCCGGGTAAGAGGAGGAAGGGGGCCTTTCTGTGGACGTGGTAAAGGCCGCGGTAGAGGGGATTGGAGATTCGGGGATCGACGATGAGGTGAGGCAGCGCGGCGCCACAGCAAATGGCAACCGACCGGATCCGGGAAGACGCGGAGGCCGCCGTGGCGAGCGCGTAGGGACACCCACCCGAAACAGCAAGGATGTGAAAGGTCTCCCATCCCGCGAAATCCGCCACGGCAGCGGCAGTGGCCGGCCAATCGGCCACTTGGCGGCCGGGGATGTGCAAGGATCCGCCGATTCCCGGACGATCCGGTGAAAGAACCCGGAAACCATGGCGACGGGCCGCCTCATCAGCGAGCGCCGCCTGAAGTCCCGACCCGGGCCAACCATGGCAAAAGAGCAACGGTCGTCCATCGGGATCCCCAAAGGAAAAGAGCCGAATAGCTCCTTGAGGCAGATCGAGTTGGACGGGCTCCCCCGCTGGAAGAGCGTTTGCCACCGGTTTGTGGTCTTGCTGCTTCATTCAGGCGTGTCCAGCGGGATTGACCGCTCCCATCCGCCGCCGAGGGCCTTGTGCAAGGCGGCAAGAGCCACCAGTACCTCTGCACGCACCGCCGCCAGCCGGGCCTCCCCGGCCATCACGTCGCCCTCTGCTTCAAGGACGCTCGCGAAACCGGCAACACCCGCATTGTTGGCATCCTTGGCCAGTTCAAGGGAACGACGCAGCCGCGCCTGCACCGCCTCCGTATGCCCGCGGCTTTCCAGGCTCCGGCCGTATTGCGTCAGGCGCGTCTCCACTTCAGCCACCGCCTCCAGCACCGTCTGCCGGTAGGACGCAAGGGCAGCTGATTGCCGGTCCTCAGCCGCGTCGATTTGAGCCCGCACCGCCCCGCCCCGGAATAGATTCCATTGAATCCCGGGGGTGATCTGCCAGGTCCCGCTCTCCGAGGCGAAGAGATCCCCAAACCGTCCGGCCTGGGAACCGACCGATCCGGTCAGGGCAAATTTTGGATAGAGCTCTGCGATCTGCACGCCGACCAGGGCGGTCGCTTCGGCCAGCGCGCGCTCAGCCGCCCGCAGGTCCGGTCGCCGCCGGAGGAGTTCTCCCGGCAACCCGACCGGCACGGGGTCTGCAACGGCCGGAAGGGATTGCTCCCGCGACAAGCGGGAACGAACTTCCCCCGGTTCGCCGGCCGTCAATACCGCGATCCGGTAGGCGGCCGCCGCTTCCTCAACCATCAGGGGCGGTCGTTCAGCCTTGAGCTTTTCCAGGCGGGCGCTTGCCTCCAGCAGGCCGGTTTCCGCACCAACACCACTGTCCAGGCGGGTTTCCGCCAGTCCCATGAGCGATTCCTGAAGCTCGATCCGCCTTTCCAGGCGGCTCAGTTGTCTTTGGCTCCGTCGCAACTCGAAATAATTGCGGGCAAGTTCCGCGACCAGACTGATCCGGGCATCCTCCAAACCCGCCTCCACCCGTTCCGCCCGGGCCTCGGCTGCCTCCACCCGCCGACGCGAGCCCCCAAAGAGGTCAAGTTCCCAGGCTGCGTCGAAGCCTGACACGTATAGCTCCTGGTCCCGTTCGACCAATCCTTGCTCGAAAAACTGGTCGAGCACCGGGAGGCGCTCGCTCAGGTAGGCCCGGGTATACTGGGCGTCCGCCCCGATGTCGGGAAGCAACCGTGCCTCCGCCGCGCCGATCAGGGCACGTGCCCGACGGAGCCGCAATGCGGCCACTTCAAGCGAGTGATTGCGGTCCATCGCCTCGCGGATCAAGCGCTCCAGCTCGGGCGCATCCAATTCGGCCCACCATTCGACCGTGCCCGAAGCCGGCGGAGCGGCCGCCTGAAGGCCCGGATGGTCTGTCCCCTCCCAGTCCGCAGGGACGTCCACCTCCGGGGATTCGTAATCGGGTCCCACAAGACACCCCGGCATAAGCACCCAGAGGAGGGAGGCCACTCCACCCACGGATACCCGGCCGAGAATACCCCGGGGGAGGCCGGAACGCTTCGCGGAGCCTGTGCAAAAGTGTCCGGCGGAGGGATTATTCATCCCGAATCTCTCCCGATCTCATAGGAAAGCGGAAAGCGCAGCAATACGGCCTCGGTGCCACTGGTGGCCCCGTCCTCGTCAAAACGAAGCGTAGCCTTTTGAAAGAAGGAAAGACGCCTGAGCAACAATTGATATACGTCTCGTCGACGCTCCGTCATACCCGCGTCCTTTCCGGCGAATTCCGCATCCCGGGAAGCCCGCAGCATCAAGGTCCATGAATCCTCGCCGGCCTCACACTCGATCAGGAGGGGTCCCGAGGCAGGATCGGCCAGGGCGAAATCAATCAATACCCCGATCGTCCGCTGGAGCTTCCCGGGATCCACCAACACAAAAAAACCCTCCGGGCCGTTCATCCTGAATTCCACCTCAGTCTCCAGATCCGCCGCGATTCTTTCGATCCATTTCCCGAGACAGGCCCCCAACTCGACCTTTTCCAATTCGAGGCGGGCCTCGCCCGAATCCAGATGTGCCAGTTGGAGCAACGAATCCAGAACCTTGGTCGCGGACGTCACGCTTTCTTCGATGATCGAGCCGAATTCGGGCAGCGCCTGATCATCGTCTCCCACTTGGTCATGCTTCAAGAGCTGGGAGACCCCGGAAATCGCGGTCAAGGAGCCACCGATGTCATGGGTGGCGTTCGAAAGCAGGTGCTGCCGGGCCTCTTCAATCTGCTCAAAATATCGCCGCATCTGCTTCAGTTCCTCCAGTTCCCTGGCCGTTTCCTGTTGCCGAAGCTTGTCGTAGCGGGCAACACTCACACAAGCGGCTTCAGTGAAGAAGCCGTTTGTCTGGTGGATTGTCCTGGTCCGGGCTTCGGTCTCTTGAGGCAAATTTTCGTCAAAATAACGGTTCACCATGGTAAGCACGACTTCATTCAACCGTCCCCAGTCCCGGAGCATCTCCTCCAGATCGAAACGCTGCAACCAGCGACTGACCCCGTGCTGGCGGAGGGTTTCCATTGCTTTCGTCTGGCCTTCCCCGCTTTGAGGCGTTTCAAGATAGTCGGCCAGAACCGCCAGCAGGATGGGAATGTCATCATAAAATTCCCGATGAGAGAGCCGGGAATGAGGGCCATGCGGATTGTCCCGTTCGGAAACTTCCCGCCACTGCCGGAGAATCGCGTCCCGGTTGTTACGAAAAAAGTCAGGAAGGGAATTGGCCTC
>JAWLGH010000070.1:0-3775 GCA_041685165.1 Oceanipulchritudo sp. | reverse complement strand
GGACTGAATGCCTTGAAAGCATTTCTGGGCGGCATTGACCCGGAGGGAAAAGCTGCTTACGTCATCATCCAGCACTTGCCGGAGAGCGAGGAGAGTCAGCTCCTTGAAATCCTCAAAACTATCGCCCCGATTCCCTCGCGGCCTTTGGAAAACGGTGAGCCCGTCGAACCAGGAACGATTCACGTCCTCCGTTCAAGCGCGGAAGTTGAGTTGCAGGAGGGCCGTGTCCGCCTCGCGCCCCTCTCGGAAAAACAGGGCCTCCGTTCGCCAATCGATCATTTCTTTGATTCGCTGGCCCGGGAAAAGGCGGAAATGGGCGTTGGAGTGATCCTTTCCGGCTCGGGCACGGATGGCACTGTGGGCCTGCAGAAGATTAAAGCTGCCGGTGGTATGTGCCTCGTGCAGGATCCGAACGAAGCCAAGTTTCCCGATATGCCGGAAAGCGCGATCCGCAGCGGCTGTGTCGATTTTGTCGGCAAGGCGGCCCAACTCCCCACCCGCGCCGATCATTACTTTGACCTGCGCAATGACAGCCGGGACGCTCCCGACAAATCCGATGCCGACACGGAAAAGGCCCTCATCCGAATGCTCTGTCTGGTCAGGGCCCGAACCGGCAACGACTTCCGCTACTACAAACGCAATTCCGTATTAAGGCGGATCGAGCGCCGCATGAGCCTCGCGGATTTCTCCAATTTTTCCGATTACCTCGAATACCTGCGCCAGAACGGGAAAGAAGTTGAAAACCTGGCCCGCGATATCCTTATCAGCGTAACCAGCTTTTTCCGCGATCCCGAAGTCTGGGAAACCCTCGAAAACAACGTCATTCCAAAGCTCATCGAGTCGAAGGAAGACGGTGATGAGATCCGCGTCTGGGTTCCCGGTTGCGCCACCGGAGAAGAGGTCTACTCCTACGGCATTCTTTTCTCCGAGGCCATCGCGCGCTCCCAAAAATCCCTCATCCTGCAGATTTACGGAACCGACATTGACGATTTCTCGCGGGAGATCGCCCGGACGGCGGTCTACCCTGCAGCGATCGCCAACGATGTGGACGAGGCACGCCTTCGCGCTTACTTTGACCCAAGGAGCGGCGGCCAATATGCGGTCACCAAATCGCTTCGGGAGAAAGTCGTCTTCGCCAGGCAGAATATCCTCTCCGATCCGCCCTTTTCCCGCATGGATCTCGTCAGTTGCCGCAACCTGTTGATTTACCTCGACTCGAACATGCAGAAACGGGTCATCGATCTAATCCACTTTGCTTTGACCGAGGGGGGCATCGCCGTCCTCGGGAGCGCCGAAAACATCGGCCACACAAAGGATCTCTTCAAGCCGATCGATCCCGATAAGCGCATCTACGAACGTATTGGCGACAAGGCGGTCTATCCCCGCCACGCCGGAGATCCCCTGCGCTCCGCAAGGCAGGGAACGGTCACGGTCACTCCACCGCCGAAAATCATCCGGCCCCGTTCCCGCAGCATTGAGGAGACCACCCGGGGCCTGATTATGGAGCACTTCGACGCCGCCAGCGCCCTGGTTGAAGAAAACCTCAACATCCGCTACCTCAGCGGCCGGACCGAACGCTACCTGCGCCATCCCGAAGGCGCCCCGAGCAACGATTTGAGCGTCCTCGTCAACCCTTCCCTCGGACATAAAATCCGCAATTTTGCCAAGCAGGCACTGACCGAAAAGAAGGCCCTCTCTTTCATCGACCAGCTTTCCGGTACAGAGGTCGAGGAGGCGAAAATCACCCTTCGCCCGGTCCCCCTCGACGATGGCGAGGAAGGCCTCTTTGTGGTCTTCGAGGCGCTTCCCGAGCCGGGCCGGGCTACCGGCAAAAGCGCGGAGAACGGGAGCGCCCCGGTCGACACCGTGGGCAACCGCGACTGGATCGACACCATGGACCGTGACCTCCGGGAGGCCCAGGATGACCAGCGTGCCACCGTGGAGGACCTCGCCAGCGCGAACGAGGAATTGAAGTCCTCCAATGAGGAAGTCATGTCGATGAACGAAGAGCTCCAGTCTTCCAATGAGGAGCTGGAAACGTCGAAGGAGGAATTTCAGAGCCTCAATGACGAGCTCAGCAGCGTAAACAGGGAGCTGTCGTCGAAAGTCGATGAACTTGAGTCCGCCTACAACGATATGGACAATCTTCTCGCGAGCACGGATATCGCCACGATCTTTCTCGACGAGGACCTTCGCATCAAATTCTTCACCGCGTCCTGCACCCGCCTCTTTAATCTCATTCCCTCGGATACCGGCCGTCCCATCTCAGATCTCTCGGCCAAGTTCGACGGCGATAATATGGCCGAGCTCTGCCACGGTGTCCTGAGCGACCTTGAACACCGTGAGGACGAAATCCAAACCGCCGATAAGGCCCACTATCTCCGGCGCCTCATGCCTTACCGGACCAAGGAGAAGCGCATCGAAGGGGTTGTCGTCACCTTCAGCGATGTCTCCCGCCTGAAGCATGCCGAGTTGGAGTTAAAGACGGCCAACGAGGCAAAATCCCGCTTTCTTTCAAGCATGAGCCATGACATCCGCACACCCCTCACCGCTATCATGGGACTGGCCGATGTGCTCAATGAAATTGCTGACGAGGATCACCGCGAGATTGGCGACGAGATCAGGAATTCCTGCCGGCACCTCATCGGCACGCTCGATTCCGTCCTCAGTCTGGCCCACCTTCAGGGCAGTCGCCAGGAGCTTACGCTCGAGCCTCTCGAGCTTGGCGAGATGCTCTCCCAGATCCGGGACACCTTCGATCCCAAGAGCAGGCAAAACGACGGGGAAGCACGTGTACGCCTCGTCATGGAAGAAACCGGTCTTCACGTCATGGCTGAACGCGGTGCGCTCCTGCGCGTGCTCAGCAACCTCCTCGGCAATGCCCTCAAGTTCAGCCCCGGGAAGCCCGTCACTCTCAGAGCCAACAGAGAAGCCGACCAAGTGAAGATCCAAGTGGAAGACCACGGCCCCGGCATTCCGGAAGACTTCATCCAGGACATCTTCAAGCCCTTTACCCGCAGGGAAAGTGACAAGGATTCCAGTCTTCCCGGCAGCGGCCTCGGCCTCAGTATCAGCGAGGAATTGGTTCGGCTGATGAAGGGCTCCATCGAGGTGGAGAGCGAAATCGCCAAGGGCACCACCATGACCGTCCGCCTGCCGCTGAGTCAAGGGCCGCACCCGGACCGGACCGGAAACTCCGCTACACAATCGACCAGGATGATGTCCGAGACCTCGGAAAAAAGCACCCCGCGCATCCTCATCTGCGACGATCACGCATCGACCTGCAAGGTCATCCGCCTCATGCTTCGCGATTACGATGCCATCGTCGTCGATAACGTGGAGGAGCTCCACGAGAACTTGCCGGGTGCCGGCATCCTCCTGCTCGATATAAACCTCCAGGGGAAAAATCGTGGGATCGAGATCATGAAAAGCCTGCGCTCCGACCCGGATTTCCAGGACCTATACATAATTGCCTTCACTGCGCATGCGCTCCCGGGGCAGAAAGAAAGCTACCTCGAAGCCGGATTCGATGATTACCTTGCCAAACCTTTCCGCCAGCAGGACCTGATCGATACGATTTCCCGGGGTCGCCCACGCCAATTACCTTCGGCCTAGCAACGGCATCCAAGGTGTGAGATGCAGGTTGCAAACCGGCCTCGCGCTAGGGGCGTAAAATGCATGCCAGGGCAAGTGCCCGGAGGGCATTCTGATGAATGCCTGCCCTCTTAAGCTTTTCCATCTCATTAAAAGCGAGAAACCTGCATATGCCCTGTTG
>JAWLGH010000021.1:0-45489 GCA_041685165.1 Oceanipulchritudo sp. | reverse complement strand
CAGACCGGAATGGGACAAAAGGCATGGTCAAGGCGAATCCCCGTCTCCGCCATCCAGTCCATCACCGGTGTCTGGATCTCCGTATTCCCGTAGGCTCCGGAAGCCCACTGGCCATGGTCGTCGGTCATGAAGACAAGAATGTTCGGCCGTCCCTCCGCCATGACCGCAAATCTGTAACCTCTCCACGCAGCGGTCAATGCGATTGCCCTGGCGGGAAGCGCATCCGAAACGGTTAGAGTTCGGTTATCGACGTCCGGGACTTGTTCTCCTTGAGGAACACGACCGGCGCCTCCCTTTCCGTTGGGATGCGGCCTTCAATTGATCGCCCAACTGCACCGTAATGAAAGGGGAATTCCCCGGAAAAACCTTCCACGTTGACCTGCGCTGCCAAATGGCGCGATGGGCGCACGCTGAGGCGACAACAGGAAGAAGGCCCATGGGTCTACAACCTGATTCTCGACAAGTGGATTTACCTGCCAGAGGGAAGCCCAGCCGAAGATGGAGGCTGGGTTTACGTCCCCGCGGAATAACAAGCTGCTTCGAACTTAAGCCACCCTTGAAAAAGACCCGCTTCACCACGGGTCTTTTTTTTATAGCGGCAACCGGACCCTCTATCCCATGAATCAAAACGGAAACCCGACCGATAGATGGAGGGTACCGGAAGGATCCTCGGCCCGCGCCTCGGGATTGTATCCATATTCAAGGCGTATCGGGCCGACAACGGTCCGGAAACGGAGGCCCAGTCCAACCGAGTAAAGAAACTCCTCGTCCGGAAAGGTCTTCTGCTCGCGGTTCAGGCCGACCCCGTCCCAGAAGGCCACAAGGGAAACGCTCCTCAGGATCCGCTGTTCCAGTTCGACCTGTCCGAGGAGGTAGGTCTCCGCACCGAAAAGGCTGCCGTCGGTGTCAAGCGGCGAGGCCTCTCCGCGACGGTAGCCACGGACGCTGTTGCCCCCTCCCGGGAAAAAGCGTTCGCCAAAGGGAAGGTAGGTCGAGGACGGTGTACGGCTCAGGATGTTACCGTATGTCAGGCCCGCATGGAGGTAAAGGGCCCCTCCAAGGGGACGATGGTAACTGCCGGAGATCTCCACCTTGTCGAACCGGGTCTGGCTGTCGAAAATACCGAGGGCGCTCTTGATACGGACCCCGGCGTCGAATCCCCGCGTCGGGAAAAGCACGCTGTCCCTGCGGTCGATCACAAATTGCAATGAAATACTTGATACACTTGCATCGTCCGTCGCCTCGAGGGTCCCCTCCTGACCCCGCGTCGTGTCGAGCCGCTCAAAGCCGTACTCAAGGGACACTTCGGCCCCGGGAAGGGCCAGTTTGCGGGAGGCCCCGAGAACCGCCTCACTGGTCTCCTGCTCGAAGGAGATTTCCTCCCGGTATTCATGGCCCACCCGGGCATAGGCGGTGATGCGCTTGTCGAAGAAATGGGGGATAATGTAGGTGCCATCCGCGTTGAAGGACTTGAAACTGCGCTTCACTTCAAGTTCGTAGCGGTGCGCCCGGCCGAAGAGGTTGCGGTGTTCCCACAAGGCCCCCACGCGGAGTTGCTCGTAGCTCCCGTACCCCAGTCGCAGGCTCAGTTTCCGGCGTGGGAGGGGGTCCAGACGATAGACGGCCCTGCGCTCGGTCGGCGAAAGCACCTCATGCTCGAGGTCGACTTTCCCGAAAACCCCCAGCGAAAGGAGGCGCCGGCGCCCCTCCTCAACCGCGATCAGGTCGTACTCCGAGAGCCCCGCCAGCTGGGTCTGTCGCTCAAGGACCGAAGGCTTCATGATACCCGAGGGCTTAAAAACGACCCCCCCAAAGGTTACCTTCCTGCCCGGGCTAATATAAAGGAGGAGATCAACGCGGACAATCCCGTCCTCCCCGGGGGGATGAACCTCCTGCTCGATGCGGACCTCCGCATCCGGATACCCCGAACGGTAGAACTGGTTCAGGACAGCCTGCCGAACCTCGCGCCGCAGCGATTCATTGTAGGCCTCGCCCCGAACCTCCTCCACGGGAAGCTCGAGGTCCATCCCGGCAGGTGCGGAATCCTCCAGACGCACGTCCCCCCCCTGATGGAGGGGCCCTTCCTCAAAAACGAGCCGGACATCCGTGGCCCCCGTGTCGGGATCCGTTTCGATTTCCCGGCTGACGAGCCGGACCTCCGCGTAGCCATTGTTCCGGACAGCGGCCATCAGCCGCGAAATCCGCGCATCAAGGCTCTCCCCGGTATGGGCCCGGTCCTTTCGGCTCGTAAAAAGGACGCCGCTGGGCATGAAAAAATCATCGATGCGGTCATCCTCAACAACCTCAAGGCCTTCGACCTCGACCGACTTGTAATACTGCAGGATCCCCGGGCGACAGATAAAGGTGACCGATTCCGGGCGCAGGAAATCCTCCCCGGCCTCAAGCTGTGACTGAAAGGGCAACGCCCACGTGTAGGTCTGCGTATCCCCGACTTTAAAGACGACCTCGGCTTCAAGGGAGGGGGACCGGTAGCCCTGCTTGCGCAGGAGCTGCAGAAGAATATAGGCATCGTCCTCGACGGATACCAGCCGCAGGGCTTCCTCCTCCGAAGGACCGACCCCGTTGAGGAAGCTCAGGCGCCGGTCCATTTCAAGGTTACCAAAAAATCCCAGACCCTTTATCTCAATATTCGATTGCCCGTGGAGCAGGGATGACAAGAGGACAACCAGAAGGACGGCCCCCCAGATCCGCATGGACGAGACGGCTTTCACTTCGAGAAAACCTCCCATTCCAAATCGAGGTTCTGGGCGTCATACTTGTCATACTGTCCGTGAAGCCGCAGATCCTCCGTAAGCTCAAAAAAGACATCAATCGAATTCTCACCGGATTGTGTAATGTCGCGGCCCACTTCGACCGTGATCCGGTCAAGAAAGCCCCCATCACCGCCCCCCCCGGGAGACAATAGGCCACGGCCAAGAAAAAGCCCCACTGATCCATATCCTTCACCTTTCAGGCTTCCCGTTGCCAGGAGCCGGAAGATTTCCGCATTGCTGAGATCCGGGGTGGAGGCAAACAGCACCAGCGGTTCCTCTGCGGTTCCACTTACTTCCATTGTCACGACATGGGAGGCCACCGCTCCGGTCGCCGCCAGTTCAAGCTGAACGGCGTCCTGCCGTGACCGCGTCACGAAAATCTCCCCCGTTGAGAGGGCCAGCTTGGTGGAGGGAAAGGAAATAGTGCCTTTGCTGGCCTCAAGCCCCCCCACCAGCAAGGGCAGGGAAAGCCGGCCTTTGAGTTCGAAATCCAACGAAAGAAGGGCCTCCGCATACTGGCTGCGCAGACGAAGGCTGTCCCGGCCGGAAATGGAGAGGTCGATCAGCCAGTCGGAAAAGGGCTTCCTCTCAATGCGGAAAAAGGGAGGCCGGGGTATGGCCCCTCCAGCTGTACGCGGGGCAAGGGGATCGATATCAAGCAGGAGCACACTGTCGATAACCGTCACCCCACCACTGAGCAGGGTTTCCGAGGCCGCCTCCTTGCGCTCGAGAAGCAGGTCGAGATCCCCCTGTACAAGCATCGAGGACGTTCGGATCAACGGCATCCGGTTCCCCGAAAGGGAAAGGGTGTAGAAAGGCTTTTCCGGATCCCTGAAGTCGACAAATCCTTCCAGTTCGACAGGGTTCTCCCCGATTCGCGCCTTCGCCTCGGCAAGGGTTGCCCGGCTTCCCTCCAGATTCAGGAAAAGGTTGAGGTCATCAATCGTCTGGGAATAGAGTGTCGGGCGCATGCTGAATCCGACCAGCCTGAGCTGGCCTTCCAGCCCCAGTCCCTTGCCGAGTTGCAGTTCCCCGTCGATAAAGCCGCGCGGACGCAGGAAATCCGGAAGGATCGGCTCCAACTGTTGGGCCCGCAAAGCCTTCAGGACAAGATCACCGCGAACCTCCTCCAGAATCTCTCTCCACGGCACCGGATCCCCCTTCAGGAGGGCGACCAGTTTCCCGGTGCCCGCGTCCCCCGACAGGTCAAGCCGGGCTTTCCCGAGGGCGGCCTGCAGGCTCCGCACTGTCAGCAACCCGGGTTCCAGGCGGGCATCCAGGTGTAGATCGGTAAACGGCTGGTCGCCCAATGCTTCGTCGAAAAGGGATAGGAGATCCAGCCGTGTCAGACGGGCCTTGAGGTTACCTTCCGGAGACCGGGGTGAGCCCCCGAGTTCGAGATTCACCACGCCCTCTCCGATCTGCTCCAGATAGGCAAGCTCACCCATGTCCTGCAGAAGTTCCGGCCGAAGGTCCACCCGCAATGCTCCCCCAAGCATTCCCTCCCCCAGCAGCTCTATCGCGACTGGCTTGGCCTCTTCCACTTCCAGGGCGAAAGGCAGTTGAAGGGATCCCGAAAGGATCTGAGTCTCACCGATAAGGCCCCTCACGGCTTCAAGGCGCAACCCCTCCCCCTCAAAGGCTCCCTCAAGGCTGATGGTCAGTCCCTCATGAAAGGTTTCCGTGCCGCTCAGGCGCACGGACCAGGTCGCCAGGACGGACGGAAGCAGGCGGCCCAGATCAAGGTCGATGGCATCAATCCGCACATCGGGGACCGCTCCGCTTATCCAGTCCCCCAGCATTCCGGAATGAAGGCCGCCCATGGAAAGGCGGCCGCCCTCCTCGGGCCCTTCATAAAGGGCTTCCAGAAATCCGCCTTCCGCGCCCTCAAGGACAATGAGGGAACTGCCTTCCAGTTGGATTCCCTCCGCGAGGGTAAGGATCAGATCCACGGGTTCCTTCAAGCTGAAGCTCTCCCGCTGAACCGGATGCGCCTCCAGTTCGGACAAACGAAACCGCAGCCTTGGATCCGAAAAAGGGTCTCCCTCAAGGGAGCCGGACATGCCCAGTCGGGCGCCCGTGCTTGCCTCGCTTTCAAGGATGAATTCGAGGCTCTCCGGGGTCCGGCCAGTCCAGTTACCGGAAATCTCAAGGGGATGCAGCCCATCGGTCGCAAGCAAAAGCGGTTCAAAGCTCCCGCGATGCTCCAGCGTATCAACCGGGCCTTCCAGCTGGAGGGTTCCTCGAAGCATGCTTTCCGGCAAGGCAGGCACCCCCATCGCCTGCAGGAATGCTCCCGAAAGCCGATAGCTTCCCTGCAAATCCAGATCCTGCTCCGGAATCCCAAAGTTTCCTTCCAGCGTGAGCGCGTTTCCCGATCCAAATTCCAGATATCCCCGGGAAAGGCTGATCAGGGAAGGGTCAAGACGCCCTTCCAGCTCCACCATGCCAACCTCAAAATCGCGGTAACTGAGGTCGTCGCCCTGTACGGTAAAGGTTCCACCCGGGGCGGCATCGAGGCGGGGTTGCAGGTCAAGCCTTGCTTCAAGGCTCCCCTGCGCTTCAAACCAGTCCTGCTCGTCAAGGTCAATGTCGAGGGCAACCGTAGCTTCACCACTGAAAGCCATGTCAGTGAAACGGAAGTGGACCGGTCTGGACAGAGAGGCGCTCAACCATTCTGTCTCGACATTCAGGGAGCTGAAGGTGACGCCTTTCCGGTTTCCCTGTGCCCGGAATTCCGCCAGCCCGTCCCCAAAATCCTGCGCCCCGGCTGAAAGGTCACCCTCAAAAGAGAAAGCATCTCCTTCCGAGCGAAGATTCAGTGTCAGGAGTGGCTTCCCCTCAAGCATAAGCGGGGGTGGCCGGAGAAAGACCGGAAGAGGCCACTGGCGTGCGGTGAGCATGACCGTCTCCGGAAACGTCTTTGCCGCGGAAAAAACCGCTTCCAGAAGAAGCGGCTCACCTCCCGAAACAAGCTTTGCCTCCAGCACCGCGGGCCCGTTCTCCTCCAACTGCAGCCCCCCCTCAAGGTCAAGGCGTTCCCCGTCACCAGCCAGAGCACCCTCGAGGGCAAACCCGGTTTCGAGCCAATCCAGTCGAAAGCTCGCCCGATCCGGAAGGGCCTCCCCCGAGAGGTCCGCCGTGACCGCCCCTTCTGCCAACTCAAGGTCACGCAAGGCGAGCTCCTTTCCTTCCCCGGCGTCAAGGTCCACAGCGGCAATCCGGACATCAGGAATCCAGGGAAGCCAGTCACCGATTCTTTCATGAACCATCCGCAGGTCCTCCAGGCGGAAACCAGCCTTGGGTTCCTTCGCGTCTTTCGCCCTTTCGGTTATCAGCACTTCCACCCGGCCACCTTCCACTTCGGCCCGGGCACCCTGCATGAACCGCATCTGCAAAATCGCAAGGGGTTGCGGGAGTTTCAGGAAATCCAGCTCGAGATCGATTCCCTCCCCGGAATAACGCACCTCGCGAAAGGTAATCGAGGTATAGCCTTGAGCCTCCGCCGATTCCCAGGTCAGACCCGCCTTTTCAGCGTAACCGCCAAGAGCCAGCGGAATCAGGCGGGGACTCAGCAGCAGCCCCACCACCAGCAGGACCACAAACGCTCCCGCCAACAGCAGGGCAGCCCTTAGAAACATTTTCAGACGGGATCCCATCAATGCCTGCCCTGTCTCAATTGACCGCTTTCAAGGGCTCCCCTTTGATGAAAGCCTCCAGGTTCGACTCCGTGATTTTCATCAGGCGCTGGCGCGAATCCCGGGTCGCCCAGGCAATATGCGGGGTGATGAGGCAGTTCCGCGCCGTAAAAAGCGGGCTTTCATGGCGCGGCGGCTCCTCGTTCAGGACATCAATTCCGGCTCCTCCCAGCCGGCCTTCGTTGAGCGCTTCGGCAAGGTCCCCCTCGTTGACCAGAGGTCCTCTTCCCGTGTTGATCAGAATGGCCCCTTCTTTCATCAGGCCAAGGCTTCCCGAATGGATCAGCCCTTTCGTTTCTTCCGTCAGCGGACAATGCAGACTGACAATGTCACTCGCCGCATACAGGTCCTCATACCCGGCCCACCGGACGCCTTCGGGAGCCGGCCGCTCCGGCCTCCGCGTCGTTGCCAGGATGGTCATCCCGAAGCCTCGAGCAATCCGTGCCACCCGTCCTCCAATGTCGCCGAGGCCAATAATGCCAAGCGTCCGCGAGGCCAGCTCCACCTGCGGATAATCCCAGTAACAGAAATCCTCGCTCGCCTGCCATCTTCCGCTTCGTACCCCCGCACTGTGGTCCACCACCCGGTTCATGAAATGAAGAATGTAGGCGAATACCATCTGGGCTACCGCCGGGGTGCTGTAACCGGCCGCGTTGCAGACCGGGATCCCCCGCGCCCGCGCCGCCTCAAGGTCAACCACGTTGCAGCCCGTGGCCAGGACCCCGATATACTTGAGCTCACTGAGCGACCCGATCGTCCCTGCCGTCAGGGGCGTTTTGTTCGTCAGGAGGACGTCCGCCCCCGCGGCCCGTTCCATCACTTCCGACGCGCCTGTGCGCTCGTGTACCACAAGGTCCCCCAGGCGCTCCAGTCCGGCCCAGCTGAGGTCGCCGGGATTCAGGGTGTGTCCGTCCAATACGACAATCTTCATCATGATTTCAACTTCCACCCTTAAGCGCTTCAGGACGGAACGACAAGTCGTTCCCCGGGTTTCTCGGCCGTCTCCCACCCCTCGGAACGCTCCTTTTTCTTCCGGAAAAGCTGAATCTTGCGCTTTGTACGGGCCTTTTAATGACCCCGGAATGGTTTCTCCTGACCGACAAGTCCAATTGTTATACTATAAGATTTATTTTTCCTATGCATTACCTTTTGTAGAAAAATTTATAGACATCAGGCGGAAAGGTCCCGATACTCCCGCCAACGAGAACCTCCAACAGATCCTCCTTTTTGGCCGCAGGCCGCTTTAACCCCATCGAGAATCATGTTTCAAACACTGCTTCCCCGCCTTCTGCTCCTCAACCTCGTCACCGTCCTGCCCCTTTTACTCCTTCCTTCTGCCCGGGCCGACCTCAGCAACGAAAGCTGCCTCGACTGCCATAATGATCCCGGATGGGTCGAGGAAATAGACGGGGAGGAGGTTCTCCTGCATGTTGATCCGGAGGCCTATGAAGATTCCGTGCACGGCCTCTGGGACTGTATCGACTGCCACGTCGACATTGAGGAGGTCCCCCATGCCGAAAATCTCGCCCGGGCCGCCTGTAGCGACTGCCACGGGGATGTCGCCGACGAATATGTGACCAGTATCCACGGTGCGATGAATTCCATGGGCAACGATGACACCGCGACCTGCGGCGACTGCCACGGATCCCATTACATTTCCCCGGTCTCTGACCCGGATTCGCCGGTCTTCAAGATGAACCTCGCCGAGACCTGCGCCACCTGCCACAGCAACGAGGGAATCACCGATGAGTACCGGATGCGCTACCCGGATGCCTCCGGCCACTTCAACGAAAGCATCCACGGCAAGGCCCTCATGGAACAGGGCCTCATTGTCGCCCCCTCCTGCAATGACTGCCATGGCGTCCACAACATCAAGCCGGCGATCAACTCCGAATCGATGGTCCATCACACCAACATCGATGACACCTGCGGGCAGTGCCATGTCGGGGTCGCCGAAGTCTACGCCCAGAGCGTCCATGGCCAGCACCTTGATGACAAAGGGAAGGTCGTCGCGGTCTGTAACGACTGCCACACCGCCCATGATATTGAGGTCCCCTCGAGCGCTCATTTCAAGGCCGGCAGCGACCAGACCTGCGGGGCCTGCCATCAGGAGCAACTGCACAACTACCATGAGACCTACCACGGCAAGGCCATGGTGCTCGGAAGGGCCAACGATGCCACCGAGGTGGCCGCCTGCTACGATTGCCACGGCCACCACGACATCCTGCCCGACGGGGATCCGGAATCCCGTCTTTCCGAGGAAAACATTGTCGGCACCTGTGCCAGTTGCCATGAGGGGGCCACCGCCAGCTTTGCCGGCTACATCCCCCATGCCGACCATACCGACCGGGAAAACCATCCCGCCCTCTACTATGCCTTCGTCTTCATGACGACCCTCCTTGTCAGCGTCTTCATTTTCTTCGGCCTCCACACCTTCCTCTGGCTCTTCCGCTCCCTCTACCTCTACCTCAACGACTCCAAGACCTTCCACGAAACCAAGGTCCACGTCCAGAAAGGCGATGAGTGGTTTACCCGCTTCGTTCCCCTCGAACGCTTCCTTCATTTCCTCGTCGTCACCAGCTTCCTCCTCCTGGTGATCACCGGCATGCCCCTGAAATTCTACTACACGGACTGGGCCAAGGCCCTTTTCGACATCATGGGAGGCGTCGATGTGGCCCGCGCCCTGCACCATTTCGGGGCCATTGTCACCTTCCTTTACTTCGGGATTCACCTCTTCGATCGCTCTGTCGCCCTTTTCCGCGGACGAAAAAAAGCCAGAGACCCGGAAACCGGTAAGTTCAGCTGGAAACGGATCAAGGAAATCGCCTTCGGTCCCGATTCCATGATTCCCAGCAAACGCGACTGGGACGATTTTGTCGCCCACCAGAAATGGTTCTTCGGCAAGGGAGAAAAACCCCAGTTCGACCGCTGGACCTACTGGGAAAAATTCGACTACCTCTCCGTCTTCTGGGGCGTCGCCATCATCGGGGTCTCCGGCCTGATCCTCTGGTTCCCCATTTTCTTTACCCAGTTCTTCCCCGGCTGGATCATCAATGTCGCCCTCATCGTGCATTCCGACGAGGCTCTCCTCGCCGCCGGATTCATCTTCACCTTCCACTTTTTCAACACCCATTTCCGGCTCGAAAAACTGCCCATGGACACCGTTATTTTCTCAGGCCGGATCTCCAAGGCGGAAATGCTTCATGAGCGCAAGCGATGGTACGACCGCCTCGTCGCAGAGGGACGCCTCGATGATCACCGGGTCAAGGATGAATGGGAAAGCTGGAAGAAAATCGCCAAGGCCTTCGGTTACGGTTTCTTCGGCCTCGGCCTCATCCTCCTCGGCATGATCGTCTACGCCATGGCCACCCGGCTCATGCATTGACCGCACCCAACTGGACCCGTCCGGGTCCCTCCTCCCCGGTGACCACGTGCCCCTGTTCAGGGCCGGTTTGGGAGGCAACCAGAAGAAAGCTTGCCTTGGAAAGCGATCGTTTCACGCTTTTCCAGCGAATCTTCTTCTTCCCAGCTAAACCGGCTTACTCTCATTATGACGGAAAAATCAAAATCCCTCCAGTTCCACGGCGGCATCGCCATGTCCGCCCTTCCCATGGTCTTTTTCATTGTCTGGGCGATGACCATCTGCCTCAGCGGAGCCCCTGATGTCCAGGGCCTTGCCCTCGGGCTCGCCATCGGACTCGCCCTCACCATGCTCTTTGTCAAGGGGAGCCGCTGGGACTTCTGCGAGGAAATCTACACCGGCATGGCCAACCGCATCGGAACCGTCACCATTGTCGCCTGGCTCTGGGCCGGCATGTTCGCCCAGGTCCTGCGCGCCGGGGGCCTCGTCGACGGTCTCGTCTGGCTCGGGATGGCTTCGGAGGTCTCCGGTGGCCTCTACGTCGGCCTCACCTTCCTCCTCGCCGCCCTTTTCTCAACCGCTGTCGGAACCGGTTACGGCACCACCGTCGCCTTCTGTACCCTCATGTACCCGGCCGGAATCGCCCTCGGCGCCGATCCCCTTTTCATGTTCGGCGCCATCCTCTCGGGGGCTGCTTTCGGGGATAACCTCGCCCCCGTCTCCGATACCACCATTGTCTCCGCCACCACCCAGGAAACCGATATCCCGGGGGTTGTCCGTTCGCGCTTCAAGTATTCCCTCACCGCCGCCATCCCCACCCTCTTCATCTATCTCATCTTCGGCGGCGGCGGCAACGGTCTCGAGATCGCCACCGATTCCATTGCCCGGGAAGTCAGCCCCCTCGGCCTGATTCTCCTCGCCCCATTCGCCCTCGTCATCTTCCTCGCCATGCGCCGGCACCATATCATTGTCGCCATCACCGTGGGACTCGTCACGGCCATCCCCGTGATCCTCATTTCCGGCCTCGGAACCTGGCAGGACATCATCTATATCAACTCCGCCGCCAACAGTCTCGACGGGGCCCTCACGGAAGGCATTGCCGGCTACGTCGATATGGCCGTCCTCACCCTCCTCATCCTTTCCGCAAGCCATATCATGCGGATGGGCGGTGCCTTTGACGGTATCAAACAGATCGCCCTCAGTTTCATCAAGGACTCCGTCCGCCGGGCTGAACTGGTCATCTGCAGCTTCGTCGCCTTCCTGAACGTCTTTATCACCATCAACACCGCTGCCGAGATCGCCGCCGCCCCCATGGTCAGCGATATCGGGAAGCAATTCAAAATCCACCCCTACCGGCGGGCCAACCTCCTTGACGCCATCACTTCCGCCCTCGGCTACATCTTCCCCTGGGGCGGCGGTGTCCTTCTCGGGTACGTCACCCTCAGTAACCTCGCTGAAAAAAACTATCCGAATCTCCCCGTCGTCAATCCGGCCGAAGTCTGGATCGTCGTCTTCCACGGCTGGTTCCTCGTCTTCATCATGTTCGGCGCCGCCGCCACCGGTATCGGACGGAAACTGCAGCCCTGACAAGGAGGTCGAAAGGCTTTGTTGGGGACCCACCCCATAAGCACGGTTTCCACTTTTTGTTGTAGACCCGTGGAACCGCCATTCAGGCCAGGCCCCATCCTCAGATGGAGCGAGCGATGAGGTTCGAACTCACGACATCCACCTTGGCAAGGTGGTGCTCTACCAACTGAGCTACGCTCGCCTGAAAGATGTAGGAAAAGGTGGGGCGAAGGCCGGCTCTGTCAACACAGTTTTTGCCCTTTTCCGGGGAAAAGAAACGGGACCGGCACCCGGGGGTTCAATCCTGAAGGGAGGCCTCCCCGACCGGGGTATCGTGGTAAAGGGCCTCCATTATTTCGCCGATGAGGTAGATGGATCCGGTGGCGACAACCGTTTCTCCGGGATTCCCGAGGGCACAGGCCCCCGGAGCGGGAAAGACGTCTCCAATCCGGCACGTCCGGACCTTCCCGGAGAAAGTCGAAGGGACCTCACCCTTGAGGACCTCGAAGGAACAGGCACGGGGTTGTTTCGGCACGAGGAGATGAAGTTCCCTTGCATACCGGCAGGCCGCCGGGATGAGAGCCCGGGCCCGGGCGAGGCCGAGGGTACCCGCAAGAACGATCGGACGGTAACCTTCCTCGTCTACAAAGCGCTCAAGGTTCCGCTCCAAGTGAAGGACACCCTCCGGGTTGTGAGTGGCATCAAGAATAATGGAACGATCGAGGAGGCAGTGCCGTTCCCAGCGGCCGGACCAGTTCACGCCAAGGAGACCCTCTCGGATATGGGACTCGCTCAACGAGAAGCGATCGGCAAGCATTCGTGCAGCGAGGGTCGCGGTGGCTGCGTTTCTCCGCTGGTAATCACCCGCCAGGGCCGTCATCGGAAAACGGGCATCATCCACCCCGAAGGAATCCGAAACCTTGTACAGCGGGGCTCCACGCTCGCGGGCCACCGCTTCGACAACCCGTTCCGCCTCGACCGGGAGAAGGCCCATCACAACCGGTCTTCCGGGCTTGATGATCCCGGCTTTCTCAAAAGCAATCGCCTCGAAGGTATCCCCGAGGATCTCGGTGTGATCCAAACTGATGGAAGTGATCACCGAAAGCGCCGGATCGAGGACATTGGTGGCATCCAGTCGCCCCCCAAGGCCGGTCTCGATGATCCCCACATCCACGCGCGATTCCATGAAGTGCTGGAACGCCATTCCGGTCATGAACTCGAAAAACGTCGGATGAAGATCCGCGGAAACCGTCCCCAGTTTTTCCGCAAGCGCTTTGAGCTGGCGCGTGTAGTGAATGATTTCATCACGGGTCAGGATGGTGCGGTCGACCTGAACGCGCTCACCCTGGTGAACCAGGTGCGGGGAGGTAAAGAGACCCGTCCGATGGCCTGCAGCCCGGAAAATCGCTTCCAGCATGGCACAGGTCGATCCCTTCCCGTTCGTTCCGGCGACATGAACGGCAGGCCAGGCGCGCTCGGGATGTCCAAGGCGCTCAACGAAGGCTTTCATCCGGTCAATCCCGTAAAGGGCACCGCGGTGCTTGAGTCCATAGAGATAGGAACGGACCTCGTCATACGTCTGCAAATCCTGCTTCATGAAAGTATTACCTGGGAGGGGCTGGGGGCTGGGAGGAAACGATCTAGCTCGGACCCGGCATTCAGGAAGCGGCTTCCGCAACCCGGGGAGCCTCCTTCAGGAAGAAGACCTGGAGGAAGTAGATAAGGCGGTCCCGGAGTTCCGTACGCGGCACAATCTGGTCGATAAGTCCGCGTTCAAGGAGAAACTCTGAACGCTGGAACCCGGCGGGCAGTTCCTCGTTGGTTCCTTCCTTGATGACGCGCGGCCCGGCAAAACAGATGAGGGCCTCGGGCTCGGCAAGAATAAGATCCCCGAGCGTTGCAAAGCTGGCTGTAACCCCGCCCGTGGTCGGGTTGGTAAGGACGGAAATGAAGGGCAGGCCGGCCTCCTTCAGGCGCGCCAGGGCGGCGCTCGTCTTGGCCATCTGCATGAGGCTGTAGATCCCTTCCTGCATCCGCGCCCCGCCGGAGGCGGAGACAATGATGACCGGACAGCGGCCCTCGACCGCCCGTTCCACCGCACGGGTGATTTTCTCGCCCACCACGCATCCCATGGAGGCCCCGCCAAACCGGAAATCCATCACCGAGAGGCTGACCGGAATCCCCCCCATTTTTCCCATGCCGCAAACGACAGCCTCTTTCAGCCCGGTCTTCTTCTTGTAGGTTTCAAGGCGGTCGGCGTAGGCCTTGGTGTCGGTGAAACCGAGAAGGTCCTTTGATTCCAGTTCACCATCCATCTCCTCCCAGGTACCGGCATCGATGAGGGATTTAATCCGCCTTCCCGAGGTCAGGGGAAAATGATAGCCACTCTTGGGAACGACCATCCAGTTCTTCTCCAGTTCCTTGGTAAAAACCAGCTCACCCGACTTCGGACAACGGGTATAGAGATCCTTCGGGATGTCTTTCTTCTTGATGGTTGTGATCGTGGAATAGGTCGGCTTGGAAAAGAATGGCATGGCTGGAGAGATTAATAGACGGCACCTAAACTCACCCGTGAGCCAGCGTAAAGGCTGAAATCGCCTTTGCCCCGGCCCTCAGGAGGGCTTCGCTGGCTGCATTCAGGGTCGCTCCGGTGGTGTGGACGTCGTCCACAAGGATCAGCCGCCGGGGGCCTCCGGGGTCTCCGCGGCAGGCAAAGGCCCCTTTCATGTTTCTCAGGCGGGCCGCGCGGCTGAGGAAGGTCTGGCTCGGGGTTGCCCGGACCCGCCTCAGGCAAGGGAACACCTCGACTCCGGGAACCGCTTGCCGGATGGCCTCACAGACGATGGCCGCCTGGTTGAAACCGCGCTGGCGCAACTTGCGCGGGTGCAGGGGCACCGGCACCAGCCTGCTGCCCCCGAAGAATTCCCCCCAGCAGGGCTCGTCCTTCAGAAGGGAGGTAATTTCGGGAAGCAGCCAGGTCCCTTTCTCATATTTCAGGCAGTGTACCACCCGTGCCCCTGTCATCCTGTAGAGGAAAAGCGAGCGGGCCTCCCGGAAGGCAGGAGGGCGCTCCCGACAGCTTTCACACCTCCCGGGACGGGCCAGCTTCCCGGCAAAGGGAAAGCCACAACGGTCACAGAAAGGCGGGTGGATCAGAATATACTTCCGGCGGCAGGGCCGGCAGGTGAAGCCCTTTCCAGGGTCGGAAAGCAGGCAACCGCAACGCAGGCAGGTCCGGGGAAAAAAGAAATCCAGAAGGGCCGGGACACCTTGTCCCGGCCCTCTGGACAGGTTGATCCGGAAAAGCATTCCCGGATACAAGAGGATCGACCGCATCGGACAACCCCCCTTCACTGCCTGAATTCAGGCAGGCCTCGGGAATGAAACCCGTTTAAAGGCGCGGTATGGTAAGCCCGCCGTCGACCATGATGACCTGGCCCGTCGAGTAGGGAAAGTTCCCCTCGGCAAGGCTTCCCACGGCCTTCCCGACATCGTCGGGCAGGCCCCAGCGCGGGGTCACGCAAAGGCCCTCGGCAATGAGCTTGTCATACTTTTCCGTTACTCCGGACGTCATGTCGGTCTTCGTTATCCCCGGACGCACCTCATAGACCGGGATATTGAATTCCCCCAGGCGGGCCGCGAAGAGCTGGGTACCCATGCTCATGCCCGCCTTCGCTATGCAGTATTCACCACGATTCACGGAAACCACCGTCGCCGATATCGAGGAGACGTTGATGATCCCGCCGGTGAAGTCGTCCCTCTCCGCCTTCTGGCGGATCATCCAGTTGGCGGCAAGCTGGCTGAGGAAGAAGGAGCCCCCGAGGTTGGTATTGACCACCCTCTGGAAGCTTTCCTCCGTCGTCTCCAGAATGTCCAGGCGCTCTTTCGGCGCCACTCCCGCATTGTTGACGAGCCAGTTCAGGCGACCATAGTGAGTCTTCACTCCCTCGATGATCGACTCCCGGGCACTTGCGTCCCCGATGTCGCCAGGCACATAAAGGACATCCGCCCCAAGGTCCCGCAATCCCTGAAGGACGTCTCCCAGCTGCGCTTCCGGTCGCATCCCGTTGATGGCGAGGTCAAATCCCTGTGTGGCCAGCTTGCGGGCTATTCCGAGCCCGATTCCGCGGCTTCCGCCGGTTACCAGTGCAACGTGCTTACTCATGTGTCATTTCCTCTCTGGTTAATGGTCCTCGAGCAACCTCAGGACAGTTTCGGGACCTTGACCCAGCCGCGCTTTTCCCAGCTTTCCAGACCGAGCTCAGCCAGCTGGACACCCTTGGCGCCTTCGCGGAGGCTCCAGCGGAACGGCGAATCCGTCACCACATGCTTGAGGAAGAGTTCCCACTGCACCTTGAAGGCATTGTCATAGTCCTCCTGGTCAGGGACTTCCTGCCAGCCACCGTGGAAGTCGATCGGCTGCTCAATGTCCGGATTCCAGACCGGCTTGGGGGTGCTTCCATAGTGCTGGATCTTGCAGCCCCGGAGACCGGCGACGGCGCTGCCCCGCGTCCCGTCCACCTGAACGGTGAGGAGGTCGTCACGCCGCACACGGGTCACCCAGCTGCTGTTGAAGTGGGCAACCACCCCGCCCTCGAGTTCAAAGGTGGCGTAGGCCGAGTCGTCGGCCGTGCAGGTATAGGGCCGGCCCTCCTCGTCGATCCGTTCCGGGATATGCGTCGCTCCGAGGCAGCTCACCGCCTGGACTTCCCCGAAAAGGTTGTCGAGGACGTAGCGCCAGTGGCAGAGCATGTCGACAATGATCCCCCCGTCGTCCTCCTTGCGGTAGTTCCAGCTGGGACGCTGGGCCGGAATCGAATGGCCCTCGAAAACCCAGTAGCCAAACTCACCCCTCACGGAAAGGATATCGCCGAAAAAGTCCTGTTCCTTGAGACGCTGCAGCTTCCGCATTCCCGGGAGCCAGAGCTTGTCCTGGACAACGCCGTTCTTGACCCCCGCCTTTTCGCAGTATTCGGCAATTTCAAGGGCCACCTCCGTGTTCACCGCCGTCGGTTTCTCGCAGTAGACATGCTTGCCCGCATTGGCGGCCTTCTTGACCCCCTCGGCGCGCCGCCCGGTGGTCTGGGAATCAAAGTAAACCGGATAAGCAGGGTCCTTGAGGACGCTTTCGAGGTCTGTCGTGTATTTTTCGATACCGCTCATGGACGCCAGCTTGCGCAGCTTGTCCTCGTTCCGGCCGACCAGCACCGGATCCGGCATGATGGTCTCGTTCGGCCCGAGCCTGACCCCGCCCTGCTTGATGATCTCGACAATCGAGCGCATCAGGTGCTGGTTCGTGCCCATCCGGCCCGTGACCCCGTTCATGATAATTCCTACCGTGTGTGTTTTCATACGTTGTACTCTTCCTTTTTAAGGTTTGTTCTCTGTTAAATGGGTCGGCCTTAAACCGCCGTCAGGCAGGCTTCGCTGATGGCATCCAGCCATTCCTTCTGGTCGCGCTGCCAATGACGCTTGCTGAAGATCTCGACTTCGTTGAAGCCCTTGAAACCGGCCTCCTCGACCCAGCTCCGGATGCGGGGGATGTCGATACAGCCTTCCCCCATGAGCCCGCGGTCGAGAAGCAGGTCCTCCGTCGGGGTCCGCCAGTCGCAGACATGGAAGGCCGTCAGGTTGCCTTCACGACCGCAGCGCCTGATCTCCCGTTCAAGGTTGGGATCCCACCAGAGATGGTAGACATCCACCGCCACACCGACAAAGTCCGAATTGAAATACTCCGCAAGGTCGTTCGCGCTCTCGAGGGTGTTCACCGCGGAGCGGTCATCCGCGTACATGGGATGCAGGGGCTCAATGGCCAGCGTGACCCCGGCGGCCTCGGCATGCGGCAGAACGGCCTCGATCCCGTCCCGGATCTGCAGACGCGCCTCCCCGAGGCCCATACCCGGTTTCGCTCCGCAGACCAGGACAACCATCGGGGCCCCAAGGGTTTCCGCTTCCCTGATGGCCAGACGGTTATCGGCGAAGGCCTTCTGCTTTTCCTCCACGTCCTCATGGCAGAAAAAGCCGCCACGCACGAGGGCTGTCGGCTTCATCCCCGCGTCCTTGATCCGGACGGAGGTCTCCGCGATGTCCCGGCCCTTGAGGGCGTCACGCCAGACCGTGATTCCGCCAAAGCCGGCGGCGGCATATTCCTCAATGGCCCTTTCCAGGGGCCACGGCTTCGTGCTGACGGTGTGAACCGCGAAAGAGGAGAGGTCCTTGATGGGTCGGGGCTCCATCACTTTCCTCCTTTCAGGCAACCGAAGAAGGTGTAGTAGGGCTTTTCCTCGATCAGGCGCTGGACGTAAAGGGCCAGCTCCCGGATGTGGTAGTCGCCCCACATGCTGGATTCGCCGCAGGGAACACTCTGCCCTTCCGGAATGTAGTCCCACCCGTTCGGACGGTGGTAAATGCTGTGCAGGAGCAGCCCGTGGTGCTCGGGATCGGTGCTCAGATAGGGCTCCCCAAGCAGGGTTTCAAGGGAGGTCAGGCCGGCCTGGAAATAGCGCCTGCCGTCCTCCGTTTCCTCCCCGAGGTACTTGCCGAGACGGAGAAGCCCCTGTGCCCCGATGGCGGCCGCTGTGCTGTCCACCGGCTCGAAGCGGTTGTAGGGATCGGCCTTCTTTGACGTGTAGTCTCCAAGCTGATACAATTGTGGTGCACCGCCGTCCCAGTAGGTAATCCCGTCGAGGGCTGTGTTCTTGATAAACCAGTCGCAGGTTGCCCGGGCCGCCTTCAGGAAAACGGCCTCCACTTCCCCGCGCCCGCCAAAGGGCTCAAGGTCCGCGTCATCAAGGGTCCGCAGGAACTCCAGTTCCTCCGGGAAACCGACCATGGCCCAGGAGAGGCCCCGCGTCCAGGTCGTGAAACCGCTGAAGCCCTGCTGGGCGTTCGGGCAGCGGAAGTTTCCGTCGTTGCGGTTGAAAATGGCCTCATGGGTGGTGCGCCCCCACTCGTCGTAGGCGTCGCGGCCTTCCCCGTAATAGACCGAATACCGTGCCGTTGCCCGGCCATGCTCAATCATCCGGCCGAGAAGACTGACCGAGGAGTCGTTGTCCTCCATCAGGGAATGCCCGAGCCGGTCGCTCACCACAAGGGCCCGGCAGGTCCGGATGGTGTCGACAAAAAGGGAATGCGGTCCGTTGAAGGAATACATGTAGCCCCCTCCTTCGGCCGTCGTGGCCCAGCGCTTGGCCTGCACGGCCCCCGAAACCTTGAGGGCGAGCTCGTAGAAATCGCGTTCCCACGTGTTCTCCGGAATCACCCCCTCGTTCATCAGGCGGAGAAGGTTCCCGTAGGTGCTGACGTTGTTGAAGCCGTGATCATGTACCCCGAAATGGCTCAGATGCGGCGCCATGTGTTCCACGGTGTCCTTCCGGCCCATCTCGAGAAAACGGTCCTCCCCGGTTGCGTCGTACTGCAGAATGGCACTTCCGTACTGGAAACCCTGGGTCCATTCCGTCCAGCCCCGCGTCGTGTACTTGCCCGCCCAGGTGTAGACGGGGGATCCCTGCTCCGGATCATACTCCCTGGCGATGCGTTCGATCTTTTCCCCGGAAGCCTCCCAGAAGCGCTCCAGCGACGGTTTCAGATCCTTGATTTTCAATGATTCCCTTATCTTCATAATATTCTGCTCAGTTGGTTGATGTTCCGTGTTTAAAATTTTCCTTCCGCAACGTCGCTTTCCCCCTCAATAACGTTTGCTCTTCTTCAAATGGACAATGATCAGCCGGGTGTCCTCGAGGGCACGATAGGAATGTTCCTGGATGGCATCAAACTGCAGGCTTTCCCCCGACCCCAGTTCCACCGTCTCGTGGGGAAGGTCCACCGCGATCCGCCCTTCAATAACCCAGCAGGTCTCATGGTCGTCATGGTGAATCTCCGGTTTCCGGATCTGCGATCCCGCGCTGGCCTCGCCGATGAAACAGGCATGATTGGCATAACGCACGACCCGGAACGTGAAGCCGTCGCTGCGGTAACGTTCCGCCTTCTTGCGGTGTGCCAGACGGGATTCCGTCAAGGCCAGCAGGTCGGTCGCGCTCATCCCGAAAACCCGGCCCAGCTTGTAGAGGGTTTCCAGTTCGGCACTTGTCTGGTTGCGTTCCAGTCGCGAAATCACCGCGATGCTCAGGCCCGACCGGTGCGCCACTTCGTCAAGGGTGAGGCCTTCCCGCTTGCGTATTTCCCGCAGAATCGAAAAGTCAAACATGCCCGCCAGGGCGTTGGTCTGTCCGTTTTTAGCCATTAATTCCTTTGACGAAAAGCCTAATATTTCCTTTATTGCTCAAAAATCAACCATTTTTTATTGAACAGGAAAAATATGACCCTTGATTCGATCCACACCACCCGCCTTGTCCCCGTAGCCGTAATCCCTCAACTGGAACAGGCCCTGCCCCTCGCGGAGGCCCTCATGAAAGCCGGCCTGCCGCATATCGAAATCACCCTGCGGACGGAATGCGCCCTGGAGGCCATGCGCGCCATCCGGGCCGAATTCCCGGAAATGACGGTGGGCGCGGGCACCATCATCGATCCCGGGACCATCCCCCAGCTTGTTGACATGGGCATCGCCTTCGGGGTCTCACCCGGACTGAACCCGGCCGTCATCGAACGTGCCCAAGCCCTCGATTTCCAGATGATTCCCGGCGTCATCACGCCGGGAGAAGTGGAGCGCGGTCTCGCCATGGGGCTGAAATTGCTCAAGTTTTTCCCGGCCGAGGCAGCGGGTGGGGCGAAGATGCTCAAGGCCCTTGCCGGGCCCTACGGACACACCGGCGTCACCTTTGTCCCCACCGGCGGGATCAACGCCGGCAACGCTGCCGCCTACCTTGACCTGAGCGTCACCGCAGCCATCGGCGGAAGCTGGTTTGTCGACCGCAAACTGGTGGAGGCGGGCGATTTTGGAAAAATCCACGAACTCACGACGGAAGCTCTGGCACTTGCCCGGGCCCCGGGATGAGGAGGACGCCCTCTCAGAGGTTGAAGAGAAAGAACATCTCCAGAAGGTAAAAGGCAATCAGGGCCGCGACCTTGGCCGCGACCACCACCTTGATCGCCGTGGGCAGGCTTCTCGCATGGGTCAACTTGGTCACGAGCACAAGGACCACCATGAAGGACGCCAGAGTGTCGGCGTGAAAAGCGGTCGGAAAAGCCAGGAGGTCAAAAAAGATCCCCTGCACTCCGAAGGCAACCAGACGACCCGCCATGGCGATCAGAAAAAGGACTCCCTTATCCGCCTCGGCCCCCACCCATCTGAAGGCGATGCACAGGAAAACAAAGAGGACGACGCCGGAGACAAGCCATTCCAGCAGCCGGGTCACGGGGCCTTTCGCGGCCACGGCCCCGTCCCCCTCTTCTCCTGCAAAATCGGCCTGTACAGGCATCTCCCTCGACAATGTCCCGATCTCCCCGTCCAGTCCGCTTCCTGTCCCGCTGTCCGCGTCCTGATTTACGGACGCTCCCCTTACCGGAACCGCCTCCCCGGATTCCTCCGGCTCCTCCACAAGCTTTGAAGCCTCTTCCGGCTCCGGCTCTTCCTCGACCGGATTTTCGGGCAAGTTGCCCGCAGGCCCTTCCGCCGCTTCCGCGGCAAGTGCTTTGCCGCGTGCCCGAATGAGCTGGCCGTCCTTGAAGGTCAGGGCAATGTCGCCCGAATAGACCCAGATCTCACCGTCGGCCAGTTGGCGCACCCCGTTGGGCTCGCCCATTTCGGCCCTGACGGATTCCGGGCTCTGGCCAGTGTGCAGCGCGAAGGCCGCCAAAGGGAGGATGAGAGAGAAAAGAATGACGGACTGTAACCAACGCGTACAACGCATATTCATTCCCTGAACAATTTCGCTTTACGGGGCAATGGCGAAAACGATTCTCTTGGCGCGATGTATTGGGATTGGCAAAACCGTCACGTCCGCCTCTCCGTCGGGGAACTGTCGCGGTTCTCCCTTCTTGCCGGGAGCGATGCCACCGCTGGCCGCTGGCGGGCCGAACTGGGAAGCCACTGGCACGGCGTTCTCCGCGAGCAGGCCGAGGCGACCGGGGAGTCCTGGATCTTTGAACGTCCCGTCAGCGGCACCCTCCACCAGGAAGGCTGGTCCTTTGAGCTCTCGGGCCGCGTTGACCAATACCGCCCGGGCCCCGGAAAGCCTCTCCTGCGCGAGGTCAAAACCATTGCCGCCGACCTTCCAGCAGCGGCTCCCGGGTTGCGGGAACGTTATCCCCAGTACCTCCATCAGGCCATGCTGTACGCCTTCCTCCTCGCGGAGGATCAGCAGCTTCCCCACACGGAAGTTGTCTTTCTCGATATTCAATCCGGCATCACCCAGCCCCTTGCCCTCCATGACGAGGACCTTGAGGCCCTCAGGCAGCACCTCCAGTCGGTTGCCTCCGTCCTCGAGGAGCGCCGCTCGCATTTCTCGCGGCTGCGCCGGCTCTCCGTACCGGAACCCTTCTCCTCCTGGCGCGATGGCCAGCCGGAGGCCCGCGAAGCCCTCGCCGCCCGCATGGAAACCAGGGATCCGATTCTCTTCGAGGCCCCGACCGGCTTCGGCAAGACCGGAATAGTCATGGAGCAGGCCCTCAAGGCCCTCGCCCGCGGCCACTGCGAGCGGATCCTTCTCCTTACCGGGAAAAACACCGGCCACGCGGCCCTGCTTTCCCAGCTGAGCGCGTTCAAGGAGGCGATGCCCGAACTCGCCATCCATGCCGTACGCAGCCGTCGCGACCATTCCCTTGCCCTGGAACAGGAGGAAAGCCTCTCGCAGGCCGAAATTCTCGAGCGATGGAGTGCTTCCGGACTCTCCGCGGAAGGGCTCCTCCACGATGAGATCCTCGACCTCGACCGCGTCCGCTCCCTCGGGCAGGCCCACGGTATTCCTCCATGGGCCCTTTCAAGACTCCTCCTCCCCGCAGCGGATGTCTGGATCGCCGATTTCAACTACCTCTTTGATCCCGCGGTCTGCCGTGTCTTTGAAGGCCTTCCCACTTACGCCCCCGAAAAAACCTTCCTCATCATCGACGAGGCCCACAACCTTCCCGGACGGGTGGCCGCCAGCCATTCCCACGGCCTCTCCGCCGAGGCCCTTGACACCGTCTACACCGAACTCCAGTTCGCCCGCTTCCCCGGCCAGCTGGCCCGCCTTGTCGATCACCTGCATGCTGTCGTTAAATCGCAGAAGCCGACCGATTCCCTCGACCCGGGAGACGAGGCCGACTTGATCGGGATTGTACGTGACCTCGTGGAGGCCGCCACCGCGGGAAACTTCGCTCCCGATGACCTTTCCCCGGAAACCCTCGATTGGCTCTGGAACCTGCCCTTTCTCCTCCGCGACTGGGAAAACCCCGATCTTCCCGTGCTCCTTCACAGCCGCCGGAAGGGGTCCGTCGAATGCGACTGCCTCGACGCCGCCGCCCTGATCCAGCCCGTTCTTCAGGCCTTCAAGGGGAGCGTCCTCATGTCGGCGACCCTGCGCCCATGGGATGCTTTCCACGAGGCCATTGGATCCCCCGGTTGCCGGCATGGCCGGGAACTGCTCGGCGAAAGCCAGTGGCTCCACGCCTGCTTCGAGGTTCTCATCGACGCCCGTGTCGATACCCGCTACCGCCAGCGCGAAGCTTTTCTCGACACCACTGCCCACACCATCGGGCAGACCGCCCTCTCCTCTCCCGGTTGCAGCGTCGCCTTTTTCCCGAGTTACCGCTATGCCGCACTGGTGATGGAACGGATGCCTTTCCTCTATCCCGGGCTGCGCTGCGAGGTTCAGCCCCGGGACCTTCCCCTTGAGGAACAACACGCCTTTCTCGACACTGCCCTCCTGACCGGCGATGTCCTCTTCCTTATCCTTGGAAGCCGCTTCAGCGAGGGAATTGACGCCCTTGGGGGAAAAGTGTGCCGGGCCATCGTTGTCAGCCCCGCCCTTCCGGAGGTCAATGGACGCCAGCGGGCTCTTGAATCGCGGTACCGTGGCAGCGGCCAGGCGTTCCGGTCCCTCTACCTCATTCCCGGCATGCGGCGCATCAGCCAGGCCCTCGGGCGCCTCGTCCGCTCCCCCGGTCACCGGGCCCGGATCCTTCTCCATGGGAAACGCTTCCTCGATCCCGACTACACCGGACTGCTGCCTGAATACCTCCAACCCTCAGGGTCCATCCAGTCCGAGGAGGACCTGGCCCGGAAATGGCTTGCAAAGGAATAATCTCCCCTCGCGGAAAGGTTGAACATCCCCCCGCAGGGCACGTCCAATCCACCCAGCGGGAATAACGCCCTTCAACCCGGCCTCTCCCCATTTAAAGTGAATCGCTTGCAAATTCTTACCTTCTCCTGTTTTATTATGCCCAATATGATACGCGCTACTTTGCTCAGCCTGGCCCTCGCTGTCTTCAGCTCAGCCTTCCTCACAGCAGGCCCCATCACCCTCGATAAACGTGAACGGGATCAGCTTAAAAAGGAGACCGTCTACGCCATCGACCTTATCCAGCGCTATCACTACAAGCAGAAGAGCTTCTCCGATATTGATTCCGAGGCCCTCCTCAAGGGCTTCATTGAGGACCTCGATTCCTCGCGCATGTTTTTCCTCCAGGAGGATGTCGATTTTGTTATGGACCGCTTCGGAAGCAGTCTCAAGCCGTCCTACCTCTACGTCGGCGATCTCTTTCCGGCCTTTGAGATCTTCAACCTCTACTATGAACGTATCTCCTCCCGCCTCGAGTGGGTACAGGACCGCCTTGATGAGCCGTTTGACTTTGATACCAACGAGGCGTACCTGAGCGACCGTTCGGAGGCCGCCTGGCCCGCTTCCGCCGAGGAAGCCGAGCGCATCTGGGAACAGCGCCTCACCAACGACCTCATCATGGAGCTTCTGGAGGACGAACCCCTGGATCGGGCCCGGGAAACCGTCAAGCGCCGCTACAAACGGATGGCCAAATTCCTCGATGAGATCGAGGTGCACAATGTCCAGGAAACCTTCCTCACCGCCCTCGCCCAGCTTTACGATCCCCACAGCAATTTCTTCTCCTGGGATTCCGCCCAGGAATTCGATATCCAGATCAGCAACGCCCTCGTGGGAATTGGTGCCCAGTTGCGCGATGTGGACGGCTACTGCGTCATTGAACGCCTCCTTCCCGGCGGTCCCGCCGAGATGAGCGGCCAACTGCATCCCGGCGACAAAATCATCGCCGTGGCCCAGGGAGACAGCGAACCGGTGGATGTCATCGGCATGAAACTCAGGAACATCGTCCAGCAGATCCGCGGTGAAGCGGGCACGGAGGTGCGCCTCACGGTCATGCCGGCCCATTCCGCCAAACGGGAAATCGTCCCGCTCATCCGCGAAAAGGTTGAATTGACCGCCAATCTCGCCAGCGCCGATATCTATCATTTTCCCGACGATACGGGCAACGGGGTCCGCGCCGGGGTCATCGAGCTTCCCTCCTTCTACGGGGAAGGCGCCTTCGGCGAGACCAGCATCAGCACGACCCGGGATGTCGAGGAACTGATCAACAAGCTCAAGGGGGAAGACGTCGACGGAATTGTCCTTGATCTCCGCAAGAACGGGGGCGGACGCCTCGATGAAGCTGTCAAGCTGGCCGGGCTCTTCATGTCAGAGGGGCCCGTGGTAATGAAGCGCACCTTCAGCGGTGAGATCGAGGAGGACTGGGACCGAAACAAGAAGGTTGCCTGGGAAGGTCCCCTGGTTGTCCTTGTCTCCCGATCAAGTGCCTCCGCCAGTGAAATTGTCGCCGGAGCCCTCCAGAGCCTCGGACGGGCCGTGGTTGTCGGCGACGAGGCAACCCACGGGAAGGGCACGGTACAGGCCCCGATTGATCTCCGCAACGCCATGAAGCAACTGCCTTTCAGCGATACCCTCGAGGTCGGGACCGTCAAAGTGACTGTTCAGCAATTCTACCTGCCCAACGGCCACTCAACCCAGAACCGCGGGGTAATCGCCGACGTCCCCCTGCCCTCCGCGAACATGTTCCTTCTCGAAGGCGAGGCCGACCTCGATAACGCCCTCACCTGGGATCAGATCGATTCCATCGAGTACCAGCTGCCCGAACGAAAGGACCCCACCTTCAGTTTTGTCACCCCCGACATCCTTGAGAACCTGCGGACTGAATCCGGCCTCCGCGTCGCCACCTACCCTGAATTCCAGTACCTCAACAAGCGTATTGAGTGGTACCGGGACCGCCACGAGCGCGACACGGTTTCCCTCAATCTCGCCGAGCGTCAATTGGAGAAGGACGAGCTTGAACGCGACCGGGATTTCTTTGAACAAAGGCGCAATGAGTTGAGCCGTGAGCTTACCTATGAAGTCCGCTCCGTGGACCTCGAACTGACCGAGGAAAAGGAAAAGGCCCATCAGGCCAAGCTCCGGGAAACCCCCCTTCCCAACGGCGACCAGAGGGCCAACAGTTTCTACCAGAAGGTCTATTACCACGAGGATCCCGAGGACGGCGAAATCCACGAGATCTGGGTCGAATATTTTGACTACGACAAGGCTCTCGACGAACTCCCGGTCTTCACCGCACTCCTTTCCGAGATCTTCGGCGAGGAACTGGAGGAGGATTCCGTAAAGCGCATCCTGACCCGTTTCAAGAACCGTGACCGGGGTTCCAACTTCAACGTCCTCAATCCTTTTGAAGCAGTCCTCGGTGACAGGGTCGAGAAAGAGGTCATGCTCGATGCGATGCCTGCCTTTTTTGCTAAGATGGTGGAAATCGATCCCGATGTCCTCCTTGAGCGTTCCAAACTTGATGTCGATCTGCGGGAAAGTCTCCGCGTCGTGCGCGACTGGATCGCTCTCGAGTCGCCCATGAAACCCACCAAGGTCGCCCTCAACATCAATTCAGGAAACGAGAAGGCCAGCAGCAGCAGCACGGAGGAAACAACCTCAACCGCTCCCTGACAGAGGCCCTGCCGGGGATGCATGGCGTCGCCGCGGAGCATAGCGGATAGCCACGGCCCCCGCCACCACGAAGAGGGCGCAGGCGGCGACGAACCAGTCCCCAAGGGCCACATAAAGGGATTGGCGTCCGGCCCACCAGCGGTTGCGCTTGAAATCAAAGGCCTCCACTCCCTGAAAGTAAATTGATCCGCGGTCATCCGTCATCACGTGGCGGATATGGCCGAATTCATCAATCCAGCCACTCCACCCGCTGTTGCCGCAACGGACAACCGGACGGCGTGTCTCCACCGCCCGCAGGACGGAATGGGCCGCATGCTGCCAGGCCGCCGCCTCTTCCCCGAACCAGGCGTTATTGGTCGCCACATAGTGCCAGTCCGCACCGGCAAGGACGTTTTCCCGCGCCAGCGACCCGAATATGTCCTCGTAACAGATCAGCCCCCCAACCTCCCCGAAGCGTGCATCCTGATTATCGAAGGTCAGCGGTTCCGCCGATTCGCCCGCCAGCATGTCATGGGGAACCGGCACCACCGTGCGCGCAAAGGGTATCCAGTCCGCCAAGGGAACGTATTCCCCGAAAGGCACCAGATGCCGCTTGGCGTAGTAGCTCTGCGTATCCACACCAGTTTCCGGATCGACTGTGAACACCGCATTGTAAAGGCGGAAGGTATCCGCCTCACCCGTCCGCTCGAGGGCAAGGTTGCCGATGAGCATCGGGATCCCTGTGGCACGGGACAAGGCACCGACCCAGTTCTCCATCCAGTCGTTGCCCTTGACCGCGTAGGGCGTCGGCGATTCCGGCCAGAGAATGAGCTCCGCGCCCAGGTACCCGGCATAGGTGCTCAGGTCTTCAAGCAACTCGAGCATATCCGTGCGCCTTTCCGGGTCCCACTTTTCAAACGCTTTCACATTGGGCTGGATAAAGGCCATCCGCGGGCCTTCAATCTGGCCCTGTCGGCCGGCTCCCGAACTGCTCAAGCCAAAGCCTATGGCTCCGAAGAGAATGATCAGGGCCAGGTAGAACTCGGGGGAAAGGCGCCGGTACCAGCGGGCTTTGCGGTTCATCCACAGGTTGTGAAGGTACAGGCTGAGGCCGATATTGAAGGCGATCAGGACAAAGGAAACCCCGCCGGCACCCGTCAGGGAAGCCACCTGCAGGAGCAGGGGGCGCTGCCATTGGCTGGCCGCCAGCGGGAGCCAGGGAAATCCGGTGAACAGGGTTCCCCGTGCCCACTCAAGGACAATCCAGAAGGCACTCAAGGCAAGGAGCGCTCCCAGGCGTCCCGGAAGGCCCCGGCTCGCCGCCATGCGCAAACCCCACATCGAGGCCATGAACCAGCCCCACCAGAAGATCGCCAAAACCCCCGAAAGGCCGATCGCCGCCGCCCAGCCAAGAACTCCGGCAAAGGGGCTTGTCAGATGGTCCGTGACGTTTCGCAGCCAGAAAACCAGACCCAGCCAGGCCAGCCACCCCCCAAGGAAGACTATCCAGCCTTCCCCCTTGTAGGTTCGCCCGAAGAGGGCGTGCAGAAGAAGCGGCAAGGCGAACACATAGGCCGTCTCCGGCAGATCGAGAGGCGGAAAGGCCAGCAGATAGAGTACGGCACTCGCAAAGGAGGCGATCAGACCCTGCCAACAAGCTGCCAGCCCTCTTCCTTGACCAGACGTTCGGCTTTCTTCCACTTCATCTCCTGTTTTTCGGGACCGCGGCGAATCGTCACCACTTCATTGCGTCCCGGTTCATTGACAACCCGGACCGGGGCCTTCTTCACCTTTGGCAACCGGACGCCACTGCCTCCGCCTTCCGTCCCCGCAGCCAGCGCCGGGGCCGCTCCCGCCCCGGAAGCCAGCGCCGGGGCCGGGCCCGCCGGCGATCCGTCCGGATCGGCCGGGCCTTGCTCGCGGGCGCGTTGACGGAGGCGCGACACCATGCTCTCAAAGGCTTTGACGTTGGTGACACTACGGAAAATACCCGCACAGATATCCGACCGGACCCGCCCCATCATCTCGTCAAAGTAGACAAAGGCCTCGTTCTTGTACTCCACCAGCGGGTCCTTCTGCCCGTAGCCTCTCAGGCCGACACTCTGCCGCAGGTCCTCCATCTCCGTGAGATGGTTCTGATAATGACGGTCAATGTTGCTGATCAGGACAACCCGCTCCAGGCGCCGCAGCGCCTCCGGCTCTTCCGCTTCCTCCTTCACCTTGTAGGCCTCCTGGATGCGCTCCCGGACAAGGGGAATGATTTCCCCGCTGGCCAGTCCCTTCAGCTGGTCCAGCTTCAGGCGGATCGGAAAGCTCTGCATGACCCAGTTGTAGAAATCCTTCAGCTCCTGCTCGTTTTCCTCCTTCTTCGCCACAAGGATCCCGAATTCCTCGGCCCGGACCTCCAGTTCCTCCTCGATCAGCTCAAAAATAAGCTCCTTCGGGCTCTCACTCGTTATGGCCTCATTGCGGAGGGCGTAAATCACTTCACGCTGCTTTGAACCCACGTCGTCGTACTGGAGAAGCCGCTTCCGGGTCGAGTAGTGATGCTGCTCAACCGTCTTCTGCGCCCGTTCAATCATCGGGTTCAGCCAGCGGTGTTCCAACGGTTCCCCTTCCTCAAAGGAACTTTCCAGAAGTTTGCCGGCACTCCCTTTACTGTAGAGGCGCATCAGCTCGTCCTCAAGAGAGAGGAAAAAACGGGTTTTTCCAGGATCCCCCTGACGGGCACAACGACCGCGAAGCTGGCGGTCGATCCGCCGCGAGGTATGGCGTTCCGTCCCGATGACGTAGAGACCACCGGCCTTCGCAACGCCCTCCCCCAGCTTGATATCCGTTCCCCGGCCCGCCATGTTGGTCGCGATGGTCACCGATCCGGGCTGGCCTGCGAGGGAAATGATTTCCGCCTCCTGGGCGTGATATTTCGCGTTGAGCACACTGTGTGGAATTTTTGCCCGCTTCAGCATGCGGCTGAGCACCTCCGAGGCGTCCACCGAGACCGTGCCGACAAGCGAGGGCTGCCCTTTTTTATGGGCTTCGCTGATCTCGTCGATGACGGCGTTGTACTTTTCCCGCCGCGTCTTGAAGATGATATCGTTCTTATCCTCGCGGATGTTCGGCTGGTTTGTCGGGATGACCATCACGTCGAGGTTGTAGATATCCTTGAACTCGTTCGCCTCGGTCTCCGCCGTTCCCGTCATCCCGGCCAGCTTCTCGTAGAGCCGGAAATAGTTCTGCAGGGTGATGGTGGCATAGGTTTTCGATTCCTTTTCAATTTTCACCCCTTCCTTGGCCTCCACCGCCTGGTGAAGCCCGTCCGACCAGCGCCGTCCCGGCATCACACGGCCGGTGTTGTCATCGACAATCATCACCTTCCCGTCCTGGACCACGTATTCCACATCCCGTTCGTAGAGGCTGTAGGCACGGAGCAACTGGCCAATCACATGAATCTCCTCGCTGATCTTTTCAAAGGCGCTCTGCTCCTTCGCCTTCTCCTTCGCTTTGGCCTGCGGGTCGAGGTCACTGCGGTTGTCGATCTCCATGTAGATCGTGGGAAGGTCCGGGAGGACAAAGGCATCCGGGTTATCCGGCCTCAAGAGGGAACGCCCTTTTTCCGTCAGGTCGCTGCTGCGCTGCTTTTCATCAACACTGAAGTAGAGGTCCTCCTTCAGCGCATACAGCTGCTTCTTGTTGTAGTCAGCCGACATTTCAAGGTCGTAGGCATCGTATTCCTTGCGGATCTTTCCCACTTCCAGCAACCGCAACAGCACCTTGTTCTTTGGCATGCCGAGTTTGACCTGCAGCATCTTGTACAACCCCTCCGTGTGATCGGCTTCCGGATCCTCCATGATCGCCCGGGCCTCCCCCACCAGCTTGTTGCAGAGGCGCGTCTGCTCGCGGACCAGCTTCTCGATCATTGGCTTGATCGAGAGGAAGGGCGCCGAGGAATCATCCTCCACCGGCCCGGAGATGATCAGCGGCGTCCGTGCTTCATCAATGAGGATCGAGTCCACTTCGTCGATGATACAGAAATAATGGTCCTTCTGTACCTGCGATTCCTGGCTCATCGCCATCCCGTTGTCTCGCAGGTAATCGAAACCGAACTCACTCGCGGTCCCATAGGTGATGTCACAGTCGTAGGCCGCCCGCTTTTCATCAGGATTCTGCTGGTGCCCTCCTTTGATCACCCCCACGGTAAGCCCGAGAAACCGGTACAAATGCCCCATCCATTCCGCATCGCGCTGGGCCAGGTACTCGTTGACCGTCACCAGCTGCGCACCCCGGCCCGTGAGGGCGTTCAGGTAGAGGGGCAGGGTCGCCACAAGGGTTTTTCCCTCCCCGGTGGCCATTTCCGCGATTGAGTTCTGGTGCAGGGCCATGCCTCCAAGCAACTGGACATCAAAATGGACCATGTTCCAGGTGTCCCGTACCCCCACGTACTCGATTTCACGGCCACAGAGGCGCCGCGCGGCATTTTTCACCACCGCAAAGGCCTCCGGAAGAAGATCCTCAAGGGTTTCCCCATCCTTCAGCCGCTGCCGGAAGAGGTCCGTCTTGGACCGCAGTTCCTCATCACTGAGAGCCTGATACTCCTCCTCAAGTTGATTGATGCGGGTTACCTTCGGCTGGGCCTTTTTCAGGAACCGTCGGTAATGACTGCCGGAAAATCGTTTAAATACCTTTGAAATCATGGGAAGGGCAAGAGTTAGAGCATCCAGGGTCCGCTTGGCAAATCGAAAGCCGATGACCGGACGGACCTCTTTGCCGGACTCTCGTGTCCCTCCCCGTCCGCGTCAACCGATTGACCTCCCCAAAGCGGAAATTTTCCTTCCCCGGGTGTCCCGGCCCCGAGCCCCTTCACCCCTGCCCGGACCGTTGACCGGGGAACGCCTCAAAGGTTATCGTAGACACCGTCCTCGATCTTCCGGACCACAGGATAACTGATCCCAAAGTTCTTGGCGGCCGCGTTTTTCGACATCCCGCCGGTTAGCGATGCCTTCACCTCGTCGCGCACCTCGGGCGTCACTTTGGTCCGCTTGCGCCGGCGCGTCCCGTTCGTCTCCTTCTGCGGCTTTGCCTCCGATTCCGCCTTGGGCGGACGGCCCGGTCCCCGCTTGGAGCCTGACAGGTTCACGGAGCGAATTCCGAAGTGTTCCATGAGTGCCTTGATCAAATCCCGCGGACGCTTGAACTCCGACTCCTTCAGCACTTGGTCATACCATTTTGCGGTCTCTTTTTCAGCTTCGACCTGGGCCTCAAGTCGGGCCTTCTTTTTGGCTATTTTATTGGCGAGTTTTTCCAACTCCTTCAGTTCGG
Source organism: Oceanipulchritudo sp. (assembly GCA_041685165.1). Taxonomy (GTDB): domain Bacteria; phylum Verrucomicrobiota; class Verrucomicrobiia; order Opitutales; family Oceanipulchritudinaceae; genus Oceanipulchritudo. The sequence continues at coordinate 13,910 of JAWLGH010000021.1, read as the reverse complement.
TAATTTTATTTTTATTCATATTTGGCTGTTATTACTCCGCTAATGAAACAGTTTACACATCGCTATCGAAATCGCTATCGGGATCGGGTCTCGGACGTCTCCTTGCTGCATAAAAAGGTCTGCCGAGACCCGATTGCGATCCCGATAGCGATTTCGATCATGTCAACTATTTGCATGGCGGAATAATAATAATTTTTTATTAGTAGCATGCGTCTTCTAATATTCAATTATTTAATATACATGCTTTACTGAAAAACAAACTGCATACCCCCCTCTCAGAAGCCTTCCTCATAACGCTCAATCCAAGTCTTGTGCCAGATACCGAAATCACCGGCGGCAATGTGCGCGCGAGCCTGGCCCATGAGGTCGAGGTAGAAACGGACGTTGTGCATGGTCAGTAAAACACTTCCCAATATTTCCCCGGAAACAACCAGATGACGCAGGTAAGCCCGTGAAAATTTTCCGGTTTCAAGATCACTGAATCGTTCCATCAAGGGCCGATTATCCGAACGGAATTGATTGTTTTTAAGGTTAATTTTCCCGTTTTCAGTATAAGCAATTCCATGTCGCGCCTCCCGCGTGGGCATGACGCAGTCAAACATGTCCGCCCCGCAGGCGATCATTTTGAGGAGTTGGGGCGGCGTCCCCACCCCCATCACATAACGGGCCTTTTCCGCCGGTAACACCGCGGTCGACATCGCCACTTGCGGCAGCATCGCCTCTTCCGGTTCCCCCACACTGACCCCGCCGATGGCGTACCCGCTGAAGTCCATCTCCACCAGTTCCCGCGCGCAACGCTCCCGCAGGTCGCGGTAACCCGATCCCTGGACAATTCCGAAAACCTGGTGCCCGGCTTCCATGAACCCGCTTTCCCGGGCATGGGTTAACGCCTCCCGGGCCCACCTCAGGGTGCGCTCAACTGCCTTTGCGGCCTCCCCATGGCCCGCCTCGGCAGGGGGGCACTCATCCAGAACCATGGCAATGTCAGAACCGAGGTTGGCCTGGATTTCAATCACCCGCCGCGGCGTCAGGAAGACTTCACGGCCATCAAGGTGCGACTGGAAACGGATCCCTTCCCGCTCAATCCGCCTCAGCTTGGAAAGGCTGAACACCTGGAATCCTCCACTGTCGGTCAGTATGGGATGTCCCCAGCGCATGAAACGGTGAAGGCCCCCCATGTCCCCGATCAGCTCGGAGGTGGGACGCAGGTTCAAGTGATAGGTATTCCCAAGGATGATCGATGCCCCCATTTCCTCCAATTGGGCCGGCAACAGCCCTTTCACCGTCCCCTGGGTCCCCACCGGCATGAAAATCGGTGTCTCCACCTCCCCGTGCCGCGTCTTCAACCGCCCCAGACGCGCCTCCGTCTCCCGGTCCCTTCCCCGCAATTCGAAATTGTCATTCATCTCCCCACTTTCACAACCCCGCTCACCCAAGGCAAGCATCCGGGCTCTTGACAACACATCACTTTATCAGGATATGATGATACTATGACTGAACCGACTGCGGAAACTCAACTTAAGAAACTTTTTGAAGAGCGGATCATGATCCTTGACGGGGCCATGGGAACCATGATCCAGAGCTACACTCTGGACGAGGCAGCCTTCCGGGGGGATCGCTTCAAGGACCACCCGAACGACCTGAAGGGCAATAATGACCTCCTCGTGCTCACCCGTCCCGACATCATCAAGGAAATCCATCGCGACTTCCTGGAAGCCGGGGCGGACATGATCGAGACAAACACCTTCAACGCCAACCGGATCTCCCAGGCGGATTACGCCCTTGAGGAGGAGGCCTACGCCATCAACCGGGCTGCCGCTGAACTGGCGCGTGAAGCCGTCGAGGAGGCCAACGCGGCAACGGACGCGAGGCCCCGCTTTGTGGCCGGGGGAATCGGGCCGACAAACCGGACCGCCTCCCTCTCCCCGGACGTCAACAATCCGGGATACCGGGCAGTCACCTTTGACGGGCTGCGCGAGGCCTATCGGGAACAGGCCGAGGGCCTTGCCGACGGTGGCGTCGATGTCTTCCTTATCGAGACCATCTTCGACACCCTGAACGCCAAAGCCGCTGTTTTCGCGCTTCAGGAAATGTTCGAGGAAAAGGGCCGCCGCTGGCCGATCATGATCTCGGTCACCATCACGGATGCCTCCGGCCGGACGCTCTCCGGACAGACCGTGGAGGCTTTCTGGAACAGTATCCGCCATGCAAAGCCCCTCTCGACGGGGATCAACTGCGCCCTCGGGGCGAAGGAAATGGCGCCTTATATCGAGGAACTGTCGCGTCTCTCGGATACCTATGTCAGCTGCTATCCCAATGCCGGACTCCCGAACGCCTTTGGCGAATACGACGACTCCCCGGAAAACATGGCCGCCGTCCTCTCCGGATTCGCAAAGGAAGGCTGGCTCAACATCGTGGGGGGCTGCTGCGGCTCGACACCCCGCCACATTGCGGAGATTGCCCGCCAGGTAAAGCAACACCAGCCCCGACAGCTGCCCGATATCCCGGTGGCCTCCCGCTTCAGTGGCCTCGAACCGGTCCGCATCCAGGGAGAGGACGCTCCCTTCTTCATGGTTGGGGAGCGGACCAATGTCACCGGCTCGCCGCGTTTCCGCAAGCTCATCAAGGAAGGCAATCTCGACGATGCCCTGGAGGTCGCCCGCCAGCAGGTGGAGAACGGGGCCAACATGATTGACATCAACTTCGACGAGGGTCTGCTCGATTCAGAGGGATGCATGCGCGACTTCCTGAACCTGGTCGCGGCCGAACCGGATATTTCGCGCGTCCCGGTAATGGTCGATTCCTCCAAGTGGTCCGTCATTGAAAGCGGGCTCAAGTGCGTGCAGGGAAAATGCGTGGTCAATTCGATCAGCCTCAAGGAGGGCGAGGAGGAATTCCTGCGCCAGGCCGCGCTCGTGCGCCGCTACGGCGCGGCCGCGGTGGTGATGGCCTTCGACGAGGAGGGCCAGGCCACCAGCACGAAGGAAAAGGTCCGCATCTGCAAGCGTGCCTATGACCTGATGCTTGAGAAGCTCGACTTCGACCCGACCGACATCATCTTCGATCCCAACATCCTCACCGTCGCCACCGGGATGGAGGAACACAACGACTATGCCGTCAATTTCATCGAGGCCTGCCGCGAGATCAAGAAGCAATGTCCCCATGCCCGCATCAGCGGCGGGGTATCGAACATTTCCTTTTCCTTCCGGGGCAATAACATTGTCCGGGAGGCGATGCACAGCGTTTTCCTCTACCATGCGATCAAGGCCGGCCTCGACATGGGAATTGTCAACGCCGGCATGCTCGCCGTCTATGAGGACATCGACCGGGAACTGCGTGACCGTATCGAGGATGTCATGTTCAACCGCAATCCGGAGGCCACGGACACCCTCATCGACCTCGCCGAATCCTACAAGGGTCGCAAGGGGGAAGTGATCGAAAACGACCGGCTCGCATGGCGCGAGGGAACCGTCGAGGAACGTCTCGCCCACGCCATCCGCCATGGGACGGTCGACTTTGTCGAGGAGGACACGGAGGAGGCCCGGCTTGCCTATGACCGGCCCCTGCACGTGATTGAAGGCCCCCTCATGGAAGGCATGAAAATCGTCGGCGATCTCTTCGGGGAGGGAAAAATGTTCCTTCCCCAGGTGGTCAAGAGCGCCCGGGTCATGAAACGCGCGGTGGCCAAGCTGACTCCCTACATGGAGAAGGAGAAGGCGGAGCGCAACGCGCGCCTCAAGGCCGAGGCCGAGGCCAGTGGAGAGGACTTCAACCCCGACCGCGAGACCGCGGGGGAAATTGTCCTCGCCACCGTGAAGGGGGATGTCCACGACATCGGAAAGAATATCGTCGGCGTGGTCCTCGCCTGCAACAATTACACGGTCCATGACCTCGGGGTCATGGTGCCCTGCGAACGGATCATTGAAAAGGTCCGGGAAACAGAGGCCGATATTGTCGGTCTCAGCGGCCTCATCACCCCTTCCCTCGACGAGATGGTTCACAATGCCCAGGTCTTTACACGGGAAGGCATCGACATCCCCCTCCTCATCGGCGGCGCGACCACCTCCAAGGCCCATACCGCGGTAAAGATCGATCCTGACTTCGAGGGTCCCGTGGAGCATGTCCCCGACGCCTCCCGCGTCGTCGGGGTATGCTCACGCTACCTCAATCCGGAAACCCGCGAGGCAGCCGTCGAAGCAGCCCGCAAGGAGAACAACAAGCATCTTGAGCGCTACCGTAAGGGCCGTCAATCCGGTCCCCGCCTCCTCGACTTCAACGAGGCCCGGGAGCGGGCCCCCGAGATCGATTGGGACAAGGTTGATATTCCGGAACCGGAAACCATCGGCCTTCAAGTCTGGGACCATGTCACCGTCTCCGACCTCATCCCCTTCATCGACTGGTCACCTTTCTTCTGGGCATGGGAACTGAAGGGGGTCTTCCCGAAGATCCTCGAGCATCCCAAATACGGGGAGGAGGCGACAAAGCTTCTCCAGGACGGGAAACGTATTCTGGACGAACTGGTGGCCGATGGCAGGCTTCATCCGAAGGCTGTCTTCGGTCTCTGGCCCGCAAATGCCACCGGCCAGACAGTCGAGCTTTTCAACGACCGCGAGCGTTCCGAAACCGCCGCCCGCTTCCACTTCCTGAGGCAGCAGAAGGAGAAGTCCGGGAAGAACGGTGCCGCCTATTTCGCCTGTAGCGATTTTATAGCTCCCCGTGAAACGGGCCGTCTCGACTACATGGGAGCCTTCGCCGTCACCTCGGGCAATGAAATCGAGGAACTGGCGCGGGAATACGAGGAGCAGCACGATGACTACACGGCAATCCTCATCAAGGCCATAGGTGATCGACTCGCCGAGGCCTTTGCCGAGTACCTCCACCGGGAAGTCCGCTGCCAATGGGGTTTCGGCAAGAACGAGGATCTCAGCAACGCCGATCTCATCGCCGAGAAATACAGGGGAATCCGGCCCGCCGCCGGATATCCGGCTACCCCGGACCACACCGAGAAACGGAAACTCTTCGACCTCCTGCAGGCCGAGGAAAATGCCGGCATCCGCCTCACTGAGAATTACGCCATGTATCCGGCCGGTTCCGTATCAGGCCTCTACTTCGCCCATCCCGACGCCAAGTACTTCCACGTCGGGCGAATCGGCCGCGACCAGCTTGAGGCTTATGCCGACATGAAGGACATGCCGGTCGAGGAAATGGAGCGCTGGCTGGCCCCCAATCTCTGATCCCGGCGGCAGGGTCAGCGGCCGGGCTCTCCCGGCCTGTCAAACGCGTATCCAAAGGCCGCGATATCTTTACGGTAGCGTTCCGCGACCAGCTCGACGGTTTCAGGTGCGTAATAGTCACGGTAGTCGGGCTGACGCCGCCCCTTGCGCCTGTGGGGAAGCACGGGGGGGTGCTTCAGGCCGATCTTCCCAGCTATCCGGCGATAACCCGCCTCCAGGTTCTCGAAGTAAATGACCTCATCCACGAGGAGGTCTCCATGCAGCCCCTGCAGATAGTCCATCTGCGGGGTTCCGGAGATGTCGAGAAGGGCACTCGGCGCACGTCCGGGATCCAGCTTGTGGCGGACAAAGGCGTTGAAATCCGTCAGGCCCCGGACCAGCCCGGGATGCTCCTTGTGGAGGTGGTGGAAGGAACTCACCTGCATGTCCCAGGGGTTCCGGACAACCGAGAACTTGAAAAGCCCTGCGAATACTTCCTGCGGCAGCATTTCGCGGGCCGCGACAATCTTGGCGTGCCGGGGGAACTTGGTCACTGTGCGGTGCCCTGTCCAGTTGCTCAGGCGCTGCGGAAACCACATCAGGTAATAGAGCGGATCCCGGTAGAGGAGCGGCTTGAGAGCCGCCCGCAGACTGGTGCCTCCCGTCTTCGGAATGTGGACGAAGAGAAATTTGAATCGCGGGGAATAAAGCACCCTGGAACTGTAGATCCATGCCTTCCAGCGGGGCAAGCCCGCTCTTGCCGCATGCCAGCCCAGCTCCCATCCCCGGGCTTGAGCCAACTGCTTCAGCGCGACAGAGACCGGGAAGGGTTGTCAATCCGCTCCGCCGGGGTACCCTCATGCATCCATGACGGACAGCCAGTATTTCATCGGATGGGACGTCGGGGGCTGGAACTGCGACCGCAACAGCAAGAGCCGGGACGCGATTGCCATCCTCGACAATGGCCTGTCCCTTGTCGGGGAACCGTGGCGGGGCAACCTGCGCGAGACCATCAACAGCTCGACCGGTACGGCAGAATGGCTCCGGGCGCTCTTCCGGTTGTGCGGGACGGAAGTAGCAGGTTATCCCGTACAGGCAACAATGGCCATCGACACCCCGCTCGGATTCCCGAAGGCCCTCCGGGCCCTCGCCAACAACCTTCACGCGACCGGGGCCGTCGGGGAATCCGCGGCCAATCCCTACCTTTACCGGAAAACGGAGCAGTTCATGTTCGAGCGCGGCTGGAAGCCCCTCTCCCCGGTAAAGGACATGATTGGCAGCCAGGCTACCAAAGGGATGCATGTCCTGGCCAAATTCGCTCCCCGCATCGCTTCCTGCGGAATCTGGACAAACGGCTCGGGATTCCAGGCCCTCGAGGGCTATCCGACTCCCTGCCGCCAGTCCAGGGTCATTCGCCCGCTGCGGGAACTTCTTCGCCCGATGCCCCACCCCGACTGCGAGGACGCGCTCCTCTGCGCCCTCCTCGCGCACCTCTTTAAGGCCAACCGCGACGCCCTTGAGTCACCGGACGTTTCGGTTCCCGAATGCGAAGGCTGGATCTGGTTTCCGAAAAGGTGAGTGGCCGTCCCGGTTGTCCTCCCTGCCCTGCGGACGGTTACCGTATACCTTGGGAATCCGACAATAAGGCGGGTCAGGCATCGCCAATCCCCGCCCCTTCGAGGACAATACGGTAACGCGCCTTACCCGATTTCAAGCGCTCCAGGGCCTCGTTGATCTTCGCCATGGGAAAGGTCTCCACTACCGGCTCGATCCCGTGATGCCCCGCAAATTCAAGCATCCTGGAGAGGGTTGCCGGGCTCCCGACCGGTGAGGCCGAGACCGATAACTGAGGCAGCAGAAGGGAAAAGACACTCAGGTCCAGCGGGTCCAGGGTCGCCCCGACAAAATGCAGCCGGCCTTTCGGCTTCAAGGTCGAAAGGTAAAGGTTCCAGTCCAGCTTCACGTTCACCGTCGAGAGAATCAGGTCAAAGCGCCGGGACGCCTCCTCAACCGCCTCCGGATCCCGCGAATTGATGATGTGCTCCGCTCCCATCCCCCGGATCTCCTCCGCCTTGTCCGGACTTGAGGAAAAAGCCGTCACCTCACAGCCCCAGGCTTTGAGAAACTTCAGCGCAAGGTGCCCCAGTCCCCCTATCCCGATGACCGCCACTTTGTCCGTGGGCTTCACCCCGTACTGGACGAGGGGATTGAATACCGTGATCCCTCCGCAGAAAAGCGGTCCCGCCGTCGCCGGGTCAACCCCCTCCGGCAAGGGGATCACGCTCGTCGCCTGGGCCCGCACTTTGTCCGCAAAACCCCCGTGTCGCCCCACAATCGTGTTCTCCGCCTCCGCACAGAGGTTGTGGTCCCCGCTCGCGCAGGATTCACAGCGGCAACAGTATCCCGAATGCCACCCAAGTCCAACCCACTGGCCCCGTTCAAGGCCGTTGACCCGCGACCCCACCGCTCCAATACGACCCGTCACTTCGTGCCCCGCAACCAGAGGATAACGGCTCATCCCCCACTCGTTTTCCAGCATCGAAAGGTCCGAGTGGCAGATTCCACAGTAGGCCACTTCGATTTCCACTTCCTCCTCACCCAGTTCTCCAGGGTCATAGGTGTAAGGTTCCAGTTCGCCTCCCGCTTCCCGCGCTGCATATGCTTTTATCATGACCTGAGTCTGCCCGCTCTCCCCCATCCCCGCAAGTCCCCATCACCCCTTTTTCAACCCACCGCCTATCCGGCTTGACACCTCTCTTCTCCTGACCTAAAAACCTTGCATAAACACGCATAAAATTGCGGCGCAGTCACCCTGGAAAAGGAAGAAAATGATGAAGAGGCAGGCAGAAACGGGACTCCGGCTACGGGGACTGGCCGGATGTGGTTTGGGAATGGCGGGCACGCTCCTGACGGGGCAACCGGACTTGATCTGGTCGGATGAATTTGAGGAACCGGGATTACCGGACAACAGCAAGTGGCTCTACGACGTGGGCGGCGGCGGCTGGGGAAACGACGAGGAACAATTCTACACCGAGGGCCGGCTTGAAAATGCGCGGGTTGAGGATGGGGTCCTGATCATTGAAGCGCGCAGGGAAGGCTGGCCGCCCTCGCGCAATCCGTCGAACGACTACACCTCGGCACGCCTGCTCTCCAAGGGGACCGGGGACTGGCTCTACGGGCGCATCGAGGTCCGTGCCAAGCTTCCCTCGGGCCGGGGCACCTGGCCGGCGATCTGGATGCTTCCCACCGGCAATGCCTACGGAAGTTGGCCCCGAAGCGGGGAGATTGACATCATGGAACATGTCGGGTTTGACCCCGGTGTGGTCCATGGCAGCCTCCATTCGCTTGCCCACAACTGGACCACCGGCACCCAGCCGACCGATTCCATTTCCGTCCCGGAAGCGGAAACCGCCTTCCACACCTACGCCGTCGAATGGACGCCCTCGGCGATCCGTTTCTATGTCGACGAAGACCTCTACCTTGACGCGCCGAACCCGGGAACGGATTGGGAGGAATGGCCCTTTGACCAGCCCTTTCACCTCATTCTCAATCTCGCTGTGGGAGGTTTCTGGGGCGGGCAGGAAGGGATCGACCCGGACGTCTGGCCGGCGCGGATGGAGATTGATCATGTCCGCGTGTACGACCTCGGGGACACTGTGCCCCTGGACACCGACGGGGATGGCATCCCGAATGAGACCGATCCTGATGACGACGGGGACGGCCTGACCGATGTCGAGGAGCACGTTTTGGGCACCAATATCCTCGTCGCCGATACTGATGGCGACGGCTTCAGCGACTTCGAGGAAGTCGAGGCCGGTTCCAACCCCCTTCTGAGCGTCTCCTATCCCGGAAGTGACGCGGGCCAGCTGATCACCAATCCGGATTTTCAACTGGGTGAGGACCCATGGATCATCCACACCAACAAGCTGGACGCCTCCGGAGACTGGGTTGGCCAGTCCGGATCGTGGGGCGGCGCCTACGCCGTCTTCGACTACGTGACGCTCGAGGAGGATGCCTTTGTTTTTTCCAACTACGCCGTGGGGGATTCCGCGCGGGCCGAACACCTCCTCTACCAGGAGTTGAGTCCCTCCTCCGTCGACCTTCTTCCCGGCGATGTCGTACGCTTTCGCGGAACCGGCGAGGCCTCTGCCAGCGTGGAGGGAATTGCCACCCAGGCCTTCATCCGTATCCTCGACTTTTCCTTTCAACCCCTTCCCGCCTCTGTTGTCGCTGATATTGGTCCCGAGGCGGGGCCCTTCTCCCTCGAAGCCGTCATCCCGGAGGAAAGTTTCAACGTCCTTCAAACCGGTGTCGCCATCACCGCGCCGCAATCCGCGAGCGCGACCATAACCCTCTCCGGAATAGAGAGCACCCTCAATGAATCCCCTTCCTGGGGCGGGTGGCCCGTCACCGACGGCTACGTCAACACCGACAGCTGGCTGGGCTGGCTCTACATACCCAACGATCCCTGGGTCCAGAGCCTGTCCCTCGATAAATGGATCTACGCTCCGGAAAGCAGCGTCACCCCCGGCGGCGGATGGATCTATATTCCCCGTTAATCAGCAGGGCCGTAACCAGCAGGGCCGGGTACGGTCTCCTTCATCATGCGGCAACGCTCCAACCGTCAAAAACTGACCGGAGCGGGCTTTTCCATTGCCTGCTATGGGTTGTCGTGGATAGGCTGGCCCGTCTCTCTTAAACACAATCTCAAAAAGGATTCCACTCATGCGAAATAAAATCATCATTGGTTTACACATTATCCTCGGCCTGGCTTTCGTCGTCTTCGGACTCAACAAATTCCTCGGGTTCATGCCCTCTCCCGAACTGCCGCCGGCCGGCGGGGCCTTCATGGGTGCCATGGCTGAAACCGGCTACATGTTTCCTCTCATCGCCTTGACGGAGATTATCGCCGGAGTCCTCATCCTCTCGCTCCGCCTCGCCCCCCTCGGCCTTGTCCTCCTCGCCCCGGTGAGCGTCAACATTGTCCTCTTCCACCTCATGCTTGCTCCCGCAGGAGGTCTTGTCGGTTACGTTCTCGCAGCAATCAACCTCTACCTCCTCATCACGCACCTGCCGAAATACAAGCCCATGCTGACTGGCGCCTGAGGACACGCTCATCTTTTTCCAAAGGTCCGGGTCTCGACAGGCCCGGGCCTTTTTTCTACCCCCCCTTTTATGCGCATCTCCTTCATCGCCGTCCAATCGATCAACGGGTTCATCACCCGCCGGGATAAACCCGGGGCCGGTTTTGCTTCCCGGGACGATTCCAACTGGTTTGCCGGATTCCTGAAGCGGATGGACGTCGTCCTCATGGGCCGCCGCACCTATGAAGCGTCGCGGGCGTTCATCCGCGGGCGTGCCGCCGAAGGCCCCCCGCGATGGGTCTTCACCCATGACCCGGACCGCTTCCATGAGGATCGGATCCCCGGCAACCTGGAGTTTCTCCGACTCGACAAAGTGTCCTTTCTGGAGGCCGTCGCGGACAAGGGGTTCACGCGCATTGCCCTCTGCGGGGGCCCCGGCCTTTCCTCATGGTTCTTCGACCACGCCCTCGTCGACGATCTCTACCTCACGATCGAGCCCCTCCTCTTCACGTCGGGCACCCCTCTGCTCAGGCCAGCCCGGGAGATTGCCTGCACGCTCCAGTCGGTCAGGTCCCTCTCCCCGAAGACCCTCCTCCTCCATTACCGGATCGCCTCAACGGAGGGCGCATGCAGGAATGAATAGATCCTTAAGTCAGCCGGGCGAATGTGAATGGTCCCCGGTTTAACAGCAAAACCGAGATAAGGGCCCTGGCAGCCGCTGGTGTCCAAGCCATTTCCCAGAGCCGCGGACCAGAGGCCGTCCTTTCCAATGAGCTTGAAATCCCCTACGCCCTTGCCGGATTTGTCGTCGATTACGCCAATGGGGTTTCTGGGATACCGACACCCGTCGAGGTCCTGCAGGAGAACCTGATGCGCTCGAAGGCCTTTTTACGGAAAACGATCACCGCGCTCGCCAGGATGGAAAACGAACCAGTCTTTGAGAACCTTGTCTATCGCTTTTGATCAGCTCTTTATCTTTCCAGATCAACAACAGTCACCGGAGGCCGACAAGGCGGTCTCGCCGTAAACGAAAAGTCCGAAGTGGCCTCCCCGGTCACCCACCACCTTGACGTGTTGCTTCAGGCGTGTTTCCGAAAGCATGACTGCCGTGTTCCCGCAGACCGGGTAATATTTCCCGGCCTCGAAAACATGATCCTCGTCCAACTTAAAGGCATCCGGTTCATCGGCCACAGTCCCCCGGTAGCAGACAGCCTGGCCGTAATCCTCAGGACGATCTTCAAGACCGTCCAGTTTGAAGGCCCGGATCGTCCGTGAATGAAAGCGCGCCCCGCCCAGTTCGCGTTTGAGCGACTGGTCAGTGATTTCGAGCTCGCGTGCATCGTAAATCCGGTAGTCCGGACAGCCTTGCCGAAGCAGGAGTCGACGGAAATCCTCCTCATAAAGGGCACCGGCAAGGCATTCCCCGTGCAGGACCGGATCATCCGCCAGCTCGGGCCGGAGGCGGCGGTCCGCAAAGACGTCCGCAAAAAACAACTCTCCACCCGGCCTGAGGACCCTGAAGATCTCCTTGAAGACGCGGTCCTTTTCCGGCGAGAGGTTGATGACGCAGTTTGAGATCACAAGGTCGATGGAATTGTCCGCTATCCCCGCTGCCGCAAGGTCTTCAATCGTTGCCTCCCGAAATTCCGTGTTCGCCTCCGCGTACCCGAAGCGGGCTGCCTGGGAATCCCTGTATTTGCGTGCAATATCCAGTTGCTCCGTGGTCATGTCGACGCCGATCACCCTTCCTTTCGGCCCCACCAGCTGGGCGGCGAGGTAGACATCCCGGCCAGTCCCGCAGCCGAGATCAAGAACCGTCAGACCCTCGATCGCGGAGGGAAGTGGTGAACCGCAACCATAAAAGCGGTCCAGTATCTCGCTGCTGATGTTCCCCAGAAGGTGCTTCTGTTGCGCCGGGATGGTGTCAATGCAGCAGGCACTTGTCTTCAAGTCATCGCTTCCGTTTAATTCCTTCCCGTAGTAATTCCGGGCATTCCGGTGTTGATCGGTATCCATCATAAATTGTCGCACGTTCACGGTTTCCCGTCAATGCCTAAAGGAGAGAACCCCCGCAGCTCGATCCGGCCCCGGCCGTGCACCCATAGCAATGGGTGCCGGTGGCAATTGCCCGGCTGGCAATCGTTTCCGGATCCACGTCCCAGAGCTTCAGTCGTCTTTGGTTCTCAGACCAGGCCATGTCGAGCATCTGGTTGAAGTCACAGTCAAAGACCTCCCCCTCCCAGCCCGCGGCGCTCAATCAGGGCGACCTTCGCCCCCAGCCCGGCCGCGCCGGCCGCGGCCACAAGGCCGCCGCTCCCCCGCCTCCGACCACGAGGCTCAAACGGCTTCCACGTTTCGCGTACCGGACGACCGCCTCGCGCAGACGGGCCAGATTCCTCAGCACTTCCAGATGGGCATGCCCTGACCCCGCCAGCACCAGCCTGGGGATTCCCGCACAGGGGTGTTTCGTGGCTTCGTTTCGCATCCTCTTCCCATGTGATTCCCGAATCCCCCGGATATTCCCACCTCCGTTCCGGATCCAGTTGGCCAAACCGGCCTCAGCTCTCAGCCGGCCGGATGATATCCACGATACGCTGGAAAACGACATCGAAGGTGTCCATGCCGTCAACCGTGTGGACCTCGTGGAGCTGACTGTACTTGGCAATCACGGGAACGGTCTTCGTCTCGTGTTCCTGCAGGCGCTTGACGATCTTGGAGGTGCTGCTGTCGTAGGGCATGCAACGGTCGGTCTTGCTCCGCTCATCAAGCCGCCGGATCAGCTCCAGCGTCGGGACCTGGATCTCGATGACCTTGGATATGGAGGCATCATGTTTCCGCAAAAGCCCTTCGAGGATGTAGGACTGCACCAGCGTGCGCGGAAAGCCCTTGAAAATGAATCCCCGCACATCCCGCGCGTTCGCGAGGCGCTTCTCGATCAGGGGGACGACAATTTCGTCCGTGACGAGCTGCCCGCTCGAGTAGAGGGCCTCGATCTTCTTCCCGGTCTCCGTCCCCGCCTTGATCTCCTCCTCCAGCATCGGTCCGGTGGCCACGTACTCGAGGCCGAAATGCTCCGCGAGGGCACGTCCCTGCGAGCCCCGCCCGGAACCCGGATAGCCGAAAATCACTACATTCAGGAGGCGCTTGCGCTGCTCGTCCTCGACGATCCTGAGCACCTCGCGGCTGACTTCCTCGACCGTCCGGGTCGCATCCACCTTGTGGCGCACCCCTTTGTCCTTGTAAAACTGCAGCACCGGGAGCGTCTTCTCCCCGTATTCCTTCAGACGGTTGCGGATGACGGCCTCGTTGTCGTCGCTGCGTCCCGAGGTCTTGCCCCGTTGCACCAGTCGCTCCACCGAGACATCCTCCGGTACCTGGAGATCGATCAGACAGGTCAGGGAGGTGTTCAACTTGATCATCAGGCCTTCGAGGATGTAGGCCTGGATCGTCGTCCGCGGAAAGCCGTCGAAAAGAAAGCCTTCCCCCTGCGCGTTCTCGGCGATCGTCTTCTCGATAATCTGCACGATGATCTCGTCCGGGACAAGGCCGCCGGAGGCAATGATTTCCCGGGCCTGCTCACCCAGCGGGCTTCCCTCGTCCAGTTCCCGGCGCA
>JAWLGH010000151.1:0-3109 GCA_041685165.1 Oceanipulchritudo sp. | reverse complement strand
CTCCTCCCCGCCGTGGTGATCGTTTTGGTCAGGTGGCATCGGGATTTCCTTTCGGGTCTTTGGCAGTGTGGTGGACACGCTTCTCCAGTTCGGCGTGTCGATCGCGCAATGCCGCTTCCAGACGCTTTGCCGCAGTGATGTCGGTGAAAGTGATGACGACACCATCGGTGCGGTTGTCCAGCGTCCGGTAGGGCATGATGCGGACGGCGAAATAACAGCCGTCGCTGGTGGCAACCGGTTTTTCCGACGCGAGGAGCTTTCGCAAAACATCCCGGATATCTGTCTCCATTTCCGGATACATCAATCGGGTGGAAAGGTCGGTTATGGGGCGGCCAACGTCTCTGGGGATTAATTTGAAAATGGTTGTCGCGCATTGCGTGAACCGGCGGACATTCAGATCATTATCCAGGAAAACGGTGGCGATGTCCGTGCTGTTGAGGAGGTTTTTCATGTCGCTGCTTGTCTGCGACAATTCATCGACCTTGACCTGCAACTCGGCATTGACCGTCTGCAGTTCCTCGTTGAGCGATTGCATTTCTTCCTTGGAGGTCATCAATTCCTCATTGGTGGACTGTAATTCCTCGTTGGCGGACTGCAGTTCCTCATTGGTGGAGCTCAGTTGTTCCTGAGTCACCTGCATATTCTCACGGGTCAGGCGTGCGTCCTCGCGCAACTCGTCCAACTCGCGCTTGAGTTCCTCCACTTGCGGCTGATCGGGGAGGGGACCCTGCCGCTTTACCTCCTTCGGCAGAGCGACATCGTGAAAAACGATCATGATCAAGCCCTGTAATTCAGTGTGGCCTCCAAGGCGCTCCATTTCAACATCGACGCCTTTGCCCTTTGGCATGCCATCGGGTTGCAATTGGCGCACGGTGATGTGCTTCTCTTTCCGCAGGACCTTTTGAAAGCCGGCAAACAGTTTGTTGCGCATACCCTCGCGGGCCATGGCGAAGAGGTTCCAATTCGCCTTGCCTGCGGCGGGTTCCAGATACTTCCCTGTGCGACCGCTGATGTATAGGATGTCGCCTTTATCGTCTACCAGCACGGCCGGTGGAGCGTAGGCACGGAGAACCTGTGCCTCGGCAAGAGATTGCAGGCATGGGGCCGGTTTCGCCTTGGGTGGCTCAGGTTCCTCTCCCGAGCCAGCCTTGCCGAATGTCGCCGGTAACTCCGGCGGGTGAAGCCGTTCCTTTGATTCCAGGCTTCGATACAGACGAGCATTTGCATCAATGGGAGAGAAAAGGGATGTGAACTCCCCGATGGTCTCCGAGCTGCCAAGAAAGAGAATGCCTCCCGGGTTAAGGCTGTAATGGAAAATTGGCATCAACAGCTGCTGCATGCCGGGCTCAAGATATATGAGAAGGTTCCGGCAACTGAGGATGTCCAGTTTCGTGAAGGGTGGATCCATGAGCAGGTTCTGAGGAGCAAAGACGACCATTTCGCGAATCTCGGTCCGGATTCGGTAGCCGTGTTCTGTCCTTGCGAAGAACCGTTCCAGCCGGTCGGGAGGTACATCGGTGGCAATATTCTCCGGGAAAAGAGCCGCGCGCGCGCGGGCAATGGCATCCTTGTCGAGATCAGTGGCAAAGACCTGGATGGGGCAATGGGCATCGGGCAGATGCTTGTCGACGCTCTCCTTCAGCACCATAGCGAGCGAGTAAGCTTCCTCTCCGGTCGAACAACCGGGAACCCATGCGCGCAGGGGATGGTGGGAAGGGCGCCCGGCCAGAAGCTTGGGGAGGCTATCGCTCAGACAGTCCCAATTAGCACGGTCTCGAAAGAAACGGGTGACACCGATCAACAACTCCTTGAAGAGCAGGTCCAGCTCCTGCGGGTTTTCACGGAGGTAGCGGATGTAGGCTTCAATGCGGTCAATCTGGTGGATTCCCATACGACGTTCCATGCGACGGTGCAGGGTATTTCGCTTGTAGCGGGAAAAGTCGTGGCCTGAATGTTCCCTGAGGAGAATGACGGCCTTCTCCAGGGTGGCCTGGTCTCCTTCCGGCTCAGGCTCCTTTTGCTTTGTGACGAGCGGTCTATGCTGCAACCAGGCAAGGATTTTCGTGGGAATTTCATTCACCGGTGCAACGATATCGGCAAGGCCCGCTTCGATGGCGCTGGCAGGCATACTGTCGCACTTAGCCGTTCGTGGGTCCTGGACGAGGACGAGCCCACCTTTTTCCTTAACGGCCCGTAATCCCAGCGTCCCATCGGACCCCATTCCGGAAAGAACCACGCCGATACTGCGCTCCTGTTGATCAAGTGCGAGGGAGCGAAGGAAGAAATCCACCGGCAAGCGGAGCCCACGCGGGGCGGAAGGTTCCAGCAAATGTAGCACCCCGTTCAAAATGGAGATGTCATGGTTCGGCGGGATCACGTAGACGTGATCTTTCAAAACCGGCATGCGGTCTTCGGCCTCGGCAACCGGCATGGCCGTTTTCCGCTGCAAGAGCTCCGGCATCATGCCTTCGCGGGTCGGGTCGAGATGCTGGATGACCACGAAGGCCATTCCGGACGGATGGGGCGTATGGGTGAACAATTCCTCCAAGGCCTCCAGTCCACCCGCCGAAGCCCCGATGCCCACTACGGGGAAGGCGACATCAGCCTGTTCAAGGGAGGTGCTACGGGCTTCCCTTTCTCCCCTGTTATTCGACATTTCAGCGATGCACACTTCTCCTTATTAGCTTTGGTTAGCGAAGCGACAAGGAAATCCGCAGGGGAATCCGACTTTGGGGAGAATGGAGAATGGAAACCCCGCTGTGTCGCAATCAACCGGGCAGGCAGTACGCTTGTCTGCATAAGGCAGGATAAGGCAAGCAAATCGGTAAGTTGCTCCAACAATGTTGGGAAGCGTAACCTACCCCAATGATGAATTCCCCTTTATCAACTCCTCCAGCATCCTGCCCACGGGGTTTGTGGCGTTTAGGGATCGGCTCGGTTCTATTCCCGCTATACTTTGCGCGCTGCCCGACACCCAAGGAGGAGGCCCTGTACGGTCAGCGAGTTGTCGGGAAGAGAGATTTGCGCCATGCGGAAGGTGTCAGGCCGGTCTCGCGGCGGATGAAGCGATTGAAGACGGCCTGGGAATGGAATCCGGACAATTCGGCGA
>JAWLGH010000150.1:0-3124 GCA_041685165.1 Oceanipulchritudo sp. | reverse complement strand
CAACGCCACTCGGCTTGATCGCGAATATTCCGGAATCCGGATCCAATACGCTGACATTGCCAAAGGTCAGGTCCACCAGACCGGTCCTGGGCAGTTCCCGGTTTGCCTCGCAACAGGCTTCTCGCAGTGCCTTGTGCTCCATTTTCCATTACCTCCTGTTTGTGTAATAGACCTCACCCACACGCAGGTCCTGTTTGAAACGACGCATTTCCGTCTCCTTGTCGATGACCACGCACTCCACGCCCGCCATCTCCGCGAGCATTTCAATCTGTTCTGTTGTGACGTCCAAACTGAAGCCGGTGTGATGGGCCCCACCCGCTTGGATCCAGGCTTCCGCGGAGGTCACAAGGTCCGGCTTGGCATCCCAGAGGACGCGCGCCACGGGAAGCTTTGGCATCGGTTCGGGTATGGGCACGCTTTCCACTTCGTTGATGATGAAACGGAAACGGTTCCCGAGGTCGACAAGGGAGGCGTTGATCGCCGCTCCTGAAGCCCCGTCAAAGACAAGGCGAACCGGATCCGCCTTTCCGCCGATACCCAGCGGATGAATCTCGCAGCGTGGCTTTTCCGCCGCAATCGAGGGACAGATCTCCAGCATGTGGGATCCGAGGCAGCGGGCCCCCGCAGGATCAAAATGATAGGTGTAGTCTTCCATGAATGAGGTCCCTTTTCCCCCATCTCCGCCGATCACTTTCATCACCCGGACAAGGGCCGCGTGTTTCCAGTCACCCTCCGCCCCGAAGCCATAACCATCGGCCATCAACCGCTGGACTGGCAGACCCGGAAGTTGCTTCATCCCGTGCAGGTCTTCAAAGGTATCCGTGAATGCCCCGTATCCACCGGCCGTGAGGAATTTCCTCATTCCAGCTTCAATCCGGGCGGCCTCCCGGAGCGATTCGTGCCGCTCCCCTCCCGCGGCGAGGACCGGATCCAACTCATAGGCCTCCGCGTATTCCTCGCAGAGGTCCTTGATTTCGCCTTCCCTTACCTCCCCGATCATCTCTACAAGGTCGCCGATACCGTGTGTGTTGACCGACATCCCAAAGACCGTCTCCGCCTCCACTTTATCCCCCTCCGTGACGGATACCTGCCGCATGTTGTCCCCAAACCGGACAACCTGGAGGGTCCGCAGTTCGTGCCACCCCGCAGCCACCGCAAACCACGCCTTCAGCTGGTCCACCACGCACTTCTCCTTCCAGTGACCGACAATCACTTTTCGCGGTATCCGCAGGCGTGTCAGCATGTGCCCGAATTCCCGCCCCCCATGCGCCGACTGGTTCAAGTTCATGAAATCCATGTCGATCTCCGACCACGGTATGTCCCGGTTGAACTGGGTGTGCAGATGGCAGATCGGCTTTCTCAAGCCCACAAGCCCGCGAATCCACATCTTCGCCGGCGAAAAGGTGTGCATCCAGCAGACCAGACCGGCGCACCTGTCGTCCGCGTCCGCCTCAAGGCATACCCGCCGGATCTCTTCCGGCGTTTTCAACACCGGACGCTGGACCAGCTCAACCGCCCCGTCCAGGGCTCCCTGAAGGCCAGCGACAATTTCACCACCGTCCCGGTCAACCTGCTTCAGGGCTGCCTCGCCATACAGATGCTGGCTGCCCGTTAAAAACCAGATACGCTTCTTCATACCGCCCACCCTGCCAGTTTCTTCGCCTTCTGTGAAGTCCAGACAAAGAGAGAGTTATGTTGCCCCGGGACGGGCGGGATCCTGATCGCTACTCGTGCTTGAAAATAACCGGAGCTTCGACGGTTTCCATCAGGCGGACGGGGTCCCCGCCAAAAGTCTTTTTGACCGGCTTTCCATCCCGGCCCAAACCCTCGAATACGCCCGCATCCACAAGGTCCCAGATGACCGCCTTGGCCCGCCCGTCAGCCGTGAAGAGGCCGAAATGGCTTTCTGACCCGTCAACGGTGGAGCTCTTCCAGGGCTCGTCGAAGGCCTGGAAATAAAAACAGCTCATTCCGGCGGAATCGGTCCACTCGCGAACCGCGTCATGAAAGAGCATCGACGTGTACTCATCGGCGGCCCGGGTCCCTTCCGGACCATAGTGGGAGTCGTCCCGCGAGGCCCAGCCCGTCTCTCCAATGTGAATGGGATGCTGGATCCCCTTTTCAGCCAGGTAGGCCCGGACCGCCTCCACTTGCTCCTTTTGATGGGCAAGGGCCCGCTCCACGGCCCGCTTTCGCTGTTCGGGCACCGGAAGCCCGGCATCTTCCTCCACGGCCCACGCGAAAGTCGGGTAGTAATAGGTATCGTGAAAGGCGTAGGTGTGCAGGGAAATAAAATCCAATGCGCGCAGAAGGGCCACAAGGTCATCATTCCGGTATCCCGCCTCACCCCCGAGGGCCGCCCAGTTGTCCGAGGTCGTGATCCAGGTATCCGGATCAAGCAAGCCCTCCTCGCGTGCCTCCTGGAGAACCTTGACCCATTTGTGGATGACCCCGGGAGCCACATGATGGGGCTGCCACGTGACCATGGCCTCATTGCCGACGGCAATGATCTTCACCGTTTCCGGATATTCCTCCGCCAGTTCGATTGCCCGCTTGATCTCACGTCGGTTCAGCGCCTCGTCCTCGACCGTGTTGTCGGGCTCGGGCCCATCAGCCCCGGCACACTGGATCCAGGCCCCCAGCATCACATACATCTCGAAGTCCGGATCTTCCTCCCGCAATTCCCGCATCGCCGCCAACATACGTTCCGTCTGCGGATAGAGCTGCGTGTTGTAGGTCCGTATCAGTCCGATCCCCATCGCCTCCATCAAACGCAGGTCCTCTTTCAGTTCCGGTATCGTCGGCGACAACGCCGCGGCCCGCTTTGTCGTCCTCCAGCCTGAATAGCTCATCGCCCGGTAAGCCGGATCCGCCAGTAGCGTCTCCGCCGTTATCCCCTCCAGCCTCTCCGCCTTTTCCTCCGCGGCATTGCAGGCCAGTCCCGCAATCCCCAGCATGAGTATCCCCATCATCCTTTTTACTCGCTCCTTCATCCTCCGCTTTCCTTCAGGCCAGGTCCATTCCCATGCCTTTTCCCCTAAACTTGTCGCCTTCGTCTTTTCTTCAAGAATAATTGCATAAAAACGCATATAAAGGCGCGGGGGGGACGGTCGTCGCGGGGGGA
>JAWLGH010000069.1:0-12997 GCA_041685165.1 Oceanipulchritudo sp. | reverse complement strand
CCTCAGCCCTCCGCGAGGACCGTCTCAAAGTAGGCGATGGTCCGTTTCAGGCCCTCCTCGAGGGGAACCTTGGGCTCCCAGCCAAGACGCTCCCGGGCAAGGCTGATGTCGGGCTTGCGCTGGAGCGGGTCATCCTGCGGCAGGGGCTCGTTGATGATGCGCGACGTCGAACCCGTGAGGCGGATGACCGCCTCCGCCAGCTCGAGGATCGTGAATTCACCCGGGTTGCCAAGGTTGACCGGCCCGGTGAAATCCTCACAGGCCATCATCCTGAGAAAGCCTTCCACGAGGTCGTCGACATAACAGAAGGAACGCGTCTGGGCACCGTCCCCGTAGACGGTGATGTCCTCGTTCCGGAGGGCCTGGACAATGAAGTTGGAGACCACGCGCCCGTCTCCCGGATGCATCCGCGGTCCGTAGGTATTGAAAATGCGCACCACCCGGATATCGACCCCGTTCTGCCGGTGGTAATCGAAAAAGAGCGTTTCCGAGACCCGCTTCCCCTCGTCGTAGCAGGCCCGGATCCCGATGGGGTTGACCGATCCACGGTAGGATTCGACCTGCGGATGGATCTCCGGATCCCCGTAGACCTCCGAGGTACTGGCCTGGAAGATACGCGCCTTGACCCGCTTCGCCAGCCCGAGGCAATTGATCGCCCCCATGACGGAGGTCTTCACCGTCTTGATCGCGTTGTACTGGTAATGGACCGGCGAGGCCGGACAGGCGAGGTTGTAGATCTGGTCAACCTCGACCTTGAAGGGATCGGTGACATCCCAGCGCATCAGCTCGAACTTCGGATGGGAAAGCAGGTGACGGATATTGTCCTTCTCCCCCGTGAAAAAATTGTCGAGGCAGATGACGTCGTGGCCCTGCTCAATGAGCCGGTCGATCAGGTGCGAACCGAGGAAGCCGGCGCCGCCGGTGACGAGAATGCGTTTGTTCATGGTTTTCTGGTTTCGGGTTAAATCAGCGGATCAGGCAATGGAAGGCGAAGGCCCGTTCATGCCTCTGTCCGTCCACCGTCGCCGTGACTTCGAAAACGATGCGTTCGGTCTCGCGCGACCCCGTATCAACGGGGCGGACCCGGTAGACCCATTCCGAGGGGCCCGCCTCCACCGGCTCCAGCCGGAAGGCCTTCGGGGAGGCCTTCAGCACCGGCTCGCTCATCCGCTCCGGATCGTCGAGACGCAGGCGGACCTCCTTCGCTGTCGCTTCCGCGTCAACGCCCCAGCGGAGCAGGCGCGGGGTGAGGTTTCCCCACCGCGGAATGTGGGTCACAAAATTGAGCAGCTCGGTGGTTGTCTCCCCCTCCGTGCGCGACTCCACCGTGATGCGCTTCTCCTGCCGGCCCTCCCGCGAGCCGAAGGTGAAGACCGCCGTGATCTCGCCCCCCTCGCCCGGGGCGTAGGTGCGTTTTTCCAGTTCGGGGACGGTGCAGCCGCAGGAGGAGGTCATGCGGGTGATCGTGACCGGTTCCTCCCCGGTGTTCGTGAATCGGAAAACGGCCTCCGAGCGGCTGTCGGCAAGGCCCGCCTTCAGGTCCACGGTCTCGTTCTCCCATTCCAGTCCGGCATGGAGCAAAAGGGGGGCAAGGAAGAGGATGAGGATAGAGGTAAGGGCAGGTTTCATATTCATTCCCGGGTGCTTAAAACAGGATCGAGCCATGAGGCCTCGGCGAGATACCAGTCGGCGAGCGCCTTGAGGCCTTCCTCCGGGGCGACCTCCGGCTGCCAGCCGAGGAGGCGGGCCGCCTTCGAGATGTCGGCCGCGGTGTCCCGCATGTCGGCCTCGTTCCAGGGATGGCGCTCGATGCGGGCCGCCTTACCGGTGAAACGCTCGAGGAGGGCGATCATGGCGTTGATGGAGATGGGTTCGTTGCCGCCCCCGAGGTTGATGATCTCGTAACCCAGCGGGGCGAGGGCGGCGATGGTCCCGCGGGCAATATCGTCAATGTAGGTGAAGTCGCGCCGCTGCTCCCCGTCCCCGTAGAGCGGAAAGGGACGTCCCGAGGCGATCCGGTGGGTGAACTTCAGGGGCGACATGTCGGGCCGGCCCGCCGGGCCGTAGACCGTGAAGTAGCGGACGATCGATACATCCAGACCATGCAGGTGGTGGAAGGTCCAGGCCATCACCTCGGCCGCCTTCTTCGAGGCCGCGTAAGGGGAAAGGGGACGGTCGACCGGCTGGTCCTCCCGGAAGGGAGCCGGCTGGCCGGCGTAGATCGAGGAGGTCGAGGCGAGGACCAGCTTGTCCACGCCGTGGGCCACCATCTGCTCCATGAGCGCGACCGCCCCGGAGAGGTTGGTCGCCACATAGAGCCCCGGTTGCTCGATGGAGGGGCGTACCCCGGCACGCGCGGCAAGGTTGATCACCCCGTCAAAGGCCGTTTCCCCGAAGAGCCGCCCGAGGAGTTCGTTGTCGAGCAGGTCCCCCTCGACGAAGCGGAACCCGTCCCCGCCGAGGCCCTCCAGCTGCTCCACCCGCCAGCGCTTGAGGGCCGGCGGGTAATAGGCGTTGAGGTTGTCGAGGCCGACAACCTCATGACCGTCGCGCAGGAGCAGCTCTGCCGTCTTCCAGCCGACAAAGCCCGCGCATCCGGTGAGGAGAATCTTCATGCCGTTGATCCTGGCGGCTAGCTCCGCAGACGTCCAGATTCAAGCGCGTCGAGGAAATCGGCGTAGGCCGATTCAATCCCCTCCCGCAGCGAAATCCGCGGTTTCCACCCGAGTTCACGGATGAGGGAATTGTCCATCAGCTTGCGCGGCGTCCCGTCCGGCTTGTCGGTATCGAGGACAATGCTCCCCTCGAAACCGGTCACCGTGGCCACGAGGCGGGCAAGGTCGCGGATCGCGATGTCCTCCCCGGAGCCGACGTTTACCCAGTCCGGCGGGTTCTCCAGCTGGAGCAGGTAGAGCAGGCCCCCGGCGAGGTCGTCCACATGGAGGAACTCCCGCCGCGGGGTACCCGTGCCCCAGATCGTGACCGATTCCGCACCGCTCTCGCGGGCCTCATGGAAGCGCCGGATGAGGGCCGGGAGGACATGCGAATCCTTCGGGTGGTAGTTGTCCCCGGGACCGTAGAGGTTGGTCGGCATGGCCGAATGGAAAAGGACGCCGTATTGGCGCCGCAGGTACGAACAGTACTTCAGCCCGGAAATCTTGGCGAGAGCGTAGGCCTCGTTGGTCGCCTCGAGGGCCGAGGTCAGGAGGCAGGATTCCGGCATCGGCTGCGGGGCCTCGCGCGGGTAGATGCAGGAGGACCCGAGGAAAAGAAAACGCCGGCAGCCGTTTTCAAAGGCCGCGTGGATGGCGTTCATTTCCGCCATCATGTTCTCGTACATGAACTCGGACGGATAGGTGTTGTTGGCGTGGATACCACCCACCCGGGCCGCGGCGAAGATCACCACGTCCGGCTTCTCGTCCTTGAAAAAGGCCTCCAGCTCCGCCTGCCGGATGAGGTTCAACTCATTCCGCGTCCGCCCGATCAGGTTGTCATAACCCCGCGCCTCAAGGCAGCGCATGACGGCTGAGCCGACCATTCCCCGGTGGCCCGCGACGTAGATCTTATCCGATTCCTTCATCCTTCTTCCTTTCCGTTGGCATTCCCCCGGCCGTTTGCCGCCTGCCGGCCGGACCGCTCAGCGGCCCTCCTGCCCGACGGCCGCGATGTCGGCCTCCGTCATCAGCCTGACAAGGTCCTCGAAACGGGTCTGGGGTTCCCAGCCCAGCTGGGTCCTCGCCTTGCTGTAGTCGCCGATGAGCAGCTCCACCTCGGCCGGCCGGTAGTAGGCCGGGTCGACCGCCACGCGCACCTTCCCGGTGTCGTCGACGCCCGTTTCCGCTTCCCCGCTCCCGTGCCATTCGAGGGGAATTCCCGCCGCGGCAAAGGATTTCTCCGCAAATTCACGCACCGTGTGCATCTCGTTCGTCGCGAGGACAAAGTCGTCCGGGGTCCCGTGCTGGAGCATCCGCCACATCCCCTCGGTGTACTCCGGGGCGTAACCCCAGTCACGCTTCGCGTCGAGGTTGCCCAGGTGGAGGGTCTCCTGCAGCCCGTGCATGATCCGGGCCACCGTGCGGGTGATCTTGCGGGTCACAAACGATTCCCCTCGGCGCGGCGACTCGTGGTTGAAAAGGATCCCGTTGGAGGCGTGGAGCCCGTAGGATTCCCGGTAATTGACGATGATCCAGTAACCGTAGAGCTTGGCCACCCCGTAGGGCGAGCGCGGGTAGAAGGGCGTCTTCTCCGTCTGCGGCACTTCCTGGACCGCCCCGTAGAGCTCCGAGGTCGAGGCCTGGTAGAAGCGCGTCTTGTCCTTCAGGCCCACTTCCTTGATCGCGTCGAGGAAACGCAGGACCCCGATTGCGTCGACCTCCGCGGTGTATTCCGGGACCTCGAAGGAGACCTTCACGTGCGACTGCGCCCCGAGGTTGTAGATCTCGTCCGGACCGATCTTCTCAAGAAGCCGGTTCAGGTTGGAGGAATCCGTCAGGTCACCGTAATGGAGGTGAAGCCGGTTCCCGCCGATCTCCGGGTCAAGGTAGAGATGCTCGATGCGGCCCCGGTTGAAGGAACTGCTCCGCCGCACCATCCCGTGCACCGTGTAGCCCTTCTGCAGGAGCTGCTCCGTCAGGTAGGACCCGTCCTGGCCCGTGATCCCCGTGATCAGGGCCACCCGGCCCGCACAGGACGCGCTTGTTTCCTCGATGCTCATAGTGGTCGTTCCTTGTCCATGGGTTGAAGGCCCCCCTCAAAGAGACCGGATCATGCCGCCGGCCAGCGTCTCATGGGTGAAGGGGTCGACGAGGACCAGCGATCCGGTGATCCGGTTGCGCGTGTACTCGTCGAAGAAAAGCGGGCTCGCCACCCGCAGGTGGACGCGGGCGATCTCGTTCAGGCCGACAGTGAGGTTGTCCTCCTCCTTGTGCAGGGTGTTCACGTTCACCTTGTACTGGACCGACTTGATGATCGCCTTGACCTCGCGCGTGGTGTGGCGGACGAGGAGCTTGTCCCCCGCCTGCAGCTTGCGCTTCTCCGAGAACCAGCAGATCATGGCGTCGATGTCCTGGTCCACCCGCGGCCGGTTGTTCGGCTTCACGAGCATGTCCCCGCGCGAGATGTCGATGTCGTCCTCCAGGGTGACAAGGATGCTGTGCGGATGGAAGGCCTCCTCGATCTCCCCGTCAAATGTATGGATTTTGCGGATACGCGAATTGAATCCCGAGGGGAGGACCGTGACCTCGTCGCCCGGCTTGAAGACCCCGCCGGCCACCCGGCCCGCGTAGCCCCGGAAATCATGCCACTTGTCGGAATGCGGGCGCACCACCCACTGCACCGGCAGGCGGGCGTCAATGTGGTTGGCGTCCGGCCCGATGTAGACCGTCTCGAGGTGGAAGAGAAGGCTCGAGCCCTCGTACCAGGGCATGTTCTCCGAGCGGTTCACGACGTTGTCCCCGTGCAGGGCCGAGATCGGGATGAAGGTGATCTGGGGGATGTCCAGCCGCGAGGCAAAGTCCTTGTAGTCGCGGACAATCTCCTCAAAGCGCTCCTCCGACCAGTCGACAAGGTCCATCTTGTTCACCGCCACCACGACGTGCTCAATCTGCAGGAGCGAGGCGATGAAGGAATGGCGGCAGCTCTGCTCGATGACCCCGTGCCGCGCGTCCACCAGGATGATCGCCAGGTTCGCCGTCGAGGCTCCCGTGACCATGTTGCGCGTGTACTGGATGTGTCCAGGCGTGTCCGCTATGATGAACTTCCGCTTCGGGGTCGCGAAATACCGGTAGGCCACGTCAATCGTGATCCCCTGCTCCCGTTCCGCACGCAGGCCGTCCGTGAGCAGCGCAAGGTCCACGTTCTCGTCCCCGCGCTGCTTCGAGGTCTGCTCGACCGCCTCCAGCTGGTCCTCGAAAATCGTCTTCGTGTCGTACATCAACCGCCCGATCAGGGTCGACTTCCCGTCGTCCACCGAGCCTGCGGTCGAGAACCGCAGCAGCTCCATGTCCAGGTAGCTGTCTTTTCCGTCTGTTTCTGCCATCTTCTTTGAATTCCTTCCTGACCGATTAGAAATATCCCTGCTTCTTGCGATCCTCCATCGCCGTCTCCGAACGCCGGTCATCCGAACGGGTCCCCCGTTCCGTCTGCCGCGCCGCCGCAACCTCCGCAATGATGTCGTCCACCGTGCTCGCCTTCGAGAGCGTGCACCCGGTGCAGGTCGCATCCCCCACCGTCCGGAAACGCACCACCTCCTCGCTGGGCTCCTCGCCCTCCTGCAGGGTCACGAAATCCGTCAGGGCCATCAGGGTCCCCCCGCGCTCGAATACCGTCCGCCGGTGCGAGAAATAGATCCCCGGCAACTCGATCTTCTCCCGCTTGATGTACTGCCAGACGTCCATCTCCGTCCAGTTCGACAACGGAAATACCCGGAAGTGTTCCCCCGCGTTCATCTTCCCGTTAAACAGGTTCCACAGCTCCGGCCGCTGGTTCTTCGGGTCCCACTGCCCGAAATCATCCCGGTGCGAGAAAAAACGCTCCTTCGCACGCGCCTTCTCCTCGTCCCGCCGCGCTCCCCCGATCGCCGCGTCAAACCCGTGCTTCTCGATCGCGTCCAGCAAAGTCACCGTCTGCAGCCCGTTGCGCGAGGCCAGCGCCCCCTTCTCCTCCACCACGCGGCCCTCGTCAATCGAGGCCTGTACCGAGGCCACCTCCAGCCGGGCCCCAAGCTCCGCCACAAACCGGTCCCGGAATGCCATCGTCTCCGAGAAATTATGCCCCGTGTCCACGTGCATCAACGGAAACGGTATCCGCGCCGGCCAGAAGGCCTTCCGCGCCAAATGCGCCACGCAGATCGAGTCCTTCCCCCCCGAAAACAACAGGACCGGTTTCTGGAATTGCGCCGCCACCTCCCGGAGAATGAAAATCGCCTCCGATTCAAGGTGCTCCAAGTGCGTTACTGTATAGGATCTGTGCATCATTAAAGCTTCATTGACAGTTCATTGGGTAAAATAGTCAAGTTCACAGGGGGGTGCCCTTTTCCTCCCACCTCGTGCGGGCCTCGAGGAGGGTCTGGACACAGCTCTCGAGAGGGACGCCGTCGGTATTGAGATGGAGGACGGGGTCGTCGGGAGCGGGGGGCTCAAAGCGGGAATCGCGGCCGGTGAAGTCGGGGATGGCCCCGGCCTTGGCCTTCGCGTAGAGGCCTTTGGGATCGCGTCTGGCGCAGGTTTCGAAACTGGCGCTGATGAAGACCTCGAGGAAGTCGTCGGGACCGATGATGGAGCGGGCGAGCTGGCGAAGCTGGCGCGTGGGGCAGATAAAGCTGGTGATGGTGACGATCCCGGAATGGAGGTAGAGGCGGGCGACCTCGGCAATGCGGCGGATGTTCTCGGCCCGGTCCTCATCGGAGAACCCGAGATTCTGGTTGAGGCCGGAACGGATGTTGTCGCCGTCAAGGATCTGGGTGAGGATGCCGGCCTTGTGGAGCTCGCGTTCAAAGGCGTTGGCGATGGTTGATTTGCCGGAACCGGAGAGACCGTAGAGCCAGAAGACGCAGCCACGCTGCCGGAGAAGGGATTCCTTGGCCTCGCGGCCAAGCATGCGGTGAAACTCGGGATGAATATTTTCCATTCGTTCTGGCGGTGGACAGGGCGGCGTCAGCTTGATAGAAGAGGCGTTCCGGTCCGGATGCTGTCAACGCAATTTACAAAAAGGAGGGATTCGGCATGGATCAAGAAAGCTTTTCCGTTGCCAAGGTGGTGCGAGTTTAAAACCTGCCTTGAAAAAGGAGGAGATTATGGATGCTGGTACATGGGAAAAACTGATGGCGGTCGAGACCGGACCCTTCACGCTGGGCGAGCTTTTCCTGAGCTTCGGGATCATCCTCCTGACCCTTTTCCTGCGGGGCGTCACCACCCGGTTGCTCTTCGCCAACATGAAGCGGATCGCCCAGCGCACGAAGTGGACCCATGACGACGCCTTTATCGAGGCCCTCGAGAAGCCGGCCTCGACCTTCCTGCTCCTGCTTGGGCTCTTTCTCGCCACGGTGGCCCTGCCCCTCGACCCGCAATGGGCGGACATCATCCGGACCATATTCCGCGGCCTCTCGATCTTTATCGTCTTCTGGGGATTATTCCGGATCGCGGATGTCCTTGTCGACGTCCTCTCGAGCTTTTCCTCAAAGACCGGAACGGACAGTTTCCGCGGCTTCGGCTCCCTTGTGAAAAAGTCGCTCCGGGTCTTCATCATCATTGTCGGGGCGGTCATGGTCATCGACAACCTCGGGTACAACATCGGGGGCATCATCGCCACCCTTGGCATCGGGGGCGCGGCCTTCGCTTTTGCCGCCAAGGACACCATCGCCAACATCTACGGCTCCATCGCCCTCGCCCTGGACCGGCCCTTCCGTGTCGGCGACTGGATCCAGGTCGGCGACACCGTCGACGGCGATGTCGAGGAGATCGGCCTCCGCTCGACCAAGGTCCGCACCTGGCCGAAGACGGTCATCTCCATTCCCAATGCCGTCCTCGCGAACGAGATGATCGACAACTTCTCCCGGATGCCCAAGCGGCGCGTCAAGCAGGTCGTCGGGGTCACCTACGGGACCCCGCCCGATACAATGGGGGAAATCGTCGCGGCCATCCGCGCCATGCTGGGCGAGGACGAGGGCGTCAACCAGGAATTCATCCTCGTCAACTGGACCGATTTCGGGAGCAGTTCCCTCGACATCCTCGTGTATTATTTCACCGCGACAACCAAGTGGCTCGAGTACATGGAAATCCGGCAGCGCATCAACATGAAGATAGCGACCATTGTCGCCGACCACGGTTCCAGCGTCGCCTTCCCGACCCGCACCCTCCACCTCGAGGGGGACATTGCCCGCCGCCTCGCCGAACGGGGGGACCGGGGCGTACGCGGCGATTGAGCCGCCGCGGGGGTTCTCAGCGCCGGTGCCGCGGGCCCCGGGGGAGCGTCACCTCGCGCTTCGGTTCCTCGAATTTCGGTCCCGGCTTGATGCTCTCCGCGTAGCGTGCCTCGAGGGCCGCCTCGTAGCGCCAGAAGAGAACCGAGAGGAGAAGCGAGCCCCCGAGAAGGAGGAGGACGCAGAAACGCCGCACAGGCGGACGCAGCCGGAGCCGCTGTTCCAGCTTCGCGGCCTGCCCGATTAGGAGGAAGGGGAGGATCAGGATCAACGGCCACCAGAGGCCGAATCCGCGAAGGGGGTTCCGGATCAGGCCGGCAAGGGAGATCTCCATAACCGCCATCGCGAAGACGAGGGAAAAGATGAGGCTGTTCCGCTTGAGGCCTTTCCAGAGGGCACGCAGGGAAAAGAGGAACATCGCGGAGGGGCGGTTTCAGGGGTCAGGCGGCCTCGCCGGCCTCCTTCCGGAAGTGCCGGAAATGACGCAGGAGGCCATAGAAGATGTAGCCGAGAAAGACGAGCGCGATGGCGAGGAAGTGGAAAAGGTAGACCGCCGTGATGAGGAGGAGGACAAAGATAAATCCCCGGAAGCCGATGCGCCGGTTCACCCCGATCGTCTTCAGGCTCGGATAGGGGACACTGGAGACCATCAGGAGCCCGATGAGGATCATCAGGACGGGCAGGAAGAGGGCGGCCTGGGGAAGGTCAAAGCGGTTCAGCACAAGGACGATCGAGGAGACCATGCCCGCCGCCGCCGGCACCGGGAGGCCGAGAAAATCGTGTTCCGGGAAGTTCTCCGCCGGGGGCAGGAGCGGCGAGGTGATGACATTGAAACGGGCCAGCCGGACGGCCGCGCAGAGGAGATAGAAAAACCCGACAAGGCCGCCGATGGTCCGCACAAGGGGGAAGTCCGCCGTGGGGCTCAGGAGAAGGAAGAAAACCAGCATTGCCGGAGCGACCCCGAAGGAGACCACGTCCGCAAGGGAGTCAAATTCCTTCCCGAAGAGGGATTCCTTCTTCGTCAGGCGGGCCATGCGCCCGTCCAGCATATCGAAAATAACCGCCGCGAGGATGAACCAGACGGCCTGCTCGTAGAGCTCCGACGGAGTCTGCGCGATGGTGTCGATGAAATCCGCGCCGACCCCTTCCGCCGAGGAGGCGAACTTGGCCTGGATGCAGCGGATCATGGCGACAAACCCGCAAAAGAGGTTGCCCGCCGTCATCAGGTTGGGAAGGAGGTAGATCTTGCTCGCCTCGCCCGCGTCCGCGTACATGTGCCCGACAAGGCTTGGCGCCCGGGGGTCCGGCGTTTCCGGCGTTTCCGGCTCTGGCCCCTCCCCGCTCACGAGGGATCGTTCTTCTTCAGGGTTTCGAGGTATTTCCAGAAGGACTTGTGCTGCTCCACCATCGTTTCCTCGGTGATCGGAAGCCGGTTGCGGTAGATGAAATCGGTCAGGGAATTCCGGTGCAGGATGAAGTGGGCGTAGAGCGTTTCCCCGCGGATCTCGAAATAACAGCGGAAATCCCCCGCCCGGACCCGGTAGTAGGTGATCCCGTCTCGGTGAAAACGCCCGATGGATTCGTCCGCGCTCGACAACTGCGCGGGGGTCACATTCGAGATCTTGTCGACAAGGGCGAGCTGGTTCTCAACCGGGAGCTTGTTCAACTCGCGCATGGAATGATCACTGAAGGTCACCTGAAACAGGCCGCGCGCGCGACGCGACAAAGTCTGGGCATTATCCGGGTCCATTTAGAGACACCGTAAACGGTTTCAAGGCACCTTGGCAAGAGCGGCCCCATGAAAAGGCGCTCGCCTCTGCAATCATGCCTGCCCCGGGGTGTCATTTTGCATTGCCACCCTTTCCACGAATCCTCAATGATTTCCGCAATCCCATGAAATTCAAGATCAACCGAGACCATTTCACCAGTGGCCTGCAACAGGTTCTCAACGTTGTCGGCACCCGCGCCACCATGCCCATCCTCGGCAATGTCCTTATTGAGGCCGCCGATGGTCAGATCTCCCTCACCACCACCAATCTTGATCTGGGAATCCGCTGCCGGATCCGCGCGGAGGTCTCCGAAAACGGTGCCCTCACCCTTCCCGTCCGGAAGCTCAGCAGCATCATCCGGGAGATGCCCTCCCTCGATATCGAGCTGGAAACCTATTCCAACAACCAGGCCAAGATCACCAGCGGCTCCTCCCTCTTCCGGATCATGGGCATCGGGGCTGACGAGTTCCCCCCTCTCCCCAGCTTTGCCGACCAGCACAGCTACCTCCTCCGCCAGGACGACCTCCACCGGATGCTCAAAAGCGTCTCTTACGCCCAGTCGAGTGACGAGACACGCTACATCATGAACGGGGTCTACTTCAATTTCGAGGACCAGCAACTGACCCTCGCCGCCACTGACGGACGGCGCCTCGCGGTCATCTCCAAGGAAGTCGAGGTCTCCGAGGAAAATGCCGGCCACCTCATCCTCCCGGCCAAGACCGTCCAGGAAGTCGAGCGCCTTCTCGGCAAGGGTGACAATGTCCGCATCGCCTTCAATGAGCGCCAGGTGGCCTTCGAAATCACCTCCGGCGAGGACGCCTCCGAATCCGGGATTGTTGATTCCGTCTACCTCGTCTCCAAGGTTGTCGAGGGAAGCTACCCGAACTACCGCCAGGTCATCCCCAAGGGGAATGACCGCCATATCAAGCTCAACCGGGAAAACTTCGCCAACTGCGTGCGCCGGGCCGCCCTCGTGACCAGCGAGAAGAACCATTCCATCAAGATCCATGTGAAGGAAAACAACCTTGAGGTCACCGGCCAGAGCCCTGAATTCGGCGAGGCCAACGTCTCCCTCAACGTCGAGTACGAAGGCCCCGACATTTCCGTCGCCTTCAACCCCCAGTTTCTCATGGATCCGCTCCGCGCCCTGACCCGGGACGAGGTCATTTTCGAATTCAAGGACGAGCTCAGTCCGGGCGTCATCCGCACCCAGGACAGCTTCCTCTGCGTCGTGATGCCCTTGCGCCTCAACTGAGCAGGTTCCCTCGGGATGACGGATGTCACCAACGGGACCTCGATGATCATCCAGACAACGATCCTTGTCCTTGCCGCCGCAAGCCTCGGATTTTCGCTCTGGGCCGCCCGCCGGGGATCCCCCATCGTCGCGATCTTCGGGCGCTGGATCCGCTGGTTTTTCCTCGCCACCCTCATTTCCGGGGCAACCTATATATACGGGTGGTCCGGGCACAGCTTTCCCGTCCTTTTCGCGGTCGCTCTCCTCGGGATCTTCCTTGTTGAAACAACCTACAACTGGATCGCGATCTCCGCCCTGAGCAAAAGCGAACTCCCGCTTTTTCCCGAATTCAGTGAGAACGAACGGGGCGAGGAATGGCCCAGCAGCCCACCTTTCCTCAACTTGAAGGACTGGCTCCGAAGGAATGAATACCAGAAACGCCAGGCCCTTGTCTCGACCATCGAGGACAATATCCTCATGCGGGTCTCCGCCTACGAAAACCCTCAACAGACCGAGCGCCTCCATGTCCTTTTCCTCCCCAACCCGCGCGGCAACTCCGCCGTCTGCCTGACCTTCATTTCCGAAACCCGGTCCGGGACCGTTCTCGTGACCGACAATGTCTTCCTTCCTTTCGGTGGCTTCTACCCCGAGAACTGGGATGTCGAGCGCCGCCCCTGGACCCGTTCCCCCGACCAGCTCATGAACCGTCACCGCGCCCGCATTGATGCCCGGGCCGAGACCCTGACCCCGTTTGTCACCACCCCTCTCGAGCAGATCAACGAGGACCAGCGCGTCGTCGAGCAACTCAACCGCGATCTCGGGTTCCTCAACACGCGCGTCGATGAAATGGAAAAAGGGCGCCTCACCACCGCCGGCAAGGCCCGCGTCTGGCAGGAAGTCTGGACCCTCTCCTACCTCGGCATCCCCCTCCGCTATTCCTGATTCCCCAAATCCAAATCGCAATCGGCCCTCCCCTGCCTCGTCCACCACGCCGCGATGCGGCTTATTTTTAATAAATTGTTCCCATTTCCGTGGCCTCGTCCCGCTGCGCGGGACGTCAGCCACGGCTATTGTCGG
>JAWLGH010000020.1:0-45864 GCA_041685165.1 Oceanipulchritudo sp. | reverse complement strand
CCCTTGGGGACAAGGTCACTGAAGTCAGCCCCTCCCGGCGCCTTGTCGGAAGCCCTGCTGTGGCTCTCAATTCCGACAAGATGATGACCCCTTCCATGCGCCGCATCCTCAAGGCGATGAATCAGGAGACCGGGGGTCCCGCCGCCGTCCGTCTCGAGATCAATCCCGGCCATGAACTGATCCGGAAGCTCCACTCCCTCAAGGACAGCAATCCTGATCTCGCCCGCCTCATGACGGAACAGATCTACGACAACAGCCTCATCAGCGCCGGTTTTGTCGACGATCCCCGTTCCATGGTGAACCGGATCTACGACCTCCTCGGTAAACTCGGCTGAGGAGGATCTCCCCCCGCGCAGTGCCGAAGCAATCCCTTGGCTTGCCCTCGAGGCTGCCTTCGGTACCCTCACCACATGCCCGCAAAGAAGCAGCAGGGCGGACAAAAGGCCGCCTATTTCAACCGCGAACTCAGCTGGCTCGCTTTCAACCGGCGGGTCCTTGAGCAGGCTGAGGATCCCGGCACGCCTCTCCTGGAGCGCCTCAAGTTCCTCTCCTTCGTCAGTTCCAATCTCGACGAATTCTTTGAAATCCGTGTTGCCGGGCTCATCCAGCAGGTCGAGGCCAACATCACCTCCACCGGCATGGATGGCCTTGGCCCGAAGGAACAACTCCGGCGGGTCCATTCCGTCTCCGCCGCCCTCGTCCATGACCAGTACAAGTGCTGGCATGAACAAATCGTCCCCGAGCTCGCCGAGGCCGGGATCCCCTTCAAGTCGCGCTCCGGGCTCAACCGCCGCGAATTGCGCTGGCTCAAGACCTACTTCCTCGAACAGGTCCAGCCCGTCCTTACGCCGCTCGCCATTGATCCCGCCCACCCCTTTCCGCAGTTCGGCAACAAGTCACTCAATATCCTCCTCTGGCTCGATGACCCCGAAACCCCCGCCACCGAGCGCATGATGGCCTTCATCCCCGTCCCCCGCATCCTTCCCCGCGTTGTCCGGATCCCCGGTTCCAAACGCGTCCCCGATTGCTACATCTTCCTCAGCGATGTCCTCAAGATCTTTGCCCGGCACCTCTTCCCCGGCTACAAGATCATGTCCGTCAGCGCCTTCCGCATCACCCGCAACAGCGACCTCTACATTGACGAGGAAGAGGTTGAAAACCTCCTCCAGACCATCGAGGAGGAACTCTACAACCTCCGCAAGGGATCCGCGGTGCGGCTCGAGATCGAGGCCGACGTCCCCGAGGATCTCCTCAGTGAACTCCTCGAGGCCATCCGCCTCGGTCGCCAGCATGTCTTCCGCATCAACGGCCCCATCAACCTCCTCCGCCTCATGAGCGTCTACGACCTCATCGACCGCCCGGAGCTCAAGTTCCCCCCCTTCCACGCCCACACCCCGCCCGTATTCCGCCAGCACGCCACCATCTACGACGCCATCCGCCAGCGCGACGTCCTCCTCCACCACCCCTATGACTCCTTTGATCCTGTAGTGGATTTTACACGACAGGCCGCCTCTGACCCCGCCGTCCTCGCGATCAAGATAACCCTCTACCGCACCAGTTCCGACTCCCCCATCGTCGAGGCCCTCATGGAGGCCGCCCGCTGCAACAAGCAGGTCACCGTCCTCATTGAACTCAAGGCGCGCTTTGACGAGGCCAACAACATCAACTGGGCCAAAATGATGGAGGATGCGGGCATCCATGTCGTCTACGGCTTTGTCGGGCTGAAGACCCATTGCAAATGCTGCCTCGTCGTCCGCCGGGAAGGCTCGGGCCTCCGCCGCTACGCCCATCTCGGGACCGGTAATTACCACACCAAGACGGCCCGTCTCTACACCGACGTCAGCCTCCTCACGACCCGCCCCGAACTGACCCGCGAGGTCGCCGAGGTCTTTAACAACCTCACGGGTTTCGCCAAGGACCGCGATTTCAAGCATCTCCTTGTGGCCCCCTACACCCTCCATCAACGGATGAACGAGTTCATCATCCAGGAAACCAGCAACGCCCGAAAGGGCCTGCCCGCCCGCATTATCGTCAAGTGCAACTCCCTCATCGACAAGGAGACCATCGACAACCTCTATGCCGCCTCCGCCGCCGGGGTCCAGACAGACCTCCTCATCCGCGGAATCTGCGGCCTCGTGCCCGGAGTCCGTGGAATGAGCGAGAATATCCGCGTCCGCAGCATCCTCGGACGCTACCTCGAGCACAGCCGGATCTTCTACTTCGAGAATGCCGCCGGTACCCGGCCCCGCATCTATGCCGGATCCGCCGACTGGATGGCACGCAACTTCTACCGCCGCATCGAGGTCGTCTTTCCCATCGAACAGGACGACATCCGCGACCGCATCG
This sequence comes from Oceanipulchritudo sp., assembly GCA_041685165.1. Lineage (GTDB taxonomy): Bacteria > Verrucomicrobiota > Verrucomicrobiia > Opitutales > Oceanipulchritudinaceae > Oceanipulchritudo. The sequence goes on along the minus strand of JAWLGH010000020.1, from coordinate 43,518 downwards.
TGAATGAAATCCTCGATACCTACCTGCGCGATACCAAGGCCGCCACCCAGCTCCGTCCCAACGGTTCCTACCGCAAGGTCCTGCCGGCGAAAAATGAAAAGGGCCTCCGTGCCCAGCAGTTCTTCATCAAGGAAGCCAAGCGCCAGACCCGGGCCGCTGAGTTGGCATCTGAGAATGCCGAATGACTCCTCTCTTCTTGGCGAAGAAGCAGATTTAATCGCGCTTGCAAAGGCTGATTGGAAAGCCTAGTTCATTGACACTTTCCCACAATCCTGCATCAAGCTCTAACCATCAACCGCCGCCGCTTTTGGCGGCGAATCGCCGATCACCTTTAATCCAGGAAAAATATGACCACAATCGTAGACATACGCGCCCGCGAAATCATTGATTCACGCGGCAATCCGACCGTCGAAGTCGACGTCGAACTCGAATCCGGAGACATTGGCCGGGCTGCTGTTCCCTCCGGTGCCAGCACCGGCGAAAACGAGGCCCTTGAGTTGCGTGATGGCGCCCTCAAGCCCAAGCAGGCCGGGGAAATTGACCGCAAGCGCTACCTCGGAAAGGGTGTCCTCAAGGCCGTCCAGAATGTGGAGGAGACCATCGCTCCCGAACTCATCGGCCGTGATGCCGCCGACCAGGTGGACATCGATTCGCGGATGCTCGAGCTCGATGGAACCCCCAACAAAAAGAAACTCGGTGCCAACGCCATTCTCGGGGTTTCCCTCGCCACCGCCAAGGCCGCCTCCCTCGCCCTTGAGCTCCCGCTTTTCCGCTATGTCGGCGGGAGCAATGCCAAGGTGCTGCCCGTCCCCATGATGAACATCATGAACGGCGGGGCCCATTCCGATGCCCCCATCGACATCCAGGAGTTCATGATCATGCCCAAGGGGGCCGATTCCTTTTCCCACGCCCTGCGCATGGGCGCCGAGTGCTTCCACAGCCTGAAGAAGGAACTCAAGGCCCGCGGCCTCTCCACCGCTGTCGGCGATGAGGGCGGATTCGCCCCCGAGCTTGAGTCCAACGAGGCCGCCCTCGAGGTCATTAGCAAGGCTGTCAAGTCGGCCGGCTACAAGATGGGCAAGGACGTCTTTATCGCCCTCGACGTTGCCGCCTCCGAATTCTACGATGCCAAGTCGAAGAAATACGTCTTCAGCAAGTCCGATGGCAGCAAGCGGTCCAGCGAGGAAATGGTCGCCTTCCTCACCGATCTCTGCGACCGCTATCCCATCATCTCCATTGAGGACGGCTGTGATGAAAACGACTGGGACGGCTGGAAACTGCTCACCGATGCCATCGGGGACCGCGTCCAGCTCGTCGGGGATGACCTCTTCGTCACCAACACCCGCTTCCTCGGCAAGGGGATCGAGCTCGGCGTCGCCAACTCCATTCTCGTCAAGGTCAATCAAATCGGTTCCCTCACGGAGACCCTTGATGCCGTCGAAATGGCCAAGGAACATGGTTACACGTCCGTCCTATCACATCGCTCCGGCGAAACCGAGGACACGACCATTGCCGACATTGCCGTGGCCACCAATTGCGGGCAGATAAAGACCGGTTCCCTGAGCCGTTCCGACCGCATCGCCAAGTACAACCAGCTCCTCCGTATCGAGGAAATGCTCGGTTCGCGCGCCGTCTACGGCGGCAAGTTCTAGGCTCGTACGGTATCAGCCAGGGGGCCGGACGGCCCGTCTTTCAGCCCCGTGGGTCCGTTTCGACCCATGGGGCTTTTTTTTATTTCTGCCTCCGGATGGATCCCGTCTCAAGGGGCCCGCGTGGTTCCTCAGCTTCCCTTGCGGCAGATGAGGAACCGGTCCCGCCCGCTGTCGTCCGGATCCACCGTCACGTCACGAAAACCGCAGGCTCGCGCGTGCTCCATCAGCGGCGCGCCGTGTCCAATGCCCATCTCAAGGGCCACGAGACCCTCCGCCGCAAGGTGCCCCGGCGCCGCCGAGAGGATCCGCTTCAGGTCGGCCATCCCCCCGTCAGGAGCCACAAGGGCCTCCCGCGGCTCATACCGGCGCACTTCCGGCCGCGCGCTCTCCCATTCCTCCTCCGTCAGGTAGGGCGGGTTGGCGACAATACAGTCCGCCTCCAGTTCAAGCTGCGAAAGCCAGTCCCCGCTCCGGAAGGAGACCCGCTCCCGCAGTCCCAGCCGCTCCGCATTGGCCCGCGCCTGCCCAAGGGCCTCGCGGCTCCGGTCCACCGCGAGGATCCGCGCCGCCGGCAGGGCCGCCGCAAGGGCGAGGGCAATCGCCCCGCTCCCGGTTCCAAGGTCGACCACCCGCGGCGCCTCCCATTCCTTCAAACGGGGAATGAGACGCTCCACGAGCTGCTCCGTCTCCGGCCGCGGCACCAGCACCCCCGGGCCCACGGCGAGACGTATGTCGTGAAAATCCACATACCCGATAACATACTGCAGCGGTTCCCCGCGGGCCCGCCTGCGGACCGTTTCGCGCAGAGGCTGGAGAACCTCCTCGTCCAGCGGCCGCTCATACTGGAGAAAGAGTTCCAGCCGCTTGCAACCGAGGGCCTCCGCCAGCAGCCACTGGGCATCGATCTTCGGGTTTTCAATCCCCGCCCGCCCGAGGTAGGCCTCCGCCTTCTGCAGTACTTCCAATACCGATTCCATCCGTTCCCCGGGATTCCGCGTCCTCACAGGCGGGCATTTTCTTCCAGCAGGGCCGCGATCCGCTCCCGCTTGTCCGCTTCCCGGAGCCCCTCGATGACCGGTCCCAGTCCCCCCTGCATCACGTCCTCAAGGCTGTACAGGGTGAGGTTGATGCGGTGGTCGGTGAGACGGCCCTGCGGAAAATTGTAGGTCCGGATCCGCTCCGAACGGTCCCCGCTTCCCACCTGGTTCTTCCGGTTGGCGGCGTAGCGGGCCTGCTCCTCGCGCTCCTTCTTTTCCAGGAGGCGCGAACGGAGGACTTTCATGGCCTTTGTCTTGTTCTTCAACTGCGAACGCTCATCGGCGCACTTGACGATCATTCCCGTGGGCTTGTGCAGGATCTGTACCGCCGAATCCGTCGTATTAACCCCCTGGCCACCCGGTCCGCTGGCCCGCGCCACCGTGATCTCGAGATCAGAGGGATCGATCGCCACATCCACTTCCTGGGCCTCCGGCAACACCGCCACCGTTGCCGCCGAGGTATGGATGCGTCCCCCGGCCTCCGTTGTCGGCACCCGCTGGACGCGGTGAACCCCGCTCTCCCACTTGAGGTCGCGGTAGACCGCCTCCCCTCCGACGAGGAAAATGATCTCCTTGAAGCCCCCCACTTCCGACTCGCTTGAACTCATCTCCTCGATCCGCCAGCCCTTCATTTCGGCATAGCGCCCGTACATCCGGTAAAGGTCCCCGGCAAAGAGAGAGGCCTCGTCCCCGCCTGTTCCCGCCCGGATTTCCATGATCGTGTTCCGCGAGTCCCCCGGATCCGGCGGCAGCATCGATTCCAGAACCGCCTCATAAAGGCTTTCCTGCCGCTGTTCGAGTTCCTCCAGCTCCTCCCGGGCCATCGCCCGGAGGTCCTCGTCAGTCGCCTCGTCCGCAAGCAGTTCCCGGCTTTCCTCAATCTGCTTCCGGCATTCCGCGAAGGTCTCCCCGAGGGAGGCCAGACCGGTCAGTTTCTGGTGCTCGCGCGCCAGTTCCGCGGCCCGGCGGGCGTCGTTGTAGAAGTCGGGCTCCGCCATCCGGCGGTCCAGTTCCGCAAGGCGTTCCAAAAAGGGGTTTAAATCGGGCAGGTCGGGCATGATTGATCCAGCTCCAGACGGTACAGCCATTCCCCGCACAGGCAAATCCTCTTTTCATTCCGCGGGACCGTCTCCAGCATCCTGACCTTGCTTTTATGGACAAGCCGGATTTCATGCCCCTTGCTTGTCGGTTGTCCTTCAAGCCGCTATATAGTAACGCCTGCATTTCCCGGAACCCAATGAACAGACCCGTCAGACGATCCTTAAACGGGGCCCTCCTTGGCCTCTTCCTCGGGATATCAGCCCTTTGCACTTCCGGGCAGTCCATGGAGGAAGAGCCTGAAGGCGCCCCTCCCGACATCCCCCTTGAAGAGGCTATTTCAGCCGCCCTCGCCAATAATTTCGCCTTCCGTATTGCCGGGCTCGATCCCGAAATTGCCCGCGAGGCCATTACCGAGGCCTCCTCCCGCTTTGATCCGGAGCTTTTCGCCGAGGGTTCCCTTTCCCAGTCCGAGCAGAATACCACCTTCTCCGCCACCACCGGAACCAGCTCCGACAACCGCTCCTGGCAGGCCGGGGTGCGCAAACGCTTCGGGTACGGGACTTCCCTCAGTGCCCGGACCAGCCTTGATCGCCGCGATTCCAACGCCGGGGTCAATACGAGCAACCTGAGCCAGAACGCTGATTTTTCGCTTTCCCTTCGCCAGCCCCTCATGCGGGGCTTTGGACCCGATGCCAATCTGGCCGACCTTGAGTCCGCAACCGCCGGTTACACCGCCTCCGTGGAATCCTTCCGTGACGTCATCCTCGAAACCCTCGCCGCGACAGAACGGGCCTACTGGAACCTGGCCCGGCTCCAGGAACAGCTGGCCCTCAATGAATCCTCCCTCGACGTTGCCGAAACGCTCCTCGAGGAGGCCCGCGAGCGGCGAAGGGTCGGCCTCGCAACCGAAGTCGATGTCCTTCAGGCCCGCGCTTCCCGGGCCCAGCGTCGCGAGGAAATCATCGAAACCCGCCGCCTCCTCGGCGAGGCCGCCGATGAACTGCTCGCCAGTATGGGCCTGATCCAGACCGGGAGCAGCCTCGCCACCGGGTCGATTCCTTCCGTCCAACCCCTCGATGGGGAACCCCGGCCTCTTCCCGACTTTGCTGACATATGGAACCAGGCCCGGCTCGAAGATCCCGCTCTCGCCCGCCAGGAAGCGGTCATCCTCCAGCGCGAATCGGAAACCCGGGCCGCCCGCAATTCCGTGCGCCCAAGCCTTGATCTCGTCCTTTCGGGGGCCTACATCGGTGTCGATGACGCCGAAGCCGATACGGCCTATGAAAATGCCCTCCAGCGCGAGGGCCATGCCTGGACCGTCGGCCTTGAATTCTCCCTTCCCTGGCAGCTTCGCGGCGAAAACGCCTCCCTCGCGCGCAGCCGCAAGCGTCTCGAACAGGAAAGCCTCCGCTACCAGGAGCTCATGCAGACGCTCTTCCAGGAGGTCCGTTCCGCCTGGCGGAATCTCGAATCCATCAACCAGAGCCTCGAAGCCGCCGAACTCACAGTCGAACTCCAGGAGGCCACCTTCGGACAGGAAAAAGGCAAATTCGAGGAGGGCATCTCCGTCTTCCGCGATGTCCTTGAGGCCCAACGCGATCTCGACCAGGCACGTATCCGCCTCCTTCAGACAAAATTCAACCAGCGCGCCTCCGAGATCGATATCGCCCGTCTCACCGGCAGCCTCTTCCAGCGGCACGGGCTTTCCCGCGAACAGTTGCTGCCTGAATAAGGCTTCCCTTTATTCCGTATCCACCTCTTTAGAAGACCGCCCACATGAGCAAAAAGAAGCCATCCACCCGAAAATGGATTTTCCTCCTCCTTTTCCTGATCGTCGCCGGAGGCCTTGCCTTCTATGGCATGACGGGCGCTGAGAAGGGCATTGAAGTCACCACGGCGACTGTCGAAACCGGGGATATCACCTCCCTCGTCACCGCCACCGGGAAGGTCCAGCCAGAGGTCGAGGTGGTCATTTCCTCCGAGGTTCCGGGGGAAATCATCGAATTGCCCGTCAAGGACGGGGACGTCGTCGAGAAGGGGGATCTCCTCGTCCGGGTCAATCCGGACACCCTCGAGGCCCAGGTCGCCCAGCAGGAAGCCAGCCTCGCCTCCATCCGCGCCAACAGCGCCCAGCGCCGCGCCGAAATGCTTCAGGCTGAACTGGACCTGCAGCGGACTGAGGACCTCAACCAGAAGGGGTTCTCCACTGAAGATGAACTCGACCGGGCGCGCACCCGTCTCGAGGTTGCCCGGGCCGCCCATGAATCCTCGCTCTTCCAGATCCAGCGGCAGGATATGCAACTCAAGGAGGCCAATGACCTCCTCTCCAAGGCCAGCCTCTATGCCCCCATTTCCGGAACCGTGGTCAGCCTTTCCTCCGAGTTAGGGGACCGCGTCGTGGGGACCGGCCAGTTCGCTGGAACGGAAATCATGCGCCTCGCCAACCTCGCCAACATGGAGGTCCAGGTCGATGTCAGCGAGGCTGACATCGTCAATATCGACATCGGCCAGGCCGCCCTCATCGACATCGATGCCTTCCCCGATGATGAGCTCGAGGGCACTGTCACCGAAATCGCCAATTCCGCCGAGACCAGCGGCAGCCGTAGCCAGGAACAACTCACCACCTTTGCCGTGCGGATCAAGATTGACGATCCCGGACGCCGCCTCCGTCCCGGGATGACCGCCACAGCCGATATCCGGACCGCCACGGTCACCGACGTCGTCAAGGCCCCCCTCGGCAGCGTCGTCGTCCGCCCCAGACGGGAAGTCGAGGAAGCGGCGGAAGCGGCCGCCGGGAACGGCACGGAAGGAGACTCCGGGAAGGAAGCCTCCGCCCCCGGGAATGGACGCCCTGAATCCAATGACCGCTTGAGGGTCGTTTTCGTCGCCACTGACGGAAAAGCGCGCCTCCGCAAAGTCGATACCGGGATCGCCGACCGCGACTCCATCGAGATCATCTCCGGCCTCGAAACAGGCGAGTCCCTCATCACCGGAAGCTACCGCGCCCTGACGCGCGAACTCGAGGACGGTAGCGACATCGTCGAACGGGAAAAGCCGGAGGGCAAATCCACATGGGCCCGGAAATGAAGCAGAAATCCGGAAATCCCGTCATCCGGATCCGGTCCATGCGCAAGGTCTACAAGCTGGGCCCGACCGAGGTCATCGCCCTGGACGGGATCGATCTGGATGTATTCCAAAACGAATACATCGCCATCATGGGTCCCTCCGGCAGCGGTAAATCCACCCTCATGAACATCCTCGGTTGCCTCGACACCCCGGACAGCGGCGAGTATTTCCTCGCCGATGAACCGGTTGATGAAATGGACGATGATGCCCTCGCGCTTATCCGCAACCGGGAAATCGGCTTTATTTTCCAGAGTTTCAACCTCCTTCCACGGACCAGCATTCTCCGCAACGTCGAGCTCCCGCTGGTCTATTCCGGCCTTTCCCGCGAGGAACGGGTCCGGCGGGCAAGGCAGGCCCTCGACAGGGTCGGCCTCGCGGAGCGGGTCAACCACCAGCCCAACGAGCTCTCCGGGGGACAGCGCCAGCGCGTCGCCATCGCCCGGGCCCTCGTCAATGAACCGTCCATTCTCCTCGCCGATGAACCCACCGGCAACCTCGATTCCCAGACCGGGGAGGAGATTCTCGCCCTTTTTGAAGACCTCTACCTCCAGGGCCATACCCTTCTCGTCGTGACCCACGAGGACCATGTCGCCCAACATGCGCGCCGCTGCGTCCGCCTGCGCGACGGACTGGTCGAATCCGACAAACCGATCCGGGAACCCGCCCTCGCCCCGCCGTCATGAAACTTGGCCAGCGCCTCAGTGAATGGACGGAAGCCTTCCGTATCGCCCTTGAACAGCTTCTTGCGCACAAGGTCCGCTCCCTCCTGACCGCCCTCGGGGTCATCATCGGGATTGTCGCCGTCACCCTCATGGGAACCGCCATCAAGGGCATCGACACCGGCTTCACAAACAGTCTCGACATGCTCGGGCAGGACCTCTTCTACCTCGAGAAATGGCCCTGGAGGGATGTCGGGGATGAATGGTTCCTTTACCGCAACCGGCCCAACATCGAGCTCTCCGATGCCGATGAGATCAACCAGTGGATACGCAACCGCGACGACTCCTCCCTCCGCGTGGCCGTTCCCTCCAAGGTCGCCTTCCGTTCCATCCAGCGCGAGGACCGCTCAATTGGCTCCGTCTACATCAACGGAACCACGGCCGACTTTGCCCTCATCAACACCGCCGACATCCGGGAGGGCCGCTTTTTCAGCTACCCCGAGGAAAAGAGCGCGCGCAATGTCATCGTCCTCGGGCATGATGTCGCCGACACCCTTTTCCCCGAAGGCATCGACCAGGCCATGGGGGGCGAGGTCGTCATCAGCGGTTTCACGTTCCGGGTCATCGGCGTTCTCCAGCGGCAAGGGTCCTTCCTTGGGCTGCAAAGCTTTGACAACCAGGTCATCATCCCGCTCCCCTCGATGCTCCGCTTCTTTACCGGCAACTGGCGCAACAGCATCCGTGTCCAGGCGGAACCGGGTGCCGGAATGGAATACGCCGCCGATGAATTGACCGGCCTTTACCGGAGGATCCGGGGGCTCCTGCCCGGGGAACCCGACAATTTCGAAATCAACCGCTCGGAGGCCCTTGAGGACCAACTCGGACCGGTCAAGTCCGGCCTTGCCCTTGCCGGATTCTTCATCACCGGGCTGGCCCTCTTTGTCGGGGCCATTGGTATCATGAACATCACCTTTGTCAGCGTGAAGGAACGGACGCGCGAAATCGGGACGCGCCGCGCCATCGGCGCCCGTCGCCAGGCCATCCTCCTCCAGTTCCTTATTGAGGCGGTTTCCATCTGCCTGCTCGGGGGGCTCATCGGGCTCATCCTCGCCTATGGCCTCAAGACGGCCATCGCCTCCGCTTTCCCCGCCTTCCCCTTCACCTTCTCGACCGATCTGGTCATCATGGCCTGCTTCCTCTCCATCCTGACTGGAATCGTCTCAGGGATCGCACCCGCCTGGCAGGCCGCCCGCCTCGATCCCGCCAACGCCCTCCGGCACGAGTAGCGTGTCCCCTGTATTGAGATGAAAATGCAACTACAGGATCTGCTCGCCCTTTCCGTCCGCTCCCTCGGGACCAACAAGCTCCGTTCGGGCCTCACGATCCTCGGCATCACCATCGGCGTCTTTTCCGTCGTCGGCGTCATGACCGCCCTTTCCGCTGTCCGTCAGAGCATCGACACCGGCCTCAGTGTCTTTGCCGCCAATGTCTTTGAGATCTCCCGGGACCCCGCTGTCCAGTTCAGCGGCAACCGCTCGCGCTGGCGCCAGCGGCCCAACATCAAGCCCCGGGAAGCCATTGAGCTGGCCCAGCGCATGGGCGCGGACGGGATTCCCGTCACTGTCTACGGCGTCGACAGCGGCGAACGGGTCCGTTTCGAGGATCGCCGCACCTCGCCCACCAACAGCATTTTTGGAACAAACGAAAACTTTCTCCTCACCAACAAGTACAACATCGCCCACGGCCGCAACCTCACCACGACCGACCTCGAATTCAACCGCCCCGTCATTGTCCTCGGGGCCGATATCGCGGAGGAACTCTTTCCCGACATGGATCCACTCGGCAAAAGCGTCGTCGCCGATGACAGCCGCTACACCGTCATCGGGGTCCTCGAAAGGCGGGGCCAGCTTTTTGGCAACAGCATGGACAACATCGTCCTTATCCCGGTGAGCCGCTTTGTCGCCAACAACTGGGGACACTGGCGCAGCATGGATATTTCCGTCATGGCGCCCTCCGCCACCGCGATGGGGGCCACCCAGGACAAGGCCATCGGGATGTTCCGGCAGATCCGCGGCCTGGAACCGGAAGAGGAAAACGACTTTGAAATCTACTCCAATGATTCCCTCCAGGCGGCCTTTGCCGAAATCGCCACCATCATCGGCATCGGCGGCCTTCTTATCAGCGCCATCGCCCTCCTCTGCGCCGGGGTCGGGATCATGAACATCATGCTCGTCAGCGTCACCGAGCGGACCCGCGAAATCGGCCTCCGGAAATCCATCGGGGCCCGGCGCCGGGACATACTGCGCCAGTTTCTCCTTGAGGCGATCGCCCTCTCCCTTCTCGGTGGCGTCGCCGGCATTATCCTCGGCTGGGTTGTCGGCAACCTCGTCGCCGCCCAGATGAATGTGCCCATGATCGTCCCCTGGCTCTGGATCGGCGCCGCCATCGGCATCTGCACCACCATCGGCGTTGTTTTCGGCTTTTTCCCGGCCTACCGCGCAGCCGGGCTCAAGCCGGTGGAGGCCCTCCGCTACGAGTAATCCCGCGGAGGATGCCACGGATAAAGAAGCTCATAATCGACCAGTCCCCAGAGCAGCTCCCCCTTCCTCTCCGCCAGCCGGCCATTGCGTCCCACCCGGATGATCACGTGTCGCGGCTTGTGGTCCATCACCTCCCAGCCATGGGAAGCCAATGCCCCCCGTGCTTTCTTTCCCAGATCGATCATTGTCGCCTCGTCGACCAGACCCTGGTCCACCGCCTGCTCGGCATCCACTCCATTCAACCAGCGGTAGATCAGGATGTACTGCCGTTCCCAATCGTAATCAATACGCCTCTCCGGAGGGGTTTCCTTCTGCCCCTCCCTGAGGCGGCGGCTGTGAATCGATTTGAGGAAGGATTGCCGCCCCAGTTGCCAGTCCAGATACCGGGCCGGCGGGGAATAGATCGCAAGGGGAGCCTTCGTCGGGATGGAAAGGCCGGCTGCATCGCGCAGTTTCTGCAGGTTTCCGAATTCCTCAAAGGGCGAAAGGAAATGTGACGACTTGATCCGGTCAATCTGCTCCTCGTCAAAGTTGAGATTCGGATCCACCGCCGTGATCCCCACGCTCTGGCAGAAGCGGCTGAACTTCACCACGAGGGCAAAGTCGTCCCGCCCGCGATGGGGAACCGGCACCCGGTACACGGCCCCCGTCGCACCGGCAAGGGCCCGCCCGACTTTGCTGAACTTTTTCCCGACAAACCAGTGCTCCGGAAGCAGGGATTCCATCACCGCCCAGCCCCGGGCGGTGACGAAGAAATCCCCGTGCTGGCGTCCCTTTAGATGGGCGTATTCAATTCCAAAAAGGGTCCGCTTGCGGGACGACGGCACCTCCGCAAAGGCCGGCTTGCGGCCTTTGTGGAAGGTGATATCAAAGCGCTCCAAGGCCCGTCACTCCTCCTCAAAGAGGGGAAGGTCCACCAGATCAAGGTAGTCGGAGGCGCTTCCGTCATTGAGGCAGCATTCAATGATCCGCCGCCCCGTCGGCAGGAGGTCGTCATCGTTGAGGAAAACCTTCAGCTCCCGGTGAAAGAATTCACGCAGGATAGCGGCTCCCGCATCATACGCTTCCTTGCCCACTTCCGGCTGCTTGTCCACCTCAAGGAACCAGGCTCCGATCCCGCGACCCTCGACAAGGATGGATCCGGGCGTGAAACCGAGCAGGGAACAGCGCGACGGCTTCATCCGTTTCCGGCTGAAACGGGCTCCGCCGCGGCGGGCGATGAATTCGCGGGTGATCCACTGGGGCATGAAGCTGACCTCCCAGGCCCCGATATTCTGGTTCGGCGTCAGGATATACCGGACATCGGGAGTCTCGATGATCTGGTTCAGGAGCAGGTTCGCGTGGTCGACCCGGCGACCGGTCGCAAACGGCCAGTAGGACCCGACCCCCTCCGATGACATGCCCTCTGTTTCAACAATGCTCGGATTGGCATGTCCCCTGGGCGCCACCAGGCGCCAGAGCCAGGCCAGGGCCGGCGGCAACAGATGGAAGAGCCCGATGATCCCGTAGGTCGGTTTCTCGGTCGTACAGGGAGGCGTCCGGACCCCGATGCTGCGCACGTCCACATCGACCGCGCCCTTGACGATACCCGGCATGATGTGACGTGGGACAATGACCCGGGGATTCGGGCAGGGCACGCCCGGCTCGTCCTCGGTGTGTTCCCAGATCAGGGTCGTCGCGCCCGGCTGCCCGTCGATATTGAGAAAGAGAAGCTTTTCCGCCGGATTCATGGTCAGTTTCTCGAAATGCGGGTCGGTGCCGTACTCATCGATGTGGTTGCAGCGCACAAACCAGGCGTCTTCGGCATCCATGAGGGTGAGCTTACCCCGCCCCTTTTCAAGCGAGGGATGGCACAGGGCCATGTCATCGGTCACCGGTCGCAGGTCACAGAAACTGGGCATCGTCAGGGTCCGTTTCTCTCCTGTCAGGAGGTTCCGGCCCAAAAGCAGGCTTCCATCCGTTTCCCGGTGGGCCTGCTCCAGCATTTCGCTTTTCCCTCCCCCGCTCGCTCCTTCGTGGGAAATGACCACTTTGTTCTCATAGGGCGTCACCACCTGCACGGTCGAGCAGTGCATCGTCACCCAGCGCTCGGACTCACCCAGATTGAGCAGAACCCCGTAGATGCCCTTTTTCGCACTCGGGCCGGGATAGAGGTTGTAGCTGAACAACTCGTGACTGTTCTCGCCCCGGTTGTGCACCACGACCTGGCGCCCCTCAAAGTGGGTGTGCCGGAAAGGCGGTGCCACATAGATGATGGCCCGCGGGAAAAACCCTTCCGGAATCTCGTCCACGGGAAGAATTCCCTGCAGCAGACCAAGGCCGTAAGCAAAAAAGCCGGCATTGCTCGGAAGGATCGCAAGGGCGTCCGTTCCTTTCCCGGCCACACCTGCGTGGAAGGCAAACATCGCCAGTTCCTGCCCTTTCATCCAGGTGAAGGTCTCCTCCCGCAAGGGATCAAAAGGTTTGCCAAAGCGCTCCTCGAAACGCGGCTTGTCGGTCGGAAGATCGTCCCCGATTACCATGCAGTCCGGGTCCCGCCGCCGCATGTAGGCCTCCACGTAATTGGCCACAATCCCGTTGCGGGAACGGCATACGCGGACCTCGGGGACCTCTCCCCGCCCCGGAACATCGTACCGGACTTCATGCCAGTCCCCGCTCTCCGCAGGAACCGCCAGATCGAGAAGATCCTGGACCGAGCCGGCAAGCTGCCAGCCCTTGCAGTTCTCAAGGAGTTCCGAAACCGTCTCCGGAACTGAAAAGGGAAGGTCGCTTACTCCTTTTTTTGAAGATGCATCATTCATATGCCTTACTTTATCCGCGTCTCCCGAAAAACACTACGCAGGTCCTGCTGTCTTGTTGCATCTATTGATGTATAATGATGCTATTACCTTGTGATGCCAAAAATTATCCACACCGTCCTGTACGAGAAACTGCGTATCCTCCCGGAGTGGCTCTCCTTTCGGGAGGATTTTGAGCTCCTCTGCGGACTCCCGGTCGAGCTCAGGGAGGAGCAGGCCGCGGAGGAAAGCATCCTCCAGGTCGAAGTCGAGGTACGGGGCATCACGCTTGGCTTCATTACGGCCGACACCGCGCAGCACGGGGACCCCCCCCCGCTTTCGAGGCGTAAAAAAGAAGCCTGCCGCCACCTCATGACCCTCGCCGCGGAACGCTTTTCAACGCTCCTTGCCTCTTCCCATACGCATGATCACGGAAAAATGCCGGGCCCCGTCCTCAAGACCTGCCGTTGGATCCAGCAACGCGCCCTCCAGGGAGAGGTCCGCCTCACGGAGGCCGCCGCTTTCTGCGGATTCAGTGCCAGCCACCTTTCCCGCCTCTTCCATGGATCAACCGGAATGACCTTCCAGGAATACGTCACCCGCTTCCGGCTGCAGAAAGCGAGCAGCCTGCTCCTCACGACCGAGAGCCCCGTGACCCGCATCGCCTTTGACTCCGGATTCCAGTCGATCTCCCAGTTCCACCGCGCCTTTCGCCGGGTCTATGCAACCACTCCCCGGGATTACCGAAACTCCCATAGTTGAGCCCGCACATGCTCCAGGAACGGGTTTCACGCCTTTTCCCGGAGGCCTTCACCAAAGGGTCGGGAGCGGCCTCAGAGGTAATCGCGAAGCTCGTAAAGCTCGGGATCCTGCACAGGTCCCCGCAGCCGTCTCAGCAAGGCCTTGCGCCGCTCCGCTGAATCCCCTCCGTCGGCATCCGCGGAACTGTCCTCTCCGAAATCATCCAGGTCCGGCAAATCGCCGTATTCCTCCTCCAGTTTGTCGGGATCTTCCCCGGCCTCGAGGCGGCCGACCATTTCCTCCATCACGTCAGGCAGTTTCTCGCCCGTCAGCTCCGACATCCGCCGCATCAGATGGCCCATCTGGCGGGGATCCGGATTGTCCTCGTCCATCCCGGCCATCTCGCGCTCCAACTCGGCCATCGCCGCTTCCATGCGCGGATCATCGGGATCCTCGGCACCCGCTTCCCCGGGTTCCTTGGCCTTCCCGATGACCGCGAACCCGCTCATGACCCGCTTCATGGAATGGGCAGGGCCGTCGGGACACTTCGGGACCACATCCGGCCCGATGGCGGAACGCGCAAAAAACGAATACACCTTGTTGGTTTCCGGACTGTAGAACTCGTATATCGGCATAATCCCTGAAGTATTAGTCAACTCCTCTGAGAAACGTCAATCCCCGGCAAGTGGAGAAGGCGCTGGGCCGATAGCGCCGCCCCGATCGACTGCGAAAGCTCCCCCAATTGAGCTTCATGGCAGAGGTCGAAATGACCGCATCGGCCAGTCACATTTCACGCATCCATGTCCACTGTTTCGAATACCCCGAAGACAGAATAGTCCCGAACGTTCGCGGTGAGCAGCCGGGTAATACCGTCGGTATAGTAAATGGACGCAATCCTCGTTTCGTTGATGCGTTTTCGCCCAAGCCGATGCTCAACCATCCATTCGAGTTGCCTTTGCTGACTCTCCTCCGTGGGAAGAGAAAGGACGGTCTCCCGGCTGTTCACCCAGGTCCGTGCCAACTGCGTGGCCCGGTCCATTGAGAGCGGGGACTCAAACCGCTTCGGGTCCCTCACAACATGCAGAAATTCATCGATTACGGTCGGGCAGAGTGCCAATAAACGCCCTTCATCAAGCAAGCGGGCACAGCAGGCAATTGCCCGTCGATGGTCGGGATGCTCCAATACCGTGTGGGCAATCAAAAAGGGGGTATCCACCCCGATTCGGAGGGTCTGTTCCGGTCCCCGCGAGGTCATGGATTGGCCATCTCTCCCAGGATGTCATCGCCCTTTGCCAGCGGCCTTATGATCCGCCCCAGCGAGACTGGCTCCAATTCGCGCAAGCTCCGGGAAGCCGAGTCCTTGATCTTCTTTTCCCGATAAAGCTCCATCGCTTCCCGGATCAATTCCGCTGTCTTCCGGTCCTGCCGCTTCGCGTATTTCTTGAAATCCAGATAGGTTGACTCGGATACATTGATTGTAATAGGCTTCATACATATATTGAACAATATGTTTGCACGGCAGTCAAGTCTGGGGTTTTCTCGAAGCCCCGCTGAATCAACAACAAATTGCGCTCACCATGAGCGAGACGGCACAGCCAATCGCAGAAACCTCCATTTCCAAAATTGTGTTCAGGCCTCCGCTCCAATCTCCACAAAGCGGTTCTGGTCACGGTCCTTGCGTACCCGGTGAGGATCGTACAAGCGCCCGTTCATCGCGATGTAGACCCCTTCCCCGAGGACCTGCATCGCCGCGAGGGCAAAGCCAATGTTGAAAAGGGCGTCGTTATCCCGGAAACGGGCCGGGAGAAGAGCCCCTGTGAGGACAATTGTCTTCCCGGGAATGCCACTGAGGAAACGACCCGTCTCCGTCATCGTGTCGGTTCCATGGGTCACGAGGATCCGGTCCTCCGGGGCTGCGCGGATGGTCTCACGGATCTGTTCGCGGTCGCCCGTGTCCATCTCAAGGCTGTCTTTGCGCATCAGGGGCTGGATCCGGTATCTCAAGCTGACATGGGCCTGGCGCAGGACTTCCTCAATCTGCGGGTCCCCCACCGCATACCTGCTCTTCGCGTCAAAGTACACCTTGTCAATCGTTCCCCCCGTCGTCAGGATCAGGCATTCACGCTTCATCGTCGCAGGGTGTCCCACCCACGGCCTCCCGGCAAGCCTTCCGGCCGGAATTCCGCCGGTCTGCCAGCCACCGTTGGCGCCATTCCCCGGGCCTTCCGGCCACAAAAAGGCATCGCCAGCCTCCTAAAACGAACCCGCTCCTTCCAGGAGCCGCACCATGGGCAGCAAGTAGGCCAGGATCAACCCCCCGGTCGCGCCCGAAAAGACCAGCAGGAACAGCGGTTCGAGAAGACGCGTCAGTTCTCGTGTACGCCGGGAAACCGCTTCCTCAAGGTCATCCGCGAGGCGTACCATGTAATGCTCCAGCCGACCGCTTTCCTGCCCCGCTTCAAGGAGCAGCCGACTCTCCTCCCCGACAAGGGGACAACTCCGAAGAGCCCGCCGGAAACCCGCGCCCAGCATCAGGCCCTCCCGGAAGCGGTTGAGGGCCTCCCGCTCCCACAGGACCGGAGTCCCGGCAGCAACTTTTTCAAGGGCCGCCGGAAGGGTGTTCCCGCCCGCCACCAGCGTTCCCGCCTGTCTCAGGATACGCGATTCCCGCGCCTGCTGGAAAAAGCCGCGCCAGAGCGGTATCCGGCCGTAAATCAACTCCCTCAGCCATCCCGCGCGAACCTTCCTTCGAGCCAGAACCTCAAGCCCTCCTGCCAGTGCCGCTCCCGCAAGGCAACCCCCAAAGGCCCCCGCAAAGATCCCGCCATAGAGACGCCCGAGGTTTGCCGTGATCCAGGGCAGTTCTTCTCCGGCCCCCATTGCCAGGCTCATTTCACGCAACTGGGGGACCACCCGGAAAAGGATGATCCCCATCACCAGGCCGCCCACGCAGAACAGCAGAAACGGATACCAGATCTGGCCCAGAAGAGCCCGCCGACGCGCTTTGCGTTCCTTGAGAAAGGCTCCCACCTCCTGCATCCCCTCTCCCAGTCTTCCGGTCTGCTCCCCTGCATCAAGAAGACTCCATGCTTCCAGCGGCAACCGCATCCCCGATTCCCGCATCGCCGCCGTCACCCCCTGCCCCGATCCGAGTCCCCGGAGAAGCTCCTTAAGCCCCGCGGCACTCCGCCCCCCTTCCCTGTCCCCAAGGACCTCGATCAGCCCGAGTCCCAGCTTCAGACGCTCCCCGGTACGCTCCCACCAACTCCAGGGCGGACAGTATGGCCTTTTTTCCCTCATCTTGAAACCGTTTTCCCGGGTTTCCAAGAGGGTGTCAATTCGCGGGAACGGAAAATATCAGGCTTTTCGGGTCTTGCGGGCCTCTTTCCGGCCTGTGTTAAAGACCGGGCACATCGGGCAGGCCTTCGGGGAGCCGTCGCAGGCTGTCCGGGCGGAACACCACGCCCGCCCGTAATAAATGATCTGGAGGTGAAGCCGGTTCCATCGGTCCCTTGGAAAGAGACGCTTGAGATCCTTTTCGGTCTGCTGGACGGATGTGCCACTGCTGAGGCCCCAGCGCTGGGCCAGCCGATGAATATGGGTATCGACGGGAAAGGCCGGTTTACCGAAGGCCTGGGCAAGGACGACCTGAGCCGTCTTGTGTCCCACCCCGGGAAGGGCCTCAAGGGCCTCGAGGGTATCGGGGACCTCCCCGCCGTGCTCCTCCACAAGGATGGCCGAAAGCCGGTGTATGGCCCGGGCCTTCTGCGGTCCGAGCCCGCAGGGACGCACGACTTCGAGAATCAGGGCTTCCTCCAGGGCGGCCATCTCCGCCGGGGTCCGGGCAAGGGCAAAGAGCGCCGGCGTGACCTGGTTGACCCGCTCGTCCGTGCACTGGGCACTGAGGAGGACCGCAATCAGGAGCGAATAGGCGTCGGTATGGGCAAGGGGAACCGGGGGATCCGGAAACAGCCGGTCCAGCTCGGAGGAAATGTAGGCAACCCGCTCGGATTTCAGCATGCCGCCATTCAATTGCCTCTTTGCCGGATGACACAAGTCCCGAAAAGCGTTACCGTTGACCTGCAATAAACCATTCAAATGGGTCCTTGCCCAGTCCCGATCAATCCCGACTCACTGGTTGCGTTTTTGACGGGTTCCTGAATAATTGAATCGCAATTCCACTCAAATATCATCTCATCAGGATATGTTAATGGATTCATCACCTTCCCTTCCCTTCAACCCGGATAGTCTCCCGCGGGAGAAACGTCGTCATTACATCTCCGCCTCCGAGGCCGAGATCAACGAGATGCTGCGCTTCGTCGGAGCTGGATCCCTCGAGGACCTCTATGCCCACATTCCTGAAGACTGCCTCTTCAGGGAAGCTCCGGACCTCCCCGAAGAGCTCTCCTACGAGGACCTGCAGGACGCCCTCCGGAAAATCGCCTCCGAGAACCGGGTCTGCGAGTCCTTTATTGGAGACGGGCTTCCCCACTACACGGTGACCCCGGTGGTCGACCCCGTCTGCGCCATCCGCAACCTCTCCACTGCCTACACCCCCTACCAGCCCGAGCGCTCCCAGGGCACCCTTGTCACCCATTGGATCTACCAGTGCCTGATGAGCCGGATCACCGGCTTTGAAGCCATCAACAGCTCCCTCTACGACCGCTCCACGGCAATTTTCGAGGCCATGGCCACAGCCGTCCGCCTCAGCCGCAAGGCCGACCGGATTCTTATTTCCGAAGGCATCTATCCGGGGGACCGCGAGGTCATCGAAACCCTTGTTCCGGGTACCGGCATCCGTGTCGAATGGATCCCCGTTAATCCCAAAAGCGGCCTTACCGATACGGCAGCCCTTGAGGCAGCCCTCAAGGAGGCAGGAAACACGGTCGCCGGGGTTGTATTTCCCCAGGTCAACCACCTCGCTCTCCTCGAGGATGTTGATACCCTCGCGGATATTGTCGAGGCCTCCCCCGCCCGCAGCATTGCCGTCATTGATCCGGCCCTCCTCGGGACGGGTGGCCTCAAGCCGCCTGTCCACTACGGTCGCGCTGGCGCCGACATGATTGTCGGGGAGGCCCAGCACCTCGCCATCGGGCCCAATTTTGGCGGGCCCGGCCTCGGGCTCTTCGGGGTCCGCCATAACAAGGAACAGCGAAACGCCATCCGCCAGACCCCCGGACGCTACGTCGGCAAGGCCCGGGACCAGGCCGGCCGGGACTGCCTCGTGATGGTCCTCAGCACCCGTGAGCAGCATATCCGCAAGGACAAGGCAACCTCCAACATCTGCTCCAATCAGGCCTTTCTCGCCACCATTGCCGGTGCCGCCATCCTCTCCCGCGGCGAATCGGGCATGCGCGAGGCCTTTTCCCTCAGCCGCTCCCAGGCTGTCGAGGCGGCAGGCCGGCTCATTGCCCTCGACGGGATTGACCTCGCCTTCCCCGATGCCCCCTTCGCCAACGAATGCGTTCTCGAATTGAAGGCAAGCGTCCCGGACCTGATCGAAACGGCCCGGCAGGAGGGCCTCCACCTCGGTGTCGATATCTCGAAACGCCTTCCCGGCAGCCAGCGCAACCTCCTCAAACTGTCTTTCAGCGACCGCCGTGTCGACATCGACAGCCTCATTGCCTTCTTCGAAGGTCAGGGGTTTGTGGGGAATGCCTCCGCAACCACCCGCCCGATCCCCGAAATACCCGGAAAGCATCTCCGCAGCGAGCCCCTCGGCCTTCCCGAAATGGAGGACGAGGCTATCATTGAATACTACCGCTCCCTCGGTGAACAGAACGTGAGCCCGGATGATGCCTGCTATCCCCTCGGCTCCTGTACCATGAAGTACAACCCGTATATAAATGACTGGGCCGCCAGCCTGCCAGGGTTCACCGACCTCCATCCCCAGGCCCCTCTCGCCGATGCCCAGGGCTCTCTCCACCTCCTCCATGAAATCCAGGAGTGGTTCAAGGGCATCACCGGCCTTGCCGGGATCACAACCGAGCCCGTAGCCGGTGCCCAGGGCGAACTGGTGGGGATCAAGCTTTTCCAGGCCTACCATAAGGACCGCAAGGAGGAGTATCGCGACGTCATCCTCATTCCCTCCTCCGCCCATGGCACCAATTTCGCAACCGCCGTCATGGCGGGTTACCAGACCCGTAAAGTCGACGGGGTCCAGTCCGGCATCGTCCTCCTTGAAAGCGGGCCCGACGGAACCATCGACATGGACGACCTGCGGGGGAAAATCGACCTCCACCGTGACCGCCTCGCCGGCGTCATGATCACCAATCCCAACACCTGCGGTATCTTTGAATCCCGCTTCCGGGAAATTTCCGACCTTGTTCACGATGCCGGGGGCCTGGTCTATATGGACGGGGCCAACATGAATGCCATCGCCGGCTGGTGCGACCTCGGGGCCATGGGCGTCGACGCCGTTCACAACAACCTGCACAAGACCTGGACCATCCCCCACGGCGGCGGGGGGCCCGGAGACGCCATTGTCGGTGTCAGCCACCGCCTCCTGCCCTACCTCCCCGGATACCAGATTGAACGCCGGGACGGGCAGTATGTCCCCGTGCGCGCTCCCAGAAGTATTGGCAGCTTTCATCGTCATTGGGGCAATTTCGCCCACAAGGTCCGCGCCTACACCTACCTCCTCCGTCTCGGTAAGGAAGGCGTTCGCCGCATGACCGCCGTGGCCGTTCTCAGCGCCCGCTACTGCTTCGAACAACTCCGCACCACCTATCCGACCCTTCCCTCCGAGGCGCAGGCCACCCCTCGGATGCATGAGTTTATCCTGACCCTCGAGGAAGCCGATTTTGACCGGCTTGAGGAGGCGGGCATTCCCCGGGCCCTCATCATCACCCGATTTGGAAAGCTGTTCCTCGATTTTGGCTTTCACGCCCCGACGGTCGCCTGGCCGGAAACTCTCGGCCTTATGATCGAGCCCACGGAGAGCTACTCCAAAGCTGAACTGGACCGTTTCTGCGAGGCCGTCATCGCGATGCGACGCCTCGTCCGGGAGCATCCCCAGGCCCTTGCCAGCGTTCCCCTCTTCACGCCCGTTGACCGGGTCGACGAGGTTGAGGCCAACCGCAAGGTCATCGTCCGGGAAGACTTGAAGGAACTTCCGAAAACCCATCCCAACCGCCTGAAACCAGCAGAGATCGGGAGTCTCCCGATCTCTGAGGTCTACGAAAAGATTGTCCGGGCGGTTCGTTGATAAACCGCCATCGCGGGGGCCTTAGCCCTTGTCACTGGCGGTCTCGACATCCTCGAAAGGAATCTCGATGATGAACGGGCTGTCCTCTCCCTGGGGGTCACCTGTCATCTGAGGAAGGGCCGCCGAGCTCATCTGCTCCGATGCTTCGCGGAGCTCGGCAACCGTGCCGGAATCAATGGCCATGAGCGTTCCGCCGTCCTCGGCAAGGGTGAAGACATTCGCCGATTCGTTGTAGACGCCACGGACTACCACTTCCTCTCCGGAGGGAATGGAGACCGCCTTGCCGGGCTCAAGGAGCGAAACCGTCACATCATCCGTGTTCAGGCCTGTATCGGGAACAAAATCGACACTCGCGTTGAGGTTGCGTACCTGCAGACTCCAGTTGTCGCCACCAGTTTCGTTCTGCACGAGCCCGAAAACACCGTCCGCGGCCGTTGCCGTCCCCGCTTTGGTGTTCACCGTGAAGCTTGTCGCGCCGGAGGCGTCCCCGAGGATTTCACCCCTCGAAAGCTGGAGGCTCACCTCTCCGTTGGAACCTTCCGCCAATTCAAGGCTTGTCCCCGGATAGGCCGTGAGGAGGGATCCGTCGGCGAAGGAAAGGATGACCGTCGAAGAACCCGTTTCCAGACGGTCCCCTTCCATGAGGCTCATGCCCGTGGAAACCTGGTAGGTTGCCCCCCGCATGTAGGTGGCCCCGTCAGGCTGCTCCGAAATGACTTGGGCAACCGGCTCCGCACCGAGGAAAAGGGGAACACCGAAAAGGGTTACCATCAGGGAAAAGACAGAATTTTTGGATTGTTTCATAACTGGTTTGCTCGAGTTTGGCGGATTTTAATCTAATTGAGTGTGAAAAACTAGGATCAATGCCCGACCTTGACAAGCCTTAAGGTAGACAAGATGCGTTATTAAATGGAAGAAGAAAAACCGGTCCGCATCCAGAAAGTCATCGCTGACCGTGGACTCGCCTCCAGGCGGGAGGCCGAAGGATGGATATCGGAGGGACGTGTGCGGGTCAATGGCACCATCGCTGTCCTCGGCGGAACCTGCTTTCCTTCACGTGACCGTATCGAGGTGGACGATGCCCCCCTGCCCCGCCGGGAACCCCCGAAAATGGTCCTCGCCATGAACAAGCCGAAGGGATTCCTCTGTACCAATGATGATCCCCATGCTTCCCGGACCGTCTTCGACCTCCTCACTCCTGAATTCGCCGAATATCGCCTCTTCTGCGTCGGTCGCCTCGATAAGGACAGCGAGGGCCTCATCCTTCTCACCAACGACGGGAAGCTGAAACAGAGGTTGACCCATCCTTCCTACAATGTGGCCAAAAAGTATTCCGTTGAACTTGATAAACCCTTGCAGGAAAAGGATCTTCCCAAGCTTATGCGGGGCATTAACTGGGAGGGCGAGCGCCTCTCCCTCGACCGGGTTTTTCCTCTCAAAGGACGGGGCAAGGAAAACTGGAAGCTCCTTGAGGTCACCCTTCACCACGGACGCAAACGGGAGATCCGACGTCTTTTCTACGCCTTCGGGTACGATGTCCGCAAACTCCGCCGGGAGCAAATAGGGCGCTTCCAGCTCAAGGGCCTGCCTCGCGGAACCTTCCGCACCCTCAGCACCAGCGAGGTCCGCCTCCTCTTCCAGGCCCCGGCGCCCGAAGGCCGAAGTTGATGGCCAGGACCCATTTTCCATTATTCGTTTGAGCCGAGCGGCTTGAATCGTCAAACTCCCTCCCAAAACCATGAAAATCTATCGAATGAGCGCCCTCCAGGCTCTTGGCTTCCTCCTTCCCGCCGGAATCCTTCTAGCCCAGGAAGCCCGGGTGGACCTCTATCTGGAACCCGATATCGCCTCCCAGTGGGTCGCCTCGGTCTCCCTTGATGATCCCCGCCTCGGGACTCCCGCACCGGTCATGGACGAGGCCCGGGCCGCCATTGGCTGGCAGGTGGCCGAGTTTGAAGGCCCTGTCACCGGCTATGTGCCCGATGCCAAAATCGGCAAGGACCTCCTGCCCGTCGACAATACCCCCATCTACAGCCAGCCGGAAGCCGACAGTCCTGTCCTCGGTCTCTACCGCGATGCCGACCGCCTCGAGATTATCGATACCGGAAACTGGTGGAAACTGGAAATCGAGACGGTCTTCCCCGTCTATTTTGTCCTCGATTCCATTCCCGCCCTCCCCCCGGTGAGCGGCGAAGCCATCGTCGAGCTGGACCAGGATCCCCGGCCCGATTCCGATCCCGTCATTTTCGAGACGCCCCCCCTCGGTACCGCCCCTTCCGCCAGAGCTGCCGAAAGCGGCGAGCAGGAGACCCGGCCCCTCCCGGCGCCCGTCTCCCCGGGCCTCACCGGCAAAAGCTTCGAAGGCACCTTCATGGAGTCCCAGCGCCGCTTCGGCCTCTTTTCCCCGAAGGAGCCCTTCTTCCTTGCCGACTCCCGCGGCCGGCGTATCGCATGGATCGATACCAGCGAGATTCTCGTCCCGGGTTCGCTCCGGGCCTTCCTTGGCAAACGGGTCATCATCCATGGCAAGCGCAAGTACCTCCAGCCCTCCGGTGACTGGATCCTCCAGGCCCGCAACATGCGCCTCAAATAAGCCTTCTTTGTGATTTATGGAACTACTTGATGGAAAACGGCTTTCAAAGGAAATTCTCGACGAGCTGGGCCTCCGCCTGGAGGCGCTTCAGGGCCCGCCGCCCTGCGTCGCCTTTATCCGGGTGGGAGAGGATCCCGCCTCGGTCTATTATGTGAATTCCAAGCAGAAAAAAGCGGCCCGCATCGGAATCGAGAGCCGCCTCCTGACCCTGCCCGTGGAAACAGCGGAGGCTGACTTGATCGCCCAGGTCAAGACCCTCAACGCCGATCCCGGGGTCCACGGGATCCTCGTCCAGTCCCCTCTTCCGGAGCACATGGACGAACGGAAAATCTTCAATACCGTGGCCCCCGACAAGGACGTGGACGGCTTTTCCACCACCAACCTGGGCCGCCTTGTCCAGGAGGATCCGGAGGCCTTTGTCGCCTGCACCCCCGCTGGAATCGCCGAAATGGTCCGCCGCTACCGGATTGAGACGGAAGGCCGGCATGTTGTCGTTCTCGGGCGCTCCCTCATCGTCGGGAAGCCGGCCGCCCTCAATTTCATGCGCAAGGCTCCCTTTGCCAACGCCACCGTCACCGTCTGCCATTCCAGAACCCGCAATCTCCCCGAAATCACCCGCCAGGCGGATATCCTCATCGCCGCCATCGGCCGTCCGGCCTTCGTCACCCGGGATATGGTCCGCCCGGGAGCAACCGTCATCGATGTGGGGATCAACCGCGTCGACGACCCGGAAAGCGCAAAAGGATACCGGATCGTCGGCGATGTTGATTTCGAGGCCGTGGCACCTCACTGCTCGGCAATCTCCCCGGTACCCGGCGGAGTGGGCCTCATGACCGTCGCCATGCTCATGCAAAACACCCTGAAAGCCTGGGAACGCCGGCCCGGATTCTGAAATCAGGACAGATGGAACAGCCGAAAATACTCGTCGTCGACGACCAGCTCCTGAATATCCGGCTCCTCGAACGCAAGCTCGAGCTGAACCAGATGAAGGTCTTCAGCTGCACCAACGGCCCCGAGGCCATCGAACTCGCCACCCGGCACCTCCCCGATGTCATCCTTCTCGATATCATGATGGCTGGCATGAACGGCTTCGAGGTCTGCAGGCAGCTCAAGAAACTCGAGGCCACGAAGGAAATCCCCGTCATCTTTATCACCGCCCTGACGTCCAAGGAGGAAAAAATCGAGGGCCTCGAAGTCGGGGCCGCCGACTACGTCACGAAGCCCCTCGAACTCGACGAAATACTCGCCCGTGTCCGGACCCAGATGCGTATTGTCGAGGAACACCGGAACAATATCCGCCTTACCCGGGAACTCGAGGAGTCTCGACGCCAAACCGGCATCATGCACCTCACCGAGGGGATCGCCCACAACATGAACAATCTCCTCGGGGTTATGGTCGGGTATATCAGCCTCCTTGAGCGCAACGCTGAAAACCCCGATAAAATCCGCAATAACTGCACCCGCCTCGACGCCGCCATCAAGCGGATGACCCGCATCGTCCACCAGCTCACCGTCATCGGGCATTTTAAATCCCTCCACAAGGCCTCGATCCCCCTCCAGGTTATCCTCAGTTCCGTGGCCGCCCGCTTCAGGAGAATGGCCAACACGGATGCTTCCGTCGAGATCCTCTCCCATTTCCCAGCGACGTTTGAATTTGTCACCAACCGCGAACTCCTTGAAGCCTGCCTCGAACGCCTCCTCCAGAATGCTTTTGAAAGCTACTTCGCGGCTGAAAATGACAAGGATCCCGAGGTCGGCCCGATCCGGCTCGAGGCCGCCCCCGGTGAGATCGACGGCGTCCCCGGCCTCCAGCTTTCCGTTGCCGACAAGGGCAAGGGCATCGACCCCTCCATCCGCGACAGCATCTTTGATCCTTTTGTCTCCTCCTCCTCCGCTGTCGGACGCGGCATGGGCCTGACGATCGCCCGCCACAGCGTCAGATGCCTCGGAGGCAGCATCGAGGCCTTCGACGAGGAGGACGGTGGAACCCGCCTCGTCGTCACCCTGCCTCTCGATCGTGAACCCTCCGAAGCCAATGAATCCTAAGCTCGCCTTTGTCGGGGCCGGCCGCATGGCCGGCGCCATCGTCCGTGGTGTCCTCAGTTCCGGAAACTGGGCCCCCTCCGACATCACCTGCACCAGCGCCCCCGACGGCACCGCCGAGACCCTCGCCGCCGAAACCGGCATCCTCTTTACTTTCCAGATCAACGAACTCCTTAACGGCGCCGACTGGATCATCCTCGCCTGCAAGCCCCAGCAACTCGAGGCCCTTCCCTCCGAGCTTGCCCCCATCAGCAGCGGAAAACGGGTCCTCTCCATCCTCGCCGGAAGCCCCATCAGCCGTCTTCAGTCCGTTTTTCCCCACGCGGCCGCCATCGTCCGCGCCATGCCCAATACCCCCGGCATGATCGGCAGGGGCATCACCGCCTATGCCGCCTCAACCCCCCTCCAGGCCGCCGACGCAGCCGTCGTCGAGGCCATTCTCAGCTCCCTCGGCGATGTCCTCCCCCTTCCCGAATCAAGCCTCAACGCCGTCACCGGCCTCAGCGGAAGCGGGCCCGCCTACGTCTTCGAGTTTGTCGCCGCCCTCCGCGATGCCGGAATACGCGAAGGTCTCGATCCCGAGACCGCCTGCCACCTCGCCC
Organism: Oceanipulchritudo sp.; assembly: GCA_041685165.1. Lineage (GTDB taxonomy): Bacteria > Verrucomicrobiota > Verrucomicrobiia > Opitutales > Oceanipulchritudinaceae > Oceanipulchritudo. The sequence continues at coordinate 17,500 of JAWLGH010000020.1, read as the reverse complement.
TCAAAACCGTCCAGGGCGCCGCCGCCCTCCTCCAAGCTGTCCCCGAAAGCCCCGAAACCCACCGCGACTGGGTCTCCTCACCCGGGGGCACTACCCTCGCCGGCCTCGCCGCCCTCCAGAAGGCCGACTTCCGCGAATCCGTCGCCAAGGCCGTCCGCGCCGCCAGAGAACGCGCCGACGAACTTGCCTGATTCCCCACCCCATTCCTCATAATGAGATCGAGTCTCTAAAATTACCTTGACTTGTTGAAAATGAGTCTCATTCCCTTTGTTGTTTATATAAACGGGATGAGACACACGGGACAGAGGCGAAGAGGTCGGGGCTACGGGCGATGGCGCTGGATTCATGGATGGCTTGGGCTAGTCACGGGGGTGCTGTTGCTGATCCAGGGGGTGACGGGGGCGCTTCTGGGCTATGAGCGGGAACTGAGGGATTTTCTGGGGGACGGGAAGCGGACCGGTACCGGGCCGAGGCTGCATCCTGGGGAACTGGTGGAGGGCCTTGAGGAGGAACTGGGAGACGGGGAAGCGCGCTGGCTGCTGTGGTTTGGGGATCCCGGGGAACCGGTCTGGGTCTCCTGGGAGGCGGGAGCGGAACAGATTTCCTACCGGCTGGATCCCTGGAGCGGGGAGGTGCTGGCGGGCACGACACGATGGCATCGGTTCTTCGAAGGGGTCCTCCGCATTCACCGCAATCTTGGCACGGGCCGTCCGGGGCAGGTACTGATGGGAAGCAGTGCCCTGATCCTCCTCTCGCTCGTCCTGACGGGGGCCGTATTGCAGGTGAAGCGCTCACGCACCCTCCGGGAGCTTCTCGGGTTGAGGCGGCGACAGGTCGAGCGGTCGGGTCCCGCACGCTGGCGCTGGTGGCACAGCCTTCTCGGTGTCTGGACGACGCCCTTTCTCCTTCTCCTCGCTCTTACCGGACCGGTCTGGAGCTTTGAGACCTATCGCGGTCTGCTCGAACTTCTGACCTTCTCGGAAACCATTTCCGCGGAAGCCCCGCAACCGGGGGAGGGGAACCCCCGGACGGAGGTGAACCGGAAGGCGATCATTGCGGGGGCGGAGGCGCTCATACCGGAGACGGGGGCGATGCGTTTCCTCTTTCCCGCCACGCCGGAAAAGGCGGCGCGTTTTGAATGGGCCCCCCTGGAGGCCCCGCATGAGAACTTCCGTTCCCGGGCCTACCTCGATCCGCTCTCCGGGGATCTCCTGCGGATCGAGCCGCTCGCGGACTACAGCCGCGCCGAGAGCCTGATGCGCTGGGCCTATCCCCTCCACACCGGCCGCTGGGGAGGCGGGCTTACGCAGGCCCTTACCACGGGTGCCAGCCTTGCCATCCCCTTCTTTGTCCTCTCCGGACTTCTTCTCTACATCAAAAGAACCAAGTGAAAGACATGCAAACAAACGCAAAAACAAAGCGCCGGCGGTTCCTCGTGCCCATGATCTCCGGTCTCCTCATTCCTGCCGCCACCCTTCCCGGGGACGGGGAGGACACGGTCCACGATCTGGAACCGTATCCGGTGATCACGACAACCCGGATGGAGAAAAGCCTTGGAAGCATCCCCCAGACGATAACCGTCCTTGACCACGCGCAATGGTCGCGCCAGCTGGACCTCTCGACCGACCCCATTGCCGCGCTGTCCCAGCTGCTTCCCTCCTACTCGCCCAGCCGCCAGAAGATGACCGGCTTCGGGGAGACCTTCCGCGGCCGCAGCCCCCTCTTCATGGTCGACGGCGTGCCCCAGTCGAATCCCCTCCGCGACGGCAGCCGGGACGGCTACACCGTCGGCTCCCCCGTGATTGAACGCATCGAGATCATCCATGGCGCCTCCGCCGCCCAGGGTCTCGGAGCAACAGGAGGTATCATCAATTTCATTACCATTTCCCCGCCCGAGGAGGATGGCTGGTCGACAACCCTGAGAACGGGAATTGAAAGTGGCGACAAGCTGGATTCAAGGGGCACAGGCTACTCCACCGACCTCACCACGCGGATCCGTTCCGGAAAATTCGGGGCGGCCCTCTCGGCCGCTTATCTCTGGAGGCCGATGGCCTACGACGGCGACGGTCGCCTTGTCGGCATTGACAACACCCAGGGCGACACCATGAACAGCGCGACCCTGAATCTGTTCTCAAAACTCAACTACTCCATAGCCCCTGACCAGACGGTCTCCCTCATGGTCAACCGTTTCGACATGGAACAGGACCTTGAGTATGTCGCCGTTCCGGGCGACTTCTCCCGGGGCGTCCCGACCGGCTCCCGCAAAGGGTCCACCGAGGGGGATCCGGCCCGCAACGATGTCGTTTCCGTGGACGCCGCCTACGAGAACCGCGAGCTCCTCGGGAACTCCCTCAAGGTCGACGCCTTCTACCAGGAATTTTCCGCAACCTACGGGGGAGGGACCTTCGGGGTCTTCCAGCTGGACGGGGTTCCGGTTTTCGACCAGAGCCGCAATGAGTCCCGGAAGCAGGGACTGAAGGCGGCCCTTTCCGGGGACCTTGGAAGCGCGGGCTCAACGGGGTTTGTAACGGGTATTGACTACATTGAGGACGAGACCCGCCAGAGCCTTGTCCAGACCGGACGGGTCTGGGTTCCCGAGAGCACCTACCGCTCCCTCGCACCCTATCTGCAGGTGGAGCAGTCCCTCGGACGGGTCGTCCTCAGCGGGGGGCTTCGCCATGAAAGCGCGGAACTGGATGTCCCGGACTTTGTCTCCCTTGAGTTCTACGGCAGCCGCGAAGTCGCTGGAGGCACACCGGACTTCACCGAGCTTCTTGCCAACCTTGGACTGACCCTGGAGACACGGCCCGGGGAACACCTCTTTCTCAGTTACAGCCAGGGATTCGGCATGCCCGATGTCGGGCGCGTCCTCCGCGCCATCAACCAACCGGGGCTGGAAGTCGATGATTTCCTCGACCTCCAGCCGATTGTCACCGACAATTTCGAGATTGGTCTGCGTCGCAACGGAGCACGCTTTTCCGGAAGCTTGAGTCTGTTCTATTCCGATTCAGAGCTTGGAAGCCGCCTCGTCGCCGACGCCGACGGTATTTTCTCCGTCAACCGGGAGGCCACCGTCACCTACGGGCTGGAGGCCCGCGCAAAGTTCCGCATGGATCCCCGCAATCTCATCGATTTCTCCTTTGCCGCCGTGGAGGGGAAGTTCGATTCCGACGGGGACGGGTCGCCCGACCAGCGCCTCGACGGCACCAACATTCCCCCGGTGCGCATCAATCTCGGCTGGAACGCCGAGTGGAGCGAGGTCCTCAGCACACGCCTGCAGGGGACCACCCTTTTCGACCGGGCCGATCCCTCCGGCAGGAGCCCGTTTGACTTTGGCGGATACTCCCTCCTCGACCTCCTCGTGGAATGGCGCCTGCCCCGGGGAACGTTGACCTTCGGACTCTCCAACCTCCTCGACAAAACCTATTTCACCTACTACTCGCAGGTGGCGGGTAGCGACTCCCGCAACTTTGCCGGTCGGGGCCGGTCCCTCAGCGTCCGCTACGAGTTGACCTTCTGACCCCAGGCACCACCGCCGGGCGTCTCGATGCGGATGCCCTCGCCGGCCTCGAGGTCCAACCGGACCTGGCCTCCGAGGGCATCCCGCCTCCCGTCGGCGCGCACGATCCACTGGCAGCCGGGCTCCCCCGCTCCCCCGCCCCGGGCCCCCGGAGGACCGCTCTGCCGGTGCTGCCCGAGAAACGAAAGGGTCACCGGTTCCCGGAAACGAAGCTCCCGGCAGAGACCGTCGCCTCCCGGGAAGGCACCCTTTCCGCCTGATCCACGGCGCAGGGAGAATGCCCGGCACTCCACTGGAAAGCGTTCCTCGAGGATCTCCGGATCGGTGATGGCGGTGTTGGTCATGTGGACATGCACTCCCGAGGCCCCCGCAAAGCCTGTTTCCCCGTTTGCCGACGGCCCCGATGAGCCGGCGCCGGCCCCGCCGCCAATGGTCTCGTAGTAGCCGAAGCGGGCGTTCCCAAAAAGGAGGTTGTTCATGGTCCCCTGGCTTGCCGCAAGAAACCCAAGGGCCTTGATCAGGGCCTCCACCAGGGCCTGGCTGGTCTCGACGTTGCCCCCCACCACGGCCGGACAGCGTTCCGGGTCAGGCGGGAAACACGGATTCAGGAAACACCGGGGAAGGATGAGGTCAACGTTCTCAAGGAGCCCTTCATTCAGCGGCATCGGGCGGTCCACAAAGAGCCGCAGGGCGTAGAGGACGGCGCTCCGGACAATCGCCGGGGTCGCGTTCAAGTTGCCCGGATGCGTGGCGTCGGTCCCCGTGAAATCAACCTCCGTGCGACCCTCCCGTTTTGTCAGGGAGAGGTGGATACCGTGTCCATCGTCAAGCCGGACGGAGGCCTTCCCGGAACGGAAACCCGTCTCCACAAAAGCTTCCTCGAGCGCGGCGGAGGCGGACTGGTGGAGGTCCCCGAAATAGGCGCTTACGACGCCGGGGGGATAATCCCGGAGAAGCCCGGCAAAAAGGTCGCCGCCCCGCCTCAGGGAGGCCAGCTGGGCCTCGAGGTCGATCCGGTTTTCGCGTACGGCCCGGCTCGGGAAAGGGCCCTCCCGGAGCTGGGCCTCGATTTCCGCAAACCGGTCCCGGCCATTGCGGATCAGCCATTGCGGGGAGAGGATCACCCCTTCCTCCTGCAGCGTGGTCGCGTCAGCCGGCATCGAACCCGGGGTTTTCCCGCCCCACTCGGCATGATGGGCCCGGTTCGCCAGATAGCCCATGAGCCGGCCTTCACCGTCAAAAAGGGAACTGACGAGCGTGACGTCCGGGAGATGCGACCCGCCGAACCCGGGATGGTTCGTAATGAGGACATCGCCCGGCCCCGGTTTGTGCGTTTTCAGGATTTCCCGGACGCACAACCCAAGCGCCCCGAGATGGACCGGGATATGCGGGGCATTCACCAGCAGGCGGCCTTCCCGATCGAGAAGGGCACAGGAAAAATCAAGCCGTTCACGGATATTGGCGGAGAGTGCGGTCCGCTGCAGCTGGTCTCCCATTTCCTCGACCAGGCCTTCCAGCCGGTTCAGGACAAGGGTTTTTTCCACCTTGCGGGCTTCACGCCCCCCTTCCCTTTCCATGGAAGCCTCCTTATATTGCTCCAGCCGGACGCTCCCCGCGTCGCCGGCCCGGGCCGTCCATCCCGGCTCCACAAAGGCCGTTCCAAAGCGGTCCCTGAGAATGGCCGGGCCTGTCAGGTAATCACCGGCTTCGAGGTCCTCACGGTCAAAAACCGGGATCCGGCCGCCCCGCCCCGCGCAGCATCCCGGGACCGTTCCCCGCTCAAGGGCCTTCCTGCCCGGGCCGCCTTCGCCAAAGGATTCGACGGGGGGTTCCGGCAGGCTCTCAACGAGGCGGAGACGCAGCTTGACCCGTTCAAGCCGCGCACCTTCCGGATAGTAACCAAAAATCGCGACAAACTGGCGCCGGAACCCCGGACCGGGGTCGCCGTCCGCCTCCACCGCCACCGGCAGGCTGGTCTCCTGTCCGGCAATGCGGACAAAGGCGGTACAGTGGGGTTCGGCAAGGGATTCAGGGGATACTCCGTCGTCCAGAAGCTGCTTTCGCGCCGCCTCATGGAGGGCCCGGAAGCGCCTGGCCTGCCGCCCGGGGGAGGCTTCAAGCGGCAGGAGGAACTGCTCCTCAAGGACCGCCTCCCGTGGAGCGGCATGGATTCCCCGGGCACTGAGAATCCCTGCATCGGAGGGAATAAGCACCTCCTTCATCCCCAGTTCCGTCGCCAGGCGGCAGGCATGAAGGCCCCCGGCCCCGCCAAAAGCCACCAGTCCGTAGTCTGCAGGATCCACGCCTTCCCGCAGGCTGACATGGCGGATCGCCTGGCTCATCCGTTCCGTGGCAATGGCCAGGAAGCCTTCCGCGAGGTCCTCCCAATCCCTTTCGCCAGCCTTCCTGGCCACCGCCTCAAGGGCCTTCTGTGCCTCTTCCATCCGGATTGGAATCGAAAAACCCGACGGGTCCATACGCCCCAGCAGGAGGTGGATATCCGTCAGGGTGAGAGGGCCGCCCGCCCCGTAGGCCGCGGGTCCGGGATCAGCCCCCGCACTTTGCGGACCGACATACAGACGCTCCCCGTCAAACCCGCAGATCGAGCCCCCGCCGGCGGCCACCGTTTCAATCGGCATCGCCGGGGTGAGGATCCGCGCTGACCCCACCCGGATTTCCTGGCGGAGTTCGAGCCCCTGGTTCCAGCGGGTAACGTCGGTCGAGGTCCCTCCCATATCAAGGGCGATAACCGCTTCCATTCCGGCTTGGCGCGCCGCCCCCACCGCTCCCAGAACACCGCCAGCCGGTCCGCTCACAAGGCTGTCCACGGCATGGAAACGGGAGCGCGAAAGCAGTCCCCCGGCACTGCTCATGATCCAGAGGGGATTATTCCCGAGGGCGGCTTCGACACGGTCCAGATAGGTGTCCATCACCGGGCTCAGGGTGGCGTCGACAAGGGTCGTCTCCGTCCGGTCAAGGTACTTGATGAGGGGCCGTATCCAGGCTGAGGAACGGATGGTCCGGAATCCGCACGACTCGAGCAGGGAGACCACTTGCCGCTCATGTTCGGGATTTTTCCAGCTGTTGAGCAGGCAGACCGCCGCCGCCGTGCAGCCGGCCTGGAGAGCCTCCCGGGCGCACCGGCGAACCTGCCCCGGATCGAGTTCCCCGGTTACCGTTCCATTCCTGTCGATGCGGCCGCTCACCCCGAACACGGCTGAATACATCGGCACGGGTCGCTCGATCTTCCGGGCAAAGATATCCGGACGCTTCTGGTCGCGGATCAGAAGGAGGTCCTCGAAGCCCTGCGTGAGGAAGAGCGCCGTGGGAGCCCCCTTGCCTTCCAGAAGGGCGTTCGTGCCCTTTGTCGTCCCGAGCCGGAATGAGAGGTCGATGGCCTCCGCATCGACATCCGCTTCCTCCAGCAGCAGTTTCATGCCCAGGACCGGCGCCTCCAGACCGGTCTCGATCTCAAGGATATCGCCCGTGGCCACCGGCTCATGTCCCTCCTCAAAGGTCAACTTCCCCCCGGACCATTCCCTGACCCGCCCGATTGCCTCTCCCCCGCGGCGGATGGTCCGCCCGGCAAGGAAACCGGTCTGACCGAAACCCGTGCCTTCCACCCGTATCCGCCCCGCCTTTTCCACCCCGGCCACCTCCGTCCGCAGGCATCCGGAGGAAAGGACCTTGGTGCGTTTCCAGCTCCCGTCCGGCCGTTCAAGGAGACAGTCGGTGAAGGTTCCCCCCGTGTCGGCGCTGATTTTCCATTCCCTCATGATGCCGTCCGACCAAGGTGGATGATCCGCGGCGACGCTGCCTGAAGCGCCCGGGCATTCCGGGTTGCCTGCGGGTCAAGTGATTCGAGAAAGGCATGAAAGGCCCGCGAATGGTCGAAATGATTGAGATGGGCCATTTCGTGCAGGAGGACATGATCCTGCAGGGTCGGGGAAAGAAGGATCAAGCGCCAGTTGAGGGAGATGCCCCCGGTCTCGCTGCAGGATCCCCAGCGCGACTTCTGGTCCCGGATCGTGACTCCATGGGCTTTCAAGCCGTGATTCCGGGCAAGCTCCAGCAGGCGGGGGGGGAGGAAGTCCCGTGCGATCCGGCGCAGCAGGGCCACCGTCGCCCCCTCTCCGCTCCCCCCACCGGACAGCGTCAGGCAAACCCGCCGCCGTTTGTCCTCCACGAGGTAGCAGCTGCCCTTACTTCCCGAAGCCCACTCCAGTTGATACCAGTGTCCGGCAAGGGAGAGCCGGGGATGGCGCTGGAGGTGCTCCCTCAGGCTGAGAATGCGCGGCTGCCGGGCAAGGGTCCGGCAGATCCATTCCCCGTTTTCCTCAAGGAAACGTCTTCCGTGGGCAGCCGCCTCCCGCTGCGGCAGCTTCAGGACGACGAACCGCTCCCGGTGGATCTGGATCTGCATCCGCTTGACCCTCGGGGAGCGCTCCATCCGGCACGGCACCATCTGCGGCCCGCCCTCGGCATGAAGGCAGACCAGGTCAAAGGCTTTCTTCGGCTCCTTCGATTTCACGAATGAGGGTGGAGGTGTAGGTTCTCAAGGCGCTCTCCGGGTCGATGCCGGCCTCCCGGCAGGCCGCCACCATCTGAAACAGAAGCTCGCCCGCCTCCGCCTCGTCGAGGTCCTCGGCCATTGCCCCGAGATCGGCCTCCTCGGGGAATTTCTCGTGATACAATCCCTTCTTCCGGATCTGCTTCTGGACCTTGCCCGCAAACATCAGCGCCGGCAGGGACGGTGGAAGGCGCTTGAAAAGGCCCTTCGACTCGGGGCCGTTCTTTTTCTCTGACGCTTTGATTGCTTCCCACTGCTGCAGGACGGCCTCCGCATCCGCGAGGTCGACATCCCCGAAGACATGCGGGTGCCGGCGGATGAGCTTTTCATGGATTCCCCGTGCAACGTCGTCAAAGTCGAAATCCCCTCCTTCAGCAGCAATCTGGGCATGGAAAACCACCTGCAGGAGGACATCCCCAAGTTCCTCCTTCATGTGCTCCATGTCGTTGCGGTCGATTGTGTCCAGGAGCTCCGCTGTCTCGTCGATCAGGGGTTCACAGAGGCTCTGGTGGGTCTGCTCCTGATCCCATGGGCAGCCGTCCGGGGCCCGCAGCCGGGCCATCGTCTTCAGGAGATCTTCTATCGCACTCACGCCGGGAATTGTCTCCGCTCCCCTCGTTCATGCAAGCGGAATTCAGGCCTTGTCCGCCGCATTCATGGCTGACAAGCCTGTCCCCATTCCCTAACCCTAGACGCCAATGGATAAACTGCAGGAAATCATGGCCCACAAACGGAAGGAAATTGCGGCCCGCATCCGCCCCGTCAGGGACGGCGAACTCGCCCGTTTCCTCCGGACTGACGGCCACCCTCACCGCCTCGAAAAAGCCCTCCGCCGTGAAAATGGCCTTGCTGTTATTTCCGAAATCAAGCGGAAGTCCCCTTCCGCCGGGACCATCTCCTCCGGCCGGGACGCTTCCGAACAGGCCCGCCTCTACTACAACGCCGGGACCGACGCCATCTCCGTCCTCACCGACGAGGCCTACTTCGGCGGCTCCATCCGTGATCTCTGGGACGTCAACGATCTTCTCGGCAACCGCTCGGACGCTTCCCCGACCTTGCGCAAGGATTTCTTTTTCGACCGTATCCAGGTTCTCGAGGCCGCCGAGGCCGGAGCCGCCGCCATCCTCATCATTGTGCGTGCCCTCACCAACGCGGAAATGAACGAGCTCTTCGGGGCCGCCAATCTTGCCGGCCTCGACAGCATCTTCGAAGTCCATGAAGACGCCGAGGTCGAACGCGCCCTGAATTGCGGGGCCCGTATCATCGGCGTCAACAACCGCGACCTCACCCGGTTCGTCACTGATCTCGCTGTCTCCGAGGCCATCATCCCCGGGCTCCCGGAATCCACCGTCGCCATCTCCGAGAGCGGGATCCACTCCCTTGAGGATGCCCGCCGCGCCCATGAGGCCGGGGCCGACGCCGTCCTCGTTGGTGAAGCCCTCATGAAAATGGAGGATCCCGAGCCCTTCATCAACGCCCTTCACGCATTCTGAACGCGCCAAGGCCCATGCCCCTGACGCCCTCGGAAACCCGTCGTCTCCTGGAATCCCTCGGCCACCGCCCACGCAAGCCCCTCGGACAGAATTTCCTCATTGACGGGAACATAGTCCGCAAGTCCCTCCAGCTGGCCGGTATCCAGGAAGGGGATACTGTTGTCGAGGTCGGCCCCGGCCTCGGGACCCTTACCCGGGCCCTTCTCGAGTCGGGGGCCCACGTCCATGCCGTGGAGCTCGATCCCGTCCTTGCCTCCCTCCTCGAGAAAACCCTTTGTCCTGTTTTTCCAGATACTTTTCATCTTCTTGAAGGCGACGCTGTCCGGCATCCCCGGGCGGGACTCCCGGCAAACGTCACCGCCTTCAAAGTGGTCGCCAACCTCCCCTACGCCATCACCACTCCCTGGCTCGAGGCCCTCCTCCGGGACGCCCTCCCCTCAGAAATGGTCCTCATGATGCAAAAGGAGGCCGCCGACCGCCTCACCGCCCAACCGGGCACCAAGGCCTACAGCGCCGTCACCATCTTCCTGGCCGCCGCCTTCGAGAAGGCCGCCCTGCACAAGGTCTCCCGGTCCTGCTTCCATCCCGTTCCCGGGGTCGATTCCCTCCTCCTTCATCTTCGCCGCAAACCTGAGCCGTTCCTCTTCCCGGCAACCGCCCGCGAACGCATCCGCAGCCTCTTCACCCAGCGCCGCAAACAGATCGGCAGCCTCCTCGCCGACGATCCCGCCCTCCATGCGTGGCTCGATTCCCTACCCGCATTCGGCGCCTCCCGCGCCTCCCGCCCCGAAACAATCCCCCTTGCTGCATGGCAGCACCTGCCGGCCTAGCACCCGGCCTGGAGGAGACCCCTTGCGCGTGGAGGCTAGGCCGCGGGATCCGATTTGACTCGCCCTTAAAACCGGGAGGCAGTATCCATAAAACCATGCTTCTTGTCGACACAGCGATCCCCGCCGGGAACGGGATCATTGAGGCCGTCGAGGGCGATTCAATCCACCTCCGGCCCGACAACCGCGACAGTACCTGCGACTGGTTCTACTGGCATGTCCGCATACGGGGCTGTGCCGGGCGCCGGGTCCGTCTTCTTTTCGACCGGGACTGCACGATGACCGTCCGCGGAGCCGTCGTCAGCACGGACAAGGGCGCCTCCTGGACCTGGGTCCGCGGCTATGAACCCTTCGCGCGTGAGCTGACCTACACCTGCGGAGCGGCCGACGAGGTGCGTTTCTGCCTCGCCCCTCCCTACACCCTCGCGGATCTCAACCAGTGGCTCGCCGGACACACGGGCCACCCGCTGCTCCGCGCGCATACCTTGTGCCGGAGCCGCAAGGGCCGGTCCATCCCCTGGCTTGAACTCGGGCCACCGCCCGGGGAAGAATCAGCCCAGGTTGTCCTCACCGCCCGCCACCACTGCTGCGAGATGGTCGGCAGCCATGTCCTCGAGGGCTTGATGGAAAGCAGGCTGCGGGGCGGTCCCTCCCCCGGCCAAATCCGCTTTATCATTATTCCGCTGGTCGACCTCGATGGCGTCGAGGACGGCGACCAGGGCAAGGGCCGCTTTCCCCATGACCACAATCGGGACTACGGGGAGTGTCCCCTCTATCCGGAAATCCGGGAAATCAAAAACCTCATTCAAAGGGAAACCGACAGCCGCTTGAAAATCGCCCTTGACCTCCATTGTCCCTACGTCGTCGGTGATGACTGTAATCACCACATCTACCTCGTCGGGAGCGAGGACCCCGCCAACGCGCGGCGTCAGGCTCATTTTGCCGAAATCCTCGCGGCATCCATCTCCGGTCCCCTGCCTTTTGCCGCCGGAGACCTCCTCCCCTTCGGCGAAAAATGGAACACTTCTCCAAATTACGGGGAAGGACTGAGCGCTTCGCGATGGATGCTCCAGGCCTCAGGCCGCAGGGCCATGACCACAACCCTCGAAATCCCCTACGCGACCGCCAGGGGCGTCACCGTCACCCCACGGAGCGCACGCCTCTTTGGCGGGGATCTTTTGACAGCCATCGAAACGGCGTGCTTAAAATGAAGCCATGGAAAACCGTACTGATTTCGACGTGCTTGTTGCCGGCGCCGGCGCCGGGGGTATCTGCGCCGCCCTCGCCGCAGCGAGAAGCGGGGCCCGCACCCTTCTCCTTGAGAAATCTCCCTCCATCGGGGGTACGGGAATCCATTCACCGGTTTCCCTCGTCTGTAAATTCCACGGCACGGACCACCGCCCCATCAACATGGGAATCCACCGCGAACTCTTTCCCCACGTCTACCTTTACAGCACGCGCGACATGCGCCCCACCGCCCCCAGGCTCACCTATGATGAAGCTGAGCTCGCCCGGACCTACGATCGCCTCCTCCGGGCCGAACCCCTCCTGACCTGCCGGACCGGCGAAGGCGTCGCCTCCGTCGAGACCGATCATCGGCGTATTTGTTCCATCAATACTGAAAAAGGCACCCGCTACCGGGCTCCCGTCTATGTCGATGGAACCGCCGACGGAAACCTTGCCGCCATGGCAGGATGCCGCTTCCAGAAAGGGCGCCTGGAAGATGGGGCCATGCAGAGCGCCACCCTCGTTTTCGGGCTCAACGGGATTGATCGATCCCTCCTCCGCATCCCGGAATTTCAGACCCGCGGCGGACTGGACAGCCTCTGGGAGGAAATGACCACGGTCTACCTCGCGGCAAAGGAACGTGGGGAGACCGATAATCCGCGCCAATCCGTCGTCGCCTTTCCCTATCCGGACGGTGAACGACTGCTCTTCAATTCAAACGAGGTCCTCGGCGTCGATCCGACCCGGCCCGGCTCCGTCGAGGAAGCCCTGGAGGTCGGCCGCCGGCGGGTGGACGAACTGGTCGCCATCCTCCGTCAACATCCCGCCTTCCAGACTGCCCGGATCGATTTTGTCGCCAGCAGGCTCGGCGTTCGCGAAGGACGGCGCATTGTCGGGGATTACCTCCTCACCCGCGAGGATTGCCTCGGGGAAGCCCGCTTTGATGACATGGTCGCCGCCAGTGCCTACGAAATCGATATTCACGATCCGGATGGTGGCCCGGCTGTCATGGTCAATATTCCCGGGTCCGGCTATTACCACATTCCCTACCGCTCCCTCGTCCCCGCCGATCTCGACAACCTTCTCCTCGGCTCGCGCTGCATCAGCGGATCGCACGAGGCCCATTCCTCCTACCGCGTCATTTCAGGCGTCACCTCCATCGGCCAGGCGGCCGGCACCGCCGCTTCCCTCGCCGCCTCGCACACAAACGGAGAGGTCCGTAAAATCCCCGCCCCAGCCATCCGTTTTGAACTGCGCCGCCAGCTCCAGTTCGTCGAGGGGTCGGTCACCCGGATGCAGACCGAGAATTCATAAATGGCGCCAGGACCGGGCCCCTCCTATACGGTTTCTGGATCGCGATCAAAGGTCAGGCGCTTCCTGCAGGAAAATCCCCTTTTTGGGGAAACGATCCAGCTCAAAAGCCGGATGGAACGGAAACGGCCTGGTCGGGCGCCTGCCCGAAACATTTTTCATGCATATTTATTTGATTAAACGATATTTCTTTAACGGCCCTCAACCAGGGAGGAAAAATACGGATCGTCTCTCAAGGTTTCTCGAAAAGGATTCAGGTTTGCTCAGCTTGGGAAGAGGGCGACATGTATGCATTTTTATGCTTTCCAGTTGACCCTATTATTTCTCGCCTCATAAAGTAAAGGAACTCGCGTCCCGATTCCCGCTTGGCGCCAAGCGTCGCCCTTACATCGGGTGGAACGAACTGTTCTCCATCAACTCCCATGAATATGAAACCATTACTCCCCCGTTTTCTGAGCAGCATGGCTGCTTTCCTCTCATTGAATGCCCTTGAGGCCGAGACGATCTATTCCCAGACGTTCGACACAGCGGACACCCTCAGCAACTGGACGGGGGACCCTGTCTGGAGCGAGAGCGGGGGGAATCCCGACGGTGCGGTTATCGTTTCCAACGATATCCAGCCCACCAACAGGAACTTCACACTGGATATTCCCCTGGAACTCATTGAAGACACTGACCTGACGGTTGCTTTTGATGCCCTCAACCTGAGGAATTTCGCAGGTGTATTCCATTTTTATGCCGAACCGGAAGACCTTCCGCAATTCTTCAAAAAATTCAATGTGGAAGCCCTGATCAATGACACGACGGCGGTCCCACTGGAATTCCAAGTCGAAAAGGTGCCGGCCGGTTCACGTTTCCTCACCCTTCGTTTTGAAATGATCACCGGTGCGGTTCAGGATGCGGACATCGCTGTTGCCATCGACAATGTCACCGTTACGGGCCCCCCTGTTGACCCGGAGGGAACATGGAAGGGATTCTCCCTCGTTGATGGTTTCTGGGTCCGGAATGCCGGGCAAATGGGTTGGATCAATGTGGAATTCGAACCTTGGATCTGGTCGGCGTCCCTTGATGAATGGGTCTTCCTGCCTGAGGATTCCAGTCCGGGAGAATCAGGAATCTGGTACTATATGCCTCCCTCGGAGTGAGGCCGGCCAGCGGCTTCCCTGTCACTTCTCATACAAGTCCAACTGGCGACCCGGATCCGGACCGGCTTCCTGCTCTTCAATGAGGGAAGGGTCGTCAAAAGTTGTCTTGTTGACCCGGGTTCCGACCCGGCGGACTGCCAGAAGATCCTCCCTCGGAGGGACAAGCAGCTCTTCCAGGTTCCGCGGCCCCACATTTCCCGTATCCAGCCACCGGTCCCCCGCCTCCCTCTCCAGGATTGCCGGCATCCGGTTGTGAATCCGGGCCACCGGCCCGTTGGCTGCCCTGGTGATGATCGAGGCGGAAAGGATTTCCGATCCCGACGGATGCAGCCAGTGTTCCCAGATTCCCGCCAGAGCCATAAGCCCGCCGCCGGCCGGAAAAAAATAATACGGCTGACGCGGAGCGGTCCCCCGATCCCACTCGTAGAAGCCGCTCGCCGGAATAAGACAACGACGGTAACGGAAGGCATCCTTGAAGGAGGCCTTCTCTGAAAGGGTCTCCGCACGCGCATTGATGAGCTTGTACCCAATGTCCGGATCCCCGGCCCAGGAGGGGACAAGGCCCCAGTGCAGGATTTCAGCCCGACGGCAAGCCCGGTTCCTGTCCTCGAGAATCGCTGTAATCCCGCTTCCCGGCGGAATATTGTACCGCGGTTTCCACATCTTCCGGAAATCCTCCCCGAATTCAGCCTTGAAGACCCGGGCCAGCTCGTCGGGTCCGACACTCAATGTGAAGCGGCCGCACATGCTTCAACCTCCTCCAAGAGGGGGAAAAAATGTCTCCTTGATCGCCGTGATCAGCATCTGTACCGCGATCACCGTAAGGAGCATTCCCATTAACCGTTGAAAAGCCGAAAGGCCCCGGTATCCGACGATCCGGTTCACCGCCGGAGCAAAGAAGAAAGCGACCAGGCTGACCGACATCGACACGAGGATTGCCATCACCCAGAGTGCCATCCGCTGCGGATACTGGGCTGCAAAAAGCATCACCGTTGCCACCGCCGAGGGCCCCGCCACCAAAGGCACCGCGAGGGGAAAAAGAATGGGCTCCTCATCCTTCTTGACCCCCATCCAACTGGTGTCCGTCGGGAAAATCAGCTTGATTGCAATCAGGAACAAAACGATTCCGCCCGCCAGACGGAGAGCCTCCTCCGAGAGATGGAGAAGATTGAGCAACCCCGGCCCGAGAAAAAGGGCAAAAATCAATACCAGCGTGGCCAGGATAACTTCCCGGGTGATAAACCAGTATGGTCGGCGGGTGCCTTCAAGACAGCTCAGGACAATCGGAAGATTACCCAGAGGATCCGTGACAATCACGAGAAGGATAATGGCGGAAATCAGGTCCATGGCGAATTTCCCCATCTTCCCCAATTATCCATCGTGAACAAACCCAAAACGACTTCCCCCGTCAGGCCGGCAAGGGTATCTCGCGGAGGACCGGTCCCCGTATCTCTCTCAATCCTCCTGTTCCAGAGGTGTTGAGGCGATCGATTCCATTTCCGGCAGGGATTTTGCACCCTCCGCGGAGAGGCGTTCGAATTTTCGCGCTGTCACCAGGACCCGGCTCTCCATCGATCGAAGGCTCTTGTTATAGGAGTCCACGGCACGCTTGAGTGCCTTGCCCACATCCGCAAAATGCTCCGTCTGTGTCGTCAGCCGTTCATAGAGCTCACGTCCAAGCGCACTGATCTCATTTGCCTCCTCGGCAATGGCTTCCTGACGCCAGCCATAGGCCGCCGCCTTGAGGAGCGCAATCAATGTTGTCGGAGTTGCCAGGAGGACGTTTTCTCCACTGCCGTATTGGATCAGATCTGGATCCTGCTCAAGGGCTGCGCTGAAAAAGGCCTCCCCGGGAAGGAAAAGGACGACAAATTCCGGAGTCGGCTGAAACTGTTTCCAATACTGTTTTGAACGGAGGGCTTTTACATGGTTCCTAACCTGGTCCGCATGCCGCTTGAGCTGGCGCATCCGCTCCTCCCCGTCCTTCGCCTCCAAAGCCTTCAGGTACCCGTCAAGCGGGGCCTTTGCATCCACCACGATCGTCTTCCCCCCCGGCAGTTTCACCACCAGATCAGGGCGCAGGGCACCGCTGCCCCCTCCGGTACTCTCCTGCTCCTGGAAATCGACATGTTCCACCATCCCCGCGAATTCCACCGTCCGCTTCAGTTGAACCTCTCCCCAGCGTCCACGGACACTGGGTGTCTTTAAGGCAAATACCAGGTTGCTGGTTTCGTTCCGTAACCGGTTCTGGCTCTCAAGAAGATGGCGGATCTGCTCCTGCAATCCGGTGTAAGCCCCGATCCGGGCCTTTTCCAGCAGGTGTATCTTCTCATCAACCTCCTCAAGCGTCTTTTGCATCGGACCCACAAGTTCGTCAATTGCCTGCTGCCGTTGCTTCAGATCACCCCTTGCACCCTCCTGAAGGCGGGTGAAGCTTTCCCGCGCAAGGTCCAGAAACTGCCTGCTGTTACGGTTCAAGGCCTCCGACGAGAGCGCCTTGAAGGTCGTTTCAAACCGTTCCCGCAACTCCTTAAGTTCCTCAAGTCGGGCCTTTGCCGCTTCCCCTTCCACTTCCCGGCGGATCTCAGCCTCCGCCAGCTTACGCCGGTATGCTTCCCGTTCATCGCGGGCCGCACGTGCTTCCCCGGCAAGGCTCAAACGCCCGCCCAGAAAAGACAGCAGACCCACACCGATCAGCACCAGTCCCATCAAAAGCCATTCCATTTCCTCCTTATGAAGGCCCTCCGCCTACCCCTCAATGCAATCTTTCCCCCGTTTTCCAAGTCGTATAACAAGAAGCCCCGACCCGCCTTTCGGCGAATCGGGGCATAAACCTGGCGATAACCTACTCTCACACCACATCGAGGTGGCACTACCATCGGCGGTTACGGGCTTAACGCTGGTGTTCGGGATGGGAACCGGTGTTTCCCCGTACCTGTGGTCACCAGAGAGTGTACCTCAAACCGAGCAAGGTTTTTAAAGGTTATCGCCTCCTGCCCGGATTCGGAAAATCAAGTTCAGTTCCTTGTGGGTAAAATAAACGCCTGAAGTGCGACGGTTATCTAAATGATGAATCAAGACGATTGGGTAATTAGTACCAGTTAGCTCAATGCGTCACCGCACTTACACACCTGGCCTATCGACGTGGTAGTCTTCCACGACCCTTAAGGGAAATCTTATCTTGGGAGGAGCTTGGCGCTTAGATGCTTTCAGCGCTTATCTCTTCCGAGCTTAGCTACCCGGCGCTGCCGTTGATACGACAACCGGAACACCAGAGGCTCGTCATTCACGGTCCTCTCGTACTGATGAATGAACCCCTCAAATTTCCTACGCCCGCAGCGGATAGAGGACCGAACTGTCTCACGACGTTCTGAACCCAGCTCGCGTACCACTTTAATCGGCGAACA
>JAWLGH010000149.1:0-3159 GCA_041685165.1 Oceanipulchritudo sp. | reverse complement strand
CCTGGCGGTACCCGAGGACGACATGTCCGTGGAGGTGGCCGAGGGGGGACTTGGAGGTGGCGAGGTCGCCGGTGTACTCGAGGGCCTTGCCGAGGTCATGGATGAGGGTTCCGGCGAGGGCGAGGTCGGGATCGACCTCGGGATAGAGGGGGAGGAGGGCAACGCAGGCGCGGGCCATGCGGACGGTATGTTCCATGAGGCCGGCGCGGTAGGCGTGATGCATGGAAATGGCGCCGGGGATGGTCTTGAAGGCGGGTTCGAGGTCGCCGATGGCCTGGGAGACGGTTTCCCTGAGGGCGTCATTGCCGATCCGGCTGATGAAGGCCTGGAGTTCCTTCCAGAGCTCGTCGATGGGAATGGGGGCGCATTCGACGAGGTGTTCGAGGTAGCGGGGGACCTCGGCTTCGTGGACCTTCTCGATATGGGTGAGCGCCGGGGAGAAGCGGTTCTGGTAGTAATCGGTGCTGCCCTGGACGCGGAAGATGGTGCCTTCGCGGGCATTGAGAAAGAGCGGGTAGTGGGAGGAATTGCCGAAGCAGACGACGTGGAAGATGCCGGACTTGTCACCGAGCTCGACCATGAGGAACTCGGAATCGTTGCGGGCCTTCTTGATCTGGGATTTGCGGAGGACGACGACGGCTTCAAAGGGCGTTTTCTGGTCCTTGGGCAGCTGCTTGAGCTCGGAAACGGTATTCATGTCCCCGATGGGAACGCT
This sequence comes from Oceanipulchritudo sp., assembly GCA_041685165.1. Lineage (GTDB taxonomy): Bacteria > Verrucomicrobiota > Verrucomicrobiia > Opitutales > Oceanipulchritudinaceae > Oceanipulchritudo. The sequence continues at coordinate 2,444 of JAWLGH010000149.1, read as the reverse complement.
TCCCCATGCGGAGGGCAATGGAATTCCCCGGGCGAAAAAAGGTGGCCTCAGTGAGTCTGGAAGTAGCCGCTGTTTTCCGGATGGATGTCCCAGAACCAGGCCCGTTGTCCGAATTCACCTGTTCCCTCGATGTAGAGGACCCAGCTCTCCCGGCCAAAGTGATAGAAATAGGGAAAGAGGCTGGGGGAGGTGTAGAGTTCCCCGAGCTCGGGAAGGGGACTGTAGGCAAAGAGATCGACCCCGTTCCCTGGACGGAGGTAGAGCCAGCCGAGGTTGATGTGGCCGGCCCAGGGAAAGTCGTCGACGTTGTGGGCCCCGAACCAGGAGGAACCGTTCCAGCCGGAATCCCCGAAGGCGAAGGCCCCGAAGACGGGATAGGCGGACCCCTCGGATCCGGGCGTCCAGGTGAGGTCGTCGAGGTAGGCGGTATCGTCGCCTTCGGTCGTGTAGGGGTCCTTCTCGTAGCGCCATTCGACGACGTGCGGACCCGGGGGAACCTGCAGGCTGCGGGTTTCGGAAATGTCCAGCCCGGAGATGAAGACGGGCTCCCGTTCGTCGGAGATAAGTTCCCCGTCGAGGTAAAGGTAGACGGCGTCGTAAATGCTGTCTTGATTGGGGCTGCTGGGGTTGCGGTAGTCGGGGTTTTCCTCGCTCGAAACGGCCCAGGTGAAGTCGAGCGTTCCGGGCCCGACAAGCTCCAGCTTGAGGGAGGAAGCCCCGAGGGAGCGGACCTTGCCGGCGCGGAGGCGGTTCGCTTCATCGAGATGCCAGTTGCTGTCGCCGGAATTGACAAAGCTGAGGAGGGGTTCCCCGAGGTGTTCGGCGGCGGGAGCATTGCTGCCGGAAAGGCTGACGGACTGCACGGGGCTGCGGGGACCGATGCTGCCGTTGCCGAGGACGGGCTGCACGGTGTAATGGTAGACATGGCCGGCGAGGGCGGTCTCATCAAGGTAGGCATCGGAATCGGCCTCGAGGGTGGCAAGGATTTCCCAGCCGCCGGTGTCGAGGCGGAGGACGCGGTAGGCGTTTTCCTCGTCGGAGGCGTCGGTCCAGTCGAGGGCGACGGCCTCGGCGCCGGGCGCCTGGGAGACAACGAGGTCCTCGACCCGCCGGAGGGGCGGATTCCCGCGTGCCTCAATGGTTTCCTCAATGAGGTCCCAGGCGGCCTCGTCGATCCCGCGGATAAAGACCCCGTCACTGCCGTTGCTGCCGACAACGATGCCGGCGATCATCCATTCCCCGAATTCGTTGCGGACATACATGGGGCCACCGCTGTTGCCGCCGTAGGTGGTCACGCCCTCGAAATCGTAGGTGGCGGTCCAGAAATCCTCACTGTCGCGCCAGGTGCTGGTAAAGTCTTCCAGCCCGCCCCACCATGTGAAATAGTCTGCCGGGGCGGTCCGGTGCATGAGGCCGCGATCGGAGGAATCAATGAAATCGGTATCCGCGGGGTAGCCGACGATCATCTTTTCCCGCTGGTCGCGGAGGATGCCGACTTCGTTCTCGGCATCGATATGGACCTCGGGGAATTCGGCCAGGTTGGGCTCGCGGGCAAAGCGGCTCAGGTGGCCGACGTAAAAATCGAGGTTAAAGGTATCGGGACTGCTCAGGCCTTCGCCACTGTCGTCGTTCTCGACGCGGGAGCCATAGGAGGTCCAGCGGGCAAATCCGAGGACGGGGACCGAGGTTCCCTCCGGACCAAGGGGTGTGGGACGGTTGTATTCCGGGTAGTATTCGATGTCGCTGATGTCTTCCCAGGCGAGGTCTTCCTCGTCAAAGACGACGTGGGCGGCCGTCGTGATAACCCCCTCGGCGACCATGGAGGCGCTTCCGATGGAATTCCCGACAGAAAGTAAGCCGTTGTAGCGGAAGGGGATACCGTCCCGGTCCGGACTCTGGACGGGTTCCGGGAGAATGGTCTCCTGTGCTCCGAGAAGGAGGGGGGCGAAGAGGGCGGCAAGGACAAAGGTTCGGTTATCCATGGTGATGTGGGTCAGGGGTCGCGACAGGTTGTTTACGGGTGCAGATTGTCGAGGTTAAAAGCGCTTCCGGAGGGATCAAATTGATCTTGAATTCGTTATTCATGAGAAGAGTATCTTCCTATTCCCGAGGATCAAGATGACGGCTTTATTGCCGGGAACTTTAAAGATTATTCATGAATCGTTCGGTCTGGATCGCCCTTGGCATTTTCGTGGCCCTGAGTCTTTACATGCTCTCCGGGTTGATTGGGTGCAGCCGTGAGCCGGAGGCGGAGAAAACCCCGGCCCCTGAAAAAAATCTCATGACGGTGGAAATCCGGGAAATGGAAGCACAGGTCATCCCGCGGGAAGTGGTTCTGACCGGCAAGACCCTTCCGTCCCGGTCGGTACTCCTGAAGAGCGAGACCTCGGGGCGGGTGGTCGAGGTGACGCAGACCCGGGGGCGCCCGGTCCGGGAAGGCGACC
>JAWLGH010000148.1:0-3215 GCA_041685165.1 Oceanipulchritudo sp. | reverse complement strand
GAACCCGACGCATACGGCATGCCAGTCAAAGCCTTCCGGCAGCCATGGGGGAATGCCGACATCTCCCTTGACCGCCTCGTGCAATCAGCAATCCACAACGGCAGGAATCGTGAGTTTTGCCGCCGGGAGGTGAACTGGCACAAAATTAGCGGATTATCCGGCATGATGAAAGAGACGGCTAAAGACTATCCCATCCCACTGATCAACGAGGCCGCCCAGACAGCCGCTCACTGGATCAACGAAATCGCGGTCGAGCTGGGAGACGTTTCCCGGCAGACCGCCTATCATGCCCTGCGGGGCGTGCTCTTCGCGATCCGCGACCGGATCATGCCCCAGGAGGCGGCGCATCTGGGGGACCAGTTACCCACCCTGGTCCGGGGAATCTACTACGAGTCCTACCAGCACGGTGGAAAACCGGAAAAGATCCGGCATCTGGATACGTTTCTCGAGAAGATCCGCCAGGAAACTGACACATGTGAAGAGGCTCCCGATCCCGCCGAAGCCCTCCGCGTGGTCTCTGGCCTTCTGGCCAGGCATGTGGACACCGGACAGTATGAACAGGTCAAGCGGGCCCTTCCGCTGGAAATCCAGAATGTGCTGGGCGCCTGAGGCAGCGTTTTAATGAGGGACGGCCGGGTACTGCCCGTACCGGTCAACAAGGCGCATGACCTGCTGGTAGGTTTCCCAGGAAACCTGGGGCGGGACGCTGTGGTCGGAATGGTAAATGTACCCTTTCGTGGCCTTGCCGGCGGCGAATTTGGTGGCAATCTCCTCTTCGATCAGATCCAGGTCATTGGTGACGAGTTTCATGACGTCGATGTTGCCGAAAAAGGCCAACCGGTCACCATACAGCGGGGCAAGCTCGCGGATGTCCATGCTGGCCTTTGATTCGAGGGGCTGGAGGCAATCGAATCCTGCATCAAGAAAGTCGGGAATCACCCCCCGCAGGTCTCCGTCCGAGTGGAAGATGAGCTTCATGCCGTTCCTGTGCGCGAAATCAGCGATGCGCTTGTGCTGGGGCCAGAGGATATCGCGGTACATGGCCGGCGAGCAGAAGGTCATTGTCTTGAAGGCCATGTCATCAAAAATCCAGATACCGTCGGCACGGATACCGGCGTCCAGAAGGGCCTGGTAATTGCGAAGCAGGTTATCGCAGGCTGTCCGGGCGATGTCCTCGATCCATTCGGGATCGTCGATCAGGGTCAGCATGAAGGCTTCGTCCCCGAGGATTTTCCTGATCACTTCAAAGGAGCTGACACCGGCAAAGCAGGTCCACTGCTGGCGCCGTGCGGCCTTCTCCATGGCATGCCGGACAAGGGCCGGATCCAGCTCGACTGGCTGATCCCGCATCGCCGGTTTGTAGTGGGTTTCCCAGAACGCCCGATTCACGCATTCCCATCCGAGATGCTCCGGCGTGCCGGACTTGTTTTTCCAGAAGCGTTCAATCGTCCCGCTGGGGCCCTTGGTGATACGGGTGTGCTCATCCTCCTGAAGGATTTCGTTGCGTCCGGGAAAGGGATGCGGCCAATGCCAGCACAGCTTGTGCAGGTCGGCCCCGAGGAGATCCATGACCGTCTCCGATCCGGAATCACGATCGGAAGCTTCCAGGCCCTCCTCCAGCCAGCGGTCAAGGGTCTCGGGCCAGAAACTCTCAAAACGGGGCACGCGGTCGTGGTCCTTGCGGGCAAAGAGGCGGTTCACCCGTTCGCGCGAGGTCAGGCTGGCAGTCGTCTTCATCGAATTGTCCGGGATAAGTGAGGGTATGGTCGCCCACCCTCGCGAGCAAGTCATTTCAGACCCGGGACGACCCATGCGAATCGCAATCAAAAGGAAACCAGCCCATGCAAGATGCATGAGGTTTCCCGGTCCGCTCACCTTTGTTTTTCATAAATCTACAGCAATGGACGCAAGGCCTGATTCGGACTCATTCTCCCCCGGCGGCCACTCCCGCTACCCGTGCCCAGTGTTCCCGGACGGGCTTCCCGTAACGGGTCCGACGGAGGATGCCGTGCTGGTATGGCTTTTGCGTACAGCAATCCAAGCAGTAATCCATGAACTTCCCAATCCCTGACGATGAACAGACCATGCCCGGCATCCCTCCCATGAGACCGGAGGCGGCCGTCCACAAAGGATTCATCGCCCGGAACAGGCGCAAGCCCGCCAGCAACACCGGGAAAGCAGGCATTCATGCCGTTCCCGGTCGCATCCGCCGCAATGACCGGGGGCCCGATCACAAAGGCCGACCCTTCGATATCGACATCGGGGCGGCGCTCAATCAGCATGCGATGATCCGCTTCCTGAAGGATCGTCTCCTGCAGGAACGGGAAGACAAGCTCAAGAAAATGGACCTCACCTGATCCCCTTATGCCCGAACCCAAGGAAAAAAAGGAAAAACACCGGTCTGAGAACATGGGCCCCGCAACAAGGCATGCGCCTTCTGAACTCAGCCATGTCCTGCAGGAAATGGCGGGTATGGACGCCTCCGAGGGGACCCGGGCCCTGGCCATCTTTCTGGAAAATTCGCCCGATCCCGTCCTTCTTTTCAACGACGCCGGGGACATCATCGCGAAGAATCAACGCGCCACTGAGTTGTGGAACGGCGATGAGGGCTTCATCCCGCCCCAGCTGGTTAATGCCGTGAGCAAGGTCGACACCACCGGCCACACCTTCCACGAGGAAAAGAAAAATCGCCTGGTCGCGATCAAGGCTGTCGGGGGACGGCGGTATTTTCTGCCCACCGTTTTTCCTCTTTCCGAACACCTGAACGGCGGCAGAAAAGACGGCTCCGGCAGGATTGTTGCCTGCCTTCTGAAGGACGAAACCATGTGGGAGCGCACGGAGCGCATCCGCAAGAATCTCCTGGCCAGCATCAGCCATGAACTCAACACCCCCCTGACCAGTGCGCGGCTTGCCCTCTACCTCCTCGCCGAGCAACAGATCGGTGACCTCAATGACAATCAGCAGGACCTCGTCGAACGCGCCAAACAGGATCTCGACCGCGAAATCGTCTCGATCCAGAATGTCATCGACATGATTCGCTCCGATGGCATCGAACAGGAAGCTTCCGAAGCCGAGGAATTGAATCTTCACGAACTGGCCGAGGAAACGATCAGCGCTTTCGATTCCCAGATCAGGATGATGCGCCTGCCGGTTCGCCGCGACTACACGGCAGACAGCCCGTGGGTGTCCATGGAACGCGACACGGCGCAACTGGT
>JAWLGH010000068.1:0-13574 GCA_041685165.1 Oceanipulchritudo sp. | reverse complement strand
CCATGTCCTGCGGTACACGCCCCTGTATGGAAAAATCAAAGCCATCGTGGCGAGCGGCCAACTGGGCGATTTGGTCAGCCTGAGTGCGACCGAAGGCGTTGAAGCATGGCACCAGGCCCATTCCTTTGTCCGCGGACACTGGGCCGTTGCCCGCCAATCCTCGCCCATGATCCTGGCCAAATGCTGCCATGACCTCGACATCATCCGCTGGCTTGTGGACCGTCCCTGCCAGCGGGTCTCCAGTTTTGGCGCCCTTTCGCACTTCAAGGCTGAGAATGCCCCCGAAGGCGCGCCGGCGCGTTGCCGCGACGGCTGCCCGATAGAGCAGCAGTGTCCCTACAATGCGGCGCGTTACCTCGGGGATAAACGGGATTGGTTGCATGTCTGCACTCTGGAACCCACGGCTGACGAGGAACGCCTCGCCGACTGGGTGCATCATTCGCCGTGGGGCCGTTGTGTCTACCAATGCGACAATGACGTCGTCGATCATCAGACCGTGAACCTTTCCTTTGCCAATAACGCCACGGCCACCCTCACGATGACCGCGTTTGCCGAAGGACGGCAGATTGAGATTTTCGGCACGAAGGCCCGTCTCCACGGGACACGCTCAAACGTGGTCATCCAGCCTCATGACAGCCGGAAATCCCCTCTCAGGATCGACCTAAGCGCCGCGGACAGCTCCGACTACGCAAGCCATGGCGGCGGCGACAGCGGCCTGATTGCCGCCCTCTACGACGAGATGAAGAAGGAAAACCCCGATGAGATGACCTCCTCCCTCAGTGCCTCGGTCGAAAGCCATCGTATCGCCTTCGCCGCGGAGGAATCGCGCCTTACCGGGCGTACCGTTGAGCTGTAGTCGGAAAGGGTACCGCGGGCGTTTCCCTGCCAGTCATGCATTTCGAGCGGGTTAATGGCGGAAGAGCGCGGTGAGCTTTTCGTGTTTCACTGGCGTGCCTTCGGGATCGGCAAAACCGCCCGGGAGACGGTCCGGATACGCGAAGGCTTACCACAAAGGCTGATCGTGAATTTCAGACTTGAGACCGGGAAGGGTTCCTCGTAAGGAATCCTTATGAAACTGGATAGCAAAATTGAAGAGGCCCTGAATGGACAGGTAAATCAGGAAATGAGCGCTGCATACGGTTACCTTGCGGCAAGTGCCTGGTTCGAAGCGGAAAACTTCTCCGGCTTTGCCCACTGGATGGAGTTGCAGCGCCAGGAGGAATTGGGACATGCCGCACGGCTCATCAAATACCTGCAGGACCGTGGGGGAAAACTGGAACTGGAAGCGATAAAGAAGCCGCGGACGAATTTTGATTCCGTCATGGATGTCTTCAAGGAAGCACTGGCCAGTGAAGAGGCGAATACCGACTCAATCCATGCCCTCTATCAATTAGCCGTGGACAAGCGGGACTACTCGACGCAGTCCTTCCTCAAGTGGTTCATTGACGAGCAAGTTGAGGAAGAGAGCATCATGCAGGAAATGATCGGCTTGTTGAAGCACGCCGGGAGTGATCCATCGGCCCTCCTCGTTCTCAATGACCAGGTCGGCAAGCGGACTCCCGAAGAGGAAGCCTGATATCAACGCAGATTGCTCGTGATGAATTGGTTAAACTGATACGAATACAGGGCCTCGCTTTATTCAAGCCACGGGTTCTCCCGATCCAGAAGTGAGGAAAATTCGGCGCATTGCGCGGAATGCTGCACCGCCACGTTGTTCAGTTCGGCCGGATCTGCGACGAGATTGAACAGCAGGGTTTCCCCTTCGCCCGAGCCTGTTTCCACGAGCTTCCACTCGTTGGTTGTCAGACAGCGCCAGTCCTTCAGCTGGGACACCGCAAAATCCCGGTGGGCGGCCGATGCATCCTGCAACAAGGGGCGCAATGTGCGCGCATCCCAAGTGTCGGGTGGATTCACTCCGCCGATATCCAGCAGCGTGGCCGCCACATCAATGAGCTCAACAATTGCCGTCGAATGACCTTCAGCAACACCAGGGCCGGCGAGGATAAGGGGGACGCGAATGGATCCTTCGAACCATATGGATTTGGCCCAGCGGCCATGATCGCCGAGCATCTCGCCATGGTCCGAGGCAAAGACGATGAGCGTATTGTCGCGCTCACCCCGCCTTTCAACTTCTCCAAGGAGGCGACCAACCCAGTCATCAATGCTGGAACAACAGGCCGCATAGTGACGCCGGTCGGCAACAGGATTACGGTGCGCCGGGGATGCATGATTCGGATTCACGGGGGCCGGGAACCCGATGCCGTCATAGCGGGCCAAAACCTCGGCGGGAGGGTCATAGGGATCATGGGGTCCCGGGAAGTTGACCCACAGCAACCAAGGTTTACCAGCGGGCGCGCGTTCGAGAAGCCTGAGGGCATTTTGTCCACAGAAGTCGTCCGTATAGGCATCGCGAGGCAAGGGAGTCGGGTAGGCGGCCCGATCCAGGGGCTGCGCCGGATGATCGTCAAGGTGGAGATTCAATAGTCCGCGTTCGCGCAACATGAGACTGTAGGGCTCATCAATACCTTTGCGGGCCCGATTGATGGAATCCCCCTTTCCCCGGCTATCAATACCATCAGAAAAGCCCAGAGCGTCCATGATTGGAAGGAAACCGGTCTGAGTTGCGTCCGGAAGCGGCTTGAAAAGATCGCTTTTACCGCAGGTCATCGTGTGGTACCCGGCCTCACGCAGGAGTCGAAAGATGCTGGGGTTATGGAGCGGCGTTGAGTATTCATTGCTGGCTACCTGAGCGCGGTGATACCTCAGGCCCTGAGCCAGGCAGCCCCGGGCAGGCGAACAGACTGGCGAATTGGAGCGGCATCCGCTGAGGCGCAATCCCTCCCTGGCCAGCCGATCAATATGAGGCGTTTGTACGGGCACCCGCCCATAGGGCGAGATCTCACAGCCTAGCCAATCCCAACGCCATTGGTCCGGAAAGAGAAGGAGGATGTTTGGTTGAGGATTTTCGTTCATGGAGAGCCTCCTGGCTAAGTGGGGAATGTCTCTATTGTCCAGCCATATTGATGGAATCAATAAACTGAGGTTCCGTTTGGCGACAATCAAGGATGCGGATCACGGGCATATAACGCGCATACCCCGGCTCCAATGCAACTTCCGCTGTCCGACCGCAGGCACGTCCAGGCTCTTGAGCGCCCTTCCCAGTCGCCTGCCGGGACGTGAACGAATCAATCCGGAGCGCCGGATTGGCGCCGCCATTGCCCCGGAGACAGGCCGAAAGCCCGCCTGAAGGCCCGGTAAAAGGTGCTCAATGAGGGGAACCCTGTCTCAAGGGCAATTTCCAGAATCCCTTTCCCGGACTGTTGGAGCAGTCGGGTGGCGAGGTCCAGGCGGGCCCTTTCAATGAGCCTCTGCGGGGAAGGCATTCCCTGTTTGCCGAGGAGGCGGTACAGACCGCTGCGGCTCAGGCCGCAGCGCCGTGCGAGGGATTCCGCGCCCGACAACCCGGCAGGATCCTCCTCGAGGATGATCAGGACCCGTTGCAGACGTTCCTGAAGGATCCCCTCCAACGGAGTCTCCCGTCTTTCCTGATCCCATCCTCGTTTCTCTTCCTCGAGAAAGGTCGGATCGCGGACAATATGCATGAGGAAACGAAACAGTCCGGCCTTCATCAGTGGCGACCTGGACGGGTCTTTGGTCTCCGCGTAACAGGTGGCCATTTCCCGCACCAGTCGGTCCAGGCCTTCCAGGCTCTCCGGCGAGAGGGGGATCTTCCCCGCGAGGCGACTTAACCTGCCCATCCGCATGAGGGCCTTCCAGGCGATCCGGTCCGACCCGTTTCCCGGCGCGAAAGCACGGTTGCGAACCCGGATCACGGTCCAGTTCGCCGGGCCGGTGCTCACCAGCTTCCGCTCCTCACCGGCACCGACCCAGGCAAGCTGCTCTTCAGCGACCGTGAAGGTTTTCCGGTGGGACTCAATGCACAACCGGCCCTTTTCAACCCAGTAACCGTAATGACCGGACTTTATACCTCTGGAAATGAGACCCTTAGAAAGCAAAGAGATCGGCTCAACCTCCACCGGAGGAGCTTCCATCGCGGCTGGTTTTGTCATTGATTGAGACAATCTGGGAAGAAAATGAGAGTCAATGCGAAGACGGTTCCGTGTTCCGTCAGGCATACTGGGACCATGCCCGAACGAACCGAATTGATGCCTGACTTCACCGTCGGGGAAACCCGCTACACAAATCCCCTGCGCCGGGAATCCGACGTCGCCGACTGGACCCGTGAGGGGAAGCCCGTGACCCACTTCGGAAAGACCGGCATGCGGCTCTCGAATGGCCTTGATCCCTCGCACGGGCAGGCCGCCAACTACCTCTTCTGGGCTCCATCGGTCGTTGAAGGCTCCTTCCGGGCGACCTGGACCTTTCACCCGCTGGAGGAACCCGGACTGGCCATGTTCTGGTTCTGCGCCGCCGGTCGAGAAGGGGAGGACCTGTTCAATCCCTCGCTCGCTCCACGGGCCGGAAACTACCGCCAGTACCATAGCGGCGACATCAACGCCTACCACCTTTCCTATTTCCGCCGCAAGAATCCCGACGAACGGGGCTTCCATACCTGCAACTTGCGCAAAAGTCATGGCTTTCACCTTGTCGCCCAGGGAGCCGATCCGATCCCCGATGTCGGCGATGTGCCGGGGCCCTTCGCAATCGAAGTGGTCAAGCTGGGACCCTGGATCCGCTTTGCGATCAATGACCTTGTCCTGTTTACCTGGAAGGACACCGGTGCCGTCGGCGGACCCGCCCTCGATCAAGGCCGCTTCGGGTTCCGTCAGATGGCTCCCCTTGTCGCCGTATACGCGGACTTCACGGTTGAATCGATCCGGGAAGGGTCATGAGCGCCCCATCGTCGCTGTCCCTCAGCCTGCCCCTTGAGCGGGCAACCGTCGGCGGTTCCCTCTTCTGCCCCCTTGAGCCCTGTCCGGAGAATGACATCCTTTTCCAAGACTGGGAATGTCCCCTGATCTGGAAATGGGTCTCCAGTCGCCTGAAGATCGACGACCATTTCGAAGGCAAGCCGGCCCTGCGCTTCAACTTCGCCCGCCGCACCCCGGCGGAAGTCTGGAAAACCAACTGGTCGCTCTGGTATGACAGCGCTCTGACCACCCGCGATACGGTCCCCGCCGACGCCACCCTCTGCGCCATCCTCGCTTTTGAGGAAGTCACCTGCGGCTACGGATCGGACAACAACCGCTTTGTCCGGCCCTGGACCGGGATTGTCGCCCGGATGCAGGACCTGCGCCGGTATTACTTTTTCTGCCTCGAGTATCCGGACTTCGTCGTTCTGTATCGACGTGAGGATGACACCTGGACCTGTCTCGCCCGGCGCAGCTGCGAGCTGGACCCATTCGTCGCCAACGAGCTCAAGCTGCGGCTCCGCGGACACTGGCTGGAGGGTTTCCTCGACGGGAGACGCCTCTTCGGGGTCGCCGACTACGCCTTCAGCGGCGGCCGGGCCGGACTCCGCGCCACCTCGGAATCGTTTGTCACCGGTTTCACACTACATGCTGACAAAGTCGGCCTCCGCCGCCACCGCTTGGAGCGGGACGGTGAAGAGCGGGAGCTCGAGGCCGCCCGCACGGCCATTCCCGCCGCCGCGGTGGAGAAAGTGCTGATTCTTCCGGAATCGGTCCCGGCCATCGATATGCGGGTCGCCCCCTTCTCTGCGCCCGGGGATCCCCAGCTGTTCTACACCCTCTCCGGATCCCCCGACGGGGCGACGGCGGTCCTCCGCACCCTTGAGGGTGAGGAAATCTGGCGCTGCCACGGCCCCGCCCTGAAGGACTACCAGGCCTGCACCCTGAAAGCTGACGGGACCTGCGACCTCGTCGCCTTTTCCGATTCCGAAATCCTCCTCCTAGACGGGCGCACTGGAACCATCCGCCAACGCCGTCCGTTCGCTTCCCTCCCCAACGCCCCCGCTGGCATGCGTCATCTCCCGGACACCATGGCCGATCTCGCCGGGCGAGGCAGTCGTCGCGACTTTATTTTCACCGCCGGACCCAATGATCCCCGTGTCTGGGCCCTCGGTCCGCAATTCGAGGATATCTGGCACTTCACCGCTGGCTCCGGGACGGGCCACAGCAAGCACGTCTGCGCCTTCGACGTGAACCGGGACGGCCGGGATGAGGTCTTCGCGGGAGGAAGCCTGATCGCTCCCGACGGCCACGAGGTCTGGCGTCAGGAGGAGCTCCTGCGGCGCCTCCGGGTTCCCAACGCGGGACACGTCGATGCCGCCCAGATGGGGTTTTTCAGCGACGATCCCGACCTTCCCGTGATCCACATGGAAGGCAGCTCAGCAGGGCACCTCGTCGCCGACGCCCGGGATGGTTCGACCCTCGTCGACCATCCTCAGGGCCATGTCCAGGGTGGGTGCGCGGGACGCTTTGTCCCCGGCGAGCCCGGTATCCAGGTCGCCGCCTCCTGCCGGCATGGCAATTACGGCATCCTCGCCGTCTACTCCGGCGACGGACGCCGCCTGTCCCGCTTCCAGCCGGATTACCGCACCGATTGCCCGCGTTCGATCCACTGGGACGGATCGGGAATCGAACTCCTCCTGATCGCCAACGATCCCCAGCGGGCCGCCTTGTTCGACTGGAAGGGCCGTCCGCTCGTTCCCTTGTCGTCCCTCCTGCCTGACACCTACGTGCCGACCATCCCCAACAAGCAGCGCGATTTTGTCACCGTCCCCATCGGGAACGATCCCCGGGATTGCCTCCTGATCCGGATTGGAAACGAAATCCGTTTCATCCGCCCGGAAGGTCCCTGAAGGTTGCCCGGAATATTCACCGGGCCGCCCCGGTTTACGCGGTTAACACCGTCACTTTAATAACCTGATGGGAACATTTCGGAGCGAAATTCCGGCGTTTGACTGCGGGGAGTTCTCCTGGATTTCTTATGCCGGCTGGACAAACTCGATCCCGTGACGATCCGAGATTGCGGCGATCGCCTCCATGTCGGGCGGACCGGGTTGGTTGAAAACGTCCGCACACTCCGCGAAATACGTTTCAAATCCGGAAGGCGAGGTGGAAATGAGCAGCTCGCCGTCCCGGTCGCCGCTGTTGCGGAAGGTGTGTACGCAGCCACGCGGCAGGTAGACCGTCGTTCCAGGGGGCGCGGCGTGCCATTGCCCGTTCAGGAAAAACTCGAACTGTCCCTTCCGGACCACGAACCATTCGTCCTCCCTCGCATGGCGGTGAGGCGGCGGCCCCCCGTTCGGAGGCGTGATTGCCGTCCACATGGTGAGACGGCCCCCGGTCTGCTGCCCGGTCAGGTGGAAACGCGATTCCTCCCCGAAGGCATGATAAACGGGCCCCTCTCCCGGCGTTACCAGGTACGGGCTGGATGAGGTAGGGGATTTCAACGGCATATTCATGCTTATGGTAATGATAAGTTCGACTGATAAAGGCAATCCCTTTCATCGCTTTTGCCCATCAATGTTCTGGTAAGAAACGATGCACTTCTACTGGGGTTGGCCCTGTGCGCTTCCTCCTCGGTCCGCTCTCCGGCAACGCGGATAACTCTCCGGAGCACGCACCCCCTGTAAGACAATCCTGGAACGCCCCGCGAAATACCCCGTAAAAACAGCCCGCCGTTTCACCGTTTAGGGTGACTCATGACATCAATCCGCGCCCCCGCATGGGGGGCGACGCACGACCAGACGATGGTCTGAGCACCACCGCGGGTCTTCTCACCGGACCCGGGGAACCGGATTATCCTTGCCGGGGGCCTTGCTAGGGTCCGGGAGATCCATTCACCTCAATGCGGAAAAATCGTAGTGGCGGGTCGGATACGGGAATATCAAGCTGAATCGAGGTCAGGTCCGCGGAAGCCGTGACGTTTGTACCAACCGGATTCCACTGAAGGATGTCAGGGCTGCCGTACAGTTGATAATCGACGCCGGATACAGATTGAAACGTCAGTACAACTTGCACGTCATCCAGTTCCATCATTGAGATCCTGAGAACGCTATTCGCATCGAGGGGATCCGTGAGGCTGACAAAGATTTCCCCGTAGTCGTCGATCCCGTCCTTGTCGGAGTCGGCGAGGTTTGGATCGGTTCCGTAAAGGTTGGTTTCGTCATCGTCGCTGATCCCGTCGCCATCTGAATCGGGAAGGGGGTCCGGGACGATGATCTCGGTCACAGCGCCCACAACCGGCCCGGCGGCGTTGCTCGCCACGACAAACCAGGTACCCGCTGAATCCGGAGTAACGACAATGGAGAGATCCTTATCGGTACTGACGGGATTGCCGTCGTGGTACCATTGGTAGCTGACATCTGTCGGGGAGGTCACCTGAATTTTCAAATCGACTCTCTCGCCGGCGTTGACCGCGGTCACGGAGGCCGGTCCTGAAGTGATGACGGGAAGTTCCGTCATGCCACGGACCTGGATAAATGCGGCATCCACGATGAAGCTGCCGGCAAGGTCATTTTCCGGATCGAGCACTTCCCGTTCAATATCCAGGCGGACAAAAGCGGCGTTCTCCGGTGTTGTCTGGCTGCCGAAGAGATAGGGGACGGCGTGGGCCGGCGTGTCGGCATCGACAATGACAACAGGGGCTTCCGAGATAACCGTTTCCTCCGCATCAAGGAATTCCAGTCGAAGGACGCCGGAAGCGGTGGCGCCCATGGGATCGTCGGGATGGTTGGCGGCGAGCAAGCCATAGCGGATGGGTTGACCGGGAGCAGCGATAACCGTCTGGTGGAAACCCGTCCGGTCAACCTGAGCCGGCGGGGGAGGCGGAGGGGAACCTCCTTCCTCCATAATCGTCAATCCGCTGGCCGCGAGTCGACCGGCCGAGCCGGTGGGCCCGGTTGTTTCAATGCCCGCATGGACAATGGGAACTCCGGATTCGGGAATGGTCGCCTCGATGCTGAAGTCACCTCCCGAGGAGATCGTGGTATCGCTGTCCGTGGTATTGTAGCCCGAGTCGAATATCCGGATAAAGGCGGTTGCAACGCTTCCCTCGGGAAAGGCTTCCTCGATCGCCACTGTACCCGAGAAGGTCAGGGTCTTACCCTGGACATCGCCCCCGTTGAATTCCCGGAAGGCGACTGCGGTTGCCCACGGTGAAGGGGCCGACTGGTGAACGGAGGTGATGACGCCGTCATCCGCGGCGCTTGCGGGAATCGAAGCCGGATCTATTTCGTAGCCGCCCGTTACGGTATCCACATCGGATTTTTCATTGAGGTAGCCCCGCCACGGGCCGGCTGTTGCGTCCGTGAGCAGGTTGGCGGTCTCGGATTCGGGTTCCGGTTGCGGTTCCTCCTCGGGCACAAGCCGGGGTTCATTGCGCCGGCTGACCTGTACGGACTGGGATCCGTGCAAGGCGCCGGTGGTGACGGAGGAGACGTTGCCGTCGTCGCGGGTGTTCCAGTTTGCCCACTGGGCCCCCTGCGATTGCTCGAAGCCGCCGCTCGCGAGGTCACTTGGGGTCGAGGCCGGCTGCCAGACGCGGACCCAGTCGATTTCAAAGGTGGTGGGGAATACGGTTGTCTCGTCGGGGTCACCGCCAAAGGCCCCACCCACGGCGGCGTTCATGATCAGGAACATGGGACCCTGCGGGATCGCCATTTCATCATAAAAGACAGGCCGGTCGTCCATCCAGGTCTGAATACTGTCAGCGTCCCACTCGAGGCCGTATTCATGAAACCCTTCCTGCAGATTGATACCGGTGTCCAGGCTGTCCGAATTGTACTGGTTCTGGCGGTTGCCACCGCCGTCGATGACCTTGAAATGGTGGGCGCTGGTGGTGATGGTTGGCTGGGAACCGCGGGCCTCCATGACGTCGATTTCGTCGTCCCAGAACCACGGGTCGGGCGCGTTCAGCATCCAGAGCGCCGGCCAGAGGCCCTGACCCGAGGGAAGCTTTGCCCGCCACTTGACAATCCCAAAGGTGAACTGGAATTCGTCCGCGGTGTTCAGCTTGCCCGAGGTGTAGGTGTGGAATCCGGGATCGTAAAGGCCCACCGGATCGCTGACGGGTTCCTCGTCGGCCCGGATCACCAGGATGCCCTCGTTCACCGTTACATTGTCAGGGGAATAATACTGGCGTTCGCCATTGATGATCCCCGCCTGCAGCCATGGCTCAAATTCCTCGTTGAACCAGTGCGGCTCGACAAAACGTCCGTCGCTCTCCCGCTGATACCACGCGTTCACCCCGACATTCACGTCCCACTTGCTGCTGTCGACTTCCTCCGCTTCGAACTCATCGTGCCATTCAAGCCGGTAGCCGGGGATGTTCAGTTCGGTGTCGGCCGCAAGGGTCGGACCCAGGCCGGTCGCCAGCAATGTGGTGATGACAGGAAGACGCAGGACGGAAGCATTTGGGGACATCCTGCAATTTAGTGCGATTTATTCAGGCGGATCAATGAGAGAAGTCCCCGGGATCGGCGAATTTGGCAGGCGCGGGAGTCTGCAATGAAACGGGGATCGAATACCGGCTCCAGCACAGGCACGAGTGCATGGTGCCCGATGCGGTGGCGAAAGGGCGCGGCGGGGCACGGCCAGGTGGCTAGCCGCAAGCGCAAGGATTCCGTACGGCTTGAGGAGATGAATGGCGTTCACTTGCCATTCAACCGGGCCCAAAAGGCTGATTTCCGCTTGTGAGTTTCCTCAATGGCTTTCCAGTAGACCTCGTGGGGCGTTACGGTCTTCCAATTATCAATGCGTACGCTGAGCTTGACCAACTTTTTGGCGTATCTGGCCGCATAACCATAATTCTTGGATTTCGCCTGTTTTAATATGGATTCGAGATTCGCGCGATAAAGGATGGTAGCCGCAAGCGGGTGGTCCTTTTCAAGCAGCTTCACCAAGTCCAGCAAGTCGCCGTAAAACTCGTTGGTGAGCGCTTCGCCATGACGCTCAACGATCTCGGCTGCCGTGGATGTGTCGTCAGTTTCGGCGAAGAATCTGGCCCGGATGAACGCGCTGAATGATCCATTCTTTACAACTTCACGCATCCGGGACAAGGCCGTCCCCCTTTCCTCCTCTGGAATAATTGACAGATAGGATTGTGCGTGTAGGGGATGGGCCGATTGCTCGAACTGCCGCCAGTAGATTTTCGCGATCGCGTCTTTATTGCCCATCGCCTTGTGAATCTCGATGAGCATGGCATCCCGGTCATATGTATGCCGACAGGCACCCTCGGAGGGCAGTTTGGTCATGGCAACCTCCGGTTTGCCGCTGGCCAGATAGACCTTGGCAACGTCAAGAGCCAGGAGGGGGTATGCATCCTTATCACGCCCGGCCAGCGTTGCCTCCTCATGCAGTTCCGGATCGCCAATGCTTTCGGCAATTTGCGCCAGGCGGATCCTGATTCCGCCAATAGTGTTGAAATCCTCACCCTGCATCCGGAACTTCCACTGGGCGATGACCCGTTGAAGGGCCTCTTGCGAGAGGATGCTCTTGGCTTCGTCATAGAGCACGTCCCGCGTACCGTATGCATCACCTTCCCGAAGCTGCATGAACAATTCCTCTGCCTCTTGTGGTTGTCCCGCCGCAGTCGATGCTGAACCGAACAAGCGACAGGCGCGGTGATAGGCGTCTCCTATCATTCCATCCGAGTCATCAGCGCGGTTCAAAACGGGCCCATCGGTTTCAATGAACCTGGCCAGTAATCGCAGAGCTTCCAGTGGAGCGGAAGGCAACAGGTCATTCTCGATAACCTCCAGAATGGCGTTCAATTTTTCGGCCATCTCTCCGGCGTGGCGATAACCAATAAAAGAGGTGCTTCGCTTGATCCCGGCGATCCGGTTTCGGATTTGCTTTGTCAGTCCCTTGGTATCGTTGCGCAGCAAAAACAGGTCGACCGCCTTTCCCACTTCATCATTGGCAATTGAAAGGCGATTGATGAAAGCCGCCAACTCCTCCACCGAGAAGGAGCAAAGTTGTTTCAAGCGTTCGGTTTCGTGGTTTGTCATGATGGTTTCTTTTGCAAAAATCAGCCACCTTGCCAACCGAAATCACACCTGTCATTTTGCCGAAGACCCTCCCTGTCGGGTCGGTTCATAAAGCTGTTAACGTAATCCGCGAGCCACCTCGAGGAGGATGTGGCCCGAACCTACCGGATCGTACCGGGTGAGGAGGCATTTTTTGAAGATGCCGGATCGGCAATTTATGTACGCCGCGACAAAGCGGACCCTCGCGTGGGGGGGAGGTGATGCCACGGAAAACCTGGATCGCTTTGATGCAATTGATTGCGAAGGAACTCTTGCGTTCGGATCTGGCTGAAGCGCGTGCCTTGATCGCGCAGCAGTGTCTCGTAGAATTTGTCGCTGGAACGACACGGCCGCTACGGGAGAACGGGGGACGACAGTTACTCGATCCAGTCGAAGCGGCCTATGAGGCCGAGGATCTCTGTCGCCAGTTTACAGTCCTCCATCCGAAGCGGGATCAATCCGTTTCTCTGAGCACCCCTGCGGGTCTTTTCACCGGACCACGGGTGCCGAGGACGACGAATCCTGCCAGCCGGGATCTATAACCAAAAGGGGGACTGGATATAGTCTGAATCAATCAATCAGATGGGGTTCGCGGCAGTAGGAAACGGCCGCCATCCGGTTTTCCACCCCAAGAATTCGGAAAATATTTTCCAGGTGCTTTTGGACGGTTCGATAGCTGATGGCCAGGATGAGGGCGATTTCGGCGTTGGTTTTACCTCTGGCGACCCACTGCAGGATTTCGATCTGGCGTTGAGTCAGCCCGCGTTGGGCAAGTTTTTTTGCATCGAAGGGAGCGGCGGTCTTCCAGATTTTCAGGGTCCAGCAATGGATGGAGGGCTCACAGCATACCGACAGGGCAATACCTTCGGGGTTTGTGACGGTGGTGATTTGGGTCTTTGCCTTTCGGATAATTTGATAAAGGCTCTCCGGCAGACGGGTCAGTGAGAATTGTGGTGCGAATTCCTTCAGCAGGCTCACAGCGGGCGGGTTACAGTTAATGATGTAGGGGCCGGAGCCAACGATGACCCCCGGAGCCTGGGCGGCATCCTGTACACGGTTTAAGGTGTTTTTCAGGAACAAACATTGAAAGGTTGTTGAAACAACTGGCTGGAGCAACTCGAGGATCTCCCTGTCTTTATCGGAAAACTCACCCTGCCCGCGAGACAAGACCATGCTGATGTTGATGTCAGGGGGTGCGTCGATCCCAAAGGTAATCATGCTGTGCGTGTAGCCCCGGTAGCATTCCTGGTAGATACCGGTTTCCTCGAACTGCCGCCGCGTTGATAAATCAGTGAAACGGAGGGGAGGATTAATCCCGAAACGGCGGGCATATTCCAGCATCGGATGCTGATGCTTGAAATGCGGTAAGATATCCCGCCGATCTGATGGCATCAGAAAGCCCTCCAGATCGAAGTGAAATCCCTCCTCACTCTGCAGGTCGACTGTTCCAATATTGATGGTGTCGCAGGGTACCAGACTTTGCACGATCCGCATGCATTCCCTGAGACAGTCGATCATCGATAGCGACTGGTACCGGAGGGCGGCAATAGACTGGCAGGCATGGATCAGCGGCTTCATGAAAAGGAACAGGGAAGCTAAGGTAAAATTTGCATCTTCT
>JAWLGH010000147.1:0-3300 GCA_041685165.1 Oceanipulchritudo sp. | reverse complement strand
GGAGTATTCTCGTTGCCTGGAGGGCCGGGGTCCGGCAATCATGGGATCATGAAACCGATTTCACTCGAGCCCATTGACGAATCGCCGAAGGCAACGACCACGCGCATCCAGGCGGCCCTTGATTCCTGCGGGGAGAGCGGCGGAGGCCGGGTCGCACTTGAGGCCGGGCGCTATCAAAGCGGAACCCTCCGCATCCCTTCAGGCGTCGAACTGCACCTGTGTCACGGGGCCCGCCTGCTTGCGGCTGACGATCCGGAGCTCTTCAGCATTGCCGGTCACCATGAGGAAAGCCTGACCGCCAACCCCGACCTCCGTGCCCTCATCGTCGCCATCGGGGTCGCTGACATCGCCCTTACCGGATCCGGAACGATCGACGGGGGCGGAGCATGGGAGGAAGCCCCCGGCTGGCTCGTCGCCCAGGGCATCTTCCGCCCGGCAATTGCCTACCTCGAGGGCTGCCGCAATGTCCGCATTCAATCCCTCAGAATTATCGGCGCAAAATGGTGGACCCTTCATCTGCGCCGTTGTGAGGACGTCGCCATCCGGCAGCTCACCATGCGCAACAACTGGCCCAACAGTGACGGGATTGATCCCGATGGCTGCCGCAACGTCCTCATCAGCGATTGCAACCTTCTCTGCGGGGACGACTGTATTGTCGCCAAGAGCACCTGCGGGGATCCCTGCGAAAACCTGACCGTGACCAACTGTATCCTCGAGACGAGCTGCGCCGCCTTCAAGCTGGGTACAGAAAGCCTCGGCGAATTCCGCAACATCTGCATCAGCAACAGCATTCTCCGCGGGGATGTCGGCTTTGCCCTCTACATGAAGGATGGCGGGATCATGGAAAACATCCAGGGAACCAACCTCGTCATCGACACCGAATCGGCCTATCCGATCCTCATCGACGCGATGGCGCGGGATTACCAGTCAGGCAAGCCGGCGGGAACGATCCGCAACATCCAACTGAGCCACTGCATGGTCCGCGGCCCCGGACGGGTCTGGCTTGAAGGAACCCCCGACCAGCCCCTCTGCAATATCAGGCTTGAATCCATCGACTGGACCTTCACAGCACCGCTCCCGGAAAAACTTCCCCGCAAACCCGCCGGCAGCGCCCGCGTTCATGTCGATCCCAACCGGCCGGCATGGCAGGACCAACGGGATCAGGTCATTGCCGTTCATGTGGACAACCTTCGCCTTGCCGGATGGAGCTTCTCCGGCCCCTGCGAGGACCGCCGCCTCCCGGAATCCTGAACCGGTCCACCGCTGCCATGCCGCCGAAAATGGGTTCTCCCATTGAACTTTAGCGGGACAAACCTTAAGCTATCCGGTCTCTCTTATAAAACCACTAACCGAAAACCAGTACCACGCCATGCCAACACGCCTGAACGCATCCCCATCCCCCACTCACTCCCGTTCCCGGAGACGTTTCCTCGGGTCCGCCGCCGCCCTCGGAGGCCTCCTCTTTGGAGGATCCCAGCTCTCGGCCATGAAACACGGGGGAAAGCCCGGGCCGTTCAACCTGCCCGACCTGCCGTACGCTTTTGATGCCCTCGAACCCTTCATCGACGAGCGCACGATGCGCATCCACCACGGACGCCACCACGCCGGGTACACGAGCAAGCTGAACGCGGCCCTCAAGTCCGCCGATGTCACCGCCTCCGACGCCCGCCAGCTCATCCAGCGCATCAACGACCTCCCTGCCGGCATCCGCACCGCCGTCCGCAATAACGGCGGCGGCTTTGTCAACCACACCCTTTTCTGGGAAATCATGGCCCCGGCCGGTGAGACCGGGAAGCGCTCCGGGGAACTCGACACCGCCATCACCAAGGCCTTCGGCGGCTTTGATGCCTTCACGGAAGCCTTCAGCGCCGCCGCCGGCTCACGATTCGGTTCCGGCTGGGCCTGGCTCATCCGCCGCCCCGGCGGTTCGCTCAAAGTCACCTCCACCCCCAACCAGGACAACCCCCTCATGCGCGGCATAGTCGCCGAGGAGGAAGTCGGCACACCCATCCTCGGCCTTGATGTCTGGGAGCATGCCTACTACCTGAAGTACCAGAACAAGCGTGGAGACTACGTGAAGAACTGGTGGAATGTCGTCAATTGGGACGAGGTTTCCCGTCGCTTCGCCGCCCTCTAGACGTTTCGAAGTGGCAGGGGCCGCCAAGCCAAAAGGCCCTACCGCCGGAGAATGAAGTCAGCGACCACCGGGAGGTGGTCGGTCGCTTCGCTGTCACCGGATTCGAGGTTCATCCGCTCCAGCGATTCGGGAGAGAGGATCGCCGTGTCGAGGACAAAGGCCTCCACCAGCCGGGCTGACGTATCCGAATAGGTGATGAAGTCCAACCGGTTGCGCAGTCCCCGGATCCCGTGGGTGTAGAAGAGCCCGGGATCGCCGAGGACAGGGGCCTCGACAACCGTAAGTGAACTGCCGTCGCTATCGAGCATCCGGGTTGACCGGTCCATGACTGCGGTTGCCCCGTTGAGGTTGAAATCCCCTCCGAGGAAGACCATCTCCGGCCGGGCGACCGTTTTCATCCCGAGAAGAAGGCGGTTCACCGCATCCGCCTCGGCAAGACGGCGCTCATCTTCGGGCGTCCGGACCGCTCCCGATGCTTTCAGGTGTACGCTCCCGGCAAGGATTCGGCCCGCCGGGGCCTCAATGACCGCGGCGGCAAAGCGGGCCGGAAAATCCCATCCTCCAGCATCAACGGGCGTGTCCCGGAGCGATTCCGCACTCACCGGATGGGGTGTCACCACGAGGGTTCCGCTCCATGACCCGGCCGTGCCTGCGACCACAGCCTGCCAGTCCCGGGCGGCATCCACATGGCCGGAAAACCAGGATTCCACCTCTTCCCGGCTGATGCGTTCCCGAGACCATTCCTGAAGGAGGTAGATATCCCCGTCAAGGGCCTGGAGAAGTCGGCCGAAGGGTTCCGGCTTTTCATACTGGGATCCCCAGAGGGTGTTCAGGGCGACAACCCGGACCCCTTCCTCCGGCTTCACGGGCAGCTCCACCACCGCGGTCCCTTCGTCCGGGGTAACCGGAGGCAGCACTCCCGCGTCGCGGGCAAGGAGGCGTTCCCGACCCGTGTCATGGTTTTTCGTGACAACAGAAACCTCAAAGGGGCCGCTGCCGGCAAGGGCCGGCACCCTCGCGGCGAGTTCCGCCCGGGAGAGGCGCACCTCAAACCACGAGGAGGCGTGGGTCGGTGCCATCGCCAGCCCGACGGCTTCGGTGTCCAGTTCAACGGGTTCCGGGGACCAGGCACGGACCCGCGCCGAGCTTCGCCAGCTGTCCCC
>JAWLGH010000019.1:0-47454 GCA_041685165.1 Oceanipulchritudo sp. | reverse complement strand
CGAAGGGGGCCGTTGCCGGAGGGCGGGTCTCAGTGGTTGCCGGACGTGATGAGGATCTCCTTGGCTGAAGCCCCGGCGGGAATGAAGGGCATGACGTGTTCGTTGTAGGGGACGACCACATCAAGGACGAAGGGGCCGTCGTAGTCGATCATCTCCCGGATGGCGCCCCGGAGTTCTTCCTTCCGGATGACGCGGCGGCTTTTAACCCCGAAGCCATTGCAGATTTCAGGCCAGTCAGGATAGAGGCCCCCAATGTTTTCCGGACCACCGATATTCTGGGGATCGCCGAGGATGGTCTGCGCACGAATGCCTTCGTAAAGGATATCCTCCCACTGGACGACCATTCCGAGATGCTGGTTGTTGAGAAGGAGGACCTTGACGGGGATCTTCTCCATGATGGCGGTTGCCAGTTCCTGGACATTCATCATGAAGGATCCGTCCCCGTCGATATCGACGACGGTCCTTTCGGGACAGGCGACTTTTGCACCGAGGGCGGCGGGGAGGCCGAATCCCATTGTTCCCAGGCCAAGGGAGGAAAGGAAGCCGCGTGTCTTGTGAAACTTGTAGAACTGGGCGGCCCACATCTGGTGTTGCCCGACGCCGGTGGTGATGATGGCCTCACCGTGTGTTTCCTCATAGAGGGTCTCGATGGCGGCCTGGGGCTGAATGTGCGGACTCGGCTCATACTCAAAGGGATGATCCTGATGCCATTTGTAGACGCGGGAGTTCCAGTCCGTTATTTCCGGTTTGTGGAAGCCCCGTTCGCGGGCGAGTTCGCAGAGGCGGCGGAGAGCGTAACGGATATCACTGTGAACGGGATATTTGACAACCTTGTTCTTGTCGTGTTCGGACTTGTCGATGTCGACGTGAACGACGGTGGCTTCGGGGGCAAACTTGGCAATGGCGCCGGTGATGCGATCGTCAAAGCGGGCCCCGAAGGTGAGGAGAAGGGAGCTTTCGCAGACCGCCCAGTTACCGGCAACGCATCCATGCATGCCGAACCAGCGCAGGCTCTGGGGATGGTTTTCATCAAAACCTCCAAGACCCATGAGGGTGGAGGTGACCGGGAAGCCGGTTAATTCGGCAAACTCCTTCAACTCGGCCTGCGCGTTACTGCTGACGATACCTCCGCCGAAGTAGATGACGGGGCGCGTGGCCTGCTCACACTCGTCGAGGATGGCGTTGAGTTCCTCGTCCGGGGCTTCCGGAGCGGGGGCGTAACCGGGTACCTCCATGGGGGTTTCAAGGGCCTTGCCGAGGTCTTCCCCGGCGATGGTGTCCTGCTGGACATCCTTGGTTATATCGATGACGACAGGGCCCGGACGCCCGGACTGGGCGATGTGGAAAGCCTCCCGGACAATGCGGGGAATATCGCGGATATCGAGGACGAGGTAGGAGTGCTTGACGATCGGCAGGGTCATCCCAAAGACGTCCGTTTCCTGGAAGGCGGACTTGCCGATAAACTCCTGTTTGACCTGGCCAGTGATGGCGATAAGGGGAATGGAATCCATGAGCGCATCGGCGATACAGGTCACGAGGTTGGTGGCTCCGGGACCACTGGTCGCCATACAGACACCGGCTTTACCGGTTGCGCGGGCATAGCCGTGAGCCATGAAGCCACAACCCTGTTCGTGTCGGGGAAGAATGGTGCGGATCTTTGCGGAACGCGTCAGGCCCTGGTGGATTTCCATGGAGGCCCCGCCAGGGTAGGCAAAAATGACATCGACGCCCTCGCGTTCGAGGCAGTGGACCAGAAGGTCGGCTCCCTTGACCGGGGCCGGGGAGGGCGCTTCGGCGGGAGGGGCGCTATTCGCGTGGGAGGGGGTTTCGTTTATCGTTTTCATTTTTGCGCAGGATAAATTTCCGTTTTCCTTGAAAAGCGGTAACAGGCGGGGCCCGACAAGTAAAGGCCCGCCTCAGACGACGACAAGGACGACCTGCCCGACGGCTATGGGGAGATGGGCTATGGGCGTCCGGTAATTCACGTAATCAATCAGGGGAGGTGAGCGTCGTCAGGTGTACTGTGGTCAAGAAAAAAGGACGGCTGGAAAATGCAAGCGCAATTCCGGAAAATCAGGTTTTGGGGAATCGGTCATTGCCCTGAGGTGATTAAGGGACTCAATGAGCGCCATGCCACGGATATTATTTCTTGGAGACATCGTGGGGCGTGCCGGGCGGGAAGCGGCCTGTGCCCGAATCAGGTCGATCCGCGAAAAGGAGCAACTGGATCTTGTCATTGTGAACGGGGAAAACGCTGCCGGCGGATCGGGGATCACCCCGGTGATCGCGGAGGAACTGCATGCAGCCGGAATCGACGGGATCACCCTGGGGGACCATTGCTGGGACCAGCGTGGGTTTGAGAAAGAGATCGGCTCCCTTCCGTACGTGAGCCGTCCGCTGAACCTTCTGCCGGGAAGTCCGGGGGCGGACCACCTGATCCTCGAGACGAACGGGTTCCGCCTCTGTGTCGTGACTTTTCTCGGGCAGCAGATGATGAAGATCAGCAGTGAGGCGGTTTTTCCACGCGCTCTTCCCTTCCTTGAGCGGATGCGGGACTGCTGTGATGCCGTCCTTGTCGAAATGCATGCCGAGACAACCTCTGAAAAGGTGGCCATGGGCTGGTATCTCGATGGGCAGGTGGCCGCGGTTCTGGGTACGCACACCCACATTCCAACGGCGGATGCACGCCGTCTGCCCCGGGGGACGGGCTATATCAGCGATGTTGGCATGAGCGGACCTTACGACAGTGTTATCGGGCGCGACATTGCCCCCATTCTGGGGCGGTTTCTTGATGGCCTGCCCCGGAAATTCACTGTCGCGGAGGAAAACGTGCAGCTGTGTGGGGCGATCGTGGAAGTGGAACCGGGGAAGCGGGGCTGCCGGTCGATAACGCCTTTCTGCCGGGATCCCGAGGGCAATCCGGGGCTCTGGCACTGAGGCGAGGCGCCGGGAATGAACCATAACCTGGCGGTTCAGGCTGCGGGGAAGGTTCGGGAAGCCGTCGAAACCGTCAGGGTTTCGTTGCCTCGTGGTCGCCTTCAATCGCCTCGAGGAAGGCGCTCCTGTCGGGTGCCTTGAAAAAGGCGGTTCCGGCGACGAAGGTATCGGCCCCCTGCCCGCGGCATTGCGGGGCGGTCTCCCGATCAATGCCTCCATCGACCTCGATGCGGTAGGGGAGGTCGCGGCGGGAACGCCATTCATGGAGCTGGCGGATCTTCGGCAGGGCCTCGGGCATGAAGGCCTGGCCGCCAAAGCCGGGCCATACTGTCATGACTAGGATGAGATCGACGGATTCGAGGAAAGGGAGGGCGGCCTCGGCCGGGGTTGCGGGATTGAGGACAATTCCCGGCGAGCAACCCTGTCCGCGGATTGAAGCGAGGGTTCCGGGGATATCATACTCGGGCTCGAGATGGATAGAGACGAGGTTTGATCCGGCCTCAATGAAAGCATCCACATGGCGGTGTGGATTATCGAGCATCAAATGGGTGTCGAAGTAGAGGTCTGGATCGCGCTGGCGGAGGGCGGCGACAGTCTGCGGACCAAAGCTGAAATTGGGGACAAAATGGCCATCCATGATGTCGAGGTGCAGCCACTCCACAGGGAGGGACTGGACGGCTTCGAGGCCGGCGGCAAGATGGGCATGGTCGGCGGCGAGGATGGAGGGAACGAGCTTGCTGGGATGCCGAGGGCGCACGTTGTTCATGGAAAGGACGGGTGGTGGCAGGCAGTTGCGGATTAACGAAGCTTCTCGAGGATGTTGCGGGAGGCATCCCGGGCCAGTTCGGAAAGGGCGGCCCGTTCGGTTTCGGCGGTTCCGGGCTGGGCATAGAGAAGGGTGTCGACCTCGACGAGGGCGCGTTCGGCGGGGCTCCAGGGGGCCGGGAAGTCGCTTTCCCAGGTGAGGGCAAGGCGCAGGGACTCGTAGAAGGAGAGTGGCCGGCCGGTGTCGGTGGGGTCCCGGGCAACGGTCTCCCGGACTTTTTCAAGGACGGTTACCCGGAGAACGACCTCGGCGTCATCGGGATCGCTGACAAGGCGCCAATGGGGATTGTGGGCAAGATCCTCGCGAAGGGTGCGCGCGAGGGGGGCGCTGAACTGCGCGAGCCCGGATTCATTGATGACGGGGGCTACGGCGATGCGGAGGGGTTCCCGTTCCGGTAGGGGTTCATAGCCGGCACAGGCGGCGAGAAGGAACAGCGTGAGCATTCCGGCAACAGCCTGGATACTGCGGAACGGGGACATGGTCATCCGGGGAGGATGGGATCGAGGAGACGCTGGATGAAGGACTTTTCCTCTTCCCTGTCCTTGCGTTCCTCTGGCGTGGAGGGAGGGGGACGGTTTTCGCGGATGGCCTCCATGCGGGCAATGAAGTCGCGCGCGGCGTCGGCGGCATCAGACTCGGGGGCGATGGTAATGGCTTCATTGAAGAAGATTTCCGCAGCCTGGAACCATCCGCGGTGACGGAGATAGTATTCACCGATAACCAGTTTGCTTCGCGCATAGACATCCTCCATCTCCGCGAGGCCTTCCTCGGCCCGGGCAATGTCCTCGTTGTTGGAATAAAGAATCAGGAAGTCCTCAAAATAAGAGATGGCCTCGCGGGTGGCTCCCTGATCGTAGTGGGGACCCTGGACAAGAGTGGCAAAGGTCTCAGCGAGGGACAGGTAGGCATCGTCGGCAAGGACGCTTGTCGGGTAGTTGTTGATGAGCCTGTCGAGGGCTTCGATGGCGTTCGCGGTCTGTCCCTTGTACTGGTGGATGAGGGCCACGTTCATGAGGGCGAGGGGAGCCAGTTCGGAATAAGGGGCGTTGTTGATGACAATCTCGAAATACTGCACGGACCGGTTCAGGGCGCGATAGGGAATGACAAAGAGAAAGCGTATGTTGTCTCCCTCGGCCTGGGCGAGGGCGATGCGGAATTGAAAGCGGATGAGCTCGTTGAACTGCGGAAAGTCGGGATGGAAAATGAGGATGGACTGGAAGGCATTGAAAGCCTTTTTCCAGTTCTTCCTTTCGAAATGGATGACCCCGCTGTTGTAGAGGGCCTGGGCGGAAAAATCGGAAGCGGGGTATTTCTCGTAGACGCGCTTGTATTTCCGGAGGGCGCGGCCCGTTCGCCCTGCCTGCTGGGCCTCGAGCGCCTCCTCATAGACGGGGCGGGCCTCGGCGGTCTGCTCCGCGGGGCTTGCATCGATTGGGTTATTGCCGAACCAGAGAAAGCCGTGGGCAGGCGTGAGAGCTGCCAGGAGGCAGAGAAATGGTATGGCGAACCGGATCATAAAGGGGGGATTGCAGGGGAAAATCCTTTCAGTGCAAATAAATTCCGAGAGGCCGGGGATGAGGCGGGGTCAGGCGGGGATCAATGCCAGCGGACGAGGCAGGCGGCCCATGTCAAACCGCCACCGAAAGCGACCATAAGGACGTTGGCTCCCGGATGGATACGCCCGTTGCGGTGAGCTTCGTCGAGAGCGATCGGGATGGAGGCAGCGGACGTGTTGCCGTAACGGTCAAGGTTGATCTTGAAACGGTCCATGCCGATGTTGAGGCGCGTCGATAGCGCCTCAATGATGCGGTTGTTGGCCTGATGAGGAACCACGATGTCGATATCCTCGGGCTTCAGGCCGGCGCGTTCAATGATATCGATGGCGCTCTGACACATGACACGCACGGCGATTTTGAAGACCTGGTTGCCCTGCATTTGAATCTTGTGAAGGGAGCGCTCGATGGTCTCGACGGTATACGGGCTGGCGCTGCCTCCCCCGGGCACGCAGAGGATGCCGCTTTCGCGGCCGTCGGCCCCGAGGAGGGAGTCAAGGATACCGACATCCGGTTCATCCACGAGGCTGAGCACGGTAGCCCCGGCGCCGTCGCCGAAGAGGACGCAGGTGGTACGGTCCTCCCAGTTGGTAATGCCGGAGAGTTTCTCGGCCCCGATGACAAGCGCATGCTTGAAGCCGCTAACGAGCATCAGGCTGCGGGCAACATCGAGGGCGTAGATAAAGCCCGAGCAGGCTGCCTCAAGATCGAAGGCGGGGATTTTACCGAGCCCGAGTTTATGTTGAACAAAGCAGGCGGTATTCGGAAAAGGCATATCCGGGGTCACGGTGCCGACAACGAGAAGGCCGATATCGGCGACGTTGAGGCCGGCCTGACGGATGGCCTCCCGGGCCGCCTCGGTGGCCATGTCCGAGGTGGTCTCGTGTTCGGCGGCAATGCGGCGTTCGCGGATTCCGGTTCGGGTGCGGATCCACTCGTCCGAGGTGTCCACGACTTTGGAGAGGTCGTCGTTGGTGATAACGTTTGAGGGGGCGTAGGAGCCTGTCCCCGAAATGATGACGGATTTCCCGGAATGGTGAGGCATGTGCGTGCTGGGATGTGTGGGGGGAGTCTCAGGAATGGGGTCCTGCTGTCAAGGCAGCGCTCCATCCCGCCCGAAAGGGAAATGCATGGCGTTAAGCGGAGTTGGCGAGTTCGTCACCGAGGGTGTCGTTGGCGTTGGCGATGGCCTTGAGGGTATGGCCGCTCAAGTCATGGCGGATGGCGACCCCCGCGATCCGGATGGCGTTGGCGATGGCTTCCCGGTTACTGGATCCGTGCGCCTTGAGGACGGTTCCGCGAAGGCCGAGAAGGGGAGCCCCGCCGTGTTTTTTCGGGTCGAGGCGGTTGCGTGCGTTTTTGAGGCCACCCCGCAGGAGCAGGGCACCGGCCATGCGCAGAGGATTCCGACGAATTTCCTCGCCGATGAGTCCTTTCAGCATCTGCCAGAGGGACTCGCAGGTTTTAAGGATGACATTGCCGGTGAAGCCGTCGGTGACAACAACATCGACCTCGTTATTGAAAAGCTGGAATCCCTCCACGAGCCCGATGTAGTGGATCTGGTCACCAAGACCCTTTAGCAACTGGTGGGCCCGGTCAGTGAGGTCGGTACCCTTGCCCTCTTCGGTGCCGATGGAAAGAATCCCGATGCGGGGCTTCTCGATGCTGAGGGCATCGCGGGCATACTGGTGACCGAGAATCGCGTAGTGGAGGAGATTTTCCGGACGGCACTGGGGATTTGCGCCCACATCAAGGACAATGAACTTATGCTTCAGGCTCGGCCAGACAGAGGCCAGAGCGGGCTTGCTGACGCCTTCCACCGGTCGGAGTTTCAGCGTCGCACAGGCCATGAGGCTACCGGTGTTGCCGCAACTGACCGCCGCCGCACAGGTTCCGATTTTAACCAGTTCAACCGTTCTCACGAGGGAGGAATCCTTCTTCGCGCGCAGGCTCTGGACCGGCTTTTCGTTCATCTCAATGACTTCGGAGGCGGCGAAGGATCCGGCGCGCGGATCGGCCTCAAGGCCGTTTTTGCGGATGGCCTCCTCAATCACCTGTTCCTGCCCGACGATGATGACCTTGTCGGGCACCCAGCCGTTTTTGAGGGCAAGGGCCACGCCGGCAACCACTTCGTCCGGACCCATGTCGGAACCCATGGCGTCAACGGCGATTGCCTGCGTCACATCCTGATTGGTCATATGTGGAAAAAAAAACGGCCCATGGGGGGGCCGTGCAAGATGAAAAGCGGGCTTTTCGGGCTCGCCTTATACTTCTACATCAACAACTTGTCGTCCACGGTACATGCCGTTTGCGGGATTGACCCGGTGGGGGCGGAATTTTGTCCCGTCGGTCGGGTCGGTCGCCAGTTGAGGCGCTTTGAACTGGTTGGCTCCGCGCCGCTTACGGGAGCGTTGTTTGGACTGTTTGCGTTTCGGCTGACCCATGATGAAAAACTAGCTGGAGGTGATTGTTTCCGTGGAAAGCGGAAAAATGGAACAGGCCGGGCGGTTCTGGTCAAGCGCGAAAAGCAAAAACGGTGACCGGACTCACGGCGCCTTGACGATACAGTCGCTAACGTCCGGGATGGAATCAAGGGCATTCTCGTCGCCGGGAGCCTCCGCGGGGTAGAGAGGGGCGGGGTCCTCATCCGCATCGAGGTCGCAGGAGGCCTCGATGATGAGGTCGGGAGGGGCCTCCTGAAGGTCCTCGGGACGATCGAACAACTGTGAGATGCGGCGGGCATCCGGGGCGAGGACAGTGGAGGGGCTGGCGGGCCGGCCGGGGCCCTTGAGAAACATGAAGACGCAGGGATAGCATTTTTGCCGGTACCGTTTCTCAAAGTCGCGGAGAAACCGTTTGGAGGCCTCGGTCCGATTGCCGATCAAGACCAAGTCGGAGAAGAAAATGCAGGCGTCGAGCCAGCTCCGGAGCTTCGGGGAGGATTCCGCCGTTGCGGCGTCAACGCAGGTGATGACCTTGGCGGGTTCACAGGCGGCGTCGTGGAGGCACCGGGCGAGGTCCTCCATCTGGTCGAGGAGGGGCTGACGGGGGTCGAGGAGGAGGAAAACATTTCCGGTTTGCGCGACCGGGAGGGAATCGGAGAAGAAACCTGTGCGGAGGCTCTCAACCCGGATCCCGGCAAGGGAGGGGGGGACGGGCTCAAGCCCCTCAGGCCAGAGGACGCGGTTTTCCGCTCCGGATTCATCGGCCTCGAGAAGGGAGTGGATACAGGTCCCGATTTCCGGAAGGTGGGTGCCCATTATGAGGTAGAGGTTCATGCCGGGGACTCCTCCCCGCCCTCTTCGGAAGGAAAGCTAAAAGAGGTGTTCTGTCCATGGTGCCGCATCCAGTGGTCGACGACGACGAGGGCCGTCATGGCCTCGACAATGGGGACAGCGCGGGGGAGAACGCAGGGATCATGCCGGCCCTTGCCCATGAGGCGGGTCGGTTCCCCGGAACGGGTGACGGTTTCCTGTTTCTGGATTATGGTCGCGGTGGGCTTGAAGGCGGTGCGGAAGGTGAGGGTTTCCCCGCTGGAAATGCCACCGAGAACGCCACCGGCGCGGTTGCTTCGGGTGCGGATGCGGCCCTCGCGATTTTCGAAGAGATCATTGTGCTCGCTGCCCTTGAGGCGCGTTCCGGCAAAGCCGCTTCCGATTTCGAAGCCCTTGGTCGCGGGGAGGGAGAGCATGGCCTTGGCGAGGTCGGCCTCAAGGCGGTCAAAGACGGGTTCGCCGAGCCCGACGGGCAACCCGTAGGCCTCACAACGGATAATGCCGCCGATGCTGTCTCCCTGGCTCCGGATTTCCTTGATCCGGGCAATCATCCGTTCCGCGGTTTCGGGATGAGGGCAGCGCACGGAAGTGGCCTCAATGGCCTCCCGACTGACTTCCCCTTCGGGTTCAGGCATGGAGATCGACTCGATGGACTCTATCCAGGCGCGGATGCGGACGTTGCCGGCGAGGCGGAGAAGCTTGGCCGCAATGGCACCGGCGGCCACCCGGCCGATGGTTTCCCTTGCGGAGGAACGCCCGCCGCCCTCGGCCATGCGGCGACCATATTTGCCATCGTAGGTGAAATCGGCGTGGGAAGGACGGTAGGTTTTTTTCATCTCCGCATAGGCGGAGGGCCGGGCGTCCTTGTTGACGACGTTCATGGCGATGGGGGTGCCGAGGGTCCTGCCCTCGTGAACCCCGGAAAGAAAGGAGACGGTGTCCGATTCCTTGCGGGGCGTCGTGATGTCGCTCTGACCGGGCCGCCGCCGGTCTAGTTCGGCCTGCACCTCGGCCTCTGTCAAGGGGAGCCCGGGCGGACATCCATCGACAACGACGCCGACACTGCCTCCATGGCTTTCGCCCCAGGTGGAGATGCGGAAGAGGGTTCCAAAGTTACTGCCCATACCGTTTCCATGAAGGCCATAAAGCTCACCGCACGCAAGAAGATCGTTGCAATCAGAGGGATTGCTTGGAAATTTCAGGCATCATGTTGATGCGCCTGATCCAGACCCGTTTTCCTCCTTTTGGACTCCTCTTTGGCCTTGCCTGGATGACTCTCGGGGCCAGCGAGCCCTCGGGTTGGACTCTTGAGGAAGTGCTTTCCCGCGTCGAGGCGGCCAACGGTGGAATGGAGACGATCGAGTCAGTCACGAACCTCCGCGTGCTGGGGGAGGTTGAAACCAGCGGGGAGACCTATGATTTCCTGCTTTTGAAGAAGCGTCCGAACAAGATCCGCATCCGCCTGATGATGAAAGGCCGTGTCATTGAAACCGGGTTTGACGGCGAGAGGGGCTGGCGCCGGTTGCGCAACAGCGGGAATGAGCAGGTTTTCTTCCTTTCGGAAGAGGCGCTTGCCGCCGCGAACCTTGATCTTGACTTTGACGGACCTTTGATCGGGGAACCCATGCCGGGGACGAGCCTTCGTTTTGCGGGAATAGAACGAATCGGACGGGTCGATTCCTTTGTCATAGAGGTCGAGGATGCCGCCTCCGTAACCCGCCATTTTGTCGACTCGCGCACCTTCCGTGAGTTGCGCTCGGTGCGCCGGCCTCTTGAGGACGGTCAACCCGGTGAGGCGACGATAACCGAGTATTTTGAATACAAGCGCCACGGCACGATATGGTTTGCGGAGCGGGTCGAACGCGAACTGCCGGGCGGGGAGCGTGAAGTCATCCGCGTGCGGCAGGTGGAGATGGATCCCGGTGTCCTCGACATGGCCTTTGAGAAGCCCGACCCCGTTGCCGGAAAGTAGGTCTCGAGCCCCGGCATGGCGTAATTCATCTGTAGTGACTCTTCATGACGCGTATCAGCGGAGCAGCCTGGAAAACAGGTTTGACAGCAGGCCTTGTCCTCGCCGCCGTTGCCGGCACCATCCTTGTCCTGCGGCTGCTCCCCCTTTTTCTTGAACCCTTTCTTGCGGGCAAGCTGCGCGGGGAGGGCCTTGAGGTGAAGGCCCTTTCCCTTGAGACGGTGGGATTGACCGGGAGTGTCGCCGGAAAAGGGGCGGTTCGCCGTGGGCCGCTGTTTCTCGACTGGGAATCGCTCGAAGTCCGCTACCGACCGGCGGGCCTCGTGGCGGGCCAGCTGGATTCACTGCTCGTCCGGGGGCCGGGGTTGACCGTGGCCTTGCCTCCGGGAGGAGGCTCCTTCCCTGTGGTGGAATCCTCCCCGGCGCCTCCCCCGGAGCCGGAGACGGCTGAGGGCGGGAAAGAGGATTTCCCTCCTCCAGCAACGGCTCCCGGGGGCGACGTTGGGGTAGCCCTCTCCGCGGACGAGGGACCGGCGCCGCTGCCGGATTTTCACCGGCTGCTTCAGGAACTGCCGGTCCGCGACCGTATCGCGTTTGAAGGAGGACGGCTGGGACTCGACTTTCCCGGGGGGGAGAGCCGCTTCTTCCACTGGAATGGCAGTGTGCAAAAGGCACCTGAATCGGTTGAGGGAGCCTTTCACCTTGAGGGGGACGCCCTTTCGCTTGAGGCGTCCCTCCGGTCCTCACGGGGCGCTTCATCGCTCAATGTCATCAGCACCTTTGAGGCCCAGCCGGAGCGGATCCTGGAGACCTTTCTCGACTGGCGT
Source organism: Oceanipulchritudo sp. (assembly GCA_041685165.1). Lineage (GTDB taxonomy): Bacteria > Verrucomicrobiota > Verrucomicrobiia > Opitutales > Oceanipulchritudinaceae > Oceanipulchritudo. The sequence continues at coordinate 36,067 of JAWLGH010000019.1, read as the reverse complement.
CAAATGCGCCCGCCCGAAGGGCATTCCCTTGAACTGGGAACGGAGGCGGTCCTGCACGGGGAATCCCTCCTTGAGGTCCGTAAAGACGGTGACCTTCGTCTCAGCCTTGAGGCGGAACTGGAACGCTTCCGTTTCCGGGGCGGGCCCTTCGGGAACGCGGTCACCCTTGAGCGGCTGCTTCTCGTCGGAACGGGTTCCCGGGAAGGAATCCGGATCCAGGCGGGCGCCGACCTTGGATCCTTCAGCCAGGATGGGGTGTCCCTGAATCCTTTCTCGCTGCAATTCGACCTTGATCCGGAAGGGGACATGTCCTTTGAAAGCGGTGAAATCGGGTTCCGTGTCGCCGCGGCCTCGGGAACATTCGCCCTCCGTGGCGGGGGCGCTGTTTCTTCCCTGGCCCTGGGGATCCCCCCCCGTACTGAATTTTCCTTTACCGAATGCGTCTTCCCGGCCTTCCGGATCGAACCCTTTTCCCTTCTCCTGGAAGGGGAATCGAGGACGATCGAGCTCCGTGCCAGTCCGATCGGGCTGAAGGATGAAGAAACCCTCTGGATTGAGGATCTCGAGGCCGCATACCGTCGGGATTCGGGAACCGCCGAGGCCGGATTCACCTGGTTCAGTGGCTCGGGCGCGCGCATGGGGACGGTCCGCGTCGAAACTGAAGCAGCGCAGGCCGGTGGCTGGCTGGCGAAAGTACAGCTTGACGACGGGGATGACGGGGGGCTTTTCGGTGGAACCGTGAAGCGTTCCGGCCACTCCGGGCGTGTGGAAGCCGACGGACGCCTGCCGCTGGCCTGGTTGAATGCCCTGAACCGCTGGGGAGACGTCCTTCCCGCGCGCTTATCGGGCCGTGACCCGGTGCTGGAAACCCGGATGACCTTTGCCCCTGCCTCCCTGAAAGGGCGTCTGCGCTTCGGAATCGAGGGCCTTGATGCCGCCTTTGACAATGGCACCTCGCTGGAGGGGATCCGGGGTGAAGGGCGCTTTCAGGTGAACCTTCTGCCGCGGACGGATGGCTGGCAGACCCTTCAGGTTGAAAAAATCGATACAGGCGGGATCGTCCTTGAGGGCCTCGCCATGGAATGGTCCCTTCCGAGCATCAACCGGTTGCAGTTCCGTGAAGTCGGGGCCGCCATTGGCGGGGGCCGGATGAGCGTTGATCCCTTCAGCCTCAATCCCCTTGATCCGGGGTTTGAAACACGCCTGACCTTTGCGGAGATTCGCGGGGACGCCCTCCTCGAATGGATCGGGGAGGACCGCTTTGCGATCGTGGGATCGGTGTCCGGGAGCATTCGTCTGCGCTGGAATGAAGGGGTCCTTCAGCTGGGATCGGGAGAGCTCAGCATGGATCCCGCGGAAGCCGGCAACCGCTTCATGTTTTCCGACGAGGCCTTTCTTGTGGAGCAGTTTTCCGCCATGGGCGGGGTGCCGGAGGAGATCCGGAGCCGTTTTCTGACGGCCCTGCTTCAGGAAGGCATCCTTATCGAGAACCTTCAGGTACGCCTGTTGCCCCTTCCCGAAGAGGAGGAGGTCACCCTGCGGGTGATCCTGAAAGGGCGCACCCGGACGGACGAACTGGACGTTCCCATCGAGGAATTGATCATCAACAATGTCATTCCGGAGGCCGACCTTGGGCGTCTCCTCGGGCTCATGGGTCCCATCGACGTTGTCGAGTTCCCCTGAGCCTGCAGGATTGACCCCGTCCCGGAGAAGCTTCATCAATTCCTGCATGGAAATGCGGATTGCCTTAAGGGCGGTTTTGACACCAGTCCTCCTGATCAGCCTTGCGGCGGGGTGTGTCCGCGTCCGGACCGAACCCATCCAGGTTGAGCCGATCTACATCGAAATCACGATCAATCACCGTGTTCAGGAGGAACTGGACAGTGTTTTTTCCGGCATTGACCGGGCCTCGGAGACCATGGATTACGAACCTCTCGAAGAAAATTCCCCGAAATCTGAAAACTGAGCCTTCCATGAGCATCCAATCACCGCGCTTTTTCCTCTTTTTCCTGATGACAGCCTGCCTTACCCTGGTCGCGGCGGGACAGTCGGTCCAGTCCGCCACTGAGCGGATCAAGGAGCGCCTTCCCCAAGTCGACAGCCTCAAGGAGGAGGGCAAAGTGGGCGAAACCTCGGACGGTTATCTCGCGGCCCGGGAAGACCTTGGACCGCGCGAGCAATCCATCCTCGAAGCGGAGAATGGCGACCGGCGCATCCTCTACCGTTCGGTGGCGGAGCGGACCGACCAGACCCTCGAGGCGGTGGGGCGCCAGCGGGCAATACGGATCGCCGAACTGGCCCGGCCCGGAGTCTGGCTGCAGAAGCCGAACGGCGAATGGTACCGCAAAGCGGATTGACCCGTCGGTTGCCGGGCAACTTGCCCCCGACCTTTTCGGGATTGAGGAAGAGCAAGGGAAGAGCTCTTCCGGGGTTGATCAACCGGGGGGGGGACGGTTTATGGTCTCCGGACCGTTATTGCCGGCGACGCGGTGGTAGCGCCCCGTCAGTTTATCGCGTTCGTATTTGGTGAAGCCGGCCTGTTCGACCCGTTTGTTATCGAGGCGGCTGCGGGTCTGCCCCTCCGTGTAGCGGGTTCCCAGATTGGGCGGAAGAAGGACACGCCGGACCGCCTGCCCGGTCTCGGGATGCGTCGTAAGGGCGGGTTCGCTCATGGCCTGAGGCCATTCAAAACGGGGACCGGGGGATCCGTCCGCCTGAAGGACTTCATATACATAGATGGGCATGGCGATCAAGATGGCCGCGAAGGGAACGTCTTTCCAGCCCTAATAGCAGTTCCCACCAAGTATGCCTCTCCCCAAATCGAAATCGCAATCGCAATCGATCCATATAATCGTCTATCTGAAGGACCGCGTCTGCGCGCTGAGCAGGCTTTGAAGGGTGAGCCCTGAGGGGAAGGTCTGTACAGGGGCTTCGATTTGGATTTGGATTTTGATGGGTGGGGGAGAGTAGGCTTGCTGCGGTGGGGAAAGCTCTTCAGCGTCGGGGATGTATATGGAGCCTGGCTTTCCATCAGACAAGCGCACCCTTTCGATTCTTTTCAACCATACGATTGCTTTCCTCCTTTACGTCGCCACGGGCTTTATCGGGCTGGAAACGGTGCTGGATAGCTCGGGGACAGCGTTCATCTGGCCTCCGGCCGGCGTCGGGATTGCCCTGGTTCTGATAAGCGGACTTTCCCGCCTTCCAGTCATCTTTGCCGGAGCGCTGGTGGTTCATTTGATTGCCGGAGGCGGATTTCCGGGGGCTCTCATGACGGCTTCCGGCTACACTTTTGCGGCCGCCCTGACGGCCCTCATCCTGAACCGTTTCATGGGCTTTGGCGCGAATCTGGCGACCGTGAAGGACACGGCTTCCTTCACGTGGATTGCGGTCCTTCTCCTGCCGTTTCTCAGCGCCCTTGCGGGAGCCTTTACCGGTTGCTGTCTGGAGCCTGCCGGAGGGGGGACCTTCGTCTTCCTTCTCGGGAGGCACTGGATTGGAGACACGGTGGGCATCCTCGCCTTTGCCCCCTTCCTCATGCTCTGGTCCCGTTCGACGGGGACCGTCCGGGGGAACAGGCGGACCGCCGAGGCCGTTGTCTGGCTTCTGGTGCTCGGGGGGCTCGCAGTCCTCGCGTTCCGCCACTGGGCACCCATGGAGAGCCTGCGCTATCCATTTGTATTGGCCCTCTTTCCGACCATGGCCTGGGCGGCAACCCGGTTCGGGCAGAGGGGAACCGCAGCTGGGATTCTGTTTGTCAGCCTTATTGCGGTGTACGAACTATCGGGAACCTGGGCAACCGCTGAGGGGCCTGCGTTTTCCCCGTCGCCGGCCTTTTTCTGGGCCCTCATCGGGATCCTTTCCCTTACGAACCTCTTTCTCGCCGCTGCCTGGACGGGACTCCGGACCCGTGAAGATGGTCTCAAAATCAACGACGAACGCCTGCGGGCCTTTGTTCATGCCCTTCCGGACCTTGCCCTCGTCTTCCAGGAAAACGGCCTCTGCTCGGAGATCTTTGCCCCGCAAAAGAGCCCTTTCCGGTTCCAGAGCCACAAGTTCAAGGGGCAGCATCTGGAATCGATCTATCCCGTTGACCTCGCACGGAAGTTCCGGGAAACGATCGCCTCTGTTCTCCGGACGGGGGAACTCGAGGTGATCCGTTACGCCCTTTCCGTGGGAGGCGAAGACCGTACCTTTGAGGGGCGGTTTGCCCCGATTGAGGCCGTGAGGAACGAGCCGCCCTCGGTGATCCTCGTTTCCTACGACCTGACAGAGAACCAGGCCATCCGCCGTGACCTGCAGCGGCGGGACGCCATGCTCAAGGCCTTGACTGAAGCGGAGGCAATCCTCCTGAGGGAAACGGTCTTTCACCGCGGGATACGGGAGGCCATCCAACGCGTTGGCCGCGGACTCTCGCTGGACCTCGTGCAGGTCTATCAGCTCCATGCCGGCGCTGCCGGGGAAACATTCCTGCAGTGCACCCACGAATGGGTCAGGGAGAGCCCGCTGGAAGTGAGGGCTCCCTCGCTTGCACCGGAAGATCTGGAGGCGGTTTCCCCGCAATGGGAAAGCTTTCTCGAAGAGGGGGCTCTCTGGGAAATGCGGTTTTCGAAGGCGGACGAGCGCAGCCGGGCCTTTCTGAGCACGTCAGGAATGCGTTCCATGACCCTTGCGGGCCTTTATCCGGAAGCCGGAATGCCGGGTTTCATCGTCTACGGGAGCGCCCTCGAACAGGCGGAACACGACAGCATCCTGCACTCGGTTATCCGCTCCATCACAGACAGCATTCGAGGCTACGTGGAGTCCCATCTGGACAAGGAAAAGTTCAATGCGGCCAAGGAAGCGGCGATTGCTGCAGACCACGCCAAAAGCGAATTCCTGGCCATTATGAGCCATGAAATCCGGACCCCGATGAACGCCATTATCGGGTTTTCGGATCTCCTGAGGCAGACGAAGGTCTCGGGACAGCAGGCCGAGTACCTGGACATCATCAGCCGCAGTGGCAAGGACCTCCTCGAGCTGGTCAACAACATCCTCGATTTTTCAAAACTGGAATCCAACAACGTCGACCTCGAGGAGACCCGTTTCAACCTCGAGACCTCCTTCACCGAAGTGATGGAGATGGTCCTTTTCCGGGCCCGGGAAAAGGGACTCGCGCTTGATTTCTCCGGAAATGAAGACATCAAGGCCCTTTTCTGGGGGGATCCGCTCCGGCTCCGGCAGGTTCTCCTGAACCTTCTCACCAATGCGATCAAGTTCACGGAGAAGGGTTTTGTCCGGATGGAGGTGGAGACGCTGGAGCGTGAACCGGATTCCGTGACCTTTGAAATCCGGGTCCTCGACAGTGGGATCGGGATTCCCAAGAAGCACCGTGCCGACCTCTTCAAGGCCTTTCGTCAGGCGGATTCATCAACCACGCGTGTATATGGGGGGACAGGCCTCGGACTGACTATTGTCCAGCGCCTCGTCGACAAGATGGGGGGGCGGATCTCCCTGACGAGCACGGAGGGGAAAGGCTCCACCTTCAGTGTTGTTCTCCGCCTGAGGAAGGGCGCTGAGGAAAGCGGCTCCGCCGATGAAGCCACCTGTGCCGGGCGTATCGATGCCGGATTTGCCCGGCGCCATCCGCTGCGCATCCTTATCGCGGAGGACGATGCGGTGAACGCCCGCCTGATCTCCGAAGTCCTCAAGGGACTCGGCTACCAGCCGGAGGTTGTGGATGACGGGTTCAAGGCGCTCGCGGTCCTTGCCGAGATCCGGCATGACCTTGTCCTGATGGACATGCAGATGTCCCGCCTCGACGGGCTTGAGGCAACCCGTCGCATCCGGGCGGGTGAATGCGGACAGGCCGTACAGGCCTTGCCGATCGTCGCCCTGACGGCGCTCGCCCTCGAGGAAGAGCGTCAACGCATCGAGGCCGCAGGGGTGGACTACTACCTCTCGAAGCCTGTCCGAGTAAAAGGCCTCATGGAGATCCTCGAGGCGGTTTCCGCTGCTGCCGGGAACCCATAAAAAACCGGATGCCCCTAAGGAGCATCCGGTCCATGAAATACTTGGATGGCGCGGGCCTCAAGCCTCCGCGAGGATGGCGACGCGGCGCTTGGCGGCCTCCCACTTGACCCGGCCGCCGGTGAGGGCGAAAAGGGTATGATCGCGGCCAATGCCGACATTGCTGCCGGGATGGAAGCGCGTGCCACGCTGCCGAACGAGGATTGTCCCCGCCGAGACAGCCTGTCCGTCATAACGTTTGACGCCAAGCATCTTGGGATTGCTGTCGCGTCCGTTCTTACTGGTTCCCTGACCTTTTTTATGTGCCATGATCTGAAATAGTTACTGGGTTAGGCGTTGATCGACTCAATTTTGATGACGGAAAGCTCCTGACGGTGACCGCGCTTGTTCCGGTAGCCTTTCCGCCGTTTCTTCTTGAAGACGCGGACCTTTTTCCCGCGCTTGTTTTCGAGGACGGTGGCCTGGACGGAGGCCCCGTCAACGAGGGGGGACCCAAATGTCATGGTTTCCGCTTCACCTACGGCGAGGACCGCGTCAATGGTCACGGAGTCACCGTTTTCCGTCTCCGGATAGCGGTTGACGAAGAGAACATCGCCTTCCTGCACCGTAAATTGCCTGCCTTGAGTTTTGATTGTCGCTTTCATTGGAAAAAACGGGCAACTAAAGAAGCCCCGGTTCAAATAGCAAGAACATTCCTGCACGCCTTTTCAATTGATTTCTATTGATTGGGTCGGGAAAACAAATTCTCATGACGAGGATGGTCGAGCGCATCATCAGTCATGAGCGGGAAGAAGCCCTGAAGACCTTGCTGGACGATCCGTCGCCGCCGGTGCGGAAGGCCCTGGAGACGGAATTCGGGCGGCTCGGAAAGACAGGGGAGGTGATTCTCCGGAAAATCGTCCACGAGGAGGAGGGGACGCTGAAAGCCCATGCGGAGGCCTTGTTGGCCCTGCTGACGGAACCGGACCCTTCGGAGGTCCTGGTGACCTTTATCCAGAGCATGCGCTACGAACTGGAAACGGGACTCTTCCTGATCAACCGTGTACTCAATCCGGACCTTGAGTTCCAGCCGGTACGGGAGGAACTGGAAAGGCTGGCGCAACGTTGCCAGGAAATCCGGGTGGCTTCGAACAATCCACGTGAAAACCTCCTCCTCCTCAACCGGGTTCTTTTTCACGAAGCGGGATTCCGGGGAAACACGGAGGAATACGACGACCCCCTGAACAGTTGCCTCGAGGCGGTGCTCAGGCGACGCAAGGGATTGCCCATTCTCCTTTCCTCGGTCTATATCATCGTGGGCCAGCGCATGGGGATTGATCTCGAACCGATCGCCCTGCCCGGTCATTTCCTGGTTGGTTCCTTCAACGGACCGGAACCGCTCTACGTTGATCCCTTTGAGCGGGGACGTTTCCGCAATGTGGCGGAACTGAGAGGGCTCCTCCTGCGCCGCAACGTCTCCCCGGAATTCTATCACATGGTGCCGGCGCCAGTGGGCGAGGTCCTCTGCCGGGTCTGCCGGAACCTGGTTCTGCATTTTGATGCCCGGAAGCAGGCTCGCTGGGCGGACCGTTTCCGGAAATTCGTGCGCGAATTTGAAGAAACCCACCGCCGCCGCAGCGAAGCCTGAAAGCCCGGGATGGACGTACAGCGACTCGACGACCTCATGCTGTCCGCTCCTGCGGGAAAGCGCCTTGCCGTTCTCGGGGACCCGATTGCCCATTCCCTCAGCCCGGCCATGCACAACGCGGCTCTCGCGGAAATGGCCCGGAAGGCGCCCGAACTGGCGGGCTGGGCCTACGCGGCCATCCATGTCCCTCCGGAGCGGCTGAAGGAGGCCCTTGGCCTCTTGCACACCGAGGGCGTGGCGGGGATCAACCTGACGATTCCGCACAAGGTGCAGGCCCGGGACCTGGTGGAAACCCTCGACGCGGAAGCGCAGGCCATGGGGGCGGTCAATACCCTGGTTCGGACAGCGGGCGGCTACCGGGGGACGAATACGGATGGCTACGGGATCCGGCGGGCGGTCGAGGAGGCCTTCGGAATGGATCTCGGGGGGAGCGACATCTGGCTCTTCGGGGCCGGTGGAGCGGCCCGCGGGATTGTGGTTTCCTGCCTGCAGGCGGGATGCAAGCGGGTAACAGTCATCAACCGGACCCCTTCACGCCTGCGGGAACTGGAGGACCAGGTGCATTCCAGTGGCGTTGCGGACCGGGATCGTGTCCGCTTCCGGCTGCTTTCGGAGGCCCCGGTGGACAGCGGGGCCGGGAGCCTGTTGATCAATGCCACCTCCCTCGGGCTGGTGGAAAGCGATCCGAGCCCGATCGGGGATGACTTCCTGAAGGAAGGGACGCGCGTTTATGACACCACCTACGGGATCCGGAACCAGTTGGCCCGCGACTGCGCGGAGCGTGGAATCCCGTATGCGGACGGCCTTTCCATGCTGGTCTGGCAGGGGGTGAGAAGCCTTGAAATCTGGACCGGGGAGCCGGTTCCGGCGGACACCATGCGGCGGGCCGCAGAATCCTGCCTGAGGGAAAGGAAAGGCCATGGATGAGCTCTGGATGCCGGACTGGTACCTGAATACCCTGGTGCTGCTTTTCGGGGCCTGCGTCGGCAGTTTCCTGAACGTGGTCATCTACCGGATGCCGGAAGGCAAGTCGGTGGTGCGTCCGCGATCCCGTTGCCGATGCGGGGCGGAGATCGCCTGGTACGATAACCTTCCGGTTCTGAGCTGGTTTCTCCTGCGGGGCAAATGCCGACGTTGTGGAGCGCCTTTCAGTTTCCGATATCCCCTCGTCGAAGTGGGGACGGCGCTTGTTTTTCTCCAGCTCTGGCGGGTTGGTGGCTGGCCGGAAGGGCTTGTCTGGATTCTTTTTGCCGCAATGATGATACCGGCTGCTTTCATCGACTGGGACACGATGGAAATCCCGGACACTTTTTCCATCGGCGGATTTATCGCGGGGGTGATTTTAAGCGTCCTGGTGCCGTCAATACACGGGATTGACCCCTCCGGGCTGGCCTTTGTCGACGCCCTCAAGGGATTCACGGCGGGGGTGCTGGGTGCCTTTGTCGGCTCGGGCCTTATCCTCTGGGTGGCGCTGGTCGCGGAAACGGTTCTGCGAAAAGAGGCCATGGGGTTCGGGGACGTCAAGCTGATGGGGGCGATCGGGGCCTTCTGTGGCTGGCAGGGAGCCATTTTCGCCTTTTTCGGGGGAGCGGTTGTGGGGTGTCTCCTGCTGTTGGTGATGTGGCCCTGGCTCCGGCGGAAGGAGAAGGAGGATGAGGAGGCGAACCGGGTTCCCTTCGGGCCCTCCCTCGCCGCGGGCGGGCTCCTCTACCTGCTCTATGCGAAGCCGTATGTGACGGCTTATTTTGCGAATATCCAGGAAGTCTTCCAATCGATTTAGGATGCGTTTCCGCCTGACGCTATTGTTTCTGGTTAACGCCCTCCATTCCGGCCACGGGGAGGCTCCCGTCTGGCCGGTGCCGGGCGAGGCATTTTCGGAGGGCAGGCCCTATGCCGAGTTTGTCCAGCCAACCGCATCGGGGAATCCGGAATCGGCCCTCTTCGGCTGTGTGCGCAACAACGGGAACCGGTTTCATGAGGCCCTTGACATTGCCCCGGTGCTCGAGAGGCAGGGTGGTGAAGCCACGGATCCGGTGGGGGCGATTCACGCGGGACGGGTGGTCCATATCAACCGGGTGGCGGGCAACAGCAGCTACGGTCGCTATGTGGTGATGGAGCATCCCGGCCTTACCCCGGCGATTTACAGCCTCTACGCCCATCTGGCCCGCATCCCCGAAAGGCTGGAAAGTGGTGTTTTCCTTGAGGCGGGGGAAACCCTGGGGATCATGGGACGAAGCGCGGGGGGGTATCATATTCCGCGGTCCCGGGCTCACCTGCACCTTGAAGTGGGGCTGCGGCTGACACGTGATTTCCAGGACTGGTATGACCGGCAGGGATACACGTCCCGAAACCAGCATGGAAACTTCAACGGGATGAACCTGATCGGCTGGGACCCCCTTGATTATTTCACGGCCTGGCGGGACGGTGAAGTGGCTTCCCTGGAGGCCTATTTCGAGCGCATTCCACCGGGTCTTGTCCTCCATCTTCGCACGAGTCGCTATCCTGATTTTCTGGAGCGTTATCCCTATCTGAAGCGGCCGGGCTGCCCGGAAGGTGAACGCGCGGGCTGGGAGGTCACCCTCAGCCCGTGGGGGCTTCCGCTCGGCCTGCGCGGGCTGCGGGACAGCGAGTTGCTTGGGGCTGTCCATCCCGGGGAGATCAGCGTCATCGCGATAAACGAGGACGGGGTCGGGGCGTATGGCTGCCGGAACCTCACCGTCCGGCGCAACGGCAACCTCTACCTCGGCAGCGGCGGCCGCCGCGTCCTTGAGCTGCTGTTTAATCCAGGCTGAGGAGCTTTTCCGCGAGCGTCTTTCGGGTTGTTCAGCTCTCGGCCAGAAGCGCCTTCATGTAACCCATGGCGTAGGCCATCCCGGCATGCCAGGGGGCCGCACAGGTCATTTGCGGGGTATGGTCCGGGATGAGGACCCCGTCGTAGTTTTCCTCCCTGAGGATGCGCACGATGCGGGCCATATCGATGCTGCCCTCGTCGATGAAGACCTCCCGGTAGCGGGGAGCGGTACCGAGAACATTGCGGAAATGCACATAGGCGATCCGCTTGCGGGCCGCGCAGGCCCTGGTGGCGGCGTAGAGGTCGCCGGCAGGCATTTCGGCGAGGGTCCCGAGACAGAATTCAAGCGCGTTGGAGGGGCTTTGGGAATAGTCGAGAACACGCTCGAGGAGATCCGGATGGTTGACGAGGCGCGGGGTGTCGCGAATCCGTTCGACAGGAGGATCGTCGGGATGAAGGGCAAGCCGTACTCCGGCGGCCTCGGCGACGGGAAGGACCTCCTCGAGAAAGGCCCCGAAGCGCTGCCAGAGGATTTCGCCGGGGATGCAGGCCCGTGCCGACGTCCCCTGTCCGCGTTCGCCGGGAAGGCGCATGTTCCAGACAATACCGTCCGGAACGGGATTTGGGTCGACATGGCCGTCCATCCCCACCGAGGTGGCTCCTCCGCGGGCGAAAGCGCCTTCGATCCGACCGTAGACCCCGGCGAGGCTGAAGTTGTAGCCGATAACCGGTATGCCGGCCTTCCCGACGCGGCGGATGAGGGTCTTGACGTTTTCAATCTGTTCCGGCCGTCGTGGTCCATCGAGGAGGACATCATGCCAGTGCGCGGGATCAAAATTCTCGATGGCGTACCACTTCAGGCCGGCGGCCTCAATGAGGCCCTTGATCTTTTCAAGCTCGTGGGAGGACCAGAGTTGGTCCGGACTTCCGGCCATGCCCCAGCAGCCACCGTCGGCATTGACAGGCTGATTGTCGCGGTTGCGGGCCCCGCCTTCACTGGCCTGGTTAAAATAATCGACCAGATGGACGACAATGTGCGTTGCGCCACATTGCCGGGCAAAGGCGAGGTTCTGCTCATCGAGCATATGCTTGTAGAGGCCGAATCCGAGGTGCATGGGTAAGGGAAGGTGCTGCAGGTTTGGGCGATGAAGGCGTTTCCGGGGTGGTTAGAAACCAATGGAGACCCCGCCGTCGACAGGGAGGCAGACCCCGGTGGAGAAGGAACCGGCGGGAGAGGAAAGGTAGATGGCGGCGTTGGCGACATCCCCGGCATTCCCAAAACGGCCGAGGGGGGTACGGTGGAGGATTTTATCCCGGCGGGCGGGATCGGAATCGAGGGCGCGGTGCATCATGTCGGAATGGATCCAGCCGGGAGCGATGGCATTGACGCGGATACCCTGATCCCCGAGATCGACGGCGAGGGAGCGGACCAGCCCGAGTTGGGCGGTTTTCGCGGCGCTGTAGGCGGAAACCATGGGAATCCCGAAAAGGGAGGCCATGGAGGCGATGAAAAGCAGGTGTCCCGAGCGCCGTTCCTTCATGTGACGGGCGCATTCCCGGCTGAGGGTGAAGGCCGCGTGAAGATGGGTTTGGAGGACGGCGGCAAACTCGGCATCATTGACCTCGGTGGCCGGTTTCTTGAGGTGGATACCGGCGTTGTTGACGAGGGTATCGAGGGGGCCGAAGGTCCTTTCGACGGAATCGATGAAGGCCGGTGTGGCCTCAAGGTCGGTCACATCATGAACCCGCCATTCCATACCGGGTCCGTTTTCGTCCGCCGCGGCCTTCAATTTGTCACCGTTGCGTCCGACGATGAGAACGGATGCGCCGGCGGCAGCCATGGCCCGGGCCATGCCGAGGCCGAGTCCGGAACCGCCCCCCGTGACAAGAATGCGGTGGTTATCGAGGCGAAACGGTGAGTTCATCAGATCATTCATGGAAAGGGGTTGAAGAAGAACCGGATGGGAATTCCCCGGGCAGGAGTCGATGCTGAATCCCGGAGAAGGGAAAGTCAGGCGAAGGGGCCGGCAAGGCAAGCCAATTGGGGGGCGGCAGGGGATCTGACCTCATGAGAAATTCGGTCTTGAGCCATCGAGGCGTGGCTCCGGGAGCTGCTTGAGACGGACGGCCTTGGCATCGATGTGATGTTTGAGCGGGAGGAAGATGAGGGTGGAGATCCCGATCAGGAGCAGGGCGATCCAGGCGGCAAAGATGGGATGGCTGAATCCCATGACAGTGTAACCGATTATGGGGGCCAGGACCATCCGTACTCCGGTGAGAAAGCTGTGCACGCTCATGTAGGCGGCGACCTGGTCGGGTGGGGCGATCTTGGTGACGTACAGGTTCCAGAGGATACCGCCACCACCGAAGGCAAGCCCGAGGAGGGCGCAGCCAAAGCCCATTACCCAGAGGTTTTCCGTGAAGAAGAAGAAGATGATGCTGCCCATGAAGATCAGGTTCAGGGTGATGCGGATCGTCACAACATTGATGCGGTCAAAAAGAAAGCCCCAGACCTTGGTCGAGAGAAGGCGGAAGGTGAGGACGGTCGAGACCAGGAGGGCGCTGACCTGGGCATTGCTGGCGTTGATCCCGAAACGGGGATTGGCGATGTATTCGACCCGCAGGGGAAGGCTCATGAGGTTTCCGATGCCCATGAGCATCCAGGCAAGGAGCATCATCATGAAGAGCCGGTCATCCCAGGCGATTTTCATGCTCCGGATCGGGTTGCGGGATTTCAGGGTGACGGCACTTTCGGAGGGGATACGGTAACTGGCCGAGGCCGCTCCGAGGGCGCCGAGAACCCCGATTCCGAAAACAAGCGGGTAGAAACGGACGTTCCAGTCGAGCAATTCGCCCCCGAGGTATCCGAATGCGATTCCGAGGAAGCTGGCGATGAGAAAGGTGGTCGATAACCAGCTGCCACGTTTGTGGGTCGGATAGTTGGTGGAATAGAGGTAGGTCATCATCGGGATGGCCTGGCTGGCGGCGATCTGGGCAAAGGCCACGCAGGCGACGAAGGGCGCGATTGACGGGCTGAGGATCATCCCGGCAAGGCCGATCGCGACCCCACCCCAGAGGCCGGCGATGACGGTGGAGATGGGGACACGAAAATTATTGGCAATACTCAGGCCGAGGGGGGAGAGGAGGAAGCCGAGGCCAAGGCCGGCCGGAATGAACTGCTTGATCGATTCGTCAGCGGCAAAGACACGGATCGCCACCAGCAGGGCAAAAACCTGCCAGCAGGTTTCCACCAGTCCCTGGCCGGCTCCGCGGAAGCGGTCCCAGAAATAGGTCAGGCGCGCACGCTCGCGCTCAGCCGGGGTCACTGCCGGCTCCACTCCAGCATGCGCTCAATCGGCACGGCGGCCTGGCGGCGGAGGGTTTCATCCATCTGGATTTCCGGCTTCATGTTCCTCAAGGCATCGCGGACCTTTTCGAGGGTGTTCATTTTCATGAAGCGGCAGTCGTTGCAGGCGCAGGTTTCAGTCGGTCCGGCGATGAAGGTTTTCTCGGGGATTTCCTTCTGGAGGCGGTGAATCATGCCGGTTTCAGTGACAACAATTATTCTTTCAGCCGGTGTGTCGCGGCAGAAATGGATCATCTTCTCGGTGCTGCAGACTTCGTCGGCGAGGTCGCGCACGGCCTCGGTGCATTCGGGGTGGGCGACCACCGGGGCATCGGGAAACTGGCGGCGGACTTTCTCGAGGGCCCGAGCGGTAAACAGGACATGGGCGTAGCAACTGCCCGGCCAGAGCTGCATGGGACGCCCGGTCTGCCCGGCGACCCATGCGCCGAGATTCTGGTCGGGGACAAAGAGGATCTCGCGTTCGGGAGGGACCTTTTCTATCATCCGGACCGCGTTCCCGCTGGTGCAGATGAGGTCGCTGCGGGCCTTCACGGCGGCGGAGCAGTTGATGTAGGCGACGGTGTAGACCCCCGGATGCGTATCCTGCCAGGCGGCAAGCTTGTCGGCGGGACAGGAATCGGAGAGGGAGCACCCGGCGTTTTCATCAGGGAGGATGACCCGCTTGCCGGGATTGATGATTTTAGCCGTTTCGGCCATGAAATGGACCCCGGCAAAGAGGATGACCTCGGCGTCCGTTTCCCGGGCGGCGTAGGCAAGACCAAGGGAGTCCCCCAGATAATCGGCGATGCGCTGGATGGGCTCGACCTGGTAATTGTGGGCGAGAATAACAGCGTTGCGCTCCTCCTTGAGGGCAAGGATTTCCTCCTGGAGGGCCGATAGCGGAGCCGCTTGCTGAAGGGGGGCAAAGACCTTCGGTTCAAAATCCTGCAGTTCGACGGGCATGGTGTGATAAAAGTCGGGTGTCAGGGCTTGAGCTGGAATTCCGCCAGCAGGGCGCTGAATTCCGGATCATCCTGGATGTTGGTGAGGTCGGGATCCTCCATGAGCCAGTTGTAGTCACGGTATCCCTTTTCCATTGCGGTGCGGAGTGCTTCAATGGCCTCGCGGTTTTGTTTTTTGATCGCGAGGCTGCAGGCGAGGTTGTAATGGCCGAGGGCGTTCTCCGGATTAAGGCGGACAATACGCCGGTCCAGTTCGAGGCCCTCGTCTATTTTTCCGGCGCGGGTGCAGTAATTGGCCAGCATTTCAAGGACATCGAGGTTGTTGGCCTCGTGGCGGAGAATGCATCGGCAGAAATCTATTTCAAACTGGAAATCTTCGCTCATAAAATACCCGTTTCCAAGGGGGAAGGGGCGAGAGGTCAGTCGTCTGACGGCGTCTCGTTTTCTTCTTTTTTGCGGATTGGCCGGGCCTGAACCTGGAGTCGCTGACTTATGGGCTCAAGGCCGATTTTTTCAGCTATGGAACGGGCGTACCATTCCAGAAAAGGCGCATCTATTTCATAGATCCGGTCTGACTCAATGTCAACCACCTGGGCCTGATCGATACGCTTGCCATGGCTGGCGAGGTAAAACTTATAATCCCGCCCGACGTCAATTTCGCGGACGAGATTGCATTCCGTGAGGATGGGGAGGGTCCGGTAGATGGTTGCCCGCGAAACCGAGCGGTCAATCAAGCGGGCATGTTCGAGGAGTTCCTCCGCGGTAAAGTGTTCTTCATTCCTGAAAGCGGCCTCGAGGATGGCGAGGCGTTGCGCGGTGACCCGGAGCCCCTTTTTTCCAAGGTAGGTGCGGAAGGTTTCGCGGGCGGCCTCAAGATCTTCCGGGGAGGCTTCGGCGTGGTCATGGTCTGGAACGGACATCTTTCTGAATTTCTTCCAATTGAGACAGATATCGCAAGAAGAAAACGACGTCTTTAAAGATAAAGGAGGTGAATGCGGGAGGAATCGGTGGACCAGTGGCGGGCAAGGCTGTCGATGAAACGTGTGGCTTCGAGGTAGGCGGCTTCACGGGCGCGTGTGCGGTAGCGGGCGGCGGGAAAGAGGGCCATGCGGAGACCAATGACGAGGAGGAAGATATGGTCGATCCCGGCATGTTTCTTCAGGAGGCGGACAATTTCCTGCCTGGCAAAGAGGGGATCCCAGGTCTGGTTTGAATAGTCGAGACGGATGAAGGCGTGGGATTGAGGCGAGGGATTGTCGGATTCCGCGCGCAGGCACTGGGCCATGGAGGAGAAAAGCTCAAAGTTGTCCTCGAGCTCGGGCCGGGACCGGATGGAGGCTTCGATGGAATCCTTGATCTGGCGCAGGAGGAAGGGGTCGCTACCGGTCCAGTCGGGGAAGAGGGCCTGCAGGCAGTGGAGGCGGGCGAGGTCCTCACTCCAGTGGCGCTCAGGTGTTGCGCTGGAGTCCGTCGATTTCCCGGGCAAGTTCATCGATATCTCGGAATTGCTTGTAGACGCTGGCGAAGCGGACGTAGGCGATCTGGTCGATTGCCTTGAGGCGGGCCATGATCCGTTCGCCGATGGCGCGGGAGGGGATTTCGGCGTCAAACTCGACTTCGAGCTCGGCGAGGATGTCAGCGATGAGCATCTCGATCTGTTCACTGTCGACCGGCCGTTTCTCGGTTGCGCGCTGAATGCCGGCGGCAAGCTTGTTGCGGTCGAACGGTTCGCGGCGGTTATCGTTTTTGATAACGTACAGATCTTCCCGGATAATTTCCTCAATGGTGGAAAATCGGTAGCCACAGGCCTGGCAGGACCGGCGCCGCCGGATGGCGAGGCCGCTGTTGGAAACGCGGGAATCGATGACCCGGGTATCTTTAGTTCCACATTTTGGGCATTGCATGGGCGAGAGGCGAGATCGGTAAGGAGAGGACTGTGCGGAGGATGAGTGAAGAGGTCAAACCTTAGTGGAGGAGGCTCAGGGGCTTGAATGGAGCTGGCGAAGGGCTTCGTAGGTGGCGACACCGACGGCGGTGGCGAGGTTGAGGGAGCGGAGGGGTTGTGGGCTGAAGCGGGGAAGGTTGAGGCGGCGGGTCTCGCCAATGGCTTCATGGAGCCAGTCCGGGCATCCGTGTCCCTCGTTGCCGAAGAGGAGGGCATCGCCGGGCTGGTAGCGGACGGACCAGAAGGAGGTGGTGGCGTGGGTGGTGAAGAGCCAGATACGGGAGGGGAAAGCGGGCGACTGGCGGAAGGCTTCCCATGAGGGGTGGCGATGGACATCGAGCTCGTGCCAGTAATCCATGCCGCTGCGGCGGAGGTAGCGGTCCTCGAGGGAAAAGCCGAGTTTGCCGACGAGGTGGAGCCGGGCCCCGGTGAAGGCGCATAGGCGGCCGATATTTCCGGTGTTCTGGGGGATTTCCGGTTCGAAGAGGATAATCTGGAGAGGGGGCGGCATGACGGCCCGGACCTAAAGGTGGTGTTTGACCATGCGCTGGGTTTCCCGCAGGTCCACTTCCTTGCGGAGGTCCTCGCGCTTGTCGTATTGCTTTTTTCCCCGGCAGAGAGCGATTTCGACTTTTACGAGGCCCTTCTGGAAATACATGCGGAGGGGAATAATGGTCCGGCCGCCGCTCTGGATGGCCTGTTCGAACTTCCGGATTTCGTTCCTGTGAAGGAGGAGCTTGCGGGGCCGGTAGGGATTGTGGTTGGCACTGGTTCCGAGGGCGTAGGGGGCAATGTGGGCGTGGTAGAGGATGGGGATGCCGCGATCAATGCGGACAAAGGCATCATTGATCTGCACGGTACCCTGGCGGACGGACTTGACTTCGGTGCCGGTCAGGGCAATGCCGGCCTCCAGCGTCTCATCAATAAAATAGTCGTGCCGGGCGCGGGCATTGCGCACCTCCTTGAAGCGGTCCGGCTTTTTCTTGCGGCTCATTTCTGGAAAACAGCGAAAAAAAGACGGCTTCGGAAGAAAGCCGTCGAGGAGTCAGGGAGGCGAACCTTCAGGATTCGGTCTCGGCGTTGGGATCGAAGAGCTCGTAGGAGATCTTTCCCTCAATGATTTCACGCAGGGCGGTGTCCTCCGGAGTGAGCCGTTCAAGGGATTCCACGAGCGGACGCTGACCGTATTTCAGCTGTTTCACGCGGCGCGAGACAACGTTGATCAGGATATTCGGATCAGGAATGACTTTTTGGGCTGCTTTAATGTATTCGTCTCTCACGTTAAGGGACTCCTCTTTCCTTGAATAGAATTGGATGAAACGTGTCAACGTGGTCAGCCCGGCAAGCCTTGGCAAGGAAAAACAGCCCGGTGCGGCCGCCCTGAGGAAAGGCGATCAATCAACCGTCACTGGAATCTCGACCGGGGCGTATCCCGGCACGGAGAGGATCAGGACCCCACTGCCGGGCTCTCCGGCGGTGACGTTCACATTGACCGAGCGGTCTCCCTCGGGAATGATGATTTCCGGAATGATGAGGGAGTCCGGGATATCGGTGCGGGCATCGACGTAAAGGCCTCCGAGGGGGGCGGCGTTTTCCGTTTCGATGATAAGGAAGTCCATGTCCCCACTGGAGAGGAAGAGTTCCTGGGGCTGGACGCTGAAAGCGGCCTCGTCGATACGGAAATTACCGACGGAAAGGTCGCCACTGCCGGTGCGGACGGTCACGGGCCAGGTCCGGCCCGCCGCGAGCGGGGGGACGATAAACTCGAGGGAATTCGACGAGTGCACGGTGGTGAGGGCCTCGGTGTCGCCGACAAGGACAACATCCTGGGAGGAAAATCCGTTCCCGACAATGGGGATGCTTGAACCGGCGGGCCCGCGGTCGTTGACGAGCTGGATCGGATAGCGGTTGATGAGGCGCGCCTGATAGACCTTTCCATCCTCAACGGTGCTGTAGCGGGTGGCGGTTTCGATCCCATCGGCGGAGCTGTAGTCCCATGAGACAATATAATAGTAGCGGGCCTCGGTCACGCCCGGGGGCATCTTGTAATCAAAGGTGAAGGTAAGGTCGTCCTTGGAACTGCGCTCCATGTCATAGGTTTCCCCGTTGATGACAATCTTGGCACGTTCCGATCCCTCGACGCGGTTGTTGCTGGGAAGGTCCGTGCTGAAACTGAAGGTATAAATACCGGAGGGATTCTGGGGGATCCGCTCAGGGGTGTAGTCCTGAAAATTTGTTGAACAGCCGGCCAGTGCCAGGATACCGCCCAAAAGGAAAAGAGAATTGCGTATGGCTGTAATCTTCATGAGAGGAAAGGGGCAAACTAGCGGGACATTTGAATAAACTGCAAGAAAAAGCCGTTTCCCTGAAGCTTGGACTCTACGTCCATGTGCCTTTCTGTGCGCGATCCTGCGATTTCTGCCAATTTTACCAGGAGGAACCGCGGCGGGCCGATCTCGAGGCCTATCTGGAGGGCATGGAGCGGGCCCTTGCCCGGGAGGACTTGCCGGGGCCGCTGGAGACCGTTTTCTGGGGTGGGGGAACGCCGGGACTTTTGCCGGCGCGCGACCTTGCGCGCCTCGGGGAGGGGGTTCTCCGGGCCAACGGTGACCGGGTTCCGCGCGAGTGGACGGTTGAAATGGCGCCGGCGACCGTCAAAGCGGACAAATTGCGGGTCCTGCGGGACCTCGGGGTGAACCGGATCTCTATCGGTGTGCAGAGTTTTGATGAGAGGCTCCTCGGTGCCCTTGGGCGCATTCATTCACGGGAACAGGTCCGGAAGGCGATGGATCTTCTCCACGCGGCGGAGATGCCGGCCTTCAATATTGACCTCATCTTCGCCATCCCGGGACAGAGCCGGGAGCAGTGGCAAGGCGATCTCGAGGCCGCGGTTGCTACCGGGGCCCATCATATTTCGACCTATTGCCTGACCTTTGAGGAGGACACCGCCCTCTGGCTCCGTCTCCAGCGGGGCGAGGTCACCCGGAACGGTCCGGATGAGGAAGCCCGCTACTTCGAGGACGCCTGGAGGATCCTCGGGGAGCATGGGTTCGGGCAGTACGAAGTTTCCAATTTCGCCCGGCCGGGCTTTGCCTGTGAGCACAACCTGAACACCTGGCGGATGCAGGAGTGGCTCGGGCTCGGGCCCTCGGCTTCCAGCCAGCTGGGCGGGCGCCGCTGGACCGAACCGCATTCCCTTGAAACCTGGCTGGCGGGGCTTGAGGGGGGCGATTCGGGTCGGCTGGACGAAGTTGTCCTGACCCCGGAAATCCTCGCCGAGGACCTCCTGATCTTTGGATTGAGGATGAATGAAGGCGTCGATCCGGCAGCGATTGAGGCCCGCTTTCCGGGAGCGCTTCCCCCACGGTGGCCCGAGTTTGAAAGGCGGTTGCTGAAGGAAGGCCTCGCCCGACGTTCCGGCAGGCGGCTCAGGTTGACGAATGCGGGCCGCCTGGTGGCGGACCGCATCGGGGCGGAAATTCTTGAGATGGCATGAAGGAAGCCTGACCCCTTTGCTCAGTCTCCGAGAGAGCGGACGAAGCTGAGGGAGTTGTCCACACAGTCGCTGAGGCCGGGCCCGCCGCGGAAGTTGCCGCGGATATGAAGGCCGGGAAGGGCGGTTTCGACGTCATCGAGGGCGGCGAGGAAGGCTTCGTGCCCAACGTTGTACTGGGGGATGGCCTCGGGCCAGAAGGCGTGAGAATGAAAGGCCGGTTGCCCGGAAATCCCGAGAAGGGGCCGGAGATCCTCAACGGCCTTATTGACGAGTTCGGGGGTATCGAGGCGACCCTTGTCCGGTTGCTGAACGCCGCCGATGAAGCACATGAGGGAGACCTTTCCCTCGGGGGCACGGCCCGGGAAGAGGGTCGTGGAAAAGATGCAGCCGAGGGAAAACCGTTTTTCGAGCCGTGGAAAAAGGACCCCGAACCCGTCGAGGGGGTGGCGGATCTGGTCGCGGTCAAACCCGAGGACGAGGGTGGAAAGGGGCGGGTAATCGAGATCCGGGATGACGGAGAGGCGCTCGCGCAGCTCGGGGGCAAAAGGCAGCTTGCGATGGGCCCGCAGGGGGGTCGCGAGGACGAGGTGCCGGGCGGTGTAGCGTGAATCCGCGGTCTCGATGACCCAGCGTCCCTCTTCCGTGCGCCGGATACCGGTTACCTCGGTGGAGGTCGAGGCGGCGAGACCCTCGGTGGCGGCAAGGGCCTCGATAAGCTCTTCGAGGCCGTTTTTGAAGGAGATCATGCGGCTTTTCCAGGGAACAATCCCGGCACGCTTGCGTTCCCGTTTGAGGCGGACGGCGCCGCCGATGAGGGATCCCTTGTCCTGTTCCAGGTTCCACACCTTGGGAAAGCCATGACGGATGGAAAGGCGATCCGGGTCGCCGGCGAAGATGCCCGAGACGAGGGCGGAGATGCCGTATTCGAGAAAGGCCGGGCCCATGCGGCGGCTGACGAAGGAAGTGACGGATTCGTCATTCAGGCGGGAGCGGCTGATGAAAGGTTCGCCGAGAAGCCGGAGTTTCTGGAGTGGATTGTAGAGGGGCGTGGTGATGCCGCCGGTTATGGACTGGGGAAGAGGGACCAGCCGCCCGTCCTTGACAAGGAAGCGTTTGTCGGCGGCTTGGTTGGCCTCCTGGCGGTCATCCGCAAGCCCGAGTTCCTCGATGAATTGCCAGACCGCTTCCGATTTGACGAGCATGGAGTTGGGTCCGGCCTCGCAGAGGAACCCCTCCTTGAAGTCGGACTGGACGGCTCCGCCGAGACGGGGGGCCTTTTCCAGGACCTGTACCCGCCTGCCCTCGCGGGCGAGGGCGCTGGCCACGGTGAGGCCGGTCACGCCGCCACCGATAATGAGGGCGTCAAGGTCTTGCTGGGAGGCTTGGGGGGAGGGGTCGTCCGTCATGGTCTGGGCTTAAATGGTTTTCGCGTGCCGTCCCGGGCCGGCCTGGAGGTAGGCGTCGAAAGGCATGGCGATGTTGCGCAGGAGGAGCCGGCCCCGGGAGGTTACCTGAAAGCCGCCATCATAAAAATCAACGAGGCCGTCCGCGGCCGGTTCATCGAGGCTGGCGATGGCATCGGCGAAGTGGTGGGCAAAGTCGATCCCGTAGCGCTCGCCAAAAGCTTCGTAGGAAACATTACCGGAACACATGATGGTCATGATGACATCGCGCCGCAACTTATCATCAAAAGTCAGGCGGTAGCCTTTGTGGGAGGGCAGGTGGTCCCCGGCGAGGGCGGCGTACCAGGCCTCAAGGTCCTTCTGGTTCTGCCGGTAGGCGATGTCGTTCATGGAGATCGACGACATCCCGAAGCCGCAGAGCTCGGATCCGGCCTTGGTGGTGTAGCCCTGGAAATTGCGATGGAGCCCGCCTTCCCGGAGAGCGCGTGTCAACTCGTCGGATTCCTTTGCAAAGTGATCCATGCCGATATAGACATAGCCGTTCCCGGAAAGGGTCTCGATGGTTTCAAGGAGCATGGAGAATTTTACTTCCGGATCCGGAAGGGTGGCCCGTTCGAGGATTTTCTGGGCCGGGGCGACCCAGGGAACATGGGCGTAGCTGAAGACGGCGAGGCGGTCGGGTTCGTAGCTGAGGATGGTCTCGAGGGTCTGGCGGAAGGAATCGACCGTCTGGTGGGGCAGGCCGTAGATGAGATCCACGTTGAGGCCCTCGATACCGGCTTCGCGGACCCAGTTGACGCAACTGCGGTTCATCTCGTCCGGCTGGATCCGGTGGATGGCCTTCTGGACCTTCGGGTTGACATCCTGGACGCCGAAGGAGGCCCGGTTGAAGCCGTGCCGGGCGAGGACGGCGACCTTGCCGGCGGTGAGGGTACGGGGATCAAGCTCGGCCGAAATCTCGGCATCGGCCTCAATCGGAAAGCGGTCACGAATGGCGGTGCAGAGGCGGTCCAGCTGTTCCTCTGTCAGGAAGCTGGGGGAACCGCCCCCGAAGTGAAGCTGGACGATTTCGCGGTTCCCGAGGTTGAGGTACGGGAGGGTGAGGTCCATTTCCTTTTCGAGGGCGTCAAGGTAGCGGTCGGCGTTTTCGCGGTTGCAGGTGATGACGGTGGTGCAGGCGCAGAACCAGCAGAGGGACTCGCAGAAGGGGAGGTGGAAATAGAGCGAGAGGGGGGCCTCGGAAGATTCGCTTTCGCGCAGCAGCGGGACCGGATCGGAGAGGGGAACGAACTGGAGGGCGGTCGGATACGAGGTGTAGCGGGGACCCGGACGGTTGTATTTGGCGATAAGGGAGCGTGTGGATTCCAAGGACATTATTTATTCAGTTTCAACGAAGGTATTCCTGAAAGACGAGCATCGCAATGACGGAAACCGTAATCACGACGCCGGTGATTTTGGAAGAGGTTTTCTCATTTGCCTCGGGAATGATCTCCGAGAAGACCATCCAGATCATGGCCCCGCCGGCGAAGCCGAGGCCGATGGGCAGGAAGGGGGTGAAGGTTTCCACGAAAAGGTAGGCGGGGACGGCCATGAGGGGTTGGGGCAGGCTGGAGAAAACGCAGTAGAGGGCGGTGGTCCAGACGCGCATGCCGCGGGGGATCATGACGAGACTGATGGCAAGCCCTTCCGGGATGTTGTGGAGGGCGATGGCCGCGGTGATGAAGATCCCGAGCCCCTCATCGCCGCCGAAGGAGACCCCGACCCCGACTCCCTCCGTGAAGGAATGAAGGGTCATGACCCCGAGGAGGAGGATGGCCTTGCGGGCGTCGGCACCCTTCAGGTTGGAAATGGAGAGGTTTTCATGGCGGTCGAGCCAGAGGTTGCTCAGGAGGATGAAGACGAGCCCGATAAAGACTCCGAAAACCGTTTTCCAGAGACCGTACTCAAGACCCTCGAAAATGAGGGTGAAGCTGGCTGTCAGCATAAGACCGGCGGCGACGGCGTTGCTGTAGCCGAGGGAGCTCTGGGAGATGTTCTTGAAGAAGAGGAATGGCAGGGCCCCGAACCCGGTGGCAATGGCGGTGATGGAGGCGTACAGGAACACCGTGTAGACGGACTCGGGCATGATGATCTGGGTATCCGAGGGGAATCCTGTGGTCAAGTATTGCCTTCGCAAAGCATGAGCCTGTAAATCGGGCCATGCACTTGATTCGAAGCTGTCTTCTGGGAACGGTCCTGTTCAGTGTCTGCCTCCTCGAGGCGGTGCCTCGGCATGAACAGTTTGCCGATCGGTCCGGGACCATCGCCTTTATCGAGTACTACATCCAGCGGGAGGTGGACCGGCAGAACGGGGAGGGTGTCGGGATGCTGGTCTCGGAGGACGGACTTGTGGTCTGCCTGCCGAACGTCTTTCCGGACTGGGTCCCGCCGGACTGGTACCGCGACATCCGCCTCTATCCGGCGGGTAATCCGCTTGTGGAGGGCCTGGAGGCGACCTATCTCGGGCAGGACTGGGTCACCTCATGGCATTACCTGCGCATCGACGACATGGAAACCGCCTCCGCTCACCTGAAGCCGGTCACCAGCTACAGGACAGGCTCGGCCCGGATCGGGGAGACGTTATGGGGCGTCTGCATGACGCCGGGGGACCTCGACTACATCGCCTACTACCGTGAGGGGAAGCTCTCCACGGTCCAGCCGTTGCCACTGGACACGGCCTTTGCCACTTCCGAGCTGGCGGTGCCCGGCGGTCCGGTCTTTCTCGACGACGGGCGTTTTGCCGGCTGGGCCGGGCGTTCCCTGCCGATGGAACGGGATGTCTGGATCGGGAGTGAATTTTTCCGGGCCAACATCCGCAATCCGGACGAGAGCCACATGTACCTGCTCGCGGAGCCTTTCCTGGAGGAAGTGGGCAAACGCGTGCCTGAAAATCCGCTCCAGCACGAGCGCCCCTGGATCGGTATTTCGGGAACCCAGCCCCTTGACAAGGAGACAGCGCGTTTCATGGGGCTGACGGAGCAGGGTGTGGTCATCATCAGCGAGGTCCTTCCCGACACCCCGGCCGAGAAGGCGGGTCTGCAGAACCGTGATTTCATCCTCGCGATCAACGGGGAGGAGCTTCCCCGACTGAAGCCGGATTCCGTCCTCCAGGCGTATTTTGAGCGCCAGATTCTCCTGGCTCCGATCGGGGAACCGCTTGAGATGACGGTGCTGCGCGGGGAGGAAGAGATGGAAGTGTCCATAATCCCGCGCAAATCGCCCACGATGATGAAGGAGGCCGACCGGAAGTATTTTGACGGACCCGGGTTCACCCTGCGGGAGTTCATCGTCGCGGACGCCATCAAGCGGAGGGAGGACCACCGGTTGCTGAAAGGAGCGGTGGTCAACTTCATCCGTCCCAACAGCCCGGCGGCCGCGGGCGAGCTCGAGCCGGGTGACTGGGTGAAAGAAATCGGAGGTCAGGAAATCGGGGATTTTACCGAGGCCGTGGAGCGCCTGGAGGCCATTCTTGACGATGACAGTTTCAAGGAAGTGGTGTTGCTGGTCCAGCGGTCCAACGATACCTCGGTTCTGCGGATCCGGAAACCCTGAGATAAACTGGAAAATGACTGACCTGACCAGAGCAACCCCCGGATGGTACTGCTTCAAGGCCCTTCCCAAGAAGGAACACATTGCCTCGGAACTGCTTCGGCGCAACGGCGGGCTGGAGACCCTCTGCCCGCGGATCTCCTACTTCAAGAAGACCCGGCGTGGAAAGGTGCGTTTTGTCGAACCACTTTTCCCCGGTTATGTCTTTATCAACGCGGACCTGAAGGAAGCCTACCGGTTGATTCGCGCGACGCAGGGAATCCGTGACATTGTCGCATTCGGAAACCGGTTACCGCGGATTCCGGAGGGGTTTATCGAGGACCTCTGCCTGCGCCTTGATGAAGCGAATCTGAAGGCGCTTCCGGAACCGGTCATCAGGAAGGGGCAGGAAGTGACGATCACGGACGGCCCCTTCAAGGACTGGGAGGCGATGGTTTCCGGCGAGTTGGATTCGCGGCAGCGGGTGGCCGTCCTGCTTGATTTTCTCGGTCGCCAGATGGAAGTCCGGGTTCCCCTGTCCGACGTCATGGTGGAAGACGACGTCCCCAAAGAAAAGGTCTGGGAGGATTAGGCCCGCGGAGGCGGCCCGGCCGGCCTGAGGGCGATTCCTTTCCCGGCCGGGGTTTACAGGTAGGTCCCGCCGCCAAGGACCTCTTCGCCGTCGTGGAGGGCGCAGATCTGGCCGGAGGCGAGGGCACGCTGCGGTTCCTCGAAATGAAGGACGGCTCCGCCATCGTCCCGGGGGACAAAGGTTGCGCGGACACGGGGATCGCGGTAGCGCACCTTGACCTCGAGGGCGGTTTCCCGGGAGGGTGGATCGGAAACGAGCCAGGAGAGGGTGTGCAGGTTGATGGAGGTATGCCAGATGGGGTCGGGACGTTCGCTTTCGAAGGCGACCACGAGCTCATTGGTCCGGGTCCGTTTGGCGACCACGACGTAGAACTCATGATCGGCATTGGAGGGGATGCCGATGCCGCGGCGCTGCCCGAGGGTGTAACGGTGCAGGCCCTTGTGGCGACCGAGGTGCTCGCCCTTGAGGTTGACGATGGGGCCCGGCTTTTCGGGGATGAATTTCTCGAGGAAATCGTTGATTTTGACTTCCCCGATGAAACAGATGCCCTGGCTGTCCTTTTTGTCCGCGTTGGGCAGTCCGAGGTTGCGTGCCAGTCGCCGCACCTCGGGTTTTTCGATGTCCCCGACGGGGAACCAGGCACGCTGAAGCTGGGGGGGGCGGAGGAGGCAGAGGAAATAGCTCTGGTCCTTGTTGCGGTCGCGGCCTTCGAGGAGCCGGGGTTGACCCTCAATGTCGAGACGCCGGCAGTAATGGCCGGTGGCGACCCCGTCAAATCCGTGTTCGCGGGCCCAGTCGAGGAGAATGCCGAATTTCATTTCCCGGTTGCACATGACATCGGGATTGGGTGTCAGGCCGCGGGCGTAGCCGTCGACCAGGTAGGCGACGACCCGTTCCCGGTAGGCCTCCATGAAATTGAGGACATGGAAGGGGATTCCGAGATGACCGGCGACAGCCCGGGCATCCTCAATATCCTCCATCCAGGGACAGTTGCCGAAGACATTCTCCTCGTTGATCCAGTTCTTCATGTAGGCCGCCTCGACAATATGGCCTTCCTGGAGGGCTTTCCATGCGGCCACCGCGCTGTCGACCCCTCCGGAGAGAGCGACAAGAAGCCGTTTGCCTGGACCATTGACGGACATGATCGAACACATGAGGGCGGGGCGGCGGGGAAGTCAAGAGGTGGAGCCTGTCCGAATGAAGGGTTGATTCCCGGAGGGGGCAAACCGTATCGTGAACTGAATGGATTCTGAGGAACACGAGCGTACACGTCTAAACTGGGCAGCCTGGACTTCCCTTGAAACAGGGATTGTCAGCTTCTCGCGGGACTGGGAAGCGGACCAGCCGCCCTGCCTCTGGTGGGGGGAGGACGAGCTTGAGCTGGAGGAATGCAAGCGCCTGCCCCCGGAGCACTTCGGGCTTCATGGTGGATATTACGGAAAGAAGGGGCGGATCCACTTTGTTCTCCCTGTTTCCCGGACGAAGGATCTGGACCTTTCCGGAGGGCTTTTTGTCGCCGGCAGTTTCAACGGATGGAAGGAGGCCATCGGCAAGGCCAAGTGGAAGATGCGGAAGGGAAAAGTGGGCGGGGAAGCCTGCCACGTCCTCTCCGTCCCGCAGTCACGCCTTGATGCCGAGGAGTCGGCGACCTTCAAGTTTGTCACGGCGGGGGAGCACTGGGTGGAGGTCCCGGAGGACACCCGCAACACCCATGTGGACGGTATGGGGATCAAGAATTACCTCTTTTCCTCGCACCGGAGCGGACGCCACCTCTTCCGCTTCAAGACTCCTTTGACACTCAACCAGAGCGAGGGCCGGAAACTTTATTTCAAGATCGGGGACCGGGTTGACTCCATCCGCCTCAGCCCGGGCGTTTTTCTCAAGAGCCTTGGTACCGATGTGCGCCTCGGGGCTTTCGTGGAGGGGGAGCGAACCGTTTTCCGTCTCTTTGCACCCCGGGCGGCCCGGGTCCACCTCTTTCTTTTCGAGAAGGTGGAGGGGCCGGAAGGGGAGCCGTTGCGGATGGAATTCACCTCCGACCTGGTCTGGGAAGGGGAGGTTTCCGGGAATCGCCATGGCTGGTTTTACTACTACACGGTTGAGGGACAGGAAACAGACGAGGCAGGCTACTTTGATCCCGATTTCCGGGTTCCCGATCCTTACGCGCGGGCGGTCTGCGGTCCCCTCGGTCCCGGAATCGTCGTGGAGGACGCCTTTTTCGAGCGGGAAAAGGACGGCTTCCAGACCCCGTGCTGGCATGACCTGGTGATTGCGGAGGCCCATGTCCGCGACCTCACGGCGGAAGCCCCCCTCGAAATGGACGAGGGGGAGCGGCTGGGGTTCCGCGGCCTTCGCAAGTGGGTCGACGACGATGCCTTCTACCTGAAGCGTCTCGGGGTGAACGCGGTCGAGCTGCAGCCGGTGCACGAATTCGACACCCTTGAACCTGAGCAGTACGGCTGGGGCTACATGCCGGTGAATTACTTTTCCCCGGCAAGCCAGTACGCCGACAACCCGGCGCAACTTGACCAGGTGCGCGAGTTCCGGAAACTGGTGCGGGGTTTTCACGACCGCGGGATGGCGGTGATTCTCGACGTCGTCTACAATCATGTCGGTGAGCCCAATTTTCTCCAGTATCTGGATCGTGAATACTATTTTCTCCTGACGGATGACGGTCATTTCGAAAACCACAGCGGGTGCGGCAACACCCTTGATGCCGGGACCCCGATGGCCCGGCGGCTCATCCGCGACAGCCTCCTGCACTGGATCCGGGCCTACGGGGTGGACGGCTTCCGCTTTGACCTCGGGGAGCTCCTGGGGAAGGACACCCTTGCCTGGCTCGAGGATGAACTCAAGCAGGTCAAGCCGGATGTGATCCTTATCGCGGAACCATGGAGCTTCCGCGGGCACATCGCGGAGGACCTTCGGGAAACCGGATTTGCGTCCTGGAATGATGGCTACAGGGAATTTCTCCGTGAGTATGTGACCCTGCACCGCGAGGCTTCCGACCTCGTTCATTTCATCCTCGGATCCGCCCCTGAATGGAGCCGGTTTCCGGCGCAGACGGTCAATTACGTGGATTCCCATGACGATCGCTGCTGGATTGACCGGATCACGGAGAACGGGTCTTTCAACGGGCAACGGCCGACGGCCACCGACCGCCGCCGGACGCACCTCATGATCGGGCTTTTGATGATGTCGGTGGGAATCCCGATGCTATCGAGCGGGATGGACATGATGAAGTCCAAGCACGGCCTCAACAACACCTACCTGCGCGGCGACATGAACGCGCTCCCCTACGGCCGGATGCGGGAGTATTCGGGCACCGTTTCCTACTTCCGGAAGTGGATCGCCTTTCGTCTCGGCAAGCTCGGGCGGTACCTGCGTCTGGACGGGTTTCCGGAGGAGGGCTACTTCATGACCCGGACCGAGGGAAGGGTTTTCGGGATGGTCTGTAACGCGCGCCTGTCCGCGGGCCCGGAGCGCCTTCTCTTTGTCCTCAATCCCGGATACGAGTTCGAGACGCTCCGTTTTCCTGAACTCGACCTGGAAAGTTTTGCCCAGGTTGCCGATACCGAGCGCTGGGGCGATCCCCTGTTGAAGGATCCGTGCTTTTACCGCTTCGGGGAGAAGGTCACCATCCCGCCTCTTTCCTGCGGTCTTTTTCTCGAATCCTCCTGAGCTCGGAGGGGGCGGATTCCATCAGGAAAGGAGGCTCCGGAGGGCCTCCTTGACGGTGGTCACCACTTCCGGGCCGTAATACCACATCGCCCAGACAAGGCCGCCGTAGAGGAGGGCGGCAAGGACTCCCACGAAGCAGGCCCCGATGGCGAAGAGCCCGTCTTCCTCCGTGAGGCCGATGCCAATCAGGAAAATGACGAGGGCCGGGGCGGTGTTGGTCATGGGAATAGGGATCATCATGAGCAGGGACATGAGTAAGACGAGGAGCCCCATGAGAAGACGGCCGGGGCGGCGCCCGATCCAGCGCATCCTCGGACGAATGAGCCACTCGAGGCGCTTGAAGGTCCATGCCGCCCCCTCGAGGAGCCGGGTCGCAAAGGAGCTGCTGATGCGGGTCCGCCTCAGGCGGCGGGGAAAAACCGGATGGACCTTTCCGGCGAGCATCTGCATGGCGAGGAGCAGGAGGAGGATGCCGAAAGGCACGCTGTAACCGGCTGCCGGAACAGGGAGGGCGCTCGGAAGCGAGAGGACGAGGAGAAGGAGCCCGAACCCGCGGTCGCCGACCCGGTTCACCAACTCGTCGACAGTGAGGGCCTCCCCGTCGGTGTGAAGAAGGATGCGCAATTCTTCCGACAGCTTCCGGTGTTTCATCCGGAGGGAAGTTGGCGTCCGGTCGCCCCGGAGGCAACCGCATTTCACGGGCCTGAGGGAGACTTAGCCCCAGCTCGTCATTGCCAGCCTCTCCGGTGTGCTCATAGGGTGAAATGATGATTCGTGTGAAACGCCGTATTGCCTTTTTTGGAGGCACCTTTGACCCGGTCCACACCGGGCATCTGGCCATGGCGGAGGCGGCCGCCTCCGCCTTGAACCTGCACCGGGTGTATTTTGTTCCAGCCTCGAGGAATCCCTTGAAAGGGGATGGCCCCCTGGCCCCGGCATTCGACCGGCTGGAAATGCTCCGGCTGGCGATTGCCGGCCACCACCGCTTCAATATCTGGGAAGGTGAGCTGGGGCGCCCGGGTCCAAGTTACACCCTTCATTCGGTCGAGCATATTGAGCAGGTCTATCCCAATTGCCATCTGTTCTGGATCATCGGATCCGATCAACTGGCCAAACTTCCGCAGTGGTTCGGGATCGATCGCCTCGTCAATAAAATCGGCTTTATCCTCGTCAGGCGTCCCGGATATCCGCTCGAATGGCCCGGTGTCCCGGGTCTTCGGCTTTACCCGGTGACAAATCCCCAGCATGATGTCAGCGCTTCCCTGATCCGCTCCCTGAGACAGGCGGGAAGGGACCTCAGCGGCCTTGTCCCGGCCGGGGTGGAGACGTACATCCGTCGTTGCCGCCTCTATGAAAAAGAGGGCCTGGGAGCCGGTGAGGAAGCGTGACAATCCCGTTAATCGAGGAACTCCGATTGACAAGGCGGGGCTCGGCGGACTACATTCGGGTTTAGACATTTGGTCGACTTTTCATGATATATGACAGCAACCGCGACGCTTAACTCCGTCACCCTGCCCTCCAGCCTGCAGCGGTGCCTCGACGTACTGGACGAAAAAAAAGCGGAATCCCTGCGTCTCATCCATGTGGGAGACGTTTCCTCCGTAACCGATTATTACCTGATCGCCACCGGGACGAGTAATCCCCACCTGAAGGCGCTCAGCGAATCGGTCCTTGAGACCCTCAAGGCCTCCGGAGAGGAGGCGGTTGTTTCCGGTGCCGGCGACCGCTCCGGTTGGGTTGTCGTCGACGCCTACGACTTCATGATCCACCTTTTCACGGGGGAAACCCGGGACTATTTCAATCTTGAAGGGCTCTGGAAAGACGGGACCCTGATTGAGTCCTGAGGCTTTTCCGCCGTTGCCCGGCCAATCCAACTGACCGAGGGAACCGCTCGAGCGGCAGTACAGCGGTTCGGGGAGTCCCGAGGGAAGCACTTGCCAGCCGGACCGGGTTAACCGGCCTCTCCCGGATTATCATCGACGGGCTCCGCAGGGTGTGCATTTTCTACATTGCTACCCCCGGGATTTCCCCTTCAACTGGTCGTGCGTGTGAATGTGCTGACAGGATTACATGAGTTGTTTTTTCTGATAGCGGCCCTGGTGCTGGCTTTTCATCTTTTTCTCTATGTCCTTTCGCGCAGGGGGCTTTTCCAGGCGGGGGGTGCGGAACTGCTTCGTGTGCCCCTGCTGCTCCTTGTTGCAGGGGGCTTTCTGCTACACATCGAGGGTCGTCTGCGCCTCGTGGAGATCGAAAAGGAAGTTTCCCGTCAGGCCGATATTCTCTCCGAGGCCATGAATGTGGAGGATATCTATGCCTTCCGCTACCGGGGGAAGGCCGCTCTCGGGAGGGCCACGGAACGGTTCCACCGCTTTCTCGAAGCCAGCTCGCCGCTGCGGGAATATGCCCGGCGGATCCGGCTTTTTCGTCTGGACCGGAATGGCGGGGTGAGCGTTCTCGCTGAGGCGGACATGCCGGGCGGCCTGATCCGGATCCCGAGTGATACGGGTCTTGAGGAAGCCCCGGAGGGTCTCCTCCCGTCCTTTGGCAATTCGGAAACTTTTTCCATCCTGGACGAGGACCGGAATTCCGGGGCCGGCCTGAACGCCTATTCACGGACCACCTCCATCGGGTCCAATTCACCAGGATTTGTCGTCGGAGTCGCTGTCTCCCATGCGACACTGATTGACGAGATGCAGGTCGCGCAGGTGATGCCGTTGCGCTTTCTCGTTCTCATTACGGCCATTTGTACCACCTTGCTGGTGATGACGAACCGCCTCAAGAGTGCTGTTGAGCGTCACAAACGCCTGGGAATTGAGCTCCTTGACCGCGAAAAACTCTTTCGGAGCATATTCGACAACAGTGCCGCGGCCATTGCGATCATGGATGCGAAAGGAAAATTTCAGCGGGTGAACGAACGCTGGAGCGAACTCTTCGGATACACGCTGGAGGATTGCCCGACGCCGGTTGACCTTGCAGCCGACGAGGACCGGCCGGAGAGCCGGCGGATGGCAAAATCCCTTTACGCCGGAGATGTCACGGCCTACCGGGTGGAACGGAAGTTCCGCCGTCGTGATGGAAGCGTTTTCTGGGGCGATATTTCCGTCCGTGCCCTGCGGGACAGGGAGGCGCGGCTGAAGGGAATCGCCTCCCTTATCCTCGACATAACCGACCGGAAGGAAGTGGAACAGTCACTCATGCACCGGGACCGGTTGCTGACGGGGCTGGCCGACGCTCTCGGGAAGCTTCTGGAGTTCCGGCATGGGCTCAATGTGGTCATGCCGGACGCGCTCTCGACAATCGGTTGGGCCGCCAACGTGGATCGGGTCTACATCTTCGAGGAGCACTACAGCGAGGAGCAGCATGAGGACGTCATTTCCATGCGCTATGAGTGGGTTGCTCCCCGGATCTCCCGCCAGATCAACAATCCCCGGATGCAGCATCTCCCGTGGAAGCCGGACCTCGTCCGTTGGATGGATGTCCTTCACCGGAACCACGTTGTCCACGGTCAATTGAATAATTTCCCGGAACAGGAGCAGGCGATCCTCGAGGGACAGGAGATCATTTCCGTCCTCCTGGTTCCCATATTCGTTGAAGACCAGTTGTGGGGATTTGTCGGCTTTGACGATTGCACCAAGGTCCACCACTGGAACGATACCGAAATTTCCATCCTTCGGGCAGCTGGAAAGGGATTCGGGATTGCCGTCCAGCGCGACCGGGGGGAATCCTCGCTTCTGGCCGCCAAGGAACGGGCGGAGATGCTCAATCAGAAGCTTACCGTCGAAATCGACCGGGCCAACCAGCTTGCCGCCGAGGCGGCTGCCGCCAACGAGACCAAGAGCCGCTTTCTCGCCAACATGAGCCATGAGATTCGCACCCCCATGAATGGAGTCCTCGGGATGTGCACGGTCCTCGGGGGAACGGAACTGGATACGGAACAATCAGAGTATCTCGGCGTGATCCACAAAAGTGCCGAGGGGCTTCTCGGGATCATCGAGGATATCCTCGACTTCTCCAAGATCGAAGCGGGTCGTCTCGAACTCGACCAGGTAGACACCCGGATCGTCAACCTTGTCGAAGATGCCCTGGACCTCTTTTCCCACAAGGCCACGGAGAAAGGGGTGGAGTTGCTTCATCACATCTCCCCGGATGTCCCCGAACGCCTCTGGGTTGATCCCACCCGTCTCCGCCAGATTCTCGTCAACATTATCGGCAATGCGGTCAAATTCACCGACAACGGAATGGTTATCCTCCGTCTGCAGAAGGAGGAGGTTGGCGAAGAACGGGTTCAGCTGGTATTCACCATTGAGGATTCCGGTCCCGGGATCGACCCGTTGATGAAAGACCACCTTTTTGAGGCCTTCAATCAGCTCGATTCCTCGACGGCACGCAAATACGGCGGTACCGGTCTCGGGCTGACGATCAGCCGTAAACTGGCCGGACTCATGGGGGGCGACCTCAACCTTCTCAGAAGCAGTCCCGGTGGCTCCACCTTCCAGTTCACGATTGAGGCCCGTCCGCTTGCCGGCAGTTGGCTCGAGCCGCTTCTGGGAAACAACGGGCGGACCCCCGCTTCCGTCCTCCTTGTCGACTCCAATCCCCACAGCCGCCGTTTCTATGATGAGCGCTTTCGCTCCATCGGGGCGGAGGTGACCAGCCTGGAGTCCCTCATCGAAGGCTATCCGAAAGAGGCGGTGGAGGCGGATCTTCTGGTGATCAATCATCCCCAGCACTTCAAGCTGGATGAGGCCCCCGTGCTCAAACCCGATCCGCGCCTCAAAAGCCGGGAGGTCATCATCCTTGCGAATCCCGGGGAAGCCCGCGACTGGCGCGTTGCCGAGGCCGATTCGGTCGCCTACCTCCTTAAGCCCCTGCGATCCGCCGCCCTTGTGAGGACCCTTTTTCCCGAGCCGAAAGCACCCGCTTCCGACGAATCATCCCCTGTCCCCATGAAACGGGAAGGAGCCCGTCCCGGACCGGAACTGGGGATGCTTCTGCGTCATCAGCGCATCCTTGTCGTCGACGACAATGAGACCAATCTCCGGGTCGCCAAGCTGCTCCTCAAGCGCCACGGCCTTGAGGTGGAATCCGTCATGAGCGGGTCGGCCGCCATCAAGAGCCTTTCCCGGTCGCGGTTTGATATCGTTTTCCTTGACCTGCAAATGCCGGAAATGGATGGCTTTGAGACGTCCCGGGCCCTTATCAACGCCCACCCCGGACTTTATGTCGTCGCCATGACCGCCGCCGCCACCGCTGATGACCGGCAGGCCAGTGTCGAGGCCGGGATGCGCGACTTCGTCTCCAAGCCGATCAAGGAAAAAGACCTGACCCGTGCCCTCTGGGGCTATTATCACCAGCTTCAGGAAGCCTGACCTCCCCGGAAGCCGTCCTCCCGCAGGCACAAATTTCCGATTTCGGGATTGCACAGGGGATCTCCTTTCCCCAACTTTCTGCCTTTCCTCAAGGTTGCTTGTCCGGAGAGGTGACAGAGCGGCCGATTGTGCACGACTGGAAATCGTGTGTGCCAGAGATGGTACCGGGGGTTCGAATCCCCCCCTCTCCGCCATTTTTCTGTCACTAAC
Source organism: Oceanipulchritudo sp. (assembly GCA_041685165.1). GTDB lineage: Bacteria > Verrucomicrobiota > Verrucomicrobiia > Opitutales > Oceanipulchritudinaceae > Oceanipulchritudo. Next base: position 1,069 of record JAWLGH010000019.1, on the reverse strand, counting down.
CTGTTGAATACCAGTAACTTGTTGATTTTGAACGCCTTAATTTGCGACAGGAAACACCATTCAACGCAACTAAACGCTACTCTGATCAACCCAAATGTCTTGACTGTGCCCAAACTGAGCTTGACTGGATGTTGACTGGGGACAAAAGAAATCGCTATCGGGATCGCTATCGCTATCGGGTCTCGGACCGGCGAATACGGAAAAGCGAGTTTTGTGCGCCCCACCTGATTACCTTGGTGATGGACGCGTCCGAGACCCGATAGCGATAGCGATCCCGATAGCGATAGCGATGATAGCAGTTACTTGTAGCCTCGGCCACCGAGTTTGCTGAGCATTGCGGCGATGCGGTCGAGGTCTTTCTTTTTCGCTTGGTTTTCATCGGCGGATAGGATGCCAATTACCTCAAGCACGTCCTGAATGGCGGCACATTCTAGGGCGGATCCCCGGGCAATTTCGAAAAACCGTCTTCGATCTGCTGGCGAGTTCTTTCCATTGCCCTCCGCAATATTCAGCGGAATAGATTGGCTTGCCCGAAGGATTTGATCCTTTGCGTGACGATTATCGCCCTTTAAGCGCGGACACAATCTGACAACCCAAGCAACGTAGTGGATTGCCAGGCGGTAAACATCGAGCTTCTCGTGACCAAGTGCCATCTGGGCTATGATGATTTGGATTTCATGCATAACCTTACAAGCTCCCAAAATACCCAGATTTGACTGAAACCCATCAGTGAAAACCGGGTCTCGGCCAGCGAAAAAAGCACAGCGAAATTGCCCTGGCGGTGAACTTGCCCGAGACCCGATAGCGATCCCGATCCCGATAGCGATTGGAAGATTACCCTATGATTGGCACCTCACTCTGGTAGATTAAAATCGCCATGAGAATTCACGCCGATCACCAACCCTACCGCAAGAAACCCTACGTCGCCCGGTGGTATGAGGCGGCACCCGGCTCCGCTAAAGCTATGCCGGGCAAGCTGCGCCAGCGAAATAAGTTTTTCGCCTCAGCGGCGGCCAGGGACGAATTCATTGAGCAACTGAAACTGACGGCCCAGCGTCAGGATCCGGTT
>JAWLGH010000146.1:0-3338 GCA_041685165.1 Oceanipulchritudo sp. | reverse complement strand
CCGCGTTGAACTTGTCCTTGGCCCCCCAGCCCTCGGGGGTGTCATCGCCCTCGGGCATCACGCGTCCCTCTGCACGGGCCTGCCGACGCCACTTGTACAACGTCGCCGCGCAGATCTGTTCCTCCTCCACCAGTTGCGCTATGCTCCTGCGGTTCGGTCCGGTCATCTTCGCGATGACCGCGTCGCGGCGTTCCTTCGTATAACCTTTCATGTCGTTGTCCTTTCTAATGCGCCCTGGTTCCTTTTCCAGCGTTTCCACATTCCCGGCAGGCGGCAATGACCGTATGAATCTCGTCAATCCGACGCTTGGTCACACTCGACCCATCGTTGGCGTAAGCGGCCAAAGTCTTCTTCAATTCCGCCTTCTGGGCGGTGAGGATTTCCTCGACCTCAGCCACCGTGAACCCTACAGAATAATCAACGTTGCCCATATCCCGAACGAAAGATGTCAATCGAGCTGCCCAACCGATTCTCCGCCTGCGTCACCCAGGACAAGATTCAGGGATACCTTCTGAACACCGACAAAATGCCCGGCGCGGCAAAGGCCAGGTTTTTCATTTCTCTCGGATTTAGGTCGGAGGAGTGGCGAACCTTCGCACATGCCCTGATGGAACACGCACAGGACTGCCCGGTTATGAAAACGGTTGAATCCGCCTACGGCAGAAAATTCGAAGTACGGGGACCGCTGACGTGTCCAGATGGCCGGTCCCCTGAGGTTTGCACCATCTGGCAGCTGGATAAAGATTGTCTTGAGCCCCGGCTTATCACAGCCTACCCTTCAAATAATGATTAAGGAACACGAAAGTGTCGTACTGGCACGTGACTTGCCACAGGAGCACCTGCAAAGCGGTGATCTGGGCGTTGTCGTGTCCTTACACAAGGACGGGATCGCCTACGAAGTCGAATTCATGACCCTGGCCGGAAAAACCCTGACGGTGGTGACACTGGAGGCGGAGGACATTCGACCGGTCAATTCCCGTATGCTTCCGCACATTCGCGAAATAGCCGTTTAAGAGCCTCTTACTGGGGGTCTTGCGTTTCCTCAGTCTCCTTATCGCTCTCCCGTCCGATGATCTTGAGCATCGTTGCCGCGGCCGCCTGCATGCTCTCGCAGTCCCAATAGTGATTGGGACGCTTGCCGATCTGTTTCCACATCCATGTGTTCTTCTCCTTGACCCCGGTGCTCGCTCTCCATCTGGGAAAGGTAGTCCTCGTCAATATCGTCAGAGACTTCCCATGTCGGCCCATTGGCCGGGTCCTGATTGCGGCGCAACCGGGCCAGGGTGTCCTTTATGTTCAGACTGGACCAGTAGTGGAAAAAACAATGACGCCCGGCCCCGAGGATCCAGAGAGTCATGCCATTGGCAAAGTGGATCGTATGATTGCGCTTCTTGTGGCGATCGCGGTGGAAAAGGAGTTTCACCGGTTCGCATTTGTCAAAAAGTTTCTGAACCCGGGATTCCGACTGGTCCTTGGCGTCCTCGTCAGTCTGGTCCAGCCAGAGGGTCGGTCCGGGAAGGTTGGCAATGATGTAGCACAGGGTAAGCTCCGGAACCGTCGTCTTGGAGGACTGCACCGAGGCGAGGATCGAGACGAGCTTTACCCGCGGGTCGACAATGGCCTCCATCACCTCCCGCACCCAAGGTGAATTGTCCGAGCGGAAACGCCCGGGCATCGGCGAGTACGGGATCGAGGCGATGTGTTCCTCGGCCCATTGCCATGGTGGGCGCCGATCGGGTGGCTTCACCCCTTCGGCAAACATCTTCGCAATGTCCCCGTTCATCCCTCTGTCCACCCTTCAAAGAATTCATAGGCCTCCTTCCGCGCCTCATCGAGGGCCTTCGCGTTTTCCTCCCGGATCCCCACGGCATCCTTGCCGCAGGAAAGCGGAGGTAACTCGTCCTCAAGGCGTTTATGCAGGATGGCAAAGAGTCGGGCCATTCCCTCGCTCACCCCAAGGCGGCGCGCGATCGCACGGTTCGTTTCGTTCTTGCTGTTGAGTACTTTGATCGTCACTTTTTCCTCCTGACTGAGGCGAGGCATCGCGACTCCTTTCTTCTCTTTTTCATGGAGCTGCGATCCTCGCCTTTTTTATGCCTATGTTTCAATCAGGTGCGTAAATCTTCGCGTCATTTAACGCGTAACTATACCCGTCCCCTGACACTTGGGAGCCCCCTCCATCTTTTTCCAAAGGGTGATGGTGCGCCGGGTTACGCCGAGGATGTCGGCCAATTCGACGATTGTTTTCGCATAGGCCGAACTCTTCGAACTCCCCGAGGCCCGGGCGCCGATCAGGGCGCGCTCAGCGGTGGTGAGGGTCTTCCCTGCCCCCACCCCCAGGTCACCCCTTCGGTGGACACTTCCGGTCATGTAGAAACTATTTTATCAGAGCGGACAACTTCCCTGACAGATAGGGTACCTTTGGTGACGTAAAAGGTCTGCTCGGGCCTGAGGAAGGTTTTCAGCAGGGGCCGGTTGTACCGGGCGATATGGCGCTCCGCGGCCTCAATGAAGGCTGCCGGGATGATTTCCACATCGCAGTTGGCCTCCTCCTCGTATCTTTGCCTGTCAAGGTGTCGGAGAAACGCGTTCATGCCACCCTCCCTTCCCTGACAAAGGCCTGCAGGCAGTGGTCCCGACGCTGACGTGCCTCGACCCGGTCCCGGGTTGAGAGGCTCCGGCGGATACGCTGCGTCGTGTAGTCGGGCAGGTGGACGGTGTAATGGATCCACCAGGTCCCGTTGTTGAGGTAGAGGTGGTGATCCGGGTTTCCGGAATTGATCCGGAGGGCGGCTTTCATTCTGGGTGCTGTTTTCATGTTCACTTTTGCTTGGTGCACCCTGACCGCCCGGGCATCCCGCTACGCCCATTCGGGCTGGGCGGAACAAAAAAAGCCGGGCACTCCATCTGGAATTCCCGGCTCATCCTGCCTTGCTCGACGAAGCTTTGCAGGACAAGCAACTCGAACGGGAGAGTGCTTGGATTCAGTTAAGACTGCGCATCGATCCGGCCCGCCGGATCGCCCTGCGAAGTTCCGCAAAAAAGCGGAACGAAGCACGGGCAAACCAATTTGCCGGTTGTCTGGACCACCGTGGCGACTCTCGTTGCCCGGTTGGCGATCTCCCGTGTTTCTCCCGCTGAGGCGGCAAATCACACGAAAAACGCTCTATGGATGCTATTCGAAAGAACTGCCTTTCAGCATGCCCCGAAACGGATCGGGGTCAACGGCATTCTGTGTCATAGGAGACGGGTTTTCAAAGCTGTCATATGACAGGCCCCGGGCTTGTCCCTCCTCCCGGCCCGGCGGAAATTCAAACCATGAAAACCGCAACCGCAGG
>JAWLGH010000067.1:0-13861 GCA_041685165.1 Oceanipulchritudo sp. | reverse complement strand
CGTGCGGGCGTGGTGGAGGCCCGGGAATGCGGGACGCGGGTCTGCTACTCAGTCAGGGCGGAGGAGCTGCGGACACTCTGTGACCATTTCCGCTGCTCGATGGAGGGGAATCCGGTTGGGAAAGAGAAAGCACCTTTATGAAAGACACGAAGCGGAAACGAATTGTCATTATTGGCGGGGTTGCCGGCGGCGCCTCGGCGGCGGCCCGGTTGCGGCGGCTCGACGAGGAGGCGGAGATCGTCGTCCTCGAGCGGGGACCGGATGTCTCCTTCGCCAACTGCGGCTTACCCTACCACATCGGGGGCGAGATTGAAGACCGCACGAAGCTGGCGGTGCAGACACCGGAGTCCCTCCGGGCCCTCCTGAAACTGGACGTCCGCAACCGGACAGAAGCGACCGCCATTGACCGGGAGGCAAAGACGGTGCGAATCCGCAACCGGGCCACCGGGGCGGAGGAAAGCCTTCCCTACGACAAGCTCGTACTCTCCCCCGGAGCCTCGCCCCTGCGTCCGCCCCTTGAGGGAATCGACCTTCCGGGGATTTATACCCTGCGCAACCTCGAGGACATGGACCGGATCAAGGAGGCGGCTCAATCGGCCCGCCGCGTGATCGTCATCGGGGCCGGCTTCATCGGGCTGGAAATGGCCGAACAGCTGGTCGAGCTGGGCAAACAGGTGAGCCTCGTGGAACTGGTCGACCAGGTCCTCCCGCAGATGGACCGGGAAATGGTCTTTGCCCTCCAGGAAAGCCTCCGCAACCACGGGGTGGACCTCCGGCTCGGCGACGGGATCGCCGGCTTTTCCGCCGATGGTGAAGGCCTCCGGGCCCGGCTCAATTCCGGAAACGAACTCACGGCGGAGATGGTCATTCTCTCCATCGGGGTCCGGCCCGAGAATCAGCTTGCGAAGGATGCCGGCCTCGAACTGGGGTCCCGGGGACACATTGTCGCCAACGGCCACATGCAGACCTCCGATCCCGACATCTACGCCATCGGCGATGCCGCCGAGAGCACCGATCCCATTCTCGGGGGCTCCGCCGCCGTTCCCCTCGGAGGCCCCGCCAACCGCCAGGGCCGGGTCGCCGCGGATCACATCATCAAGGGCGAGCGGGCCCGTCCCTATCCCGGGTCGATCGGAACCGCCATTGTCCGGGTTTTCGACATGGCCGCCGGCGTGACCGGACACACCGAGAAGCGGCTCCAGCAGATGGACATCCCTTACGGCAAGACCTCCGTCAGCGACTTCAACCACGCCAGCTATTTCCCCGGTGCCTCCCACCTCACGGTCAAGATCCTCTGGGAAAAGGCAACGGGCCGCCTCCTCGGGGGACAGGCTTATGGAACCGAGGGCGTCGACAAGCGTCTCGACGTCCTCGCCACCGCCATCAAGGGGCGCCTCACCGTCGATGACCTCGAGCATCTTGAACTCGCCTACGCCCCACCCTTCGGCGCGGCCAAGGATCCCCTCAACACGGCCGGCTTTTCCGCCAACAACCAGCGGGACGGCCTCGTTGACCATGTCTATTCCCTTGAGGAGGTGAAGGGGGCCCAGCTCGTCGATGTCCGCCCGGCGGAGATGGCCCGCACCCGGCCCATCCCGGGATCGGTCAATATCCCCTTCCCGGAGTTGCGCACCTCGCTTGACCAGATTGACAAGTCTAAGCCCGTCGTCACGGTATGCGTTCTCGGGAAAATGAGTTATTTTGCCGCCCGTGTCCTCAAGCAGCACGGTTACGCGGTAACCGCCCATGTGGGGGGCCTCCGGGTCGAAAACCTCTGATCCCTCATCCCGGGCACCGGGAAACAGGAAACGACCATGGAAACGGAACTTGTCTACTGGGACTCCAACCCGAATCCGGGAAGGACCGAGGCCTTCACGATCGCCGGCACCACCTATGCGGCCGACAAACCCTTTCGTTTCCGCTATGTCCCCGTCGGCATTGACGGCTATCCCGGCAAGGTCCTCGAGGCATGGAAGTCCGGCCGGGGACCGGATCTGGTCGATGTCTGGCCCGCCTGGGTCCCCGCCCTCAAGGACGGTCTCCAGGACCTCGGACCCTCCCTCGAGGCATGGCCTGAACGTGAGCACTACGATCCCTCCCACCTTGACCTGAGCCGCTCCGTCGACGGGATCCCCTGGTTCCTTGCCTGCGACTTGTTCATCCAGGGAACCCATTACCGGCGCGACCTTGTCGAGGCGGCCGGTCTCGAGGATCCCCGCGAGCTTGACCGGCGCGGGGAATGGACCCTCGAGGCCTTCACGGAATACGCCCGCACCCTCCACGATCCCGGGAACGGGATCACCGGGCTGACGATGCGGGGCGGCCAGGGAGCCGAGCTCACACCCCTCAACCTCATGGTCTCCGCCAACAACGGCCGCTTGTTTGATGAAAAGGGGACCTGCCTCCTCGACTCGCCCGAAGCCGTCCGCGCCCTCCGGGACTACGTCGCCCTCGCTCATCCCCTCCGTCTCTCCCAACCGGGAGCAGCCACCGAGGGCTACCGGGAATTCGCCTGGCGCTTCTACGAGGGCAAGGCCGCCCTGATGCTCCACAACGATGATGCCAGCAAGGCCGTCCAGAACCGCTACCTCGGTCCGGAGAAATACGGCAGTTGCCGCCTCCCCAGCACCACCGGCGATCCCTGGGTCGGGCTTGCCGGCTTCGGGCTCGGGGCCGCCCGCCACAGTCCCCTTGCCGCCGAGGCCGCCCGCTACGTCCTTTTCTTTGTCGAGCATTACGGCCAGCACCTCAACCTCGGGACCCGGGCCTCCGGGGAGGCACGCACCCAGTCAGCCGATTGCCGACCCATGCGTCCATGGCCGGCCAGGCGCAATCCCTTCCTCGAACCCTTCCGGGATATCCTCGAAAAACGCGATCGGCTCTATCCGCTCCCCTGGGGAAGTCCCGATTTCGGCCGCATTGTCCAGTCGGTCCTTCAACCCGACCTCTCCCGTCTCCTTTCCGGCGATGACGATCCCGCCGAAACAGCCGCCCGCTGGGCACGGGAATTGACCGGGATGCGCGGGCCTGTTCCAATCCCACCCCTTGGAATCCCTCGCCCAGACTGCCGCTGAATCCCTTGCCGGGGCCGAGTCCCGACTCCGGGCCGCCCTCCGGTCCCTCGACCTGCCCAAAGGCAGTCTGGTCTATCGCGTCGACGCCGGGGGAAAGGGTTCCCAGATCCTCTTCGGCCCCAAACGCCGCCCACCCCAACTCGAGTCCCGGGAATGCGCCTTCCTCGTCCGCGAATCCCTCCGCTGGGGGGAACCCTTCTTCCGATGGGCCGGGGAAGCCTCTTTCGTCATCGCTCTCCCGCTCACCTTCAATGAGCAGGTTATCGGCGGCCTCCTCCTTGAGGTTCCCGAGCCAGCCGGCGACCTCTCCGACGAAAGCACCTTCCTCAAGGGACTCAAGCGAACGGGACAGCTCCTCTTCGAGCTCCTTTCCGATCTCAACCTCGTTAACACCTCCCGCATGCATGCACGCGCCGCCGTCATGAGCCGCGAACGTCTCAAGGCCGAGGCCATTCACGAGGTCAAGAGCGAACCGGTCCAGGAGGTCCGCCGCATCTACTGGAAACTTGAACCCGGCCTCTTCCTCGCCATGCGCAAGCGCGACCGGCCGGAAGCCCGACGCCTCCTCAACCAGATCCTCATCGGCATCTATTCCCACGCCGGGGAGGACCTCGACCGCATCAAGGGCTTCGTCCTCGACCTCGTGACCATGATGACCCGGACCATGGTCGAGTCCGGAGCCGACCCCGCCCGCACCCTCGGAAGCGGCTTTGACAGCCTCGGCGCCCTCAGCGCCATCCACGATGAGGAAACCCTCAGTCGCTGGGTCGCCGAGGTCCTCGAGCACCTTATCGAGGTTGTCGAAGAGCGCCCCATGCGCGTCGATGAGCTCCGCATGCAGCTCATTCTCAACTATCTCCGCGAAAACTGCCACGAGCCCCTCTCCCGCGACGGCGTCGCCGCCAAGGTCGGGCTCTCCCCGGCCCACTTTTCCCGCCTCGTCTCCCAGGCCCTCGGCCACTCCTTCAGCGAGGAACTCCGCCGCATCCGGATGCAGAAGGCCGGCCGGCTCCTCCGTCAGCACGGCATTTCCGTCAAGGAGGTTGCCGCTGCCTGCGGGTTTTCCGACCAGAGCTACTTCACGAAGGTCTTCGGTCGTGAATACGGTCTCACCCCACAGGCCTTTTCGCGCAAGAACACCTGATTCTTAATCAATGCGCTCAATTTACCAAGACAGATTGAAGAAGGTATGCTAAAGTGCCGCCTTCACATCATTAACCAACCAAATATCTAAATGGACGAGACGCTTCAACAACTGACCGCTGCCATCAAGGCGGGGAAACGCAAGGACGCCATCGCCTCAACGCAGGCCGCCCTCGATGCCGGCACCGACCCGCAGACCATCCTCAATGCCCTCACCGAGGGAATGGATGACGTCGGACGCCGCTTCAAAGCCAACGAAATTTTCGTGCCCGAGGTCCTCGTGGCCGCCCGTGCGATGCAGAAAAGCATGGACCTTCTCGAACCGGTCCTCCTCGCCTCCGGCATCCAGCCGGAACACTGCGTCGTCATCGGCACCGTCGAGGGCGATCTCCACGACATCGGCAAGAACCTCGTTTCCATGATGCTCAAAGGGGCCAATTTCAAGATTGTCGACCTCGGAACAAATGTTGCCCCGGATGCCTTCATTGAGGCCGTCGAGGCCAACAAACCGGCCATCGTCGCCCTCTCCGCCCTCCTCACGACAACCATGCCGGCCATGAAGGAAACCGTCGCCCTCCTCAAGGAGAAGGGCGTTTCCGCCCGTGTGATCGTCGGCGGTGCCCCGGTCACCCGGGAATTCTCCGACCAGATCGGTGCCGACGGCTACTCCGCCGATGCCGCCAGCGCCGTCGAACTGGCGCGCCAACTCTGCGCCTGAAAGCTTTTAAAACCTCATGACTGGTAAAGACATTCTCCTTAAGGCTCTCCGCTCCGAACCGGTGGATCGCATTCCCTGGCTTCCATTTGTCGGCGTCCATGGCGGCTCCCTGATCGGCGTTGATGCCGAAGCCTATCTCAAGAACGCCGATCACATTGTCGCCGGACTCACGGAAGCAGTCGACCGCTACCGGCCGGACGGGATACCGGTGGTCTTCGACCTCCAGCTGGAGGCTGAAATCCTCGGCTGCCAGCTTGCCTGGGCCCGCGAGACGCCCCCTTCGGTGGCCTCCCACCCGCTCGGGGAGGATTACGACCTTGAGAGCCTCCCCACTTTCAGTACGGACAAGGGTCGAATGCCACTCGTGCTCGATGCCGTCCGCCGCGCCAAGGAGGCCTTCGGAGACGAGGTCGCCCTCTACGGGCTTCTCACGGGCCCCCTCACCCTCGCCCTCCATCTTCGGGGCGATGATGTCCTCCTCGATATGTTCGATGAGGAAGAGGCTGTTCCCCAGCTCCTCGATTTCTGCGCCGATATCGGCATCCGTATGGCCGATGCCTTCATTGAGGCCGGAGCCGACGTCATCGCCGTCGTCGACCCCATGATCAGCCAGATTGGCCCGGATCATTTTTCCGACTGGATCGCTCCCGCCCTCAACAAGGTCTTCGACCATATCCGTGAAAAGGGGGCCCTCTCCTCGCTCTTCGTCTGCGGCAATGCCACCCGCAACCTTGAGGCGATGGCAAAGACTTCCTGCGACAATATCTCCGTCGACGAAAATGTCAGCATGCCCGAGCTTGCCCGGGTCGCACGCGCGGCCGGCAAATCCTTCGGCGGCAATCTGCAGCTCACGGTCGTCCTTCTCCTCGGAGACCAGCAGGATGCCCGGCGCGACGCCGCCCGCTGCCTCGATGAGGCCGGGGAAGGAAACGGCTTTGTCCTCGCTCCCGGTTGTGACCTGCCCTATTCCGTAAAACCGGAAAACCTCAGCGCCGTCGCCGAGCTTGTCCGGGACCCCTACCAGCTCGAAATTGCCCGCAAGCTCCCCCCAAAGGACACCAGTGACACCTTCGAGGATATCACCATTCCCGACTATGATTCCGAAAAGGCGGTCATTGTGGATGTCGTCACCCTCGATTCTGCGGGGTGCGCTCCCTGCGCCTACATGGTCAAGGCGGCCCGCGAGGCTGGCAGGGTCTTCGATCAGCCGGTCGAAATCCGCGAGCACAAAATCACCGGGAGGGACGGTCTCGGCTATATGAACAAGCTCGGGGTCAGCGCCATTCCCAGCATCTGCGTCGACGGGAAGGAACAGTTTGCTTCCATTATTCCCGGCAGGGACGAACTCGTCACCTCCCTCAGGAATGCTGCTGCCGGAAAGCAGTAACCATGTCCGGCCGGATTCCCCTCATTCTTGTCACCGGTTTTCTCGGAAGTGGCAAAACGACCCTCCTGAGGGAGCTTGCCGCCGCGCATCCGGATTGGCGGATGATCTTCCTCGTCAATGAGTTCGCCGACCGGAATATCGACCAGCTGACCCTCGATACTTCCGGCCAGCCCACCCAGAGCGTGGTCGGGGGAAGTCTTTTCTGCGAATGCAAGGCGGGGGAGTTTGTCCGCGTCATGAAGGAGGCGGTTGTCGCCGCCCACCGGAAAAATCCCCTCGATGCCGTCGTTGTCGAGACCAGTGGCATCGCCGATCCCCAGGCCATCAGTTCCCTCCTCAGAACCCATGGGCTTGACCGCAGCGTCGAGATCCGCCGCATCGTCACCGTCGTCGCCCCGAAACGTTTCCTCCGCCTCCTCGCCAACCTGCCCAACGTCGGCGCCCAGGTCCGCAGCAGCGATCTCGTCCTCCTCAACAAAACCGACCTCGCCTCCGAAAAGGAACTGGTCGCCATTGAGGCCGTCATCCGCCAGCACAACCCGTCTGCCGAAATCCGTCGCAGTACCTTCTGCAAGGTTCCCCTCGACCTCCTCCAGGAGGCCCGCGAACTGCCCGATGCCGATCTCTCCACCGTGGAGGCCAACCCGTTCACCACCGCTCTCCTTTCGTGGCCGCGTGATCGGCCGCTTGCAGAAGCAAAGGCATGGCTGGAAGGGCTTCCGGAATCCATTCTCCGCGTAAAAGGCGGCATCGCGACCCCGGAGGGATTCCATACTGTTGAGGGAACGGTCGATTCGCTCTCGATCACGGAAGCCGATAACCCCGGAAAGGACACCCTCGTCCTCATTGCCCATGACCGGGATGCCTCCGTTCTCGAACGTGTCATCCAGGAAGTTCAAACCACTCCTTGATCCCATGAAATCCCTTCCCTCCTGCGCCCTCCTCGCCTGCGATGTCTTCAAGGAAGAGATCGAGGGCTTTGCCGCCCAGGGAGCCACCTGGAGAGCCACCCGCTTTCTCGAAATGGGGCTCCACGATTTTCCCGACAACCTCCGCTCCGAGCTCGCGGCGGCCCTCCAGTCCATCGAGGAGGATCCGGAAGTTGAGACCGTCCTGCTTGCCTACGGGCGCTGCGGCAACGGGCTTGTCGGCCTCAGGGCCGGCCGGGCCCGTCTCGTCCTTCCGCAGGCCCACGATTGTCTCTCCATCCTTCTCGGCGGCCGGGAACGCCACGATGCCGTCCTCAGGGAAACCCCCGGGACCTACTTCTACTCGCCCGGCTGGATCCGCGGCAAACGTGTCCCCGGTCCCGACCGGGAAGACCACCTGCGCGAGGTCTACCGGGAACGCTACCCGGATGACGAGGAAATGCTCGATGAGCTCGTCGAGGTCGACCGGGAAACCTTCGCCCACCACTCCTGCGCGGCCTATGTCGACATCACCGGAAATGCTGAAGCGGAGGCCTACTGCAAGGGCTGCGCCCACCACATGGGCTGGTCCTACAAGCGCCTCCCCGGCGATCCCTCCTTCCTCCAACGCCTCCTCGCCGGTCCATGGGACGATCCCGGACGCTTCCTTATCATCCCGCCCGGGCACCTTGTTGATGCCCGCGAGGACGGAACCCTCTTCGCCCGCGCCCCCCAATGAATCCCACCCGGTTTCGTTTCATCCTTCCCGACGGACAGCTCCGCGAGCGCCAGCTTGAAAGGGGCGATCCTGCCTCTACCGGGGCCTCCGTCCCCACCCTCGCCGAATGGATGGAGGCGGAACACCTTCCCCTCAACACGCGCTGCGGCGGCCGCGGCCTCTGCCGCGGCTGCCGCATCCGCCTCGGGGAGGAGAAGGCCGAACCCGTCCGCGCCTGCCAGATCCCCCTCGCCAGCCTCCACGATTCCGGCACCCATACCATTCACATCCCGGAGGCCTCCTTCCGCGATCATTCCCTTACCGGGGTCAGCGTCTTTGAAATTGGCGGCGGCGAGCCGGTCATGAAACGGCGCCCCGGAATCGGCCTCGCCCTCGATATAGGGACCACCACCGTCGCTGCCGCCCTCTGGGATCTTCAGTCCGGCCAGTGCCTCGCCACCGGATCCGCCGCCAACGAGCAACGACGCTTCGGTGACAATGTCCTCGCCCGTATCGACCACGCCGTCTCCAGAGGGGGAAGCTCCCCCGAACTCCAGGCCGCCCTCGTCAGGGATTCCCTCCTTCCACTCCTGCAGAAGGTCTGCACCAAGGCCGGGATCCAGCCGGAGGCGATCACGGAATGCCTTGCCGCCGGCAATACGGTCATGGAACACGCCTTCGCCGGGGCCGACCTTTCCGGGTTCTCCGCCTATCCCTTTAAACCGGTCTTCCTCAGCGGAATCACCCTTTCTTCAACGGAAATCGGCTTCCCCGTCGCCTTTCCTGTCTCCCTCGCCCCCAATCCCGGTCCCTTCGTCGGGGCCGATATCGCCGTCGGGGCCCTCGCTTCCGGTATGCTCGCCCGGCCCGATCCCTCCCTCCTGATCGACTTTGGGACCAACGGGGAAATCCTTCTGCGGCACCATGGCGGCTACCTCGCCACCGCCACCGCCGCCGGCCCTGCCTTTGAAGGCGGGCGCCTCAGCTGCGGCTCGCCCGCCGGCACGACCGTCATTTCCTCCCTCATCCTCGATGGAACCTCATGGAGCTGGCGCCTCTCCGGCGAAGGCCGCGGCAAGCCGGCCGGGATCTCCGGTGCCGCCTACATCGACTTCATCGCCCTTGCCTGCACGGCGGGCATCCTCAGCGAAATGGGACGCTTCGATCCCGCACACCCGTCCGTCATCACGCACACGGACGGCGACGGGGATGCCGAAAAGCGCGTCCACGTCACCCGGGATCTCTACGTCAGCGAAGCGGATGTCGCCGAGCTCATGCAGGCCAAGGCCGCCATCGCCGCCGGGGTTCTCACGCTCCTCGAGGAGGCCGGCCTCGGCCCTGCGGATCTGACAACCCTCTACATCGCGGGGGGATTCGGCTACCACCTCGACCGACGGCACGCCGTGTCCGTCGGCCTTGTGCCTGCTGTGCCCATGGAACAGATACGCGTTATCGGGAACGCCTCCCTCGGCGGCACATCCCTTCTCCTCCAGTCGGACGATCCCGCTCCCCTTGAATCCCTCCTTGAGGCCTGCACCGTCGTCGAGCTCAACCAGATGCAGTCCTTCGAGGATCACTTCATCGACTGCATGTCCCTTTCCCCCGTTCCGTGAAGGTCCGGTCTCAGGACCACGTCACCCTGCTCCTCCGCATCCGCCTCAAGGACCCGTGCCGGCAGGCATAACGTGAAGCTTGACCCCTTGCCGGGAGTGCTTAAAACGTCAATACGTCCGTTCATCCGGTCCATCAGGCTCTTGCAGATGGCAAGGCCGAGCCCCGTCCCCTGACTCCTTGCCTCCATCGAGGCCCCCACCTGCGTGAAGGGTTCAAAGAGCTCGCCCAGCCGGTCATGCGGTATACCGACACCGGTGTCGGCCACCTCCAGGAAGAGGCTTCCATCCGCTTCCTCCCAGACCGTGAGCCGGATTTGCCCGCGTGGCGGCGTGAATTTCATCGCGTTGCTGGCAAGGTTCAGCAGGACCTGCCGCAGGCGGGGCCAGTCCAGCTCGTGGAGCCCGTTCTTCAGGTCTGTCTGCATCAGGAAATGCTGGTTCTTCATCCGGGACCGCTGCTCGAGCATTTTCCCAAAGCCATCCAGTTGCTCGCGAAGGTTGACCGGGCCGGGCACGATTTCCATCCGCTCCGCCTCGATTTTCGAGTAGTCCAGGATGTCATTGATCAGCTCAAGAAGCATTTCCCCGGAATGGGTCAGGACTCTCAGCGCTTCCTCGACGTCCTTATCCCACTCGAGTTGGCGAAGGTATTCCGAGATCCCGATGACGCCATTCAACGGGGTCCGGATCTCATGGCTCATCATGGAGAGAAAACGGCTTTTCGCACGGTTGGCCTCCCGGGCCTCCAGGGTGGCCGTTTCGAGGGCTTCAACGGTCCGTTTGCGTTCCGCCTCAAGGTTCAGGGCATGAAGGGCAAAGGCGAGGTCACCGCAGATTTCGCCAGCCCAATCAAAGGTCTCCCCGGTCGCAAGCGGCTCGGTCGGTACCGCGAGCATATACCCGTAGGTCCGGTTCTCATGCCGAATAGGGAAGGCATATGCGGTGGGGACCCCCTTCAGGCCCTTGCCAGACCAGAAGCTGCCTAATTCGCAATCGTGGTCAAAAAGATTGATCCGGTCGGATTCGACGGCTTTCTCGATGAAGGCCGGAGGAAAGGCCTTCCGTAGACGGTCCTCGAACTCCGGTGTGGCTTCCCCCAGGCCACAGGTCTCGATCAGCTCCGGCTTCCCCTCGGGAGAGAGCAGGACCAGGCAAATGACGTCGCAACCCGGATCGTCGACAAGTATCCGGCACCCCGCCTCAATGAGTTCCTCCGGATGCTTGGCCCGTCCGATCAGGCGGTTGATCGACTTGATCGTCTCCATCTGACGATTGAGATGTTTCTGCCTCTCTTCCGCCTCCATGAGCGCCGTCACATCAACCCCGTGAAGGACGATTCCCTCCACCCGTCCGTCCGCACCTTTTCGCGGATAATAATGCATCCGGATCCAGCGTCCCCTGTCTTCCTTGAGCCCATAGGGCCGCAGGTAGTCCACCGCCTCCCCCTCAAGGCAGCGGTCCAGGCGCCTCTTGATCCCGCTCTTCTCAAAGGCTTCACCGAAAATCTCACGGACCGTTTTGCCGATGACTTCTTCCCGTTCCCTTCCCATTTCCTCGAGCCCGGCTGCATTCATCAACCGGTAGCGGTAGTCGCGGTCAAGCTCCCCAATAATGTCGGGAATCCTGTCCAGGATAGCCCCGTCGCCGTTTCCGGCGGGATACGTTTTCAGGTCCTTCATGAGCGGAATTCCTCAACCTTGCTGCGGGAACGTATCCGGGAATGACCTCCGGGAGAGGACATCGAGATCATGAGGGTATGGAATAAGAAGAGGGCGTGGAGGGTATTGGAGAATCATGCGATTCTCAGCGAAATCAAACTCATCTAATGTAACAATCCCTCATTTTAGACCGCACCCGCTCACCCTTGGGTTCTGCCCTTTCAGCACCATCAAAAATGGCTGCTTGAGGGGACAGTCAAGGTGTCCGTTTCCCGAAAAGGCTTTCCAGTTCCCCCCGCAGCTCGATCGAGCGACGTTTGGATCCATACAGCTGTTCTCCATTCTCAAGCTGCACCTTGATACGTCCGTTCTCCATTCCGAGAAGGCTTTGTATGCGCTTCAGGGGAATGGCCTGCTGGCGCGAAAACTGACGGAATCCGTGCCCCGCCGGCAAACGCTGCAGGACCCGGTAGAGGGGCATCCGACACAGCAGGAGGCCCTCCTCACGGTCCTGGATCAGGGTGTAATTCCCCTTCGCCTGAAAGCCGTCCACCGTGGTCAGGGAAAACCTCCGCCAGGCTCCTTTGACGGGCAGGCTCACTTCTTCCACGCCCATGGCCCGTTCCCCCATCACGGTTTCGCGCAACCATTGTACCGTCTGCCCGACCCGCTCCCGCCGCACGGGCTTCAGAAGGTAGTCCCGGACCCGCAACCGGAAGGCCTCGATCGCATATTGCTCGAAGGCGGTTACGAGGACCACTTCGCTCCCGTTGCGACGGATCTGTTCCACCAGCTCGAGACCCGAGCACTCCGGAAAGCGGATATCGAGAAAAACGACGTCCGGAATCGTATTCCTCAGGCACCTTTCCACCTTGGAAATGTCCGTCAGTTTCCCGACGACCTGTACGCCCTCGAAACCGCTCAATACGGATTCGAGGATTTTCAGGTCTTCCCTTCGGTCATCTACCAGTAATACACGCATCCGCTTGCCCGAATGGTATAACCCGGACGCTAACGGATGTAAAGGTTTCCCGAAACCCAGTAAAAAAAGGGCCTTGACTCTTCTATTCCGCAACCTCGCGGAAAGCCCCGGACACATCCCTTGAATCGGGAGGAACGACCCGGGCCTTCCGTCCGTCGCGATGGACGAGGGCCGCCGCGGCATCCTCCCCGAGGAGAGTGATCCGATCTCCTTTCACCCGCAGCATTCCGTCATCCGTGACCCCGACCACTGTCTCACCGCTATTATAGGCGGCATACTGCCCGATCTTCCACTGGCGACTGCCAAAAAGGGGATCGTCGAGGTCTGGATGGTGCGGGTTGTAGACCCCGGGAAAAAGCCCGAGGCTGCGCCGGGTCGGGATGTCCGTCATGGGAAAGTCGTTCGTCGTCCCAATAACCTCCCCGGCAATGTTCGATCCCGCACTCGATCCCGCGTAGGGGACCCCCTGCAGGACCCGCTCCCGGAGAAGGTCGACGACAAAGCGGTCATATAGTTCCCGCAGGAGCAGAAAGGTGTTTCCCCCGCTGACGAAAAAGCCTTCAGCCTCGCGGATGGCCCGCCCGGCTTCCCGCGGATCGACCGCATGGAGGGAGGCAATTTCAAAACCTTCGTCAATGCGCGCAAAATCCCGCTGCATCCGGACGGCATAGGCATCCCGGTCCTCCGGCAGGCTGGCAAAGTTGATCAGGAGAATACGCCGGCGCTCGCCGTAAAGGTCCCGGAGGCCGCTCCGCGCATGTTCAAGGGACGTTTTACCGGCGACCGTTGTCGCACTGATCAGGAGCGCGTTGACCCGGTCGAGCCGGGGCGTCTTCCCGGAAGGGATCCACGTCTGCGCGGAGAGGGGAAGGGAGGCCATTCCCGCCATTGACACCCCAGTGAGCTTCTTCAGGAAACGGCGACGGCTGCTTGAGGAGGTCTCATTTCCAGCTGCGTGCTTATTCATTATTCGGATTCCTTTTCGTCTTCGGTTTCTTCGTCTTCGGGCCCAGCGTCCCCGAAGGGCCAGCGCCCGGCTTCGCGCATCCGTTCCTCAAGGCCGCCTTCACGGAAAAGCCGGGCTGTACGGGATGCGTCAAGGGGCCCGATCTTCGGTTCCCCGCTGTTGGCAAGGTCATACACGAGAAGGGCGATATAGGCGCTGGACTCGGCCAGCATACGGCGGTCCACCTTGTCCATGGTGTCCCCAAAGTCGTGGTAATAACGGACCGCCTCTTGATCGATCGGGGCATTGAAGGTGATCGCCGGAATGCCCTTGAGGATGAAGGGGTGGTGGTCGCTCCCAAGCCAGGGCTCATTGGCCACCTCCTTCTCAAAGGCCCATCCACCGAGCGCATCCACATAGGCTTCCAGCTCAGGAACCAGATCCTCAAACCCCATCGCGTTGACGGCAATCGGCCGGCCCACCATGTCGAGGTTCACCATGACCCGGATATCCTCCGGATCAGTCGCCTCGGCATAATGATGGGAACCCCAAAGCCCGAATTCCTCCGCGTCAAACCAGACAAATTCCACCGTGTGCCGGTTCTCCGGATGGACCTCGCTCAGGATACGCGCCACTTCGTAGGTCTGCACCACCCCGAGTCCGTTGTCGATCGACCCCTGACCGAGGTCCCAGGAAT
This sequence comes from Oceanipulchritudo sp., assembly GCA_041685165.1. Classification (GTDB taxonomy): domain Bacteria; phylum Verrucomicrobiota; class Verrucomicrobiia; order Opitutales; family Oceanipulchritudinaceae; genus Oceanipulchritudo. Next base: position 17 of record JAWLGH010000067.1, on the reverse strand, counting down.
CAAAGTGGCCGCCGAGA
>JAWLGH010000145.1:0-3349 GCA_041685165.1 Oceanipulchritudo sp. | reverse complement strand
TTCGGAGGCCGCCACTTCGAACCGGCCCCCGGAATGCGGGCCTACGCCGGCCTCCTCGTCCGGTACGCCTTTGAGTAGGAACGGATTTCAGGGGGAGGGCGCGGGACAAGAGTCCCTGAGCCAGACCGTGAAGGCGCTCTCCCCGATTTCCCCGGCCGCCAGTCCCCGCATCATCGGCACGGCCCAGTCCAGCTTCAGGGCGTATTGAGGCGCAACCACTCCATGAGCTGGTCCGCGGCGGCTTCATCGGCCCGGATGGCGGTTCCACCGAGAGCCTGAATGGCGGCGGCTTCCAGGGGCTCCATGGTACGGACAAAGACCCTTGCCGGATGTCCGGAGAGGTGCTCCATGACGAAGCGGGAATCCCTGCTGTGGCGCAGGAGGACAAGCACGGCCCGGGCCTTCTGGGCATTGGCCCGTCTCAAGGTTGCCGCATCCGCAGCGTCTCCCTGGACGCAGGGGATTCCGCGGGAGGCGAGCTTGCGGATGACAACGGCATCCTCATCGACGACGACGGCGGGCACCTTTTCCCTTTCGAGCGACTCGAGGATCCGGGCACCGCTGCGGCCGTATCCTAGCAGGAGGACATGGTCGCTCATGTCGCCGACCTCTTCCTCGCCCCGCCGGTAGCGGGGATGCCAGGTCATGAGGAAGCGGACAACCCGTTCACGGGCGATGAAGGGGGTCAAGGTCATGGTGCCGATGGTCACGAGGGCAATGAGGGAAAACAATTCTGTCGTAATCTGTCCCTGATAGAGGCCGGCAAGGGCGATGAGGAGGGAAAATTCACTCGTCTGGGAAAGGAGGAGGGCACTCTCGATCGAGGCCCGTGTGGAATATCCGGTGGCTTCCGCAACGATGGTCACGAGGATAACGGTGACCCCAATGAGAACGGCGGTCAGGAGGACACCGTGCCACAAGGCCTCCAGTCCGGGGAGAGTGAGGACAAAACCAATACAAATAAAGAAAAGCGCGAGGAAGAACCCCGAAAGGGAGCCGAGGAGCCCCCGCACGAGTCCGTTCATGGGAAAGGCGGAGAGGGCAAATCCGGCGCAGAGGGCGCCGACAAGGAAATTGACTTCAAGCACCCACGCGAGGGCCCCGAAAGTGAACAACAAGGCAAGGGAACCGAGCATCAGCTCCTCGTCATCCAGTTTCACCCGCTGACAGACCAGGGGCACGGCGTAGCGATGGACGAGCCAGGAAAGCAGTCCGAGGGCAATCGAGGCCCCGATCGCCCGCATGACCGCCATTCCTCCCTCGGGGGCGCTCATGAGCGCGACGAGGAGAAGGATGATGAGGACATCCTGCAAGAGGAGGACGCCGATGACAAGGCGACCATAGGGCTCAAACATCTGCCGGCGCTGCTGCATCAGCCGCACCACGACGAGCGTCGAGCTGGCGGAGAGGGCACATCCGATGTAACCGGCGGTGATCCAGTCGTACCCGAGCAGGCGTGCCATCAGGAGACCGGCCATGCCGAGGGAGAGAAACTGGGCGAGGGCGACGATGAGGATGGAGCGGGTACGCCCGCGCATGCGCCGCGGGCTGAGTTCGGTTCCGGCGGTGAAGACCAGCACCGCGAGGCCGACTTCAATGAGCCCGCGGAGCAGGTCGGGTGGCAGCGACCAGTCAATCCGTTCGGTCAGGAAGCGAAGGGCAAACCCTCCGAGGACGAGGAAGGGAATTGCCGGCAGGTGGAGGAGCCGGGCCAATCCGAAAGCTGCCGCCGCGACAGCGAGGAGGATGGCAAAGAGCGTCACTTTGGCAGCACTCCCTCCTCCTGCAGCAGCTTGCGCTGCTGGATGGCCGCGTCGACGGCCGGGGTGATCAGGTAGGCTGTGTTCAACTCGAGCAGGTCCTCGACAAGGCCCATATCAAAGGCGTGGATGGCACAGGGAACCCGGGCGGTCCGGCAACGGTAAGCAAGGAGGTGGTTGGTGTCCTCAATCTGGAGGGCCGACAGGACCAGATTGGCTCGGGCGAGTCCGATTTCCTCGACAACCGATTCAAATTCGACGTTGCCGATGACCGTTTTGGCATTCCCAAGCCCTTCCAGTTTGCCGGGATCCGTATCGACTGCGAGGACCCTTTCACCGCGATCGAGGAGACGATCAACGAGGCAGCGTCCAAGGCCGTTCATACCGACCACAATACAGTGTCCGGCGCGTTCCCCAGGGTCATCTTCCTCCTCTCCCTGATCGGCCCGGAAGAGCTTAAGCAGTCCCAGACGACGGGAAAAGGCATAGAGGTGATCGCAATAGAGGATCATGTAGGCCGAAATGACGATCGTCCCGACCCCGACGAGTGCGATGACCGAGAGGATATCGGAACCGATCAGCCCCGAGGCCACACCGAGGGCGGCGAAAATGAAGGAAAACTCACTGATTTGGGCAACGGTCACGCTCGTGAAAAAGGCGGTCCGTTCCTTGTATTTCATCCGGGAAATGATGATCATGAAAATGAGGGGATTCCCGATAAGGACGAAAAGGGAGAGAATCAGGGCGGTTGGCCAGGCCTCGAGGGCCTCACTCAGTTCGGTCCGGATGCCGAGAGAGACAAAAAAGATCGCGACAAAGAAGTTCATGAGCGGATGCAGGCGCCGGCGCAGGTCTCCATTATAGGGGAGCTGCGCAAGGGCCATTCCGGCAATGAAAGCGCCGATTTCGAGTGACAAACTGAGCAATTCAGCGAGCAGAACCATCCCGAAGCACCAGGAGAGGGCCCAGATAAAAATGGTATCCGGGGAACGCGCGGCCCAGCGAAAGGGGCGCGGAAGAAGATACCGAGAGGCGAGCAGGGCCAGTCCCAGAATGAGGGCCATGCCGGCAAAGGCCCCTCCCACACCGAGGGCAACCGACATCCAGTCGGCCTCGCCGGGCGTGCCCTCCGTGGTCAATCCGGAGAGAAAGGTAAGGATTACAATGACGACGAGGTCCTGGACGAGGAAAATGCCCACCGCGATCCGTCCGTAGAGTTTATTCAGGTCGCCTTTCTGATCGAGCAACTTGACCACCACAACAGTGCTGCTGAAGGTCAGGGCAGTGGCGATAAAGAGCGATTCAACAACCCCGTAGCCCAGCCCGAGCGAAAGGACCATGCCACCGGCGGCGGTGAAGACCACCTGGCCGATTCCGGCCACGAAGGCGACTTTGCCGACGTCACGGATCTTTTCGAGACTGAGCTCAAGCCCGACGAGGAAGAGCAACAAGGCGATGCCCAGCTCGGAGATGATTTCCAGAGCATGGTCAATTTCGACAAGGCCAAGCCCCGGACCGAGGAGGAGGCCGGTGAGCAGATAGACGACAATGGTCGGAACCTTTGCCCAGCGCCCGACCGCGGCCCCGAT
>JAWLGH010000144.1:0-3407 GCA_041685165.1 Oceanipulchritudo sp. | reverse complement strand
TCCGCATGGTGCACTTCATCCACTTTCGAGTTCCATGCCGCAGAGGTTTCGGTTGTTCCGAAATACCACTTCTCTGGCGGTAGGACAGTCACAAGAGACTTGTCCTGCTCGGTGCGTGCTGGCTTGATCGATCCGGCTCCCGGAAGGTGGATCCGGATGGCGGGATCTCCGAAAAGTTGGCGGATGTAATACTGGTAGCGATCGTGCCCTCCGTGAATTTGATTCATATCGAGGAGCGAGGCCATCGAGCGGTTGAGCGCATAGCGATGCGCTTGTCCCACGGTTTGATTTTGCAGAATCGCGTTCCTAAACTCTTTGCGGTAGAATTGCTGCTCCGCAATACCATTGCGGATGTTCCCCGCCACGCAGACCGCACCGTTACGCAGAAGCCGTTTGGGGGCGGCTCGACCCCACTCGTCGCGGTCGAGCCGCATAATCGAGCAACCGCCCGATTCAACCAGCGCCGGTGCAATGAGCACCCGGGAATTCCACTTGTAAAATCCGCCAAGTTCGATCCACCAGGCATGGGCTCCGTGGATCAGCAGTCCCGCGCTGCATAGGGGGGATTGGGGATTCAGATATCCCTCCTTGCCCGTGTGGCGAGGGAGCGGGATGTATCCATGGTCTTCAAAATCACGCGTGTTGATGTCCCAACCTGCAAAACCCATGCGGTTCGCCCAACTCGGGTCGAGCAGTTCTTCATAGACCAAGCCCCGGACGGTGGAGAGCGTCGCGCTAAAGACATCCTCTCCAACAATGCGCCCAAGAGCCACCTCAATGAACGGATCGTCGTCCAGATTGGCGTAGGGCTGATCACTTGGAAGCTCTTCGGTGGTGTTCCGCCCCCTCGGGATGAGCGCGTGCGGTATCACGTCGGGATCGCCGAGAATGCAGAGATACTCCATTCCGCCGTCCAGCCGTTCATACCAACGCCTGAAGATTTGTTGGATTTCGGAATGGGTTGGCGAGGACAAGCGAAGATCCGCCTTGCCCATTCCCGCTTCAGGATAGAGGGCAACCGTGTAATTCCGGCCATTGATGGCCATCTCGTAACCCGTTCGATAACGCCCGCGGTGGCTTCCGTTCGCCTGATAAATCTCTGCCCACGGGTCTTGCCCGTTCACGGTGAAGAACAAAACTTCGTCGCCTAATTGGATTCGACCCACTTTATCCTTAGGGTTGGTTTGTAGGCTGCCGGGAAGGTCACCCTCGAAGTCGGCCTGGAAGGGCAATTGCCATTGGGTGTCCAAATCAAGAAGTGCGACCATTCCCGATCTGGCCGCAGCCAGTAGAGGCGCGTTCAGAGATACCTTCCTCACCCGACCGAGGTGACGATCCCGGGGATTCGCCGCCGCCAGATATTCCACGTTGAGTCCGCGCGACTGCATCCAATCGAGAACGGCTCCGGTGTCTTTCAATTGAGTGAGATACGGGCTTCGAAAACCGAGGTCCTGCCCGCCAACGGCGATCAAGTTCCTCGTTGAAAGCGCTTGAACCCGCGCACGTGTTGCAGGTGAAACCCCTTCGTCTCCAAAGAAAAACAAGGGAACTTTGAGCCGCGCCGCGATGGTGGAGGCGATCAGGGCATTTCCGTAGTCTGCTTCATGACACAAAACCACCGTCTCGGCCTTGTCCCAAAACTCCTCCGACAAAGCGATTGCCGCCTCCTGCGGGTTAAGCGCAGCCAGTTCGCGATGCCCTGGCAAGTCAGGAGCTGCCGCCGAAAGAGTCAGAATTTCATCTTCCTGAAGCGCCCGCTCATAGACGTAAACGTCGTCCATCACACCTTTGTATGATTTTATTCCCGGACGCATCGCTCCGAGCAAAAGCGGCGCGGAGCTATCGCTGAAACTGGCACTCGGCAACTCCCAGCGTTGCGCAATACGCCCGTCCAGATAGAGCCTGCCCTCTTTTCCCCGGATCGTCACCGCGAGGTGTATCCATTGTTCCGGTTGCAACGCTAACTCCTGGCGGCAAATCCGCTCCAACATAGCCTGTCCCTCATTTCCCCATAGAAACTCCAAAACCTGCCCTTCCTGATTCAGAGCGATGGCCCAGCGGTTTTTCGAGGCATCATCGGAGATTCGAGAAAATAAATGACCCGATGCCTCCGGCTTGAGCCAGGCCGCGATGGTGAACTCACCTTGATCAAAGGCTGGAATCTCTGTGATCACGTAATCGTTGTTCCCGTTAAAATGAAGTGCTCCGTTCTGCTTTCCCGCAGTTCTCATCTGGCGATCCCCGGAGCGCTTCATTGCCTCCCGGTTCAATACCCACTGCTTTAACAGACCATTGTCCTGTTCAGTCTCCTCCGAAACAGGATCCATCGAGAGACTTCGGTCATACAGCCGCAGGTTGTCGATTGACCCGTCGAATCGCGCTTCCGTTATGGCGGCAACCTCCGAAGCAAATGCCAATTCACCCTCTGCCACAAGTTGCTTGCCACTGAAAATGCGAGCCGCCCCGTTCTCGTAGGTGATGGTAATTTCGGCATCGGTCTTTTCGGGCAGCACTCCGGCGGCGTTGAGGCGGTTCTCTCCGGATGCGCCGATTTGGAAGAAAAGGTCTGTTCCATTGATAAAGACGCTCCAGGGAGGCGTGCCATCCGCTGCGGAGACCTTTTGAAGCATACAAGCTGCCTGCGGTGCAGCAGACTGTGCTTGGAATCGTATGGAAAAGGATCGGTCGTCGTCGCTTGAACTGTTCAGCTGCAGAAAGTCGCCTTTTCCATCGAATCGTAGCCCACCGCCGACCTTTGCAACCACCCGCGATGGGCGGCCTTTTACCGCTAAATCGAAATTTCCCGTTGCATCATAAGTCTTATCCCCGGCTCTTTCATCCAAAGACCAATACCCCGCCAGCCCATCGATGGTGGGCCGACTAAAATTCTGAATCTCCACGAAGCTCAACTCGCGATCATAGATCCTTACTTCATCGAGTATTCCCGTAAATCCTTTTCCAATCAGCAGCGGATCCGTTGTGTTGAAGGGGTTCCCCCAGGTAATCTCTTCGCGGGTCGCCAGAAGACGTCCGTTAAGGTAGATTTTTGAAACCCCATTGGCATGGGTGCAGGTCACGTGCGTCCACTCGCCGGGTGAAAAAGCCTGGTATTTGCCGACATCACTCTCCGTCCACGCCTTCCGCCCGCCACCCACTCGAAAGCGGATGCCCTCGTTTTTCCGCAACATCACAGCCCATCCGGACGCTCGGGCTTTATCATTGTATTTTTGAATGACCGTAGAGTGCGCGGAGACCTCGGGCTTCATCCAAAACGAAACGCTGATCGAACTGGACGACCCCGGAACGTTGCTGCTATCAACCCGAACGGTCTTGCCGTCAAAATCATAACCACCCTGCCCCCGGGTTGTCCAGACGGGTGCATGTTTCATCACGGCGGGATGTGAACC
>JAWLGH010000143.1:0-3481 GCA_041685165.1 Oceanipulchritudo sp. | reverse complement strand
TACCGATTTCGATTTCGATCCCGATGAATGGCTTAACTTAGTGCCATTGGAGTGAGGGATGCCCTATACGGTTTCGCACCCACCGTATCCCACAGCCAGCCTGCTCCAGAAAAAGGCAACCGGGCGGTAGGCTCAATCCCCATCGCCCGCCCGAAAGGTGCCGGAGTGTTGGCCGAAGAAGTAGCGGTGTCCACCGGAAGTGTTGCGTCCAAGATAGAAGATCCATTCGCGTTCATCAACGGCATACATCCAGGGCATCAGATCTTCCCGCGACCAGAGAGTTCCCAGTTCAATATCTCCGATCAGAAAACCGTCCTCTTCGCCACCGATGTGCTGAATATACCAATACCCATGGTCCTCATGCCGCACCCAGCCCGTATCCCGTATGGGACGGTAGAGACCGAGCCATGCGGAATGCCGCCAGAGATTGCCGGCATCAACGGATGCGGGATCAGGGTCCTGCAAGGTCTCCGGACGAAACAACCACCGGCGGTTTTCCATCAGACCCACCGGATCGCTCCCTTCATCCTCCAATAACCGCCACCGGTTATCCGCAACCACTTCCCATGAAGCCGTTGGCCCTTCGAGGCGGGACGCTGCCCCTGGCCGGGATGCCGTAGCCCGCATCGGTTGAAGGGGAAGGCTTCGGGTTGGTACAGGCGGGGCAAATTCCAAAAGATCCACACCGTACAGACCAGCCGGAAGCGCGATCCGGTTACCGGTGACCACGGCTTTGCTGAGATCATAATACAAATCGAAAGGTAGCTCGACCTGATCGAGCAGGAAAAGCTTGTCGTCCGCTTCCTCCGCCTCCGGATCAGCCTGAAACAGGTTCAGACCGGTCCCTTCATGGGAAATCCAAAGATCATCGTACAGGTAGACCTGACCATAGCCGGATTGATTCAAGGTCATTGATTCCACCGTCACCAGAGTGTTCTCAACAGGATCATGCCACCATGCGGTCCACTCGGTACTGCGATCGTTGTAGTTACTCGAATACCGAGTCTCCCGATGGAGCACATAAGGGGGAGCGAACTGAAAAGACTGGTGGCTGCGTTCTTCCCGCGGAAAGGTTTTCTCCAGAAGGGGCAGCACCTGACTGCCGTCCCATACCCCGATCTCAATGATTTGCCCCGCATCGTATCCGCTCAGATAAAGATAGCGCGCAGTCTCCATTCCCGTTTCCCCAACGCCAAGAAGGGGCGAGGCCAGGAGGGGCGATGGGAGCGCAACCGGTGAGGAGGGATTGGAAAGGTCATAGGCAACAAGACGGTGTTTGATCTCATAAATCCCCGGATTTTCATCGTCAGGATCCTCGTCGATCCACTTGGATTGGTTGAGCGAGGAAAAGACGTAGGGATCCGACCAATACCAGGCACCGTGAAAGGAACCGTTCTCTTCAAGGTCCGGCCGTAATTCGCCAAGGAAGCGAACGTTGCCGGAAGGGTCCAGCTCCGTTACCAGACTTGCGGAATCACCATAAAAGTAACCGGGCCAAATGGCGGCCTCCGCATAGGCATGGACCAACGGATATTCCGAGCCGTTCTCGGGCAGCCAGACGGTGCTGTCGGTGCCGGAAATACCCTCCGCCCGCATTGCCCTGAGATAAGAACGGGAATCCAGTTTATGGGCGGCTTCCGAGACAAGGGAGGGAGCAAGCGGATCAGCAAAATTGTAGGCTCTGGCCCATACTGTGGTGGTTTCCGACCCGGCATCATAGGTCCCCTGCTGGAGAAAAACAACCCATGGGTCTTGCCGGAGGATACCGAGGATACGGCCTGCCTCCAAATCATGGAAAGCAAGGGCTTCGTTCGGCGCATCGCGCCGGGTTACCACGACTTCGCTCACCGAAGCCGCATCACGGATTGGATACATCCAGTCCCACCAGTACCAACCGTAACGGCTCGCCTCCACCTGCAGCCAGTATTCCCCCACCGGAATGAGACGTCCGGCATTCCAGGCAAGCCGGCTCCGTCCGCCAGGCACAGGATTATCGGGATCGGCAAGGTTCGTCGTAAGGGCTTCCTTGCCCGATATCGTGACGACGTGTTCCCGGTGAAAGGTTCCCCTTCTCGGCGTATCCATATGATCGATACGTCCCCGCACCTGCAGGCCCGCTTCATCCCATGTCACCACTTGCATGGCTTTGACGTATTCCCCGCTCTGGTGATCCCAACTGGTCACCGGTAGAAGCATCGTCTGAATGTCCTCAAAAATCGAGATTGCTTGATCATCATAAGCAGCCTCGCTGAACGCCCAGGAGTCTTCGAAGAGAGCAACCCGGCTCTGCAACATCATATTGGCGGGATCGGCCACGTCAAAGAAGGACAGGACGAGGCGGTTTTCCTCCCAACCAATGGAAAAGAGTCTGTCCTCTATAAACTGGAGATAAGTCGACCAGCCGGGGACTTCCAATTCGCCGACGTTGCGCGGATTACTCGGGTCGCTGTTATCAATGGCGAAGAGGGGATCTTTGAAAAGGAAGGTGACCACATACACCGTGTCCCCCAAAAAGCGGGTGGCGAAGAGGGTTTCCCCCGGAGCGAGGGAAATCGATCCGATCCGGTTACCGGTACCGTCCGGGCCAAAGCGGAAGTTCTCCAGTCGCGTCTCCCGGCTGAGTTGGCCGGAGGAACGATCCTGTTGCTGCGAGATCGTGGTCAGAATGCCATCTTTGTAGCGGAGTTTGAACTTATCGGCGACCACCCCCGCCGGTCGGGCAGACCCCGTGAGAACAGGGATTCCGTTGCCATCCGGTTTGTATACATTGATTTGGGAGTGGGTTTGATACCCGTTCCAGCGGTTGCCATATTGATGATAACCAAGCAGCAGAACTCCCGGCTGCGCGGTCAGAAGCCCGGAAAGATGCCCGTCGCTCTGGAAGCTTTGCCGGTCGATAACCGCCTCTTCCCCAGCGCCAATACGCACGGAGTAAAGCTGCATTTCATACCCGTATTGACGGATCATTTCTCCATCGGGCCGGACCTCTTCGGCCGGTGTTTCAACGAGACGCTGCGTCAGAATGTAGAGGACATCGTCGATGCGACGGCTGTCGACATAGGAACCCCCTCCCTCCAGAATGATTTCCGCTGATTCAGTAAGCTCGGCACCGTCCCAGTCGAGGCAGACCACCGCCAGTTCCCCTCCCTGCCAGTGCCCGGAGCTGAGCAGAATCAGACGGTTGTCACCGTGAGTGTAGAGGTTTTCCCCTTTTCCGGGGAAACGAAAATAATCCAGCCAGTCGGGGTTTTCTGGATTGCTGAGATCGAGTACCTGGAGACCCCTGTATTGATTGTAGAAAAAAAGGGTGTCGCCGGAATAAGTCCAAATATCGGCTTCCTCGATTTCCATATCGTCTCTCGATCCTTCTCCGCCTCCACCTTCCAGCGATCCATCCGGCGTAAGGGCAAAGTCGCCGCCTCCGGAGTTACTGGAATAGCTGGCGGCCGGCTCTTCATGGGAGGCGATGTGATCGGCAAAG
>JAWLGH010000066.1:0-14512 GCA_041685165.1 Oceanipulchritudo sp. | reverse complement strand
CACCCGGGTCCGTGAAAAGAATGCCATCAGTGATTGGCTGGTGTTCTTCCTCGATGGACTCGCTGAAACCGCCGCCAACGGCGTAAACACCTTCAACGAAATCCTCAAATTTAAGGCTGATTGGGAAAAGGAGATCGCCGCCTGGAAGCCGCACGCGCAGTCGGGACTCACTCTCTTCGGGTTCCTCTTCGGCCAGGTTTGGGTCAATGCCAAAATGGTCGCCGAGGCTACCGGCGTCTCCCAACCCACCGCCTACAAGCTCATTGAGCGTTTCGTCCAATGCGGCCTGCTCGTCGAAATGACCGGCGCCAAGCGCGATCGCATCTTCCTCTTCGACGCCTATCTCAAACTCTACCGACGGCCGTGAAACCCCAAAATCACCATAACCACTATGCCTGAAGATCACCACCCCGCCAATGGGGAGAAATAGTTGTCGTTGACCACCCGCAGCCCCGGCGTCGCGAAGCGACTGCTTGAAGCTTCCTTCTTTCAGTCCCTCCGGGACGTCCTGTTTCTCCGAATCCAAGGACCCCGGCATGAATGCCGGGGCTATCGGTCCTCCGCTCCCTTCGGGAGTGGCCGGGGCTATCGGTCCTCCGCTCCCTTCGGGAGTGCAATTAAAAAAGCCCCGCCCTTCCCCATAAAAGGCAGAGCGAGGCGAAGTCGGAGGAAGGTGAACCTGACTGGGGCAAACAGCAGCAGTCAAAATAGCTGACGAAACCTGACCATTAGCGGGTTCCCGGAAAAAGGGGGAGAGTCTGCTGCGGGCGGTATAATACCCGCCTATGAGAAGCATAGCAATTGGAGAGGCCTCGGCCATATTGGGAGTGAGCGTTGGCACGTTAAGGCGGTGGGAGCGCGAGGGAAAGTTTGTGTCGAGTTTTCGAACGCAGGGTGGTCACCGGCGCTACGCGTTGGCGAAGGTGCTGGAAAAGGCGGGGGGCTCGGTTGCTGTGGAGACAGGCAAGACCGTGTGCTATGCGCGGGTCAGCAGCCATGATTTTCTCGCTCTGCGAGCACCTCGGGGTCGAGTTGGTGCTGCTGGAAACACCACAGAAGAAGTCCATTGAGGCAAACCTGTGTGCCGATGTCATCGAGCTGATGACTGTCTTTTCGGCCCGCCTCTACGGGATGCGATCCCACAAGAATCGCAAAAGAAAAGCATGAACATCAGTTCACTTGACAGGCCGATAAAGAACAACATGATCTGTATCTGCTGCTGTCATGCTATCGACCTTTGAGACCCGACTGGACCGAAGGGAAACAGGCCCCGAAACGGGGCAGTTTCTTTCTGCCTTTGCAGAACTGTATGGCACGGTCGAGCGGAGTCTTTACGCGGAGCGAGTCAAAGGTGGCACTCGCAATGAGTTGAAGCGGGACTTTCAGCGACGTTTCGGCATCAATGCCCGGCAGTTCAACTCGGTATGGACCGGACTTGATGGTAAGATCCGGGCCCGCAAAGAGGGTTACAAACGTGAACGCGAGGAGTTGGAATCAAAGATCAGGCGTGCCAAAAAGGACATAAGCAAGGCGCAGAAGAAAACGGAGAGCTTTGTGGTCCATCAGAAGAAACGCCGACTGATCGGACTGGGACATCGGCTTGAGCGGGTGAAGGAAGCGATGAAGCGGGATATTCCACCGCTGTGCTTTGGCTCGAAAAAACGCTTTCGTGCCCAGTTCGACGGCCGGGAGCATTCGGGATGGCTGGGCAAATGGCGCAAGGCCCGTTCATCGCAAATCTATCTGGTTGGATCAAAGGACGAGACAGCGGGTTGCCAAGTCTGCCAACTGACCAGAGTAGCCGGCCAGCTTGTTCTCAACATCCGGGTGCCTTCAGCCCTGCAAGAGCGCTTTGGCAAAGGTGTTTCCATCCCGATCCCGGCGTTCAAGTACGGTCAGGATGTGATCGATGCGGCACTGGAAAGCAATGCGCTGCGGGCGCAGTTCAAACGCAAGGACATGCAGCAGGAGCATGGCACGGACCTTTACAAGGACCTTGGCCGGGCACTGACCTACCGTTTCGTGCATGACAAAAAGGGATGGCGCATCCTGGTTTCGGTGGAGCGCGAAAAAGCTTCCATCATCAAGGTCTCCCGCGAAGCACTCGGCGGAATCGGTATCGACATCAATGTGGACCATGTAGCCCTCGTTGACATGGACCGTCACGGAAACCCGGTCCACACCATGCGCATCCCGTGGAATACCCGTGGCAAGTCAACCGGCCAATCCCTTGCCCTGACCCGCGATGTGGCAAAACAGATCGTCACCTATGCCCGCGAGCGCGAAAAACCGATCATCCATGAGCGGCTCGACTTTAAGCAGAAAAAGCGAGACTTGAAAACGGCCGGCGAAAACCGGCGCCTTTCCTCCTTTGCGTACTCAACTCTCATTAGCGCGATCCAGGCATGCGCCTTCCGCGAAGGCGTTGAAACCTTCAGCGTCAATCCTGCCTACACCTCCGTTATCGGCCGGGTCAAGTTTGCCCGCCGCTACGGATTGGGCAGCCACCAGGCTGCCGCCCTTGCCATTGCAAGGCGTCACTTTCGGTTCAATGAACGTGTACCCATGAGACCGGCTCCGGTCTTTTTCGGGCGCTACCATGTCACCTTCTGGCCACTTGAAAAGATGGCCGGTGAGCATGTATGGAAGCGCTGGGCCCGCGTAAACAGGAATCTCCAGCGTCAGATTGCATCTGTGCGCAGGTCCTCCCCAACCCGTTCCAGCGGGTTGGGCGATGAGCTTGACTGCTCGCCTGCGCAGGCCGTTGCGGGCTCACCGTAACCGCCGCGTCGGGCCAACCGCTGGGCCCGTATCCGCCTTGCCTGTTTCCGTTTTCCACAATGGACAGGTTTGGTCAGGAGACATGCAGCGGTCAAGTATCCAATCCACTCAGATTCAACACCGAACATTCCGGAAATGGAATTCTATTGATTTTCTACTAAAATATGCGATTTGTAAGGAATGTCGACGATGCAGGCCAAAGTGACCTCGAAGGGACAGGTCACACTTCCCAAGCCTCTGCGCACGCAACTTTCAATCAGAAGCGGTGATCGGTTGGAATTTTCCCTGGAAAAACCCGACCGGATTTCCGTGCGTAAAAAGCGTGCTCCGGGCTCATCCGCAGGCTGCGGCCGCCGCTTCCTGAAAAAGGAAAAGCCGGCTGTATCCGTCGAGGAAATGGACAAGGCCATCGGTCGGGCGATCCGGAAGAAGCAATCCGCCTCTAAACCCAAAAAGTGATCGCCTTCGATACCCATTACCTCGTCCGCCACATTGTCCAGGACGACGAAGCGCAGTGCAAAATCGTTGCCTCCACGCTGGAGGAGGAGACGAAGGAGGACCGGTCCATCAGGATTCTTGACCACGTCCTTCTGGAAACCGCATGGGTTTTGCAGAAGGTCTACGATTTCGACCGGGCCGCGCTCGCTGACGTGTTTGAAGAGCTTTCCGAGGATGCTGCCTTCAGCTTTGATGACCCGACACAGCTGCGTTCTGCGATTAGCCTATTCCGGAATGGCCGTGCCGATTTGGCCGATTATTTGATCCTTACCGCCGCCCGTGCCGAAGGATTGGAACTCAAGACCTTCGGCAAGCAATTGCGGAAAGAACTGAAATCCTGATTTGGCGTTCCCAAAGTACTTTACCTCGAGCCGACGGATTTCCAGGTAAGTGCCAGGTGATTTCTTTGACCGGTAAGGAGCCTGTAGCTCATCAGGCCAAGGCCTCAGCCAGCGGCACAACACGAATGCGGTCGCTCAGTTCGTAGCCGCGCGAACCGGGATAGACGACGAGGAGTTGCTTCAGCTTGAGGTCCTCGATGGCAATATCCATTGAGCGGGTGCGCTTGGGCGCATCCATCCGCTTGATTTCGATACCAAGGTTACGGAGTGGCAGGTACAGATCCAACTCGGAACCACTGTGCACCGCGTAAAAATAGGCATCCTCGCCCCTGAGTCTCTGCAGGAGTTGTTCGATCGCATAGCCCTCCCATGACGCACCCAACTTCGGATGGGCGATCAACCCCGACAGGTCGGCAATCCCTTGCAGGGCGTGAAAGATGCCACTGTCACGGAAATAGATTTTCGGGCTTTTGACCAGGCGCTTGCCAACATTGACATGCCATGGGAGCAGGCGCCTCACCATGAACGTTTGTTCAAGCGCATCCAGATAGTTCCGGGAACTTTGCGGTGAGATTCCCATCGATGCAGCAATCTCGCTGCCATTCCACAACTGCCCGTGATAGTGCGCGAGCATGGTCCAGAACCGCCCAAGCGTGGCCGGCGCTATGCCAAATCCCAGTTGCGCAAGGTCGCGCTCCAAAAACATGCGGATGAATTGTCTGCGCCATTCATAGCTGTCTTCCTGCGATGCAGCAAGGAATGCTCGCGGAAAGCCCCCGCGCAGCCACAAGTCGTCGCGATCGTCATACGCAACCTCATCCAACTGGAACCCGCCCATTTCTACCACCTCCACCCGGCCGGCAAGCGACTCATACGCTTGGCGAGACAAGTCCGGAGACGCACTCCCCAAAATCAGAAACTGCGCAGGCTCGTTCGCCCGGTCCGCCAGGACGCGCAGGGTCGGAAAGATCTCCGGTCGCCGCTGCGCCTCATCAATCACCACCAAGCCACGCAAGCTGGCCAAGGTCGACATCGGATCCGCAAATGCCTGTGAGACAAATGGATCTTCCAAATCAAAGTAACTCCCCGCAGCAGGCGACAGGAACGCTCGGGCCAAGGTGGTTTTTCCGCACTGGCGCGGCCCGATCAACGCCACGATCGGGTTGCGTCGCAATCCGGTTTCTACCCGTTGCAGGAGCTGATTTCGGCTTATCATACATGAAATAATCTAATCAAATTGGAGAATTTCAAGTTAAACACCCGCATGTGGGGGAATCATCTGTTTTCCGGATGGGCGGACATCCGTCTTCATCCCGGCTTGCCATCCGAAGCCGCCAGGCAACGTGTCGTGCGAAAGGCAGTGAAGCATGAAGGATGGTACTCCCACAGGGATTCGAACCCCGATTTCTGCCTCCGGAGGGCAGCGTGTTATCCATTACACTATGGGAGCACGGTCTGGGAAAGATTGAAAGCTGAGAACCCGCCCCTCCGGGGTCAATGTTTTTAATCAATCCCTCTCAAGGCATCCGGCGGGATGAAGACCTGTCCCACTTCCGGGACGAGAGGTGTCCCGGAATCGCTTAATTTTGGTGGGAAAAACCACCAGGGATCCGACCAGGAAATCTTGAAAGATTTAAACTGTTTTCAATCATGGGTTTATGAATTTAATTTAAAACTGGCATGTCGTCTGCATTAAGGAGGGCAACTTCAACGAAAGAAACGCCATGACCCTTATTCTCTTCATCTCAGCCTGTTTACTCACTTTCGGCCTCGCCGAACTCAACGACGCCCTCAAAGCCTGAAATGGCCGTCAGAACGCGAACCCATAACCGACACGGACCCGCCATGATCACCATCATCCTCAGCACGGCCTTGCTCCTGATTTTCGGAGCGCACGAACTCCGGTATCACAAACGTAGGTAATCACAGAAAAATCCCTGTCTAACGCAAAAAAAGAGACGGAGGTCCCCATAAGGGCCTCCGTTTTTTTTATACCATCATGAAAACCTTCAGGACGCCTCCTTGCCGATTCATCCCAGTCCCATCCGGGGAGACCGCCCTCAGAGGCAGCGCCCTGGGATCGGATCACCATTGAGTCTAATTCGGGCTCAGGCATCCGCTCGCAACCGGCGGAGAGAAAATCCCTCACGAAAGGCAGCAGTGGCCAGACCCTCGTCCTCGGAGGCAAATTCAAGCAGGCTGGATTCAGCCCGTAATACGCACGCCGCCGCGAGTTGGAGGGCATCCGCCGCACGCAGCGGGTGCCGCCTGAGAAGCCGTTCGGCTTCCTGCTTCACGCCCTCGACCGGCTCAATGATCCAACTCTGGCTTTCAATGTGCCCTATTCGACGGAGGGCTTCAGCAATGGCAGCCATGGGCAGGGTATCTTCCCGTTCCAACCGCGCCAGCGCGGATACGCATTCGACCCGCGTTCCCCACCAGATCGCCATGTCCGGGTCAGCGCGGAGCATCTCCGCCGCCGCTCCACTGCAATCCTCCGTCACCAGCAGGGGCAGAACCGAACTGCTGTCCCAGAAAATCACCCCCCTGCTTCCCGTTCCTCAAGGAGCGTCCTGAGCGCGCTGCAGCCTCCACCAGCTTCCGGAAGCGGCTCGTCCAGGAGAGGGCTCCAGTCCGGATTCGCCACCGGACTCCGGATCACCCCGCTCGCCTCCAGCTTCAGAAGCTTCCCATCATCGCCTCCGCTTCCTGAATCCCCCCTGACCGGACGAAGACAGGCCACCGGATGATTCCGGTCAAGGATCAGAATCGATTGCCCCGCCTTCACCATGCCA
Organism: Oceanipulchritudo sp.; assembly: GCA_041685165.1. Classification (GTDB taxonomy): domain Bacteria; phylum Verrucomicrobiota; class Verrucomicrobiia; order Opitutales; family Oceanipulchritudinaceae; genus Oceanipulchritudo. The sequence goes on along the minus strand of JAWLGH010000066.1, from coordinate 8,097 downwards.
AGGTATTTGCTCAGTTCGTTTTTTGTTTTGGCTATGGTGGCAGTTAACATATGTCCAACTTAGCCTTTTTGATCCAAAGAATCAAGGTGGGTTTTTCTCGCTCCTCCACGGACCCCTCAGGTGGCTTTCCCAAAGGATGCGATCGTCAAGCTGGCCCCGGGAAAGCTAGATATGGATGGCCTCGTTGTGCGCGCTGGCGGCCGCCTCGGCAAGAGCCTCCGACATCGTCGGGTGGGCATGGATCGTGGCGTGGATTTCGTCGGCCGTGATTTCCGATTTCATCGCGAGGACGTACTCGGTGATAAGCTCCGTGGCGTCGTTGCCGATGATGTGGGCCCCGAGGATTTCATCGTGTTTGTCGCTCAGGACCAGTTTTACAAAGCCCTCCGGCTTGTTGACCGCGACCGCCTTGCCCGAGGCCGTGAAGGGAAACTTGCCCACCCGGTAGGGAATCCCGTCTTCCTTCGCCTTTTCCTCCGTGATCCCGACACTGCCGATCTGGGGATGACAATAGGTGCAGCCGGGGTAGAGGGAGACCCGCGTCGGCTCACTGTGGCCGAAGATACCGTTGACGGCCTGGACTCCCTCGTACGTCGCCACGTGGGCCAGCCACGGAGGCCCGATGATGTCGCCGGCGGCGTAAATGCCCTTCAGCGAAGTCTGGTACCGGTCGTCCACCTTGAGGTAACCCCGGTCATCAAAAGCCGGTTTGACCTTGTTGGAGAGGAGGCCTTCGGTGTTGGCCACCACCCCGATGGAAAGCAGGACCGTCTCCACCTCGAGGGATTTACGTTTATCCCCTTTGACGAGCTCCATCTTCACGGAGTCGCTCCCGACCTCGATGTTCTCCACCTTCGTGCTGACATTGATCTTGATCCCCTGCTTCTTGAAGGAACGGGCGAGAGCCTGGGAAATATCCGGATCTTCAACCGGGACAACCCGGTCAAGCATCTCGACAAGGTGGGTTTCCGCTCCCAGAGTGTTGAGGAAATAGGCAAACTCGACTCCAATGGCCCCCGCGCCGATTATCGCCACCGACTTTGGGCGTTTCTTCATGACCAGGGCCTCCCGGCTCGTCATGACCCGTTCACCGTCCACCTCAACATTCGGCAGGCGGCGGGAACGACAGCCCGTCGCCACGAGGATGTTCTTCGTGGAGAGAAATTTGCCCTTGTCCGGTCCGCTCGTCACTTCCACGAGTCCCGGGACCGAGATCTGTCCCGTTCCCAGCAGGTATTCCACCTTGTTCTTCTTGAAAAGGAATTCAATCCCCCCGGCCATGCGGTCGCTCACATCGCGTGAACGGGCCATCACCTTCCCAAAGTCGACTTCATAGTCCTTCACGGTGACCCCGAAATCCTGGGCGTGCTGGATACTCTCCACTGTTTCCGCCGCCTTCAGAAGGGCCTTGGAGGGAATGCATCCCCAGTTCAGACAGGTGCCCCCGGCGCGCTCAACTTCAACACAGGCCACTTTTTTACCAAGCTGGCCTGCCCGGATAGCCGCTGCGTAACCGGCCGGCCCCCCTCCAATTACCACCAGATCATATGTTTCGTCTGCCATAAGTTCCAAAACGTGATACCGCTTCATTTCAAAAGCAAACGATTTTACCAGTTCATAGGTCCCGACCGTCTTGCGTTTCCTCTCCTCATTTCTTATGGTATCCCATGCGCTTATTAACTCTGTCCGCCATCGTTTCAGCCCTCCTCCTCCCCTTGTCCCTTCAGGGCAGCCGCGCCGTCCTCCCCGATGATGACACCATCGCCGCCGAGGTCGGGACCTTCATTCCCCTTGAAGACGGCCACCGCCTGCAACTTTTCCTTGAGGATCACCGGCTTTTCGCCCGCTTCGTCGACGAGGCAAACGTCATTCTTGAAGGGGAGGCCGAATCCATCCTCTTTATCCTCGACGATCCCAATCACCGTGAGGATGAATGGCGGACGGTCCTCGAGCCTTCCGAAGAAAATGACCTCTACTCAAGTCCGCGCCATCTCTATGGTCCGCCCACCTTCCGGGCCCGGATCATTATCCGCTTTCCAGACCGGGATCCCGTCTCCTTGACCAACGTTGACCTCGATTTGAAATCCACCTCCTAACAGCGCTTTTCAAGGCATGCCCCGATTCAGCTCAACCATCTTTCTCCGCGACGCCGTGATCCTCTTTCTGGGGATTCTCGGCGCAACCTGGCTCGTCAGCAACATCCAGGCTGCGTCCGGCGGAACCCTTATCCTCGTGGCCCTCGTGCTCGCCCTCCTCAACGTCATCCTGAAGCCGGTCCTCGTCCTCTTTACCCTTCCCTTTGTCATCTTCACATTCGGCCTCGGCCTGATCCTCATCAATGCCGTCCTGCTCTTCCTCGCCGGCCAGCTCGTACCCGGCTTCACGGTCCCCACCTTTGGCAGCGCCCTCCTCGGCGCTCTGGTGGTCAGTCTTGTCAACCTCGCCCTGCACCTCCTCATCGCCCCGCGGCCGGGAATTCACCTCAGCCAGTCCCGGACCGTAACCCGAACCCGCCATCCGCGCCACTCAAGCAGCCGCAAGGACGTCATCGATGTCTGAAGGGCGCAAGGGGATCATTCCCTGGATTCTGGTTTTTTCCGGCCCGCCGAGCGCTCCAGCCGCTCCTTGACCCGCGCCTCGAGTCCGGCCTCCCGCGGTTCGTAAAACGTTTCCGGATGCTCCATGAAGGCCTGTTTCACATCCGGATGGTCATGGGTGTAGAGGTAATCCTTTCCATGGCCGAGGGAACGGTTCAGGCCGGTATGGGAATCCCGCAACCAGAGGGGAACAGGCTGGAGGCCCTTCTCCCGGATTGATTTCATCGCCTTGCCGATAGCGAGGGTGGTTGAATTGCTCTTCGGGCACGTGGCGAGAAAAACAACGACGTGAGCGAGGTTCAGCTGGCATTCGGGCAGACCCACAAATTCACAGGCATCCTTGCAGGCGACTGCCAGCGAAAGGGCCCGGGGGTCCGCCATTCCCACATCCTCCGAGGCGAATATCACCAGACGCCGGGCAATGAACCGCGGGTCCTCACCCCCGGAAAGCATTTTCGCAAGCCAGTACAGGGAGGCGTCCGGATCGCTCCCCCGCATGCTCTTGATGAATGCCGAAGCGGTGTCGTAGTGCTCGTCTTCCCCCGCGTCGTAGCGGATCTGCCGCTCAGAGGCGAAGCGTTTCACCGCCTTCTCCGTAATGACCCGGTCAGCACCCTCCGCCCCGTTCTCCCCGAGCCCGAGGACAATGGTTTCCAGCGCGTTCAGGGCCCGCCTCAGGTCGCCGTCACTCAAGCGTGCGAGACTCTCGAGGACCCCCTCCCCGGCCTTGACCTGCATCCCCCCGAGGCCCCGCTCCGGATCAGCGAGGGCCCGTCCGAGAACTTCCACGATCGCCGCCTCCGCGACCGGCTCCAGCTTGAAGAGGTGACTGCGGCTCAACAGGGGCGCATTGACATAGAAACCCGGATTATGCGTTGTCGCCCCGATGAGGCGGATGTGGCCCGCCTCCACGTCCGGCAGAAGCAGGTCCTGCTGGGCCTTGTTGAAGCGGTGAATCTCGTCAATGAAAAGGATTGTCCGTTCCTCAGGGCGGTAGCGCGCCATGCGCAGGATGTCCCGCATTTCCGCGGTGTTGGAGAGGACCGCGTTGACCTGAACGAAGCGGCTTCCTGTCTCATGGGCTATGGCCTCGGCGAGGGAGGTTTTCCCCGTGCCCGGCGGCCCGTAGAAAAGAATGCTTCCGAAACGGTCCGCGCGCACCAGCTCTGGCAGGAGGCATCCCTCCCCGAGAAGGTGGTCCTGCCCGACAACGTCTCCGAGGTTACCCGGCCTCATCCGTGCCGCCAGAGGCCGGTAACTCGCGCCGCCGGTTTTCTCCGCGCTTTCGGAAGCCCTTGCCCCCGGCTCAGGATCCGGACTTCCCGGGCCCGCCGTAAAGAACTCTCTCTGATCATTTTCAGGCATTCTTTTTCCGAGTATTCCCGGATCCTTTCTTGCTTGCAAGCAGTCAGTCGACAAGGCTGCTTCCATGCGCCGAAACGATGATTTACCCGTCGCCCTGAGCGTTGCCGGATCCGACAGCGGAGGCGGCGCCGGAATCCAGGCCGACCTCCTCACCTTCAGGGCTAATGGTGTCTTCGGGACCACAGCCATCACCTGCCTGACGGCCCAGAGTCCCGGCAGCGTCTCCGCCATTGAAGCCCTTCCGGCCGTCTTTGTCCGCGAGCAGATCGACCAGATCCACCGCTATTTCCGGATCGGAGCCGTCAAAACCGGGATGCTCTACAACCGAGAAATCATCTCCGCCGTCTCCGAGTTTCTTACGGCCAATCCCGAAATTCCGGCTGTTGTCGACCCCGTAATGGTGGCCACCAGCGGGGCCGTCCTTCTCCACGGATCCGCCATTGAGGCGCTCCAGTCGGAGCTTCTCCCGCAGGCTGCCCTCATCACTCCGAACCTCGATGAAGCGGGCGTCATCCTCGGCCAATCCCCCCGCTCCATCCATGAGATGCGCGAAGCCGCGGTCCAGATGGCAGTCCGTTTCAACGCTCCCGTCCTCCTCAAAGGGGGCCATCTGGAGGAGTCACAAGACCTGACGGATATCCTCGCCATGACGGATGGCACCCTCAGCGAATTCACCGGCAAACGGGTCGAGAAGACCAACACCCACGGCTCGGGCTGCACGCTCTCCAGCGCCATTGCCGCCAATCTGGCCTGCAAATGGCCCCTCACCCAGGCCATCGGGGAAGCCTTGACCTACCTCCGGAGGGGGTTGCGTCAGCCGATCTTCCTCAATGGCCAGCCCTTCATTCAGCACTGAAGGGACAATCCGCCCGCCTCTCTGCGCCGCCGCGCCGGTTCTCCGGAGCCTCCTTCCCCTTGCCGGCGGCATCCTCGCCGCACGCTACCCGCATGCCCTCCACCTCGTCCCGATCCTCCTTCTTGCCGCCGTCTTCACCTTCCGCGGACCTCGCCGTCTCATTCCCGCAAGTTTTCTCACCGGATTCATCCTCGCCTTCTCCCAGACTCCCCGTCCTCACCCTTCCTGGGAGAACCGGCCCCCGCGGGAGGTCCAGGTCTCCCTTGAAATCACCGAAACCTTCAACGCCCGGAAACCCGGACGGCTCGCCGGCATCGGCCGGGTGCGGGAATCCCGCCTTCCCCTCGACACGCTCCGCGGCCACGAAGTCGCCTTTTACCTCGCCACCCTTCCGGATGCGGACACGCCGGCACGCGGGCACCATGTCACCTGTTCCGGCCTCCTGACCCACCTTCCCTTTCTGGAGGAGCTTGATGATTACCAGGCCTACCTCACCAACCGCGCCGTTTTCCTCTCCTTGAACCAGGGGCGGATCACGGCCCATCTTCGCTCACCGCCTTTCCTCGAGCGCCTCCGGCAACGGCTTCACGAAGCCAGCGCGGGGATGCTCCGCAGCGGCACCCGCGAACCCGGGGATCCCGGCAATGTCCTCGCGAGCATGCTTCTGGGGGAACGCTCCTTCCTCACCGATGACCGCATCCAGCTCTACCGGGAAACCGGGACCTATCACCTCTTCGCGGTCAGCGGTCTCCACGTCGGCAGCTTCGCCCTCTGCCTTTTCGGGATCCTCGCCCTTGCCCGCCTCCCCCGGACCCTCGCCGTCTTTCCCGTCCTCGCCGGGACCTGGATCTACATCTGGCTCACCGGGGCCAGCCCTTCCGCCATCCGGGCCGGGATCATGATCAGTTGCCTCAGCCTCTCGCGTTCCCTTTCCCGACAGCCGCATCCCTTTCCGGCCCTTGCCCTTTCCGCCTGGATTGTTCTCCTCCGGCAACCCTCCCAGCTTTTCCACCTTGGGTTCCAGCTCTCCTACAGCGTCGTCGGAGCCATCCTTCTTCTCGGCCTGCCCGCCGCCGCCGCCTTTCGTAACCACCTCAACTCCAGGGCCGGGCATCTTCTCTTTCAAAGGGGTCCCGGAAGGAGGATCCTTCAGGGCACCAGCCGCCTTTTCGACCTCGTTGCGGTTTCCCTCAGTGCCAGCCTCGTCAGCATGCCCCTTATCATCCAGCACTTCAACCTCTTCACCCCTGCCGGGGTTTTCTTCGGTATCCTCCTCAACCCCCTCGTCACCTTCATCGTCATGCTCGGAACCCTCTGCCTCCTCGCCGCGCCCCTGCTCGGAACCCTCCTTCCGGGAACCCTCGCCGTTATGTCCTGGCCTGCGATCACCTTCGTCGAGTTCATTCTCAAAACCTCCCTGCGCATTCCCCACGCCGTCTCCGAGCGCGCCTGGTCATGGCCGCCTGCCGGGACGGTCCTCGTCCTCCTCACCCTTCTCCTCGCCTGGATCCTCCAGCGCGGCCGCATGACCGGAGCCCGCCTGCCCGTAGCCCTCAGCCTCCTTCCCCACGGTCTGATCCTGACCGCCCTCTCCCTTTTTCTTCAGCAAACGGACTCCTGAACGCCTTTCATCCCGCATCAACTCTTGATTTTCGAAAAGAGCCTTCTAGATTAACCCGCTTTTTCACCTCACCAGAGACAACGTACGACAACTGAAATGAGCGCTTCACCTTCTGAAACACACACCTTCCAGGCCGAAGTCCGGCAACTGCTGGATATCGTCATTCATTCCCTCTACACCGACCGGGAAATCTTCATCCGGGAACTCGTCTCCAATGCCAGTGACGCCCTCGAAAAGCTGCGTCATTTCCAGCTGACGGGGGACCCCATCTACGACGACACCCTTCCCCTGGAAGTGAACATCTCCACCGACGACTCCGCCGGCACCATCACAATCCAGGATTACGGGGTCGGGATGACCCACGACGAGCTCGTCGAAAACATCGGCACCATCGCCAAGTCCGGCTCCAAGGCCTTTGCCGCCGCCATCAAGGAGGCCCGCGAATCCGGTGCCGACCCCGCCGAGCTCATCGGCCAGTTTGGAGTCGGCTTCTATTCCGCCTTCATGGTCGCCGACGAGGTCCGCCTCTACACCCACTCCTACCGCGAGGACGGGCAAAGCCTTGTCTGGATCAGCGACGGCATGGGCGAATACCGCATCGAGGAAACCGAGGACAGCCAGCGCCGGGGTGCCAAAGTTGTCGTTAAACTCAAGGAGGATTGCAAGGAATTCGCCCAGAAGTCCAAGGTCGAGGAAATCATCAAACGCTACAGCAGCTTTGTCCAGTTCCCCATCAACCTCAACGGGGAACGGGTCAACACCATCGACGCCCTCTGGCTGCGGAACAAAAACGAAATCAAGGACGAGGAATACACCGAGTTCTACAAGTTCCAGGCCAATGCCTTCGACGAACCCCGGCACACCCTTCATTTCGCCGCCGACGCCCCCCTTGCCATCAACGCCCTTCTCTTCACACCGAAGGAAAACATCGAGCGTTTTGGCTTCGGACGCATGGAACCCGGCGTCTCCCTCTATTGCCGCAAGGTCCTTATCGATGACAAACCGGAAGGGCTCCTTCCCGAGTGGCTCCGTTTCCTTCGGGGGGTCGTCGATTCAGCCGATCTTCCCCTCAATATCTCCCGTGAATCCATGCAGGATTCCGCCCTCGTCCAGAAGCTCAACAAGATCCTCACCAGCCGCTTCCTGAAGCTCCTTTCCGATGAGGCCGACAAGAAGCCCGATGCCTATGCCGAGTTCTACGACCAGTTCGGCATCTACCTCAAGGAAGGCATCACCACCGATTTCACCCACCGCGAGAAACTCGCCGGTCTCCTCCGTTACGAAAGCAGCCTCACCGAGGCCGGCAAACGCACCAGCCTTGCTGAGTACGTCAGCCGGATGCAGACCGATCAGAAGGAGATCTACTTCATCTACGCACCTTCCCGGGCATCCATTGAGAACGGGCCCTACCTTGAGGCCTTCACCGCCCGCAACCTCGAAGTCCTCTTCCTCTACGAGCCGATCGACGAGTTCGTCATGAACCATCTCAACGCCTTCGAGGAAAAGCCCCTCGTGGCCGCCGACAGCGCCGATGTCTCCCTCGGGGAAGAGGATTCCTCTCCCGAACACAAGCTCAGCGAGGACGAACAGAAAGCCCTCACGGAATGGATCAAGGAAACCCTCGGGGACAAGGTCAATGAAGTCAGCCCCTCCCGGCG
>JAWLGH010000142.1:0-3544 GCA_041685165.1 Oceanipulchritudo sp. | reverse complement strand
AAAATCCTTCCCTTCTGCGATGTCATGGCCAAGCCCTTTTCCCTCCAGGAACTTCTCCAGAAGGTCGACAACTCCCTCAAGTTAGCCCAAGCCTGAAGGCCTCAATCGCAACCCGTGACCAAGGTCACCGGATTGCCCGATTCCTGAAACCCGCCCCCCCGCTGGCCACCTATACTCATGCATGAATCGTCTCGCTGCAACGGCGGAAATGAAACCCGTAAATTCAGCTTCGTTGAGTACAAGGTGGTCATCTTCTTGAACTGAAGAACGTGTCGGGAAATTCCGGGTATAACAAAAGCGCCTTCATTCTCCCTTGTATCCCATCATGCCCCTGTGCGGAAGCTGGAGCTTCCGGATAGCCACCCGCACCCTGACAGCAACAGAAGCACGAGCGGAAGGTTGACCAACTTCATGGTTCAATTATACCCTTGATCGTTCCCTTTAAGAATGGGGTCTTACTCTACCTTATGTGAACTAGGTGGATAAGGGCTGTTCCTGTCACCCCGTTTGCGACAAAGCGGATTTTCCCTTCTTCAAAAGACATACCCCTGAGGCGGATTTCCTTGTCGTGTCCGTTGAGCAGACCTATTTAAGAGGCAAGTGTGTCGCTGAAATGTCGAAAAAGAAGGAAAAGAAAGAGACCCCAAACACTCCTGTTGAACCGACTGATGTCTCCTTCCCTGTGGTGGGCATCGGAGCTTCAGCCGGTGGTCTCGAGGCCCTGGAGGAGTTCTTTACCCATACGCCCAACCCCTCCGGGATGGCCTTCGTTGTCATCCAGCACCTCGACCCGACCCGCGAGGGAATGATGCCGGAACTCCTGCAGCGCAAAACGGCCATGACGGTTGCCGAGGCCGAGGACCGTATGCCGGTCTTGAAGGATCACGTCTACGTCATCCCCCCGAACAACGATATCTCCATTTTGAACGGGGTACTCCATTTACTGGAACCCTCGGCCCCGCGCGGGCTCCGGTTGCCGGTTGATTTCTTCCTGCGCTCCCTCGCGCTCGATCAACATGAGCGCGGCATCGGTGTGATCCTCTCCGGAATGGGGTCCGATGGGACGCTTGGATTGCGCGCCATTAAAGAGAAAGGCGGGCTCGTCATCGTCCAGGATCCCAAGACGGCAAAGTGCGACAGCATGCCCGGCAGCGCCATCGAAGCGGGCCTTGCCGATATCGTCGCCCCGGCAAGTGAGCTTCCCGGAAAGATCCTCGCCTGGTTGCAGCAGCGTAAGCCCCTCGCGCCGAGGGACAAGGAACTTGAGTTGGAAGAGTCCCAAGGCACGCTGGAGAAAGCCGTGATTCTCCTCAGAGAGCATTCAGGCCACGACTTTTCCCTCTACAAGCGAAACACCCTCCATCGTCGGATTGAGCGTCGTATGGGGATCCACCAGATTGACCGCATCGAAGCCTACATCCGCTACCTTCGAGAAAACCCGCAGGAGCTGGACCTGCTTTTCAAGGAGTTGCTGATCGGGGTCACCCGTTTCTTCCGTGACCGGGCCAACTGGGACCGTCTGGCCGAAAGCAGCCTGCCCGAGCTTTTGGCCGGGCGCCCTCATCATCCCCTGCGCGCATGGGTGCCCGGTTGTTCGACCGGCGAGGAGGCTTACTCGCTCGCTATGGTGATGAAAGAGAGCGTCGACAAGCACCTGCCCGATACTCATTGTGCCATACAGGTCTTTGCCACTGATCTCGACGGGGATGCAATCGCCCGGGCGCGGACAGGTGTCTATCCCGAGAACATTGCCGCCGATGTTCCCCCGGACCGGCTTGAACGGTTCTTCACCAGGACTGAACGCGGCTACCGGATCCGGACAGAAATCCGCGAAATGGTCGTCTTCGCCCCTCAGAACCTGCTCATGGATCCACCCTTCAAGAAGCTGGACATTCTCAGTTGCCGCAACGTTCTCATCTACCTTGAACCGGAAATGCAGCGGCAGTTGATGCCAATCTTCCATTACAGCCTTAACCCGGGAGGGATCCTCTTTCTTGGCAGCGCGGAAACCATCGGGGAGTTCACCTATCTTTTCTCTCCCATTGATGCCAAGGCGCGTCTTTACCGGAGCCTTGAATCAAAGGAACGGCTTCATCCGCCGGAGTTCCCGGCAACCTTCGGCAAGGCGGGCTCCGGGGGAAAAGCTGAGCCGCACAAGGCGAAACCGGCCCCAAGCCTGAAATCACTGGCCGATGAACAGGTTCTCCGTGCCTACGCTCCACCAGCGGTTCTGGTGGACGACAAAGGTGACATCCTCTACATCAGCGGCCGCACAGGGAAGTATCTGGAGCCGGCGGCAGGCAAGGCCAACTGGAACCTCTTTGCCATGGCCCGCGAAGGTATGCGCAACAGGCTTTTTGTCGGCTTTCAGAAGGTGCTGCGGAAGGAGGAGCATATCAGCGTACGCGAATTGCAGCCCGATGGCATGGAAAAGGGCCGGGCCGTGGATGTTGAGATGGACCGCCTTGGGGGCGACACTGAGTTACAGGGCTTGATCATGATCGTTTTCCACGATGTCGCCCTGCCGACAGAGGTGAAGCGGCAAGGCCCCCTCCCCGATCAGACCCAAGTGGAGGAAATTAAGCGGGAGTTGGACGAGCTGCGCGAGGATGCGCGCCTGACCCGCGAAAACATGCAGGCGACACAGGAGCAACTCAGCTCCGCCAATGAGGAGCTGCAGTCCGCCAACGAGGAATTACAGTCCACCAACGAGGAATTGATGACCTCCAAGGAGGAGATGCAATCGCTGAACGAGGAACTGCAGACGGTGAATGCCGAGTTGCAGGTCAAGGTCGATGAATTGTCGCGGACAAGCAGCGACATGAAAAATCTCCTCAACAGCACCGACATCGCGACCGTTTTTCTGGATAATGATCTGAAAGTCCGCCGGTTCACGGAATGCGCGACTTCCATTTTCAAGTTGATCCCCGGCGACGTTGGCCGCCCGATCACCGACCTTTCCACCCGTTTGAATTATCCGGATTTGGAGGTAGATGTCCGGAAGGTTTTGCGCAAGCTCATTGCATCGGAAAAACCCGTTTCCACCAGCGACGGCGCCTACTTTACTGTGCGCATCATGCCTTACCGGACGTTGGACAACCGTATCGACGGTGTCGTCATCACCTTCACCGACATCACCGCGGCAAAGCGTCTTGAAGCGGGATTACGAGATCGCCACGCCGAGCTGGAGGACCGCGTCTCCCGCACCGGCAAGGACCCGAAAGGAGATTCCGATGCCACCTGACGAGACAGGCCAGCCCGACGGGGAGGAAGCCTTGCGCCGGGAGGCGGAGAAAAGGCTGCGAGCGGAGGCACCGGCGACGCCGCAAGGGGACCCGCACCGCATCATGCAGGAACTCCAGGTTCACCAGATCGAACTGGAAATGCAGAATACCGAACTGCGCGATGCCCGCAGCCACCTTGAGCTTCTGGTGGAGAAATACACGGATCTGTATGACTTCGCCCCGGTGGGCTATTTCTCACTCGATGCGTCTGGCCATATAAAGGAAGTGAACCTGACTGGGGCGACGATGCTCGGGGTCGA
>JAWLGH010000018.1:25857-49885 GCA_041685165.1 Oceanipulchritudo sp. | reverse complement strand
GTCCCGCTGGTATCGTCGATTGTCACCCGGTCGCCCACCCTCACGGGCCGCTCGAGGAGGATGATCAGGCCACTGACAAAGTTGTCCGCAATATTACGGAGGCCAAAGCCAACACCAAAGGAGATGGCACCAAGGATGACCGAAAGGGTCGCCCAGTTGAGGCCCTGAAAGGAAATCGGGCCAATAATGATGAGGGCAACGAAAAGGAAGATGTATCCGACAAGGGTCGCGTAGGCGTGAGCAAGGCCCGGATGCATGCTGAATCGGGGAAAAACCCTCTGGCTCAGGATGTACTTGAGCAGACGCTGGATAAAGACAGCCACCAGCAGAAGAACAAATCCCAGGAGAAGGGACAGGGGCGTGAAACTGATCGTCCCGAGGTCTATGGGTCGTGTCCAGAAAGCGTCGAGAGTCATGAGACTGGTTTTGTACAGGGGGCTGCGACCGCGATCAACTGCAAAAGAATACCTCTCTTAAGGGGGTTCCCGCCCGCTAAATAAGCAAGGTTCTTGTCCACAGTGGGCCCCGGAACCCGCTTTTGTGTTCACAGGAAAGCAGCTTTTCCCATCCTCGAAAGCCATGCCTCACGAATCCATAGTCGCCGCCGGTCATCCTGAAACAGCCCATGCCGCCGCCTATGCCCTCTCCTGCGGCGGGAATGCTTTCGATGCGGCCCTCTCAGGCTGGCTCGCGGCCTGCCTCGCGGAACCGGTCCTGACCTCCCCCGGGGGCGGGGGGTTCGCAATGCTGACTCCGGCCTCCGGTCGGACCCGTCTCTACGATTTCTTTACCCAGGCTCCAAGGACCAGCAATCCCGCCGCCTGCGCCTACCCTCTGGAGGCCGACTTCGGTTCCACCCGCCAGGTTTTTCACCTCGGGGCCGCGAGTATGGCCGCACCCGGATGTGTCGCCGGGTTGCTGCGCATTCACGACGATCTCGGGCGCCTTCCCCGCGCTGAATGCGCCGCCCCGGCCCGCGAGCTGTGCCGCAACGGGGTCCGGATTACGGATCATGCCGCCAGCCTGCTGGATGTCGTTTCCACCCTCTACCTCTCCAGCAGCGAATCCCGCCGCCTCTTCCAGTCCGTGACCTCCCCGGATCGCTGCCTTCGCGATGGGGAAACCTTCCGCAATCCGGATTTCGAAGGCTTTCTGGACATGCTCGTCGCCGAGGGTGAACGCTGGTTCTACGAGGGTGATGTGGCCCGCCTGGTGGATGCCTTTTCCCGCGATCAGGAAGGGCATCTCAGGAGGGAGGACTTCAGTTCCTACGAGGTCTTTCTTCGCGAGCCCCTGCGGATTCAACGCCACGGAGGCCGGATCCACCTCAATCCACCACCCTCCATGGGCGGAACCCTCATTGCCGTCGCCCTCGCCCTGAATACCCCCCTGGAGGCGCACGCCTATCCCTTTGCCCAGGCATCCGACTGGAAATCATGGATCGAGCCTCTGCGCCTCATGAGCCTCCTGCGCTCCGAGGACGGAATTGCCCGCCTGACCCGGACCGAGCAGGCCTCCCTGGGAGAGGCCCTTGAGAGCAACCCGGAAATCCGGAAGGCTGCCCTCATCCTCTTTCCCGAGGCTTTATGCCAGGTCCGCTCGGAAGGGACGACCCAACTCTCCATCATGGACCATCACGGCAACGAAATTTCCCTCACGACCAGCAATGGAGCCGGTTCAGGTGTCATCGTTCCCGGAACCGGCTTCATGATGAACAATATGCTCGGTGAGGAAGACCTGCAACCCGGTGGTCTGGGTTCATGGAAACCCGGCCGTCGCCTCGCTTCGATGATGGCCCCTCTGCTGGCCGAGCTTGCTGACGGGTCCCGTGTGGCCACCGGCTCCGGCGGTTCCAACCGGATTCGTTCCACCCTCCTGCAGATCCTCAGGCACCTTCTTGAGCGCAGGGCCTCAATCGAGGAAGCGGTCACGGCACCCCGCCTCCACTGGGAGGACAGTCAGCTCCACGCAGAGCAAGCCGCCGCCACCGCCCTGCGTGAGATCAAAGGCTTCGCCCCTGTGGAGCACTCGATTCCCAACCTTTTCTTCGGCGGCGCACACACCGTTTGCCGGCTTCCCGATGGAACCCTGCGCGGCCTCGGCGATCCCCGGCGCGGAGGGGTTTCCCTCCTCGTCAAGTAACCTTTGGAGCGACTAAATCCGATCGGGGCTGGTCATGACGAAGAAGATTTGCTTAGGCTTGCCACCATGCTTAATACATCATTCGAACTCGTAGGCGTCGGGAACCCGATTCTCGACGTCCTTTCCAAGATCCCGGAATCCTTCCTCGAACAGGTTGGCGGGGAAAAAGGCGGCATGATCCTGACCGATGCTGAATCCATCGCAAAGTGGATGGCCGAACTTCCCGAGCCCTTTACCGAAGCCCCGGGCGGTTCTGCCGGAAATACTGTCTTCGCCGCCGCCCGTCTCGGTCTTCGGACCACTTTCCTCGGCAAAATCGGCAATGATACCGGTGGCACGTTCTACCGGGAACGCTTCGAGGTCCTCGGGGGCGACGCCTCACGCTTCAAGGCCGGGACCATTCCCAATGGACGCTGCCTCTCGCTCATCACTCCCGATTCCGAGCGCACCATGAGAACCGACCTCGGAGCCGCCGCCACCCTCTCCCCGGATGAGGTCAAAACAGCTGATTTCATCGGCTGCAAACATGCCCATATCGAGGGCTACCTGCTCTTTAATCCGGACCTCATGATGGCCGTCCTCAAATCCGCCCGGGAAGCCGGATGCACGATTTCCCTCGACCTCGCCTCCTTTGAGGTGGTCGAAGCCACCCGCGATATCCTGCCCGACATTCTCAGGAATTATGTCGATCTCCTCTTTGCCAATGAGGATGAGGCGGCAACCTTTACCCGGGGCTCCCGCGATGACCTCGCCAAGCTCGCCTCAGAGCTTGCCGACTACTGCGAACTCGCCGTGGTCAAGGGAGGCCGGGAAGGCGCCTGGCTTGCCCGGAAAGGAGACGAGGTCCTCCATGTTCCCGCTGTTCCCGGAATCACCGCCACGGATACCACCGGGGCCGGGGACTACTGGGCGGCCGGCTTCCTCACCGCATGGCTGCGAGGCAAGCCCCTCGAAACCTGCGCCGCCTGGGGAGCCCGGCTAGGGGCCGAAATTGTCCAGGTCATCGGCGCCGAACTCCCGGAGGATCACTGGGAAAAAATCGTCCGCGAATTAGACTGAACGGCTGCTTGCCAGTCCTTCCGGATCCCGCTAAACCTCCTTCAGTATGAGCGATTCTGAGGTTGAAAAAGATATCCGTACCATGGCCGGACGCGCTCTCGCGGCTTCCCGTCAGCTTGCCGCCGTGCCCGCCCGTACGCGCAACGATGCGCTCATTCGCCTTGCGGACCTGCTCGAGGCGCCGCAGACCCAGCCCATGCTCCTTGAGGCCAATGAGAAGGACCTCGAATCAGGTCGCAACCTCGGCCTCTCGGAGGCTCTCCTCGATCGTCTCCGCCTCACTCCCGTGCGCATTGCCGCCATGGTCGAGGGCACCCGCCAGGTCGCCGCCCTGAAGGATCCGGTCGGGGAAATCCTGGAAACCCGGGAACACCGGAAGGGCTTCACCATCGAAAAGGTGCGGGTCCCCATCGGGGTCATCGGTATCATCTACGAATCCCGTCCCAATGTCACCGTCGACTGCGCCGTTCTCTGCCTCAAAAGCGGAAATGCCACAATCCTGCGCGGCGGCCGGGAGGCCTTCCACAGCAACCAGGCCCTCGCCCGCGTCGTCCTCAGGGCCCTTGAGGAAACCGGCGTCCCGGATTACGCCGTGCAGCTTGTCCCCACTGTTGAACGCTATGCCCTCAATGTCCTCCTCCGTTGCGACGACTCCATCCACTGCCTCATTCCCCGCGGGGGCGAGGGCCTCATCCGCTTTGTCGCGGAGAACGCCCTCATGCCCGTCATCAAGCATTACAAGGGGATATGCAATCTCTACCTTGATGCTGCCGCCGAGAAGCCCCTCTCCATCGCCGTAACGGTCAATGCCAAATGCCAGCGCCCCAGCGTCTGCAACGCGGCCGAAAACCTCGTCGTCCACCGGGACACCCTCCAGGAGGTTTTTCCCGGCGTTGCCAAGGCCCTGCATGAATCCGGTGTCGAGTTGCGGGTTGATCCGTCAGCCGCCGAGGCCCTCCGAGCCTTCGGCGGAATTCCCTTCAAGAGCGCCACCGAGGAGGATTACAGGACCGAGTACCTCGACAAGATCCTCTCCGTGAAGACGGTTGATTCCCTCGATGAGGCCATCTCCTTCGTCAATGCCTGTGGCTCCGGCCACAGCGACGCCATCCTCACCACCGACGCAGCAGCCGCCCGGCGCTTCCAGCAGGAAGTCGATTCCGCCACCGTCTACTGGAATGTTTCGACCCGGTTCACAGACGGCTTCGAATTCGGTCTCGGTGCCGAGATCGGGATTTCCACCGACAAGCTTCATGCCCGGGGGCCCATGGGCCTCAACGAATTGACCTCCTACAAGTACCTCATCCGTGGAAACGGGGAAATCAAATGACCGCCCCTTCTCTCGCCAAACAACTCGCAAGGCGGATTTCATGGGATGACATCAATCCGGATACTGTTCGGCATCTGATCGACCTCGCCCGCGCGGAGGATCTCCACGGCCTTGGCCTTTCACCGCCCCCGGCCCACGGGGGTGATCTCGCCAGCAGCCTCCTGCGGAAATCGCCGAAGCAGGCCGCAGCCGCCCTCACGGCCCGGCAACCTCTCGTCGCCTGCGGCCTCCCGCTGGTCCCCATGATCCTCGAGGCCTATGGAGGGGAAAGCGCCTTCGAGCCGGCCTGCCAGGACGGCGATTCCTGCCCGGCGGGTTCCGCCCTGGGAAAGATGACCGGCCCGGCTCATGTCCTTCTCGAATCCGAGCGCGTCATCCTCAATTTTCTCCAGCATCTCTGCGGGATCGCCACCCTCACTGAATCCTTTGTTCACGCCCTCGGGGAGTCCGGGACCCGCCTCCTTGATACACGGAAGACGACCCCCGGCTTCCGCGTCCTTGAAAAATACGCCGTTGCCTGCGGGGGCGGATTCAACCATCGCATGGGCCTCTTTGACCGCATCATGCTGAAGGACAACCATCTGGCCGCAGCCGGCGCCCGCGAGGGTCCCGCTCTTGCCAGTTTCATCGGGCGCGCCCGGACCCAGTGGCCCGACAGGGTCATCCAACTCGAGGTCGATTCCCTCGCTCAGATTCCCCCCGCCCTTGAGGCCGGCATTGAGGTCCTCCTCCTCGATAACTTCTCCCTCGCCGACCTCCGCGAAGCCCTTGCTCTTGTCGGGAACCGGGCCGCCACCGAAGCCAGTGGCGGGATCACCCTCGACGGACTGCCCCTCCTCGCCGGAATCGGCCTCGACTTCATCTCCACCGGAGCCACTGTCCACCAGGCAACCTGGAGGGACATTGGCCTCGACTGGCTCTGATCCTGTGCAGACAGACGCGAAAATCCTCCTTCCCTTCCTGAGGTCCGGGGAAGCGTTCGTATCCGGGACCGCCATCGCACACAGACTCGGGCTCTCACGCGTCAGTGTTCACAACCGGCTGGAAAACCTCCGGCAGGAAGGGTTCCAGTTCGATGCCATCCGCAACCGGGGCTACCGTCTCTCGGCGGAGCCCCTGACCTTTCATCCAGCTCTTTTTGAAGCCCTTCTCCAGCACGAGCCCTGTCCCTTCATCCGCCATGTCTTCCCTTTCGACGCTGTTGGCAGTACCAACGATATCGCCGCCGAAAAGCTTTCCGAGGAAACCGAAGCTCCCTTCATCGTTGTCGCCAATTCCCAGTCAGCCGGACGCGGCCGGCGTGGACGCTTCTGGCACAGTCCCCATGCCCATAACCTTTACCTCTCCCTCGGCCTCCGGCCGCGCCTTCCTCCCGCCCGCCTCCAGACCATCACCCTCTGGCTCGGCCTTTCCCTATGCCGCTTTATCCGTAACACCCACGGCCTCCCCGTCATGCTCAAGTGGCCCAATGATCTTCTCCTTCACGGTCGCAAAATTGCCGGCATGCTGACCGAGGCCCGCGTTGATGCCGAACTCACCCGGGATCTCGTTTTCGGGCTCGGCCTGAATGTCAACGCGGGGGAAACCGATTTTCCCTCAGAACTCGCCCCGGTCGCCGGTTCCCTTGCCCTCAACCTCGGATATCCCCTTCCCCTCACCCGGCTCGCCCATGGCCTCGTGGCCTGCCTCGCCGAAGCCGTACAGGTTTTCCTTGATGATGCCCGTCCGCCCCCCGAACTGGCAGACCTCTGGCCCGAATTTGATTACCTCCGTGGCCAGCGGGTCCACACCGGGGCCGTCGAGGGCATTGCCTCCGGTATTACCGGCAACGGTTCCCTGCGCGTTCTCCGCGATGACGGATCCACCGCCCTTCTCCACAGTGGAGAGGTTTCCCTCCTCAAAGGTTGAAGGCCCCCCTCTCAGATCGCCATCGATTCGGAACAACGACGACGCTTGGCCGACGGCATCGCTGTTGCCTCCTCCGAATGACGGATCTCAAAAGCCTTCACACGTTTCTCAACATAGGGACGCATGTCCTCAAGGGCCTTGTCTGGAAAAGCCGGCCGCCCTTTCAGTTCCAGCCTCAACGGACTGCTTGAAATGAAATCCTGTACCACGTAGCGGTCCGCCCCGTGGACAAGTTCGGAAATCGCCTTCAGTTCACGTGTCGTATGAAGCCCCGGCACCACCGTTGTGATGAACTCATGTGGGATTCCCGAATGCTTCACCAGCCAGATGCTCGTCCGGATTAATTCCGCATCAAGCCGCCTCCCGACAAGGTTGGCATAATTTTCCAGCGGGGCCTTCACGTCCATGGAGATGTAATCCGGAAGATGACTCCCTATCAATTCCCGCAGAACCTCCGGACGCGTGCCATTCGTTTCCAGCTTGACCGCCAGTCCCATCTCCCGGGCCCGTTTCATGCACTGACCAAGGTCCTCGTGCAACGTCGGCTCACCCCCGCTGAACACAACCCCCTCAAGGCGGTCCAAACGCTTTTCCAGATAGCTCTCGGCGTAGTCCCAGTCGTGCGTTCCCAGTCCTTCACAGAGCCCGAGATACGAGGCATAGCCACAATAGGCACATCGCAGGTTACACCCCTGGGCGTATATGACCGCAGCCTCCTTCCCGGAAAAGCTTTCCCCGTTTCCCTTCTCAATCCTTCCAATCAACATCGTAAGCTTTTCTGATTCACGACATTCCTTACTATCAGGAGCGGTTATTACCGCAAGAATAAATTAGAATTGCTGAATGACCAGCTGTACAAAATTATATTCGCTTATTATTGTTCTCACTCTTGAAGGCCCTTGCCGCAAGGGCTTCCCCCTGATACAGTCTTTGGATACTTACCCCTTTTTTAGATGACGCAATTTCCCGGAAAGACCTCCCTCGAAGAGCGACTGGCCCTTTTTCGCGCCCAAGCCGAAGACTTCCAGCTCCAGGCTGATACCGCGCTCAAGTACGCCGAGCAGGTCTGGTGGACATGGAACCTCAAACGTAAACGCCTGAAGATTCGCAGTGTCGACGAATGCATGCTCGGGTACGGGGAAGAGGACATGAACCATCAGGACAGCTTCTGGTGGGAACGGATTCATCCCAAGGATCTCCGCGCCGTGCAGCGTTCCCTCCAGCGCTGCTTTGAGGGAGCGGACGCAACCTGGAACTGTGAACACCGCCTCCTCGATGCCGCCAATGAGTGGGTCTGGGTCCAACAAAGCGGATTTGTCCACAGACGCGATTCCGGCGGCCAGCCTCTCGAAATGGTCGGGACCACCCGGAAGCGCCAGGAGGTTTATCAACTGCTTGATCTCTTCGAGGGAGCTGATGCCGTCATTGGGGCCTTTGCCGAGTCATCGCCGATCCGGTTCTGCCTGCGGGATCCGGAAGGGGTCGTCCTTATGCAAAGCCGCGCCCTTGAGAAGGAATTCGAGCAGAACCTTGGCGAACCCCTCGAACAGGTCCTCAGCGGCAGCGAGGCCGAAATGGAGGCCTGGCAAACCGCATTCCACTCGACCCTCCGCGGGACCGGGCAGGAAGTGGACCTGAATCTCAGGATCGGACCGGGCCTGACTCGCCCCTTCGCCCTGCACCTGATCCCTGTCTCCGTCCACAGCCAGTCCTTCTGCGTCCTCGAACTTTTTATTCCCCGCGGGAATTAACCGACAATGCCACCCTCTGAAAGGAAAATTCCTTTCAGATTCATTTCAAGGGCCTTCGGATTGGGGGAGATGGCCAGTCCTGTGTTTTTGCTGATCTTCCCCTCCTTTACCAGCCGATACAGGTCCTGGTTGAAGGAACGGCTGCCGGAGTCCTTCCCGGCCTCCACAACGGCGGGAATCTTCTCGAAATTCCCCTCCCCGATCACGGTACGGGCAAGGGCATCCATGACCAGGCACTCGATCACCGGCAGGCGACTGGTTCCGTCAAGTGAGGGCACGAGTCGCTGCGTCACGATGCCCCGCAGGGTACTCGAGATCTGCCGCCTGAGACCAATGTGCTGGTCCGGGGGGTAATAATCAAAGAGCCTCTGTACGGACTGCTGCGCGCTGCTGCTGTGAAGGGTTCCGAAAACGTAATGTCCCGTCTCTGCAGCCGTGAGGGCTGTGTTGAAGGTCTCCGCATCCCGCATCTCCCCGATCATGATTATATCCGGGTCCTGCCGGAGGACGCTTGTGATGCCCAGTTCAAAGGTCGGCGCGTCAATCCCGATCTCCCGCTGGTCAAAACTCGACTTGATGTCCGAATAGGTGAATTCAATCGGATCCTCGAGGGTGACAATGTGTTTGTCCACGTTCAGGTTGATCCAGTTGAGCATCGCCGCAAGGGTGGAACTTTTCCCGCACCCTGTCGGTCCGCAAACGAGCATGATTCCATCTGAATGGCCGCACAGATCGACGAAAAGGGAGCTGTCGAGGTTGAGCTGGGAAAAGGTGGGCGGACGATCCTTGACGTGCCGGAAAACCATGCTCGGCGTACCCCGCTGGTAAAAGGCGTTCACCCGGAAGCGGCCGACGTCCTCGAGCCGGTAACTGTAATCGACCTGGTTGTCGGTCTGCCAGCGCTCGAAAAACTGAACCGGACAGGAATCCTCCACGAAAGCAAGGACCTGGTTCACGTTCAGCTGGTCCATGTCCACCGGCTCAAGATGGCCGTTGATGCGTAGCAGCGCAGGCTTGCCTGTCTTGATGTGGATGTCGCTTGCTCCGTTGTCCACCGCCAACTGGAGAAGGTTGTTGAAAAGATCGAGTGTTTCGGACATCGGAAATTAGCGTTTGAAATCTAGAAGGGGGCCACCTACGGTGGCAAATTCATTCTTTTAAAACCGGCACATGTCAGAAACGCAATCATATCAAGGAGTTTACACGGCCCTCATCACCCCGATGAACGGCGACGGGCACATCGATTGGGAAACCCTTTCCGCCCACGTCGACGCCCAGATCAAAGCCGGTATCGATGGCCTCGTGCCGACAGGGACGACCGGCGAATCCCCCACGCTGGACTCCCTTGAGCACCTCAAGGTGATCGAGAAAGTGGTCGAGGTCAGCGACGGCCGCGTCCCCGTCATCGCCGGGACGGGCGCCAACAGTACCGGGGAGGCTCTCCAGCTGACCAGGGAAGCTGACCGCATCGGCGCCGATGCCTTCCTCCAGGTGGCCCCCTACTACAACAAGCCCAGCCAGGAGGGGCTCTTCCAGCATTTCCGGAAAATCGCCGACGCCACTGACAAAGCGGTTATCCTTTATTCCATCCCCGGGCGCTGCGGGGTCGAAATTGGCGTCGAGACGGTTCATCGGCTCATGGAGGCCTGTCCCAACATCCGGACCATCAAGGAGGCCGGCGGCGACCCCGGGCGCGTCTCCGATCTCCTCAGGGCCTCTCCCGGGCTCACCGTTCTCAGTGGAGACGACGGGCTGGTCATGCCCTTTATCCAGAACGGCGCCGGGGGCGTCGTCAGCGTGGCCTCCAACCTTGCCCCGGACATCATCCGTGAGCTCACACAGGCCTGCCTCGAGAATGACATGGCACGGGCCGAGGCCCTCGTCGTGAAATGGGAAGCCCTGCTCACCGATCTCGTTTTTCTGGACGGAAATCCGGTCACCATCAAGGAGGTTCTATTCCAGACGGGCCGCATTCCCTCACCCATGGTCCGCCTCCCGCTGGTGCGGATGTCCAAGGAACATCAGGAGGCAATCGACCATCTCCTGCAAACCCTCAACCTGGAATTCCGGTGAAGGATCGCCTGCCTGTCCTCATTTGCGGCTCCATGGGACGCATGGGCCAAACCCTCATTTCCCTCGCCGAATCCGAGCGCATCCGCGTGGCCTCCGCCAAGGATGCCGGAGATTCCCTCGAAAACGGATTTTCCGACAGCCGCGTGGCGATTGATTTCAGTTTTCATGGCGCCACCCCGGAGCTGGCGGAAGCCTGTGCCAGGAGGGCGATTCCCCTCGTTATCGGGACGACCGGGCACAGCGAGGGCGAACGCAGCCGAATCCTTGATTGCCGGGGTTCCATCCCCATCGTCTGGGCGGGCAATTATTCCATCGGCGTCAATCTCCTGTCCTATCTCAGCGAAACCGCTGCCACCGTCCTCGGGAATCAGTATGATCCCGAAATAATGGAAATCCATCACCGGCACAAAAAGGACGCTCCCAGCGGCACCGCCCTCAACCTCGCCGAGGCCATCGAGGCCGCAGCCCCCTTTGTCGATGCCCGAAGGCATCACGGCCGGAACGGTGAATCAGGGGAACGTCCCCACTCTGAAATCGGGCTGCATGCCATCCGTGGAGGGGAGGTCGTGGGGGAACACACCGTTTTCCTGATCGGCGAATACGACCGCATTGAACTGACCCACCGGGCCTATGACCGCCGCCTCTTCGCCTCCGGTGCCTATCGCGCCGCCCGCTGGGTCGTCAACCGCCAGCCTGGCCTCTACTCCATGCGCGATGTCCTCGGTCTCGTTCAGGCCGGGGCTCAAAAACCATGATCAGCTTCATCGAAGGGACCGTTGAGCAGGCCCTCCCGCTGGAGGTGGTGCTCAATGTCCACGGCGTCGGATACCGTATCCATATTCCTTTGACAACGGCCGAAAGGGTGCCTGCGCCCGGCAGCACCCTGCGCCTCCACGTCCATCCCGTCTACCGGGAGGATAATCAGGCCCTCTATGGGTTTGCCTCGCCTGCTGAGCGCGATTTCTTCCAACTGGTGACCAGCCGCGTCAGTGGCATCGGCCCCAGGATCGGCCTCAATCTCATGAGCCGTCTCTCCTTTGAAATGCTTCGCGAAGCCATCGCCCGGGGCGATGCCGCGCTTCTCGCCAAGTGCCCCGGAATTGGAAAGAAAACCGCCGAGCGCGTCTGTATCGAACTCAAGGACAAGTTGGGGGGACCGACCCGGGCAGCAGCAGCCCCACTCCCCTCCGGACAGGAGGATCCGCCCCCTTCCCAGCCCGGAGAGGCCTTTGCCGACGCCGTACAGGCCCTTGTCACGCTCGGATACAACCTTGAGGCCGCTGACAAAGCCGTTCGCAAGGCTCGGCAGGACCAGGAGGGCGACCCGTCCGCCGACGTTCTCATTAAAGCGGCACTAAAAGGCAGCTGACGCATTGCGCATCAGCTGCCTTTAAAAAGTCCGCCGTCCTAAGACGTTAGTAGCGGTAGTGCTCGCTCTTGAATGGGCCGTCCGGGCTTATCCCGATGTAGGCGGCCTGTTCATCGGAAAGCCGGGTCAGCTTTGCCCCGATTTTCTCGAGGTGAAGCCGGGCCACTTCCTCGTCCAGGTGCTTCGGGAGGATGTAGACCCCGGGAGTGTACTTCTCAACATTCTTCCAGAGCTCAACCTGGGCCAGGACCTGGTTCGTGAAGCTGTTCGACATCACAAAGCTCGGGTGACCGGTCGCACAACCGAGATTCACCAGTCGGCCTTCGGCAAGCATGTAGATGCTGTTGCCTCCGGAAAACTTGAACTGGTCGACCTGCGGCTTGATATTGGTGTGCTCCACGCCCCGATGGTTCTTCAGCTTGTCGAGCTGGATCTCATTGTCGAAGTGTCCGATGTTACAGACGATTGCCTGGTCGGCCATCTTCTCCATGTGCTCGATCCGGATGATGTCCCGGTTGCCTGTTGTCGTGACATAGATGTTGCCCCAGCCGAGTGTGTCTTCGATGGTCATCACGCGATGACCCTCCATCGCGGCCTGGAGCGCGCAGATGGGGTCAATTTCCGTGACCACAACCTGGGCACCGGCACCCTTCAGGGCAGCCGCGCACCCCTTGCCGACATCGCCGTAACCACATACGACTGCCACCTTGCCGGAAATCATGACGTCCGTGGCGCGCTTGATACCGTCCAGAAGGCTTTCCCGGCAGCCATACAGGTTGTCGAATTTACTCTTTGTGACCGAGTCGTTCACATTGATCGCAGGAACCAGGAGGGTACCCTCCTTCTGGCGTTCGTAGAGTCGATGAACGCCGGTGGTTGTTTCCTCGGAAACACCCTTCCATTCCTTGACCACATTCTGCCAGTGCAGGGGATCCTCATCCTTGATCTTCTTGAGAAGGCCCTTGACGACGGCCTCCTCCTCGCTCTCGGCCTCGGTATCCACCCAGTCACTTCCATCTTCCAGCTCGTGACCCTTGTGGATCAGGAGTGTGGCATCGCCCCCGTCGTCGACAATGAGCTGCGGGCCCTTGCCGTCAGGCCAGGTCAAGGCCTGGTAGGTACACCACCAATACTCGTCAAGGGTCTCGCCCTTCCAGGCAAAGACCGGCACGCCGCCGGCGGCAATGGCCGCCGCCGCGTGATCCTGGGTTGAGAAGATATTGCAGGAACACCAGCGTATGTCCGCGCCAAGATCCTTGAGGGTCTCTATGAGCACCGCCGTCTGGACGGTCATGTGCAGGGACCCCATGATCCGCACGCCCGCAAGGGGCTTGTCGGCGGCGTACTTTTCCCGGGTGGCCATCAGGCCGGGCATTTCGTGCTCGGCGATGGAAATTTCCTTCCGGCCAAAATCGGCCAGTCCGATATCGGCCACCTTGTAGTCAAGGGCTTCAAGTGTCTTTGTTGTCATAAATTGCTTTGGATTGGATTCTCTCGTTGGGTTTGTCCGACCGGCCCGTTCAGGCCTTGATGGCGGCCTTCAGGTCGTCGACCTTGTTCAGTTGCTCCCAGGGCAACTCGGCTTTGCCGAAGTGGCCGTAATTGGTGCTTTTGCGGTAAATGGGCCGCAGGAGATCAAGATGGTTGACGATCTCCACCGGTTTGAAATGGAAAACCTCGCGGATGGCGGCGATGATCTTCTCGTCGGCATACTTGTTCGTGTCGAATGTCTCGATGTGGATCGAGGTCGGGTTGGGATATCCGATGGCGTACGCCACCTGCAGCTCACAGATGTCCGCAAGGCCCGCGGCGACGACGTTTTTCGCTACCCAGCGGCACATGTAGGCGGCCGAGCGGTCAACCTTTGTCGGATCCTTGCCCGAGAAGGCCCCGCCCCC
The DNA here is from genome assembly GCA_041685165.1 of Oceanipulchritudo sp. Classification (GTDB taxonomy): domain Bacteria; phylum Verrucomicrobiota; class Verrucomicrobiia; order Opitutales; family Oceanipulchritudinaceae; genus Oceanipulchritudo. Next base: position 36,355 of record JAWLGH010000018.1, on the reverse strand, counting down.
GTGGCGGCCCCAGCCACCATAGGTGTCCACGATGATCTTGCGCCCGGTCAGGCCGGCGTCCCCTTCCGGGCCGCCAATGACAAATTTCCCCGTGGGATTGATAAAGTATTCCGTATTCTTTTTCAGAAGCTCTTCCGGAAGAACCTGATGCACCACTTCCTTCATGAGGAAGTCCTGTACCTCCGCATGCTCCACGCTGTCGCGGTGCTGGGTCGAGATAACCACGTTGTCAATCTGCGTGATCTCACCGTCCTCATATGAAACGGCCACCTGGCTCTTGGCGTCGGGCCGAAGCCAGTCGACGGCCTTTGCCTTCCGAAGCTCCGCCATCTTGCGCAGGATCCGATGCGCGAACATAATGGCCGCGGGCATCATCTCGGGGGTCTCGTTGCAGGCGTAGCCAAACATGATTCCCTGGTCACCCGCTCCCTGTTCAGCGGTCTGTTTTCCTTCCGCCGCAGCAGCATCGACGCCCTGCGCGATGTCCGAGCTCTGGCGGGTCAGATAGTTGCTGATGAAGGCATCGTCCGCATGGAATACCGGATCATCCTCCTTCGAGATATAGCCGATGTCCCGGATAGCCTGGCGGATCACGCTGTTGTAATCGAAAACCGCCTTGGTCGAGATCTCACCGGCCACAGTGACCATGTTACTCTTCACAAGGGTCTCGCAGGCCACTCGGCTCGAAGGATCCTGCTCAAGGCAGGCATCCAGGATACTGTCAGAGATGTAATCGGCTACTTTGTCAGGGTGACCTTCACCCACCGATTCAGAACTGAATTTCATTGTTACTCCCATAAGAGACCCCACTGTGACCGCTTCATTCATCGGTGCAAGGAAAACATCATAATATCTTTATCAGATGATGCGTTTTACAGTAAGCCCTTTGGCGATTTTGGAGAGAAACTTGAAAACCCCTTTCCGAGGCCTTATATAACCAGGATGGAAGCGGGTCGAATCCTTGTCTTTTACGATGGAAAGTGTCCTTTTTGCCTCCGCTGGGTCGCCCGTCTGCTGTCCTTAGACCGGCTGGACCGCCTCCGCTTTGCCAGTCTCCAGAGTGGTTGGACACGCGCCTTTCTGGAGAAGCGCGGACTGGCGCATCCGGGGACAGGGAGCATTCTCGTCTGGGACAACGAGGTGCTTCGTTGTAATTCCGAAGCCCTGCTTCGCATCGTGCAGGAGCTTCCGCGACCCTGGCGATATCTCCGCCACCTGCGCTTTCTACCCTCCCTGCTGCGCGACGGCCTTTACCAGTTCATCGGCAAACGCCGCTACGCCTGGTATGGAAGATATGACGGGTGCCGGGTCCCCCATCTGGCGGACAGGCGGAAATTCCTCGATCTGGATGATCCGGTCTATCAGGATGAGGATCATGCAGATCCATCAAGAAACACTGCAGATCCAGACCCGCGGTAAAGGAACGAGGGAATTTACTGGCCAGTTGGAAGAAGTGCTTCGCGCATCCGGAATCCAGAACGGGCTTCTGGTCGCTTTCTGCCGCCACACCAGTTGCAGCCTGGTGATCATGGAGAATGCTGATCCCAGTGCCCGGAAGGACCTTGAGTCCTGGCTGGAACGGCTTGTTCCCGAAGAAGATTCCCTCTTCACACACACCATGGAGGGACCGGATGACATGCCGAGTCATATCAAGATGGCCCTTACGCGAACCAGCGAGACCATCCCTGTGGTCGAGGGAAAGCTGGCTCTCGGGACATGGCAGGGATGCTTTCTCTGGGAACACCGCAGCGCCTCTCACCGGCGAAGCGTCCACGTGACGCTTACGGGTGAGTCATGACGCTCTCCAGAGGATTATTTCCGGACCCCGGGAAAGTCAGTCAGCGGGGCGGATCATCTTCATCGGGTCGAGAGCGTCGTCGAGGGCTTCCGGACTCATCAGCTTCAGCTCGAGGACAACCTCACGGAGGGTTTTGTCCTCGGCGAAAGCCTTTTTCGCGACCTTGGCGGCATTGTCGTAACCGATATGCGGATTGAGGGCCGTCACCAGCATCAGGCTGCGCTTGACCAGCATGTCGCAGTGTTCGCGGTTCACTTCAATTCCCTCGACGCAACGGCTGCTGAATGTGGCCGCGCCGTTACCCAGTACGGTAACCGCATCGAGAAGGGCCTTGGCGATAAGGGGAATGGTGACGTTAAGCTCAAAGTGTCCATCCCGGCCGCACATATTGACAATGTTGGCCATTCCCTGCGCATAAATGGATGCTTGGACCAGCATTTCGCTCATGACGGGATTGACCTTTCCCGGCATGATGGAGGATCCCGGTTGTGTTGACGGCAGCGCCAACTCGCCAATACCGCTCCGGGGTCCACTTCCCATAAGACGGATATCATTGGCTATTTTCGTGAGGCTGGCGGCAATCGTGGCGAGGTGACCGGCAACCTCGACGCAGTCGTCCCGCCCGCCCTGGGCCTCAAAGTGATTTTCCGCCTCGCGGAAATGGAGTCCGGTTTTCTCTGAGAGCAGGCGGCAGACTTTGCCTGCAAATTCCGGATGACAATTGATGCCGGTTCCCACGGCGGTGCCGCCAATAGCCAGCTCCTCAAGTGCCGATATCGCTTTCGAGCACCGGCGGATACTCTTGCTCACCTGGGCCTCGTAACCACTGAATTCCTGCCCGAGGGTCAAGGGGGTGGCATCCATGAGATGGGTTCGTCCGATTTTCACGATGCTGTCATAGGCATGGGCCTTGGCAGCAAGGGCTTTTTCAAGTTGTTTCAAGGCCGGCATCAACTGGTTGGTAAGGGCCACCGCAACCGAGACGTGCAGGGTTGTCGGAATGATGTCGTTGGAGGACTGGCCCATGTTGCAGTCGTCATTCGGATGCACCGGTTCCTTTGAACCAACGGGTTTGCCGGCCAGTTGGCTGCAGCGGTTGGCGAGGACCTCGTTCATGTTCATGTTCGAGGAGGTACCGGAACCGGTCTGGAAGACATCGACCGGGAACTGGTCCGCGAGACCTCCGTCGGCAATCTCCTCCGCAGCCCGGCAAATCAACCCCGCCTTCTTTCCGTCCAGCTTCCCCAATTCCTCATTGGCGTTGGCGCAGGCCCACTTCACGAGGGCCAGGCCTTTGATAAAGGCGGGAGGCATTCCCTGCCCGCTGATTGGAAAGTTCAGAACCGCCCGTTGAGTCGAGGCACCATAGAGGGCTTCGTCAGCCAGTTCCATATCACCCATTGAATCCTTTTCGATGCGCATAATGGGCTAGAGTGCGATCGGAGGGGTATCTGTCAACCGCCGGCCTTTTTCAAAACGGTCCCGTCCAGATCCGGCTAAGGGTTTCAAGCGAATCCTTCCCGGAATCGCTTTCGATGTAGGTCAAAAGGGACGCCACCGTCTTTTCAGGCAGCCCCCGCTCCGCCAGGCTGGTCCTGTCGGGCAGCTCGTCGAGTAGATTTCGGAGTCCTCCAAACAGGTCCATGATCCGGCGTGCTCCGGCGGCCCCGATCCCCGGGATACCGAGGCCCTTGAGGACCTGCCAGGACTGGGCGTTCCGGCTGGCCGCAATTTCATTCAGTACGTGTTTCCCGGTTGCCTCTCCGAGGATCTGATGGACGCGATCCGGGCTTTCATGGAGATGATAGAAATCGGCCGGCTTTTCCAACAGGGAGGCCTCCATCAGCCGTCTCAAGCGGGCCTCCCCGAGTTGGCCGATCCCGACAGAACGGGCAAAGTGAAGGAGCTGTTTGAGGCGTTTTCCGGGGCAGTTGCCGGAAAGGCAGAAGAGCCGTCCCTCTTGCTCCTGCAGCAAGCCTCCGCAGGCCGGGCATTCCACTGGAACCCGGAAGGGAACCGAGTCCTCGAGCCGATGCTCCTTCAGGACCGGGCCCAGGACAGGAATACTGTCCCCGGCCAGTTCCACCCGGACCCGGTCACCCTCGCGCAAGTCGCGGGCGCGGAGGTATCCGGCGGTGTAGAGACTGAGCCGGATCACGGTGCGCCCGCCAAGTTCGACCGGATCGACCTCTGCCACCGGGGTCAGGAGCCCGCTCCGGCCAACCTGGAACCGTATTCGCGACAGGCGCGTCTCGCCCGAGGGCCCGGGAAACTTGCAGGCCACGGCCCAATTGGGGGCCGTTGATCCGGTTCCGAGTTCCCGCTGGCAGGCAAGCGAATTGACCTTTATGACAATGCCATCGGTTGGAATATCGGCCTCGTTCAAGGTTTCCGCCATACGGAAGACGGCTTCATGGAGAGTTGCCGCCTCTCCACGGTGGAGGAGATGCGGAAGAACGGGCATTTTCCAGGCCTTCAACTGGGCAAGGAAAGCAGTCTGGGATTCCGGCCGTGACGCGGCCGGTTCCCAGGCTCCGGCCCCGAAGAGGACCAGCCGCAGTCCACGCTGCCTCGCTTCCTCCGGATCGCCCAGTTGCAGGCTCCCGGCAGCGAGGCTCCGGGGTGTCGCATAGGAGGCCTCACCCCTCTCCTCCAGAGCCTGGTTCTGCCTCAGGAATTCCGCCTTGGTCACGAACACTTCCCCGCGAAGTTCAAGGTATTCCGGCGGCGCTGCTTGCGGGTCCTTTCCCATTGCAAGGTGGAGCGGAAATCCGCCCACCGCAAGCAGGAGCCGCGTCAGGTCTTCCCCCCGGTTCCCGTCGCCGCGGGAAAGGGCGCCACGGAACACGCCGTTTTCATAGATCAGGCTTACCGCGACACCGTCATATTTGGGTTCAAGGACAAACCCCGGATCCCCTCCCGCACAGGCTTCCTCCACCCGGGAATGAAAGGCCAGCAGGTCCCCGGCCTCGTGGATCTTTTTCAGGCTCAGCATCGGGACTCCGTGGTCAAGGGCCCTTCCTCCAGCCTCCAGCTGCTGTTTCCCTCCGGAATCGTCCCCCTTTTGCAGTCCGGAGGTGGAACCCCAGCGCGAATTCAGTTCCTCCCATTCCGCTTTCAGGATGTCGTATTCACGATCCGTAATCTCGGAAACGCCTCCGCGGAAATACAAGACGTCGTGCCGGGCCAGCTCGGCTTCCAGCAGGGCGAAGCGTTTCTGCTCGGCAGCCTCGGAGGCAGGGCCCGCGCCCTGCCCGAGGGGCTTTGTCGCCCTGGCCTCAAGGGCAAGGCTTGAAACGGTCAGAAAAAAAAGGAAGGTTCCCGCTCGATGGGCTTTCATGGAAAGGCAGTCTTACGGAAAGCCATCCCACCAGCAAGGTCGCCCGCTACCACAATTCAGGTAGGAATACGCTGGCCTTCCGCCGGCTAAAGGGTTTCGGAAGCGGTTTTCCGGAATCAGGATCCCGGGTCCCTGCCTTCTTCCGTGAGGCGGATCCCGGTCTTCTCCATGGTGATAAGGCGGCTCTTGTAGAGGCCTCCAATGGCCCGCTTGTAGGCCCGCTTGCTCACCTTGAAACGGGCTTGAATCTCGCCCGGCGGGCTGGCATCGGTAAGGGGCAGGAAACCACCCTCGGCCTGCAGGGCCTTAAGGATCATCCCGGCGAGGGCCTCCCGTCCGCCACCGGCGGTTCCGGTCCGCTGCAGTTCGACATCAATCTTTCCATCAGGACGCAGGTTCTTGATGTAACCCCTGACCGCCTGCCCGGGTTGGAGGTCCTGAAAAACCTCATTCCTGAAGATGACGCCGGTGTAGCGTCGGTCTATGATAACCGTGTATCCGAGGTCAAAGGGATCGCAGATGATCAGGTCAACCTCGTCCCCGGCGGCATACCGGTGACCCTTCTGATTGACGTGCTTGTGCAGCTTGGTCGAGCCGACAAGGCGCTCGCTCGCGGTATCAAGATAAATGTAGACGATGTAGTTCCGGTCGGGCGCGAGGCCTTCCCTCTGCTCGCGGAAGGGAACAAGGAGATCTTTCGGAAGCCCCCAATCGACAAAGGCGCCAACCCGGGAAACGGAGACAACCCTCAGGTAGGCAAGCTCGCCCGCCATCGCGTGCGGGGTCTCCGTGGTGGCGACCAGACGGTCCTCCGAGTCGAGGTAGATGAAAACATCGAGAAGGGAATCCACCTCACAGTCCTCGGGCAGGTAACGGCGCGGCAGGAGGATTTCCCCGAGATTATGCGCATCAAGAAATGCCCCGATACTCACTTTCCGCAGGACCTTGAGCCGGTTCATGGCCCCGATGCGGGCTTTCAGGGTGGGAACCTTTACTCCGGGAGAATCCTTTGGAGAGGTTTCAGATCGATCACCAGCTACCACAATGCCGGGATCCTCGGTCACCCGACGGACGCTGTCAATTCCCTCTCCTCAACCCGGCGTTTCCTCCTCCGCGATGTGGAAGCCCTCGGCAAAAATGACCGGGTTCCCGGGTGTGGAATGCCCGGCAAAACGCCCTTTCACGGTGACCCGCCGGTTCTCCTTCAGGTCAGTGATCTCGCGCAGGTCGACGGGAAGAGGCATCCCCGCCTCATCGACAAACTGCACCAGCACCCGCGAAGCCTTGATCTTCTCGGGATCCTCGCAACAGGCGTCCCAGGGCTGTGGGCAGCTGTCACCCTCGATTTCATCGCAGAAGACAAGGCCTTCATCCGCGAGGACAAAGGCCGCGTAACCTGCCGTGATGGGCGAGGCCATGCCGCCGACACGCCCGGTCACGGTGATCGTCCCGCCGGATTCCGCGGCGGAAAGGCTTTCCACGACGCCCACCGGACCCGCCGGCGGGGAGGCGAGGACGAATTCAGGGGCTGCGGACGCGTTGCCGTTAGCCGCCCCCCCGGAGCTTTCCGGGGCCTGCCCTCCGCAACCCGGAAGGGTCAGGAGGAGGAGGCTCCCGCATGAGAGGATGGCAAGGATTATATGTATCGGTTTTTTCATGGTAGGTACTTTGTTTTGGAGAAAATCTTCAGTGGGACCGGAGCGCCTTTGGCAGCGACATCCTGAGCGATCTCGCCGCCGGGGGAAGGGGCCCAAGGAGGCCGAGAAGGAGGGCCGCCGCGAGGCTGAGCAGGATCACCGGCGGGCTCAGTTCCATGACAAAGGTCCCCATGGAGAACTGGACCCGGCTCCCGTCGATCAGAATGACCGCCGCGAGGGCCGCGAGGACCATCCCCAGAAGCTGGACAAGGAGGCTTTCCTGTATCAGCGAAACGAGGACGGCACGACGCCGGTAGCCCAGCGTCTGAAGGGTCGCCAGTTCACGGATCCTCGCGGAGAAGGAGGCATAGAGCAGGTTGAGCCCGCCCATGACCGCCCCCAGCCCGACAAGGGTCGCTGTCAGCCAGGTCATCCCCCGGATCGGGCCATAGAAGCGGGCCAGGTTCGCGTAATAGGTGCTTTCCCGCACCGCCGCCAGCTCGAGGTCCAGACGCTGCTTGGCAAAGAGGTCGGCAAGGGCATAGCCCTCCGGGGACTCCATCCGGACAACAACCGCCGAAAGGGTGTCCCGTTGGATAAGGGTCATCAGGTCCTGCCGGTTGAACCAGATTTCCGATTCAAGGACCGTCCCCTCAGCGTCAAAGACCCCGGCCACGGTATAGCTTTCCTCCTCGACCTCGATCCGCTTTCCAGGTTTCAAAGTCTCTGGTTCGACACCCAGGCTGTGGGCCGCCAGCCGGCCGACAAGGACTTCTCCCATGCGCGGAAAGCGCCCTTCGCTGATACGCACCTTCCGATGAACTTCAAAGGCCGCCGGGCGAATCCCCCGCATGACCGCCTGAGCCTCCTTCCCGGGACTGGTATTGATCAGGCCCATATGATTGATTTCGCCCGAGACGGCAAGGACGCCCGCCCGCCGGGCAATGCCCGGAACCCCTGCCATGACCATCGATTCAGCCTGGACCGGGATCTGGCTTCGTTCCACGCTTTCCTCCGATCCGGCCCCGAGAAAGATAACCGTCTCCGGGGAACCGCTGGCCTGCAGGAGGCGCTCCATTCCCTCATTGAAGGCCGCGGCGGCTAGGAGAAGGAAAAGGATCAGGACCGACCCGGCCAGCTTCTGCAGGAAGCGTCCCGGATTGCGGAGAAGGTTGCGGGCTGCATAACTGAAGGGAAGCATTGTTTCAGGCGTTTCGAAGTGAATCCAGAATGGGCCGGCGCGAGGCCTCGAGAGCCGGCCAGAGGGAAGCCGCAAGGCCCAGCCCCACCGCAAGGACAATCGCCGTGAGCATCACGCTTCCGCTTGGTGAAAGGGCCAGCGTCAGGCCTTCATTCCCGAAGGTGAAGCGTTTCCACCCGAGGAAAAGCCCCGCTGCAAGGCTGCCCGAGAGCCCTCCCGCGAGCCCGAGGATGAATCCTTCGTTGACGACGAGGAGACCGAGGGAGGCCCTGGAAAATCCAAGCGTCTGCAGGATGGCGCCCTCCTTGACGCGGGTCCGCGCCGCCAGCAGGAGGGCATTGGCAACAAGGCCCAGAACGCCGGCTATGGCCCCCAGTCCAAGCCAGCGGGTGAATCCGATCATCTCGATCATGTCCTTTGCTGTCTGGGCAAAAAAAGCTTTCTCGGGCCGGGTGATCGTCGGGGCGCTCTCAGATGCAAAGAGCGCGTCGATGGCCGTGGCCACCGCGTCCAGCTGCGTGGCCTCGGTGACGCGGACGTTGAACTGGGTGACGGTTCCAAGGCCCATCCGTGTCGCCTGCTGGAGAAAGGGCAGGTGGACATAGGCGACGTTGTTATCCTGCGGATGGGGCGAGCGGAGGATACCCGCCACCTCGACCCGCACCCCGACGGCTTCAAAGGTGTCCCCGGGCTGGAGTTTGCGGCGTGCCGCGAAATGCTCCCCGACAAGGGCCCCGTCTCCCCTCGCCTGCCAGGCCTCATAGGATCCCTCAAGTAGCTCCATGTCAGGGTTGTAGCTCTTCAAGTCATCCCCCGGAACCCCGCGGAAGGCGATCACGTCAAGGCTCGCACCACAGTTGTTCACCGCAATCTGGACCGGGATGGCCTCGGCCACGCCCGGAAGGGCCCGGATGGCTCCAAGGTAATGAGCTGGAAGGCGCGAGGTGGAGGGACAAAACCGGTTTTCCCGGTACACCACAAGGGTGCTTTCCCCCGCCGTTTCCTCGGTCGCCGTCCTCAGGGCCGCCTGCAGGCCCTCCACCACCGTGAAAAGGAAAATGCCCACCGCGACCCCGGCGATTGTCAGCAGGCTTCGCGTCCGGTGACGCAGGACTTGTTTGCCCGCGAGGATAAATAAATGGCCGCCTATCTTCACAGGGCGAGCGCCTCCTTGCGCGTCTCTTCAAGGAGCCGGCCCTTTTCCAGATGGAGTATCCGGTCCGCCCGGGCGGCCGCTTTCGGGTCGTGGGTTACCATGACTATGGTCTTGGCGTGCGTTTCGGCAAGGTCCCGCAGAAGGTCGAGTACCTGTGTGGCTGCCTCGCTGTCGAGATCCCCGGTCGGTTCGTCCGCGACCAGGAGTTCGGGATCCGTGACAATGGCCCGGGCAATTGCCACCCTTTGTTCCTGTCCACCGGAGAGTTCGGAGGGAAAGTGCCGCGCCCGGTCGGCAATCCCCACCTCTTCAAGGGCCTTCCCAATTCGCTCCCGTCGCTCCGACCGGGTCAGCGTCTTGTCCAGCAGGAGCGGCAACTCGACATTTTCCCATGCCGTGAGGATCGGGACAAGGTGGTAGAGCTGGAAGATATAGCCGCAGTGTTCCGCCCGCCAGCGGGTCAGGTCTCCCCGTCCCAGTGCGCGCAGGTCCGTTCCCCCTATCCACAGGCTTCCGGCACTCGGTGAGTCAATCCCCGCAAGGCAGTTGAGAAGGGTCGTCTTCCCCGATCCCGAGGGGCCCATGAGGGCGAGGAATTCGCCCGCGGGAACGTCAAGGTCCAGGCCTTCCAGCGGTGTCACCACGGTGTCTCCCTTGTAATAGGTTTTTGCCAGCCCGCGGCATTCAATAAAGGTTCGTTCTCTTTTCATGGTCGTTGCTTCCTTCAAGGGTGAAAGGTCCACTGCACCCGTTCCCCGGGTTTAAATTCACGGTTGGGATTGAGGACCAGTCGATCCCCGGGGCGCAGTCCCTCCGTCACTTCAATCCAGCCTTCGCGGCGTTCCGTGCCACGGGTCACCGGTCGCAATTCAAGATGCCGCCCACTGGCGTCAATCACCCAGCAGGCCGCTTCCCCGGATTCCTTGAAAAGGGCTTCCTCAGGCGCGAAAAGGCGTATCCGGTTGCTGCGGTCAGCGGAAAGCACGCCGCTCCCGGCAGGCCGGCTTTCCCTTTCCGAATTGGCGGCAGTTCCCCCAAGGAACTCGGCCCGGCAGAGGATCTCGGGTCGCAGACGCGGATCCGGCTCCTCCAGCGAAATTTTCACTTGAAGGGTGTTACGCTGAAGGTCTGCCTCCCCGACAATCCGTTCCACCCAGCCCCGGAATTGGCGATCCGGAAGAAATTCCGTGCGGATACGCGCAGCCTGCCCGATTTCCAGCTGCCCGGCCAGTTCAAGGGGGACATCCACCCGCGCCTGGAGGGCCTCCGGGTTGAAAAGCAGGGCTGCGGTTGCCGATTCAGGGTTGTCGCCAAGGAGGGTCTTCTTATCTCCCGGAGTGACGAGAAGGCGCTGCACCACCCCGTC
>JAWLGH010000018.1:0-25757 GCA_041685165.1 Oceanipulchritudo sp. | reverse complement strand
CCCTCGTGCGGGGAGGCCTCCGGAAGATCTGCCTCGCCTTCACCGCCGAGGCTTTCCTCCGTGACAACCGTCTTAACAAGGACTTCCTGCGCGGGCAGGAGCCGTCCGCCAAAAAGCACCAGAAACACCACGACCAGGCCCAGCAGGATGAACCATGGCATCCAGAAGCCCAGCTTTCGCGTCAATGAAAAGGCACTGCCTGCCTCATGGTTGTCCCGGCAGCCTGTCCTTTCCTTAAATTTATTCTTTCCTTCGCCTTTTTCCCGGCGGGGAAATCCAAGTCCATTTGTCATCTGACTTACTGGTGAGGGTGATCCGATTCGACCGGACCCCGCGCGCTGCAGATGGAGGCAACGTCTTACAAAGGGTCATAACGGCCAGTACCACGCTCCATCGGAGCGCGCCGTCGACAATACGCCAGCGTTTGTCAGATCAGTCGGACACGGATCCACGATCGCCATTCAGCCGGGCTCATCGTGTAGCCGGGGTCAGCTTCAGTACAAGCCCTGCTGCCCTCCAAATCCTCCCGGGCGACCGGTCTTTCCGTCTCCTGAACCTGCTCCGGTGCGGGTACCGATGGCTTGGCCACTCCGCGGTCGGCAACGCCATGCACCAACTTCGCCGATACGGTGCAGAGGCAGCGTCCATGTCCTCCCGGCATTCCCGCATCCTGATTGGATTCAGGACAGCAGGCCCCGGCCAGCGTCGCCGGCATGCCCGCCGGATCAGCCGCACACTTTTCAACCGGACACATCGCAAGCAGGCCTCCAAAGGCCTGCAAAAGGATAGCCAGGATAAGGATGACACGGATCACAGGAGGAAATGTGTTTCCGATTCCCTCCCCCTGTCAAGTCTTCCCCTGTTCGTATCCATCAGGAAATACGAAGGTCCTTGACTTTCACGGGGAAGGCAATGAATTCAAGCCCCGGAGGGCCGGCAGTATGCCTTGGTTTCTCCCATCTGGAACCTGACAGAGAAAGTTTAATTATGAAATCCCATGTTTTTCAAGTCTCCTCTGGAAGGTGTCCGGCTCCGTTTCGGCCCCTGCTTTCGCCGGGGCAACCTCAAAGGCGCTTTTCTTGACGGACAGCGATTTTATCCGGGCCATTCCAGCAAAGTTTGGCAGACGTGTCTTTCTCTTTCTGCTGACCGCATGTGCAGCAGCCCCGGCGGTCTTCGGTATACACCCTGCCGATACGGCGGAAGACGGCTTCATCAGTCTCGAGGAGATGACGGCTTACGTGGCCGCCTCGCAGAGCGGGGAGACGTGGAGCGATGGATCTTCTGTCCCTGAGGAGGCGGCCCTGAATGCGGTCTCCATCTGGCGATCCGGTGAGCGCTACCGGGAAATCGCCGGGGCACCCCTTCCCTTTGCCTGGGTTCCGGATCCGGAGGAGGAGACCCACCTTGGTCTCGAGGGTCTTCGTCCAGAGCCGATGGATGTTGTCGAGCTCTTCGGCCTTCCGGTCGATGTCGCCACGGTCTCGGGCGTTTTCACCGTCTTTGGAGAGGAGGGTGCATTCCCCGTGCGCCTCAGCAGCACCGGGGAGGGTGATCCCGCCCTCGTCATTCCCTTCAATCCCTATGATCCCCTTGGCCGCGGTCAGTTGGCGTTCACCTTGACCGACGGGGAGAGCACCTGGAAGGTCGGCCCGATCGAGCTCCAGCCCTTGCCGGAAGCCCCGGGAGAGATCCTCCGCACCCGCAATGCGGTGGTTGCATGGATCGAAGGCTTCGGTTCCTCAGTGGGAATCGATATGCCAGCCCTCCTGAATGACCCGGTCAATGAAGTCCCGGCGGAGGTGTTTCCCATCGTCGCGCTCCTGCACGAGATCAAGGGTCCCGATGTTGTCGAAAACCTCGACGCGGTCCTCGACGGCTCAGCGCCTTCCCTCCAGGGGGAAACCCTCGAGCTGGATCTCTATGAACGCATCCTCGCCAAGCAGAATGCAATCGCTTCAATCCCTTCCGCGCCACCCGTGCCAGCAAATCAGGCCATTCCGGCGGTCCGAACAAGGGCGATGGCACCGGCGGACACGGGGGATTCCTATCATAAGGTGGAAATCGGCGATGGCGTGGATCTGGCGGAGCTCATGCAGCAGCAGGCCACCGCCGAGGCCACCCTTGAGGCAATCTCCAAGGCGGAAGAGGCGCTCTCCGACCTTTCGGGGAATCTGGACGGCGCCGAAAGTGCGCTGGGGGATCTGCAGGGCCTCGATAACCGAGGCGTGATCAATCTTGGCACTGTCGATAAAGCCCACGTCACAGAGCAACTGAGAGGCGTCCGGTCCGCAAAGGCCGCCACCTCCTACGTCGGGTGGTTCACAGAGGCGGTCAAGTTGATCAATTACTACAATAATGGGATCCTCCCGAACCGCTTTCTCTCCATGACGGTCAGTGTGACCGGCCCCGACGCGCAGCTCTTTTCCGTTGAGGATACTTGCTCACCAGCTGACATCAGCGCCCGTGTCAATGTCGCGAGCCAGCCACTGACCTACGGGGCCGAACATTCAATTCTCCCGGAAAACCTTCAGGGGCTTAACCTGCCCGACATCCTGCCCTCCTATGCGGTCGATGTTCCCACCGGTCAGGTGACCTTTACGCCAACTGGCGTCAGCATTGAAGGCGAAGTGGTTCCGGAATTTGTCTGGACCGGAATTGAACTCGCGATCGGCAATCTGGATAACACCGAGCTCCTGGTCTCAGTCGCCGTCATTGAGCCTGATTTTCCCTTCAGGCATGAACCGAAAACCGACGGCCCGGGCACTTCCGGAAGGATCACCGCCAGCGAACTTCACCCGGATCCCAATCGGTATACGGGAAAAATTGGCCCCGGGACAATCAATGTGAGCGCAAAACCGGCCTTCTTCGGAGGCAAAACCATCCAGCAAACGGGTACCTATGCGTTGCGTGCCTTGAACCCGGTCATTTTCGAACATCCGTCCAGAATTGCCCCCGGGGAAGCAACTCAATTGCGGGCGGAAATTGCCAATGCCCGTTCCTTTGCCAATGAGCTGATCGAATGGAACGTCACCAACAAGAACGGGGATGAGGTGAATACGTTCATCGAGGTCGAGGAATCCGGGGAGGTTTACCTGCTCGACTTCTATGAAACGCCCCTCGAGGAAGAGGATTATCCCCTCCAGGTTGTCTTCCGCAGCAAGACCACGGAATGCCTGAGGGGGAGCGATCAGGCGCCTCCCCGTGAATCAAGGGTCTTCATACGGGCCGATAGCGGGTTCCAGATCACTCCGGGCACAAATTGCCTCACCAGTGGCGAACAGATTGAGTTTGTCGCGGAATGGCCGGACGACGAGATTCCGGAAAACATTGATTCCGTAGTCTGGTCATTTGATGAGGGGGGCGGCGAACTCCTCCAAACCGGACCCTTCTCTGTCCTCTACACGGCACCGGCCGACGCCGGCATGGTCGTCCTGCGTGCTGAAGTCGAGGACGACGCGAGCAACTCCTCCACCCGCTCCTTTACCGTGAACTGCAACTTCTCCGCCGACTTTACCTTCGAGAGAGAGCAGCCTTACCTTCCCAGCGTCGGCCCCGCGCAACCCGATATCTTCAACTTCTATTTCTTCGAGGGCGCCTTTACCGGCTTCTACGATGATTGGATTGCCAGTGCCGTTGAAATGGAATTTGAGGAAATCGTACGGGTCGGAGAAAACCGGTCCCGCGCGATTGGATCCTTTATCGGCATTGGCGTCGTTTACGGACCGGGAAACACGCCGATATCATTCAACTTCGCTTACGAGATCGATAGTTCCGATGAATTGGTGGAATATCAGCGCCCGGATTCACCGACTCGCACCTACACCGTGGCTGCAGGTATTGACTTGGAACAGGGCGAATCAAAAAGCATGCGGATCACGGATGGCGGCGATTTTGAGATCCGTTTCGATGGAGAGCGCGGCAGCTTTTCGAGGGAGGACATCGTTGCCTATCAATGGAATGCGAGTTCCGGAAGCAGCGGGACCGGAGAAACGGTCGCCCTGACCTACCCTGCCTCTGCCGGGGACTGCTGGGTGGAACTGGTCGTGACCGACTCCGCCGGTAATACCGCGCGGCAGCTGCAACGGTTCACCCTCGTCGAGATCGAAGGCCGCTTTTCCTTCTCCTTTGCCGATGATCGGGGGATCGCCACCGATCCTGCCCCAGACAGGGATCTTCCCCGCAGTTTCCTTGAAGCCTCCTCGACCGGAGCCTTTTCCGGAAATTTCGCCCACGGAGCCTCCATCGGAGTTTCCACCGGCCAGATCCTCGATCTCTATCGCTTTCAGGTCCGATACCATCCATCCGCCAATTGAGCGCTATGAACGCCATCAAGTATAAAAGCGTCCTCCCAAAGACCACCATTCTCCTTCTCATCGCAACGCTCTCCCAACCGGCAGGCCTGAGCGCCGAGACCGTTCGCAGTGAGCTTGAAAGCATCCCCGGCGGAATCACCCTTCAGGCCACGCCTCCTTCGGGGACGTCTGTCTACGCCGTTGAGGAAGCGCTTCCCCCTGGCACCTTGCCCCACCGGATCAGTCACAACGGCTTCTTTGATCCCCATACCAACAAGGTCAAGTGGGGGCCTTTTTACGACGACCTTCCCCGGGACCTGTCGTTTGAGACTTCCACCGGGGACGGCGACCTGATCCTCACCGGAGCGATGAGCCACGATGCGAGCGGCTCCATCCCGACCACCGGTATTGACGCCATAAACCTGGCCAGCTTCGAAACCTACTTCGCCGGCTGGCAGAATCGCTACCTCCCGGTCAATACGCCCTTGCTTTCCGCCGATTATGTCGTTCCCGGCTCAAGCCTTTCCCTCCTCGCCCAATACGCGATGGGGCTGGAACCGGGAGAGCCCGGCTTGCCCTTCGAAATCATCCTCCTTCCCAACGGGCAGAGGGAAGTCCGCTATGTCCGCGACCGCCGACGGGAGGATGTCTCCATTCACCTCCAGGCTTCAGAAAACCTGAGCCAATGGACTTCCTGGAATCCCCCGCCCGCGGAAGTGGAAACCCTCGACGCATTCAGGGAAGCCATTCATGTCCCCGCCTCTGAAAACAGCCCCTTTTACCGGGTCGAGGTGAGGACCGGGGAAGCGGCCGACCCTGAATGAGGCTGATTCAAAGCCCCGGTTCCTGGATGTAAGCGCCGGTGGCCGGGTCGTAGTACCAGCGTTCCGGGGAGGTGGACCCCTCGAAGTAGTAGAGCCAGCGACTGGCGGCACCTTCCATGAGGTAGATGTAGGGCCAGAAGGCAGGCGAGGTCCAGAACCACTTCCCGAGGGCATAGTCGTAGTAGTAATAGGAATCGGGTGTGCTCGCCTCGCCTATGTAAAGATCGCTCATGTTGACATGGAAGACAAAGGGGAACTTGTCCTGATTGAGCCAACCCAGCCAGGGCGACTGGATCCAGTTGTCCTCAAAGACTGAGGCGTCGGGCCAGATGGAGCCACCGGAGGCGTTGAGCAGGGCCCACCCGGTGTTGTTGTTCTCGTGGATTTCGGCGATCTCGTTCTGCTCGTCAAGGACGGCATAGATCCGGGCGTTGCGGTTGACCGACCACGGCACCTTCCATCCCGTGAGGACAACGGCGAGGGAAGCCCTCGGGGCCAGGCCGGGAACGGTCAGCTCCGTCCGGCCCGCTTCATTGGCCATGGGGATCAGGCCCCGGCCGTCGCGGTTGTCGAGGTAGAAGCGCAGGCTCGCGGGCGGGGAACCGGCCGGATCGAGGGAATAGTTGTGAACCCGGGCGTAGACATCGACGGTGTCGCCGGAGCGCGGCTGGCTGGGGTTGACGACGATGTTGCGGGTACGCTGGGTTTGGTCCTCGGAGATGTTCGATCCGCGCGCGATGTCATTGCGCCAGGGAAGGGTGAAGGCGAGGTCCGGGGCGTTGGCGTACGTCTGCTGCCACCAGCCCTGGAATCCGTCGCCGAGGACCGGATCGACCGCGTAATCGAGGACCAGCGCCCCGTTGCTTCCCCAGTAGAGGTAGGGGGTCACCTCGTAGGTGGTGTCCCCGAGGATCCCCACGTCGACATTCCCGAAGTCGACCAGCACGGTATGGTCCACCGAGACGGTTGTCCGGTGGGTGCTGACCCGTGACTGCGAATAATCTCCCTGGATATACCCGCCGACCGTCATGCCGAGGGAACCGGTGACAAACTTGGCGATCGGGACCTCGCCGGAGACTTCCCGTTCGACTTCGAGGCGGGCGCTGAGGCTGAGCTCCGAGGTTTCGGTGAGCTGGTTCTGCCGGTACTGGGAGAGTTCGAGGGTCCAGGTGGAGGTGCCCTGGGGCTGCATCTCCCAGGAAAACCCGGTAAAGGAGGTCACCGGGCGCCCGACCAGCGGGTTGTCGTCCATGTCCACCCGGGAGCGGTAGGAGAGGATATTGCCCGGTTCGTGCGGGGTGACGTATTCGGCCGCGCGGGGGCTCTTGCTGTTGAAGACGACCAGACGCGGATCCTTCGGAACCACGGAGGCGATTGTTCCCAGAAAATCCCCGTCGCGGTAGACCGGATACTCGAGGATGTCGTAGTCGGCCACCGAGGCGTAGATGAGGTCATCGCCGCGGGCGACAAACTCCCGCGTCTCGCGGATGGTCCGGCCGGCATTGCGGACCCGTGAAAAGCCCTCGCCATACGTGCCGTCAAGGCTGAGCTTGACCCGCTGCTTGGCCTTGAAGACGGGGGTATTGATCCCGCCTTCCCCCTCGACGGAGACGCCGGCGGAAAGGGCCCAGTCGGCCCGCACTTCGGTCGAGACTTCCTGGATGAGTTCATTCTGCAGGGTATAGGAGGAGAAACTTCCGCAATCCCCCGTCAGGCAGTCGTTGATGTCAAAGACCTCGCCGTTGATGATGTCGAAGTGGGTCGGCGGAGCGTTGAGGATCATCACCGGATGCCCAAGGTCGGTGCGGCGGTAGATCGTCGGCTCGCCCAGTTGCAGGGAATCGCCGTCAACATCGCCGCTGACGAGGGCCAGGGCGGGCGGGTCATTCTCGCCCGGAACGTATTCCTGGTACTCCCCAACATTGACATTGAACCCTTCGTCGAACTCCGTTGCCGCAATGGCAACAACCTCGCCTTCGAGGTCCGCCTCGGTGTTTGAATCAAGATCCGTAACCGCGATCCCGGACCCGATGTAGACGTATTCGCTGTTTCCGGATGATCCGGCAAATCCGATGGCAAAGGGCCTGGTCTCCACGAACTCACCGTCCCGGAAACGCGACAAGGCCCGGCCTCCGCGCCTTGCCAGCCAGCCGATGTCATCCACATTATCGTAATTATAATCCCCTACAGTCAGGTCCAGCGGGTACTGGTCGTTGCCCAGTGTGGTTTCCATCACAAAGGGACGGGTCTGCATCGGCACCAGCTCGGTCATGGCCGGGTTCATGGTGTAAAATCCGAGATCGAAATGGTTGGTGCAGCCGCCATTGGAGCATCCGATGGAGGAGGCCATGGCGATTTCGTGCAGCCCGTCGTTGTTGAAGTCGCCGGTTTCCACGGCAAGGCGCATGACATAGTCGAAGGTCCGGCTGGTCGCGTCCCAGTCCGGTTCCTCGATTTCCGTGCGGAACTGAATCGGCTCCCCGGCGTCCGGCTTGAAATCGTACACCCGGGCGAACACCTTGCGGTAAACCCCGGACTCGGCCTCGAGATCCTGCCAGACGTAGGCGAGGACGATTTCATCCCCGTATTCATCATCGAGGCCACCGGCGGCGACCGAGAACCGCGCGCTGTCGGTGGACGCCGAACGGTCCAGATCGGTGTCGCTGATCATGCTCACGTCGGCCACGGAGCCGAGGATGACCATCTCCCCGGCGGAAGTGAATTCGGCGGCGATAATGAGGATGTCGCCCTCACCGGCCCAGTAGGCGATCAGCAGTTCCTCCTCCGGATCGGTGTCGAGTTGCGCCTCCACCAGTCGGAGTTCGGTGGAGGTGCGGAAGGATTTTTCCTCGTAGAGAAGCGGAAATCCGAGGTCGGTCAGGTAGGTGCGCTCACCCGCGATCAGCTCGCCGGTGGTCTCATTATACAGTATCCGCTGGAGAATCGGCTCCCGGTCCTCGCCCTCGAAAAAGACGAACATTTCGTCGCGTCCGTCGGCGTCGATGTCGAGCATGGCCAGGTCGACAACCGGGGTTTCACGCTCCGTCACGCTTCCCTGGGGGATTTTTGCCCCCGGGAGGGAAAGGCTGGCAATGAGGGGAAAGTCCTTTTCATCGGCCCCTTCGGGAGCAGCGTCGAGGAGACGCAGTCTCACCTCACCGGACTGGCTGTCGGCGATGGCGAAGAGGACCTCATCAGAGGAAGCCATCCGATAGTTCCCGGCAAAGGGATCATCCGTGTTGAACTGGCCAGGGCACGTCGCTGCGGCGGCAAACAATGCAAGGATCGCGCATGACCCCCAAGATCTGAACCAGGAATTGCTTATGCGTTTCATGAGCCCATCTTATCAAGAACCGGGAGGGCCCACAATACCTCTATGGGAGTATACCCGGCTACGCCCCTTGGGCCAAAGAGGGATTCTGACATGCATTGTAGCGGCAGCGGCTA
Organism: Oceanipulchritudo sp.; assembly: GCA_041685165.1. Lineage (GTDB taxonomy): Bacteria > Verrucomicrobiota > Verrucomicrobiia > Opitutales > Oceanipulchritudinaceae > Oceanipulchritudo. The sequence goes on along the minus strand of JAWLGH010000018.1, from coordinate 17,191 downwards.
TTTTCCCCAGCGTTTAAGCGGGCTGCGGGTGCGCCGACCGCGCGGCCAGGTGCACGCGCAAAAAAACACTCGGCGCGGTTTTGGGACCGTGCAGGGCTTTCGACGGGCAGGCCCACCTTCGCTCGATGAGCTTCGGCAGACACGTATTCTTTAGCGAAGGCGAGCATATGAAATGGTGCTCAAAGTCGGGCCAGGAAACTAACAGAGGAGGATGTTTTGCATGAACTATCCGAAGGCAAGAGGGCATTGCCATGTCGGGGAGATTCGGGTACATTACTGTGTCATGCGATTTCACTTAAGGCCACAAACACCGCTCTTTCTTCTCTTGATTTCCGGCTGCCTCCAGAGCGTAGCAGCCGCTCCCGCGGCGGAGGCCCCTCGCGCCGGGGAGCGCCACGAAATGGTCCGCAAGCAGATCGAGCCTGGCGGGGTGAAGGACAAGGTGGTCCTGCGGGCCATGCGCAGGGCGCCGCGGCACCTCTTTGTTCCCGAGCGCTTCGTGGGGGCCGCCTACGCCGATCGTCCCTTGCCTATCGGCTACGGGCAGACGATTTCCCAGCCCTACATCGTGGCCGCGATGACGGAGGAACTCGACCTCGAAGCGGGCGACAAAGTCCTCGAGGTGGGAACCGGTTCGGGTTACCAGGCGGCCGTCCTCGCGGAGATCACCGACGAGGTGTACTCGATCGAGATCATCGGCAAGCTCGCGGAACGAGCGGAAAAAGACCTTGCGCAGGCGGGTTACGACGAGGTCGAGGTCCGCCATGGCGACGGGTTTTTCGGCTGGGAGGAACACGCGCCCTTTGACGCCATCATCGTCACCGCCGCCCCGAGCAGCATTCCACCCCCGTTGCTGAAACAGCTCAAACCCGGCGGGCGGATGGTCATTCCCGTCGGGTCCTCCTTCGGCGCGCAGCGGCTTTTGCTGGTAAGGAAGGACGAGGACGGGGACACCTCCACAAGAAGCCTCATGCCGGTGCGCTTCGTTCCTTTCACCCGCGAGAAGCGCTGAGGCATGAAACGCGCGTGGCGTTCACCAGTCACCCTCTTTTGTGCCTCTGCCGGGGTTACGGCATACCAACTGACCCTGATGCAGTTGTTCTCCTATGTGCACTGGTACCACTTCGCCTACATGATGATCTCGCTCGCGCTGCTGGGATTCGGGGCAAGCGGGACCTTTCTAACCTTCGGTTGGAAGGCCTTCCAAAAGCATGCGCAGGGGATCATCGGTGGCAGCCTCCTCCTCGCCGCCATGGCGATGCCGGGAGTGCTCCTTCTGCTGAACCAGGACTGGCTGGGCTTCGATCTGTACCTGCTCTTCGTTGAACCCGCGCAGTGGATCCGGCTGGTCGCGGCCGTCTTTCTCCTCTTCCTGCCCTTCTTTTTCAGCGCGCTGGCCCTCGGGGGCATCCTCACCACCCAGGCGGAAGAGGCCCCGCGCAACTACTTCGCCGACCTTACCGGATCCGCCGCCGGGGCCTTCTCCGGTATCCTGCTCACAACCGCCCTGATGCCCGGCCATGCCGCTTCTTTCTGCGGGTTGCTACCCGTAGTGGCAGCTTTTGTGTGGGCGGGGAAGCCCATCCGTCTCCGAACATGGAGAATCCCCGGATTGATTGTCGTGGTTTTCCTGCTCCTTTTCCCGCAGCATTGGGAGGTCTCCCAGTTCAAGGAGCTTGGCCGCGTCCTTGAAATGCCCCGGGCCCGGCTCGTGGAGGAGGAACCGGGCGTCCGGGGCGTCGTCCACAAGGTGGATGCGCCCACCCTGCATACGGCCCCGGGCCTGAGCCTGAACTACACCGGTTCCATTCCCGGCGGAAAGTCCGTTTTCGTGGACGGGATGCCGTACGGTTCCCTTCAGGATATCACCCTTTCCGGTGCTGTCTGGGAAAGGGCCACCACACGCGCCCTCGGTTACCAACTCGCGCCCGAACCGGAATCCGTCCTCCTCCTGTCCACCGACGGCACATCATCCCTGCGCCTCGCGCTGTTCGGGAAGGCCGCTGAAATTCTCGCGTTCGAGCCACATTATGTCGTTGAAAATTGGATACATGAACGCCTGCTCAAGGCTTCCCCGAAGGAAACCCGCTTCGAACTGCAAACCCTCTCCCCGCGTGTCGGCCTGGAACGTAGTGAAGGGGCCTTCGACCTTATACAGTATCCGGCTGTCGGCAGCTTCCATGGAGGCGTCGGCATGCAGGCGATCCATTCCGATTTCCTCCTCACCCGCGAAAGCTTCGCCACCGCCATCCGGCGCTTGAGCGAAAAGGGTGTCCTCGTCGTTCCCTGCTGGCTCGATTTTCCCGAACGGAAGCCGTTGCGCCTCCTCAATACGCTGCTCGCCGGGGCCCGCAAGGCCGGCATCGCCGATCCCTCTGATCACCTCGCCATCATTCGCAGCTGGGGCGCGATGACCTTCCTTTTCTCGGCCCGCCCCCTCGGCGAAGCGGGGCAGGAAACCCTGCTGCAGGCCTGCGAAGAATGGGCCTTCGATCCACTCTGGCTCGGGGGACGGGAGGACCTTCCCCGCGAGAGACATCATCAACTGGAAAGCCGGACGCTTTTCCGGATGACCGATGACATTATCAAGGGTCAGGGGGACCGGCGGACCGGGGCCTATCCTTTTGCCATCGAGGCCGCCACCGATGAGCGTCCCTTCTTTTCCCAGTTCCTCCGGCTGCAATCCCTTGGCGCGATCAAAGAGGCCTTCGGGCAGCGCTCCCTTCCCTTTATCGAACTGGGCAGCTTTCTTCTCCTCGTGACCCTTGGGATTCTCCTCCTCTTCGCCTTTCTCTTCATTCTCCTGCCCCTGCCCTTTCACCGCCTCCGGACAAAAGGCCGGGCAAGCACTGTTTTCTATTTCGCGGGTCTGGGCCTCGGGTTCCTCTTCGTCGAAATCATCTTCATGCAAGTGTTCCAACTTGTCTGGGGGAGCCCTCTCCTGGCCGCCGGAGGCACCATTGCCGGCATGCTCCTCTTTTCCGGCATCGGGGCCCTTGTTTCCCGGCAATTCGACCCCGAAGGCCCTTTCCTTCCCCTCCTCTTCGCCGCTCTCTGCCTGCTCCTCCTCGCGTCGGCCTTCGCCCTTGTCCCCCTCGCCCGGGCCATCGCCCCGCTCGATACCTTCTGGCGTATCCTCTTCGCCTTTGTCCTCCTTGCCCTTGTCAGCTTCCCTCTCGGTTTTTTCTTCCCGTCCGGGTTGCGCCTGCTTCAGGCCCGGCGTCCCGACCACCTGCCATGGGCCTGGGGCATCAATGGCTCCTTTTCCGTCATCAGCTCCCCCCTGGCCCTTATCGCCTGCGTCTTTTTCGGCTTCCCCGCCGCCCTCCTCCTCGCCACGGCCTTCTACCTCACCGCCGCCCTCGCCTTCCTGAGGCTGAGGGGGCAGGAGGGAGGCTGATTGCGCCGACTGGTAGGGCCGGGCGACGTGAACTGACGTTGGATGATCTTCCGGATTAGGGTCGAACGGCCCGGAAGAAGCGATTCCCTGAACCGGCGTTGATGAATGACTGACCGCTTCCCTGCTCCACGGTAATGGTTCCGAAGACACCCCAGGTCTCCGTATCGGGGGACTCCTCGATAATCCAGTCCCCGTCCTCTTCCGCTTCCAGGAAAAGGCGCACCTGGCCGCTACCGGCGGGAAAGAGGGAGAGAAGGACCGGTTCATCCTCGGCAAGATTGGCATACTGGGCGATTATCGTATCCGAGCTGAGGACGGGAAGGGTCGTGACCGGGGAGGTGGGATCATCCGGCAGGCCACCGGCCCAATCGAGAAAGCGCTTTCCCGGATCCGGATCATCGGCGGTGATGGTCACCCGTTCTCCGGGAAAATAGGTGCCATCGCCCGATCCGTTAATGACCGTGAGGACGTAGCGGGTGGCTGGCTCATAGATTGCCTGAAGGGAGCGGTTGTCGGAAAGGGTGACCTCCTGCTGATTATTCGTCGGGTCGGTGATGCCGGATCCGGACCAGCGGACAAAACGCATGTCCCCGACAAGCTCCGGTGCGGTGAGAAAAACCGTTTCCCCGACATTGTAGGAACGCGCGAAGGCACCCCGTCCGGTGGAGCGCTCATTGCGGTCAACCGTATCGATTTCAATCTGGGGTTCAAAGCCGCTTCCGCCGGCGGCAATTTCAAGTGTCCGGAAGAACTGGCTTTTCTCGGTAAAGTCGTAATTCACCTCAAGGGTGGCATGGACCAGGTTCACCTCGGCCCCGGGGGTCGCCGAGGCATCAAGGGAAAGGATCAGATCGGCATTCACGGCCGGCCGCGAGTAGACGAGGAGGTTCCGGGCCTCGGGCACCAAAGCCCCAATGAGCGAGCTGGCGGCAGCGGATGGTCGTGAAGGGGTCAGGGAACCGTTGGAGAACTGGTAGCGCGTCTTCCACTGGATGAGGCTCCGGGTCTCATTGTTATTGTGGCGGAAGAGAAAACGCGCGCCATCCTTCTCGAGAGTGGAAACCCCACTGTGCTGGATGACGAGGTCCGCCGTACCGGGATTGGGCGCATCCGGATCGAAGGTGGCTTCCATTGCCTTGACCGTGAGATCCGTTATACGCAGGTTCTCCTCCGATCTCGGGAAAAGATTGTAATCCTTGAGATTGATGCGCGGGCGCTCACCGGCGTTGATGGCGGCGATGATCTCATCCGGCAGCACCAGCTCGACCGAAATGGACTGCTCGGGCGGATTCTGGTTCGCATCCTCGAGAATGGCCTCGGCGACACGGGAAACCTGTTCCTCGTAGACGGCCTTCAGCGAATCAAATTGTTCCGCGGTGAGGACGGCCCCCGCCGGATCATCGGGATCGGTCGCGAGAGATTCAAAGCGGTCCTGGATTGAGCCGAGGTCAAGCTTCCCCGGATAGGCTTCCAGACGCCGGTAGCTGTAGGCACGGGCCATGTAGTAATGGTATTTCAGCAGGCGTGCCGTGGCCCGGGCATCCATGTCGGAGAGGTAGGAAACCGTCGTTGGATCAAGCCGGTCGTTGGCGACGTTGATCTCCTCATTCAACTGGTTGACCGTTCGCAGGTTGCGGGAAATGGCGATGGGCAGGACCGTGATTTGCTGGATCAGCTGGGAAAGGCGAAAGGCAAAATCACGCTTCTTCACATTCAGCTCTTCCAGTTCATCCTTCAGGGCGTTGAACTCCGGCACGTCCGCCAGGAGCCGTTCCAGTTCCGCCTGGACTTCCGGATCAGCGCCTTTCTCCGCCGTAACCGAGTCATAGGAGTCCTGCAGCAATTCCAGGAGAGGGCCCCTCGCCTCCTGGAGGGCTTCCATGGCGGCATCGTTGCCTTCCGGATTGTTGGTATCAATCTGGCCCGTTGCCGCCTGGGCGCCCTGGGCCTTGCTCAGCGCCTTGCCGTTGGCAAAACCGCCGGCAGTACCCGAGCCGACCAGGATGGCGTTCTCTTCCCAAGACTTGTCCGGATCGATATCCGCACTGGCGGCAACCGCACCCCCGGCCGCGCCGAGGGCGGGCTGGTAGACCGGGATGGTCTGGGCAATTTTGCCGAGGGTCCGGGCCGTCTTCTTGAGGACCACGATACTCTTGGCCACAGGGAGCAGCTCATCCTCAATGACCTGGATCCGCCGGAGGGTCTCGTCGATATCGACCTGCAGGTTTTCCGCATCGTTCTCCACAAGGGGAATTTCGAGGACCGCGTCCTCATACGCTTCGCGGTCAGCCTCGACCTGGGCCAGCAGCTCGACCCGCATCTCCTCCATGGCGTCCCGGCGTTGCTCGATCCCCCGGGCAATATTGCCAAGCCAGTAATTCAGGTACATGACCCGCATGGCCCGGTCGATTTCCCGGTCAAAGGACAGTTTATTGACCTCAAAGGAGAGCATCGGCACCCAGCCGGCAGGGTTGCCAAAGAAATCGAGGTTGTTGCCGATGCGGTGGCGCAGGGTCAGGAGGTCGTCCTCGATCTGGGTCAGGTCAGCGAGCCTGTCCCCATCAAGGTCCGCCCATGCGGGGGAGGATTCCGCCTCGGCGAAGAGAGCGAGGAGTTCCTCAAGTTGTTCGGAAACCACCTCAATGTGACCCTCCAGGTAGGCCTCATTGAGGTAGGTCAGGGAAAAGCGCAGGGCGTTCGGGGAAAGCCATGCGACACTGTCCGGATCGGGGCTGGAAAGGCTGCCCGGATCGCCGACCGGTTTGTCCGCTGTCGGTCCCGTGGCGTTCGATCCGAAGCTGGATCTGAAGGTGGCTGTGGATGAGCCGGTAACCTCCCCGAAAGCGTTGGTTGTGATTTTCACCCGGTAGGCCACCGTCCTTGGGCTTCCTCCCCCGCTCGGCTCGGCCGTTGCGCCACGGCCCCCAGTCGCCGTCGGGGCCCGTGCACCGGCACCACCACCGCCCTGGTCGAGGAGCCCGGAAAGGTCCAGGTTCGTCGCCATATTGCCCCCGTCGCCGCCATCGCCTGGTTTGCTTCCCGGCGTCGCGTTGCCTCCCCGGGAGGTTCCGTCCGGAGCCAGGAGGGAGGTGCCCCAACTGACGGATCCCTCGTAGTTGGCTTTGTCCGGCCGGTAAATGTCGGCGAGGACACTCGGGCGCTCCACCCATGCGAAGAGAACGTAGTCGTTCCCAAGGTTGTAGACGGTCCCCGTCACCGGGTCGCGGATCTGCCTCGGGATGGCGGGACGCGTCGCCCGGTCGACACCGTCTTTACCCGGGCTGGCGTCCTGCCCTTCGCCTCCCCTGGTAATGAACCGGATCCCGGATCCCCCGGGCTGCCGGATTTCCCGCGCGAAAACTTGCAGGTTGCCGGCGTTGTGGCCATCTTTGGCAGCCGTTCCGAAAGGTGGGCGCACTCCGCCTTCCGGGATCAGCGGGGTTGTGGTTATGGAGGCCGCCTCACCGTCCTCCGGATCCTCGAAGACGAGGTTGGCCGCGTGGATTGTCACGTTCGTCTGGGGGAAGTGCAGCGGTGCGCGGATGACCACCGTTTCCGCCTCCATGACGAGGTCGCGGATGTTTGGCTGATCATGAAAATTCTCATACAGGGAATTCGGGTGCCCGGCTTCCCAGACAATCCGCTTCCCGATGATCTGGACGTTTCGGGTCTCGACCTCCGAGGCCTCGTTGAAGTCGATGGAATCCCCGTTGAAGACATCCTGCACCTCGATGAAGTCCCGGCTCTCGGGATCCGGCAGGCTGGAGGGGACCGGATCGATGCCGAAGGCCTGCGCCTCCGGAGGAAGGGGCTGCATGGGCTCGAGAATGACCGACTGGAATACAGAAGGTCCACTGCCGACAGCAAGGAAGTTGACTTCGATCGGATCCGTATCCGTCGGGGCCGGAACGAAGGTCAGGCGATCCCGTTCCTCGTCAAATTCAAGGATCCCGTCGGGGCGGCGATTGACATCCCAGGTGGCCGAAATGGTCGGATTTTCCCCCAGTCCCGGGGCGCTGACCCCGAAAACCAGGCCCGCGCTGTCCGGATTGTACCAGACCCTCTGGTCGGGGACCTGGCCCACTTCATACACCGGAGAATCGGCGGGTTGCGCCGAGAGAGCCGGAGCAAACGCCAAAAGCAGCAGGCTGACGGCGCGAGTCGGTGAAAGGTCTGAACGAAGGCCTCTCCTGGGCACCCGTCCGACTGGCTCTCGACAATGGCCGAGAGGTTCGCCTTGGCGGGGGTCATCCGGGTTGAGTCGGCCAAGCCAAGTCGCTCTTGAAGCGTTGAAGGGAAGAATCAGACGTGACAAGTGAGAACTGGACCGATAATTCCTTATGCGTTTCATGAACGCATCTTATCCATATTCAGGAAAAACCACCATACCTCTTTGGGAGTACGCCCGGCTACTCCCTTCGAAGGATGGCTGAGGCATCGGATCCCTGCTAACATGAATGAATCATGAAGGAACGTCGCCCCTGTTGCCCGCCCTGCCTCCTCGATCTGCTTTCACTTGTTTTTCTGGGAACCTGCCTGCTGGGGTTCCCAACCTTGGCTGCAGAGCCCTCGGAGAGCGGTCTCTCGCGAATAGCCTATTACCCTCCCCACGTCTATAACGGGCACAACCAGGTCTTCCAATCCGTCCAGGGTGAGGACGGCGTGCTCTATTTCACCAATTACGGGGCTGTCCTCACCTGGGATGGCGAGCGCTGGGGGAAGATTACCATTCCGGGGGCCGGCTTCCTCTACGGCATCGTTGCCCTCGCCGGCGAGAACCGCTTTGCCGTCTGCGGGGTCAATACGATCGCCCTCATCGAGCCCGACGCCAAAGGCGGGTGGGCCGTCCGCTCCCTCGCCGAGGATCTTCCCGGAGAGGAGCGTCAGGACCTCGGGGAAATCTGGGACATGGCCGCCACCCCGGACGGACTTTATTTCTTCACCCGCCGGAGGATGTTCCGGTGGACTCCGGAGGGCAGCCGGGTCTGGCATTTCGAGACCGAAAAGATGATCTATGGCTTCTGGAGCGGCTCCTCCCTTTTTATCCAGAATCTCGATGAGGGCTTGTACCGTCTCGATGGGGATACCCTGAGGCTCATGAGCGAGGAACCGCTTTTCCTTAAGCCCGGGCCCCGGATGATCACGGATTGGGAGGACGGCAAGCTCCTCGTCGGCACCATGCAGGAGGGTCTTTGGCTTTTTGATGGAACGGTACTGGAACCGTTCGCCGAAGAGGCCCTGCCCTACCTCGCCGAATCCGTCCTGAACAAAGGTATCCGGTTGAGGGATGGACGCCTTGCCCTCGGAACATTCCAGGGCGGACTGGCCGTAATTGACCGCGAGGGCGCTTTCCAGCGTCTCGTCAATGAAGACAGCGGCCTGCCCAACAACACCGTGACCCATGTAAGCGAGGACCGCGAAGGAGGCCTCTGGGTCTCCATGGGCAGCGGCATCGCCCGGGTGGAGGTCGATGGCGTCATCACCCGGTATGACCGCTCCATCGGGTTGCCGAATGTCGGCGTGACCGGGATCCTCCGCCACAAAGGAAGCATCTATCTGAGCTCAGCCGATGGTGTGTACCGTCTGCGCGCAGTCACTCCACCGGAGCTGCCGCAATGGGAACAGGTCCCGCGAACCGGGAGCGAAGCTCATGCGATGGTGTCCCATGGAGACGACCTCTTTGCCACAAACAAGGGTCAGGTCATCCGCTACGACGGGGCAGACAGCGAGGTCGTCTGGGACAGCTTCGGTCTCCTCCGCGCCCTCCATGTCATGGAAGGAGTCGACGATCATCTCCTCGTCGGCGGACGCATCGGCCTCGGTCTCGTCTACCGCGACGGGGATCACTGGAAAGAGGCCGGCCCTATTCCCGGGCTGGAGGATCATGTCCTTTCCATTGCCGAGGATGCCGAGGGCGCCATCTGGCTCGGGACCGTCTATTCCGGCGTCATCCGGATCCGGAGCAGCGGAACCGGAAGCGATTGGATTGCCAATGCCGAGATCGAGCGATTTGGCCTCGATTCCGGACTGACCTCGCTGGAGCATGTCCTGGTCCGCTTTGAGAAGGGCCGGGTCACGGCCTTGCCTCCAGCCGGCCCGCAAGCCTTCGATGCATCAAGCGGACACTTTGTCCCCCTTGAGGATACCGAAAGCCTCCCGCCCCCGGACGGCTGGGCCTGGGATGTCATGGTCACGAGTGACATCCTCGGTGCGTGGGGTTCGGTCTATCCGCTCGAAGGAGCCGAGGACGATTTCAGCCTCTACTTCGGGGGTCGTTCGCAGGAGGGCCAGTGGCACTGGATTTCCCCCGATGTCTTCAAGGATATTGGCGGGGTGATCTTCCTCTACGTGGAAGAGGGCGGGACAAACGTCCTCTGGGTCGGCGGCTGGTCCGGCCTCCTGCGATGGGAAGTGGCCGACCGGCTTTCAGAGGTCAAGTCCCCGGAGCTCAATGTCCACATTCGCCGGATAACGCTTCCGGACGGCACTGAGGCCTACTCCGGATCCGGCCCCGTGGGCGAATTCTCCCTCCCGCACAGTCGCGGAAACCTCACCTTCGCCTTTGCCGCGCCGATCCACACTCCCGGCGTCAAGGTCACCTACCGGACGCGTCTTGAGGGCTACGAAAGTGATTGGAGCGAATGGAATGAGAACACCGAGCGCTCCTTCAACAACCTTCCGGGAGGCACCTATGGCTTCCGGATCGAGGCCCGGACAGCGTCCGGCTTGTCGGCCCTGTCCAGCCTCGCCACCTTCTCGGTCTTTCCGCCATGGTACCTCTCCCCCGTTGCCTACGGGGCCTATGCAGGCCTTGCCGGCCTCCTTTTCTGGGGAGGAGCCCGCCTCCGGTTGGCCGCCCTCCGGCGGGAAAACCGGCGTCTTGAAGCGAAAGTCGATGAGCGTACCGCCGCGCTGGCCGAGAGTGAAAAGGAACTCCGTAAGGCCCGTGATGCCGCCGAGTACGCCAACCGGCAAAAGAGCCGCTTCCTTGCCAACATGAGCCATGAGCTGCGCACTCCCTTGAATGCCATCATGGGATACGCACAGATCCTCGACCGGGATCCGGACCTCAATGAGCGCAACCGTCAGCGGGTGGGTATTCTCAACACAAGTTGCAACCTCCTCGTGCACTTGATCAACGAGGTCCTCGACCTCTCCAAGATCGAGGCCGGCCGGCTCGAGGTACAGGAACAGCCAACGTTCCTTGGGCGTTCTCTCCAGCCTCTCGTCGACAGCTTCGGGGCAAAGGCTGCCCAGAAAGGCCTCACCCTCGCCTGCAGCGTCGATCCCTCCCTTCCCGAAACGGTCCTCCTCGATATCCGCAAGGTCGAGCAGATCCTCAGCAATCTCATCGGGAATGCCCTCAAATTCACCGATGACGGCGGTGTCCGGGTGGAAGCCGTCCGGGATGGACAGATGATTTGTATCGATGTGGAGGATACAGGAATGGGTATTCCCGGGGAGGAGGTTGAGGCTGTTTTCGATGCCTTTTACCAGACCGGGGACCAGCCCGGAAAGGAGGCCGGAACCGGCCTCGGCCTCGCCATTTCACGCCGCCTCGCCGGGGTCATGGAGGGACGTCTGGAATGTTCAAGCACTCCCGGCAAGGGGAGCCGGTTCCGCCTCAGCCTGCCCTTGAAGCCGGTGCTCGAGAAGGAATCCCCTCCGGCGGGAGAAACCCGTCGCCTGACGGGCTACTCCGGGCCACGGAGGACGGTCCTCGTCGTCGATGACGTGGCCGCCAATCGCGATGTGGTGGTGGAATTACTCTCCCCGCTCGGATTCACCGTGGAGGCCGCCGCCAGTGGGGAGGAGGCCCTCGCCCGGACCACAGAGGGGGATATTGACGCCGTTCTCCTCGATGTCCGGATGGCTCCCATGGATGGGAAGGAGGTCCTCCGCCGCCTCCGGGAGCTGCCCGGTGGGAAGGACCTTCCCGTCATTTCCTATTCCGCCAGCCTTATCGGCTTCACCCGCAAGGAGGCCCTCGAAATGGGGTGCAATGACTGGCTGCCAAAGCCCTTCACCCCGGAGGACCTCTTCGGCAAGCTAGGGCAACTGTTGCAACTCGACTGGGACTATACGGCAGAGACCCGGGCTGGCACACCCTCCGAATTTTATCGCTTCGCACCGGAAGACCTCGAGCACCTCCGTGCCCTCGCCTATCGCCGGGAACCCGCCGGTCTGAAAGCGGCCCTCACGGAAATCCGTTCCCGTGAACCCGCCAGCGCCGCGGTCGTCAATCCCCTCATTGATCTGGTAGCCAAGTTCCGCCTCGGGGAAATCAGCAACCTCCTCGAAACAATGCCCAGCCGGGAGGGAGTCGAATGAAGCCCAGGGGCACGATCCTCGTCGTCGATGATGTGCCGGAGAACCTTGCCCTCGTCTTCGAGGTCCTCTCCGGAGCCGGCTACGAGGTCCTGGTCGTCGAAAGCGGCGAAATCGCCCTGGAAAGGCTGGCCCTGATGAAGCCTGATCTCATCCTCCTCGATGTCCGCCTCCCCGGTGCCGACGGGTTCACCATTTGCCGGCAGTTAAAAGACACCCCGGAATCGACGGAGATTCCGGTTATCATGATGACCGGCTTGAACGACACCCGGGACATGGTGAACGGCTTCAAGGCCGGGGCCGTCGATTATGTCTGCAAACCGGTCCCCGCCGAAGAGGTCCTGGCGCGCGTTGAGACCCATCTGCAGATCCGGCGCCTGCGGCTGCGCCTGCAGCAGCGGAATCATGAACTGCTCCGGGAGGTCCGGCGGCGCCGCGAGGCCGAACGCCAACTGGAACAATCCCTCGACCAGGCCGTCATCCTGATCAGTGAGGACAGCTCCCTCCAGTTTGCCACCAAACGGGCCTGGGACCTCATCGCCCGCTTTTTCCCCGACGGTCCACTGGTCGGATTGCCTCCACCCCTTCAGGAATGGCTCGAAAAGGACGCCGCTGAAACCCATCAGTTCACCTTTCCCAAGGGTTCCCTGCACGTGAAGCGTTTTTCCAGCTCCTCCGGCCGGGGAGCAGTGCTCAAGCTTGAGGAACACCTGAACGTTCCCTCCAGCAGACAACTGCAGTCCCTCGGCCTGACCCCGAAGGAAGCGGAGGTCCTCTACTGGATGGCCCAGGGCAAGACCAGCCCGGAGATTGCCTCCATCCTCGACAGCGCCCTCAACACGGTCAAAAAGCATGCCCAGCGCATCTACCAGAAACTCGGGGTCGAGAACCGCACCGCCGCCGCCCTCCGCGCCGCCGAAGTCTCCTGATGACAAAATTGAATGGCGGTTCGCTCCGAATGGAGTCCCCGATCAGCGCTCGGGCAGGTCTGTGAAACGCTCACCACCCATGCCGGTGGGAAGTCCCTTGCGAAAGGATTCCGGCCAGCCCTCCTCGACAATCCATTCCCAGTAACGGTCCACCATCTGGATATCATCCACCCAGTTCCACTGGCCACCGGAAGGCGGTTTCACAGGGTAATCGCGAATCGCATCAGCCACTTCGCGCATCTCAAGAAGGCCCGAGGCCGTTTCCCGGACAACAAAGTCCGACCGGAAGGCATCTCCCCGCGCCCAGACCCGGAAACCCCAGTAGGCGGCCGCCCCGGCCCGGTAAAGCCGGGCCGTCAAAAGGGTGTGCTGGAAATGATGGAAGAGCTGCCGGTAGTCGGTTTCCGCGAGAAAGGGTTTCGCAGCTTCCACCGCGGCCGCGGCCTCCTCGGCGAGACGGATGCCGTGATCCTTCTGGGTCAGGATTTTCCGCAACCAGGTCTCGTCCATCCGCTCATCAGGGGTCAGCCAGCCGGCCTCGACGACATTCGGAACCTCATGAAGCTGGGTCCCGCCCGCCTTCATCCAGGCCGGTCCGATGTGATTGATAATGTCTTTCCAGTAATGGAGCTCTTCATCAACACCGTAGCCAGGCCGGACCACGGGCGGATCGATCCATTTTCCCGATACATGCCGGGCGTAACTGGACACATAGGGATCGAAGTTGAATCGGGAATGGTTGGCAACGTTGGTTCCGAGGGTGTAAAGGGTGGCATTGACGATCCCGTAGGCCTTTCCGAAGGCCGATCGAAGATGCGGATAGGCCTCCCGTCCGTAGTGCTCCTCGATGAATTCCCGGTAGATCTGTTCCGCATCGATTGACCGGTCTTCCGCGTAGCGCTTAAGGGCGAGAAGGTTGATTTCCGAAGGACGGTCAATCATGCGCGTTTTCCCATACCGGTCCGTGCGGGCCACGTAACCGATGACATGGTCGCGTTCAATGAAGTCACTCCAACGCCTGAGGACGTATTCCGGCCAGGTGTTCGCGATCAGTCCCTGGCCGTTGAATTCGCCTGCAGCATCAAATTCGACAATGCTCGGACGGGCCAGCCTGCCGGGAAAGAAATTGTTCGGGTGCGTGAGAAGGAAATCATGCGGAGCCTCCTTCATCATGAGACGGATGTCCGGTCGCTCAAAGAGGTTGATGGCCCCGGTGATGTTTTCGTACTCGGCAAAATCATAGGAGAAGGTCCGGGCATAGAGGTTCATCCCGCGCTCGCCGATGACGACATCCGCCACCGCATTGACGGCCGCAGCCAGCTTCTCCTCGTCGGTCTTGAGCTTTTTCGAGTATTGCCTCTCCACCCGGGTCGCCGTCTCGATAAAGGTGAGGATCAGCCCCTGAATGTCCGGGGCTTCATCAAGAAGGCGCCGGTAGTCGGCCTTGAACCATTCCCAGAAGGCGGGATTGTCGAGGTCAAGGGTTTTTCCGGGCCCCGTCCGGAATTCGTCCGGATAATGACTAAGCGGGTAAAACACCCGGTCCCAGAGGACCACTTCCTGGATTCCCGCGGCATGGGCCGCACGGGTCAGGGTCTCCGCCACGAGAAGGCGGTCCTCATTGCGGACGTGTCGCAAGTCGTGCACAATCTCGTGAGACAACTGCAGGTGGTTGATTCCATACGCTCCCGCCCGGTCGATCACCCGCAGACCGTCCGCAAGGCTGTTCGAGAGGATGTTCCATCCCCGTACCGGTTCATCAAGGGAGAGCGCTGAGGGCTTGGAAGCACGGACCCCGAGATACTCCAGGAGCCACTCGTGGATGAAGCGGCCCTGTTGCGCACTCACGTCCGGATGAAAGTGGACATGGTCCCGGAAGGGATCTCCCCCATCCTGCCAGAGCTTGACCGTGAAGGCATGCAGGTTGATCATCGGGACTCCCCGACTGGCCATGATCTCCCGGGCCGCGGCAGCGTAGGCGGCATGATCCGCTTCATAGCGGTGGAAGGAGTTTGAATGCCGCTGGTGCCGCTTTTCATCCACGGGTGTGGTCGTGATCCAGACCAGTTTCCGTCCCGCCTCCCGGACAATGCGCTCAATCGCCTCAAGGTTTTCCCGGTACGCGGGAAGCGGTACCTGCCGTTCGCCGCTCTCTGGATTTTTTCGTATGTCATGCAGGCCGGCGTTGACAAGGATGACTTCCGCCGCGAGATCCTCCCCCTCCAGCTCTTCCCGCAGGTAGGCAAGCACGCGGGCCGAATCGCCACCGTTGGCGCCGCGGGGGTCGTCAAGGTCGCGACCGGCCTCCTCAAGTCCGCCTTTGCGGCTGTAGGCGTAATGGCCTTCGGAGAGGTCGTGCAGGGTTTCGTGGTACCCGATCGAGATGCTGTCTCCAATTACGAATACAGAGGGATCGGGGAATTCTTTTTGGTTCGAGGATGTGGACATCAGGTTGAGGGGGATGAATGAAAAAAGGGCCAGCACAAGAGGGTAAGTGAGTTTCGTCATGGTATGTGAATACAACCAGATTCCGAGATTTTAAACAATCCCGTATTGCGCCATTCACCGGAAATCCCCCGCCGCCGCCAGCGGACAAAGCGGTCCCACTCACCCGGGAAAAACCCGGGTCAAAGCGGTTTTTTGATAATGCCAGCCGCTTCCTGCAGTTCCCGCACTTCCTTGAGGGCCTCCGCGTAGAGGTCCGCTGTCCCGGGATCCGGGACCAGTTTTCTCCTTGAAAGGGCCTTTTCGAAGTAGGCTTCAAGGTCCGGGCCCTTGATCGCTTCGCAGGCGAGCCCTGCCCGCAGGGCGCCTCCGAGGGCGACGGAACTCGAGACATCGAGACGTCGGACCTCCACCTGGAAAACATCGGCGGCAATCCGGCTGATGGCATCATTGGCCGCGGCCCCGCCGGTCAGGTAGAGCACCGGCGGTTGCAGGCGCATCCACTCCGAACGCAGCCGCATATTCAGGAACTGGCCCTCCACGCAGGCCCGGACCGCCGCAGGATCCCTCGTCCAGTCGGAGCCGAGACCGCCTCCCAGGAGAGGCTCCCCGGCATCCACACGCGGGCTGATCTCAGGCCCGAAGAACGGCAGCATCCGCTTGCCCGCGTTGCCCGGCGGGGTTGCCTCAAGGGCCTTGCTGAAGGTTGCCCAGTCCATCCCCAGTCCGTCGCGGACCTTTTCCCGCGCGAGGGAGCCGTTCAGGAAACACTGCAGGGTCATGAACCCGCCGAGCGGATTTCCAAAGACATGCCCGTATCCGGCCGGGTCCGTCCGCGGCTCCTCAATGGCGGCAAAGAGCGTGTCCGAGGTCCCGAGGCTGATGACGACCCTACCCGGCGTCCCCGCCCCCATGCCGACAAGGCTGCTCGGGTTGTCCCCGGTGAAGGCCACTACCTTGGCCCCGCGGGCAAACCCGTACCGCTCCACGAAATACTCCGCCACCGCGCCGACAGGGGTTTCCGAGGGTCGCGCCGGCGGCAACCGCTCCTCCAACCCGGGTGCGGTTGCCCCGAGAAGGTCCGGATCCCAGTCAAGGGTCTCAAGGTTGAGCAGGTTCATGCCCGCTCCATCCCCGTGGTCGATGGGGGCCTCCCTGCCGGCAAGGACGCTGGCGAGAAAGGAACTGACCAGATGAATGCGCTCCGTGAGGGCGTAGGCCTCCGGTTCCTCGACCGCAAACCGGCGGATCTGCGGACCGCTGAAGCGCTCAATCGCGATGGAGCCGCTGCGCTCGCAGACGCTCAGTGGACCACCAAGGGTCGCTTCAATTTCCCGGCACTGCCGGCTCGTCGAGGTGTCCATCCAGATGGGTGAGGTCCGACGCGAAAAGCCGCCCCGGAATTGGTCCGCAAGGCCGCGCGCGGGATTGAGATCGTTCAGAACTGCCTGTCCCTCCGCCTTCAGGTAAACGGTTCCGTGCTGCTGCCCCGCTCCGCTCAGCGCCTCGATACGCCCGAGGTCCGCACCTCCAGCCTTGAGTCGGTCAAGGCAGAGCTCAAGGCCATCGAGCCACATCAACGGATCAGCGTGGACGATTCCCTCCGTTCCCCCGGGAATGAAGCCCTGGGGAGCGCCGTAGCCGGGAAGGTCCTCACCAAAGTTGATCGAGGCCTCCGCCACAATCCCCATTTCCACTGTATCGAAAACCAGCGCGGCTATGCCCTGGGTTGATGCGTCTATGCCGAGGATATGGGCCATTGATGAATCTCCTAAAGAAAGGTGTTGATGAGGTTTTCGAGCATTTCCTGGCGCCCCGACGGCAGTTCCGGCTCGCCGCTTTCAAGGGCGATCCGTTCCAGCTCCTCGAGGGTCATTTCCCCGCGCTCGACCTTCTGTCCGGCCTCGGCGTCAAAGCTGCTGTAGCGGTCATGGACAAATTGCGCCAACCGTCCGTCGGCGCGGATGGCCGCGGCGATCTTCAGGCCCCTGGCGAAGGCGTCCATTCCCCCGATGTGGGCATGAAAGAGGTCGTCGGGATGATGTGACTCGCGCCGGCGCTTGGCGTCGAAATTCAAGCCGCCTGTCGT
>JAWLGH010000065.1:8339-14807 GCA_041685165.1 Oceanipulchritudo sp. | reverse complement strand
GGAAGGCGATTTCTTTCAAAATGTCCCGTCAAATCGATGAGAACATGAAGGGCATCCCCGCGGAGCTTCTCGAGCAATTGACGATCTGTAAGATCGCGCACGTCCGCCCAGTAATCCGCGAGGGGAGCGAGGCGGCTCGTGATGGAGTCCGGTTGGCGGACATCTGAATAAAGAGAGACAACAATTCGATCCCGATCGATCCGGGCCAGTAAAGGTTCGAGAAAAAAGGCGATCGAGTGATTACGAAAATCCGGCGAGAGCAATCCCAGCCGGATTTTTTTGTATCCAGTTGGCGCGTTGGAGGGGTAGGGATCTTGCGATACAGGATGCTGATTGAGGGCGGATTGCCATTCCCGGAGAGCCTGCTCCAGGACGGGGCCCTTCGCTTCCCGGTAGCGGAGGAGGAGGAAGCGGTTGGAGTGGGCGGCAAAATAGGCATGGCGCAAGCGGATAGCCTTGGAAAATGCCCGGTAGGCCTCCTCCATCCGGCAGGCCTGCATGAAGGCGTTGCCGAGGTTGTTCCAGGCCTCGGGAAATTCCGGGAGATCCTGGAGACACTGCTGCAGATGTTCGATGGCGCGGGAGCTTTCCCCGGACTGGGTATACAATGCCCCGAGGTTGGAGCGCGCCCCGGCCATTTCCGGGTGTGCTCGCAGCAGGTCTTCAAAAAGGGATACCGCCTCCTGCACCCGGCCCCGGTCAGCCAGCGCGAGGGCGGCGTTGGCCTGCTCAATCGGATCGTCTTGCTTCATTCCTTCCTGCCAGACCGTGACCCCTTCGAAGACAGGTTTCGAGCAAGAAGTCCCCGGGTGATCGGCTATGAGAAAGAAAAAGGCGGGGTCCGGAGACCCCGCCTTGTGGTAAAGAGGGAATTGATTGTGACAATTCCGAGACTGGAATCGGCTTACCCGAGGAGCTGGAGGACACCCTGGGACTGCTGCGAGGCCAGTGACAGCGACTGGGTCGCCAACTGATTGGACGTCTGCAGCGCCAGGAGATTGGCCCCTTCCTCGTTCAGGTCGGCAAGGGTCAGCTTGTCGGCACCTTCCGTGAGGGTGTTCGTCAGTTCGTTGGTGAACTCCTCGCGGGTGGTGATAACGGAGAGGTTGGTGGCAAGGCTGCTCGCCTGTGACTTTAATTCTTCATCGAAGCTTTCCAACTGCTGGACAACATTGGCCAGTCCGTCTTGGTAATCCGCATTAGCCCAGTCGAAATTGCCTGTTGTTGAAGTCGATTGGGCTCCGTCACCACTGGCAAATCCCTGGATGCCCACCGCTTCCCCATCAGCCTGGGTGCTGAGGACGACCGCGGCATTGGTGCTTCCACCTGTTGCCCCTTCCATGACGAGCGTGGTGAAGCCTGAATCATCAGCAGCCCCTACGGTCTTGAGATCGTCATCGAATTCACCGGATTCAACATTGAAGCCCTGAACAACAAGCGTGGAATCATCGAAGGTCTCGTTGAACTGGACCGTTTCTGATTCACCATCGTCCCCTTTATCCTGGATCAGGTTGACCCCGGCATATCCGGAATCGGCGGCGGTGGTGTTGATCTGGTTTATCAGTTCATTGAACTGCTTGCCCAGATCCTGACGGGCGTCGGAATCGGTATTCCCGAGAGCGTTGTTGACGACACCCTTCATGGCGGAGACAAAGCCTCGGATTGTGGAGATCCCGTTATCGGCTGACTGGATGCGCTGAATGGCCTGGCCCATTCCGTCGAGACGGGCCGATAAGCCTTCGGCGCGGTCATTCAGGTTGACGGAGGCGAAGAAGTTGGTCGGGTTGTCAATGGCGGAGTTTACCTTCTTGCCGGAGGCAAGGCGGTCGGTTGTCCGGTCGAACAGATTGGACGAGCTTTGCAGTTGCAGAAGATTGGAACGGATTCCAGCGTTTAGTGATATGTCTGACATTTTATGAACCTTTCTGGTTTTTTATGTTTTTTGATTTCAATCTCGGCATTCTTGCCTCGATACCTCTTCTAACGGCAGGCCCTTTTAGCCCTTTAAAAAATTTGCTTTATGGGTGGTAAAATACGGTGAATACCTGAGAAGCGCACCCCTTATCCAAAAATGAAAAAGGCGGCACCGGTTTGCGCGGTGCCGCCTTTTTCGGCTGAAGGAGAAAACGAAACCTAAGGAAAACGGGACGCCTATCCGAGGAGCTGGAGGACCTGCTGCGACTGCTGCGAAGCCAGTGAGAGGGATTGCGTGGCCAGCTGGTTGGATGTCTGGAGGGCGAGGAGGTTGGCGCCTTCCTCATTCAGGTCTGCCAGGACCAGCTTATCGGAACCCTCATTGAGGCTATTGACGAGCTGGTTCGTGAACTCCTCCCTGATGGTAATGGTGGCTAGGTTCTGGGCGAGGTTGGAGGCCTGGGTATTCAGGGCCTCGTCGAAATTCTCGATCTGGTTGGTGACGGCCGCGAGCTGTTCCTTGAAGTCGGTCCCAGACCAGCTGACCGCACCATCGACACCGTTGCTCCCGATCTGGGCGCTCTGGATTCCGAATATATCGGTAGAGTCCTGTATTGAAATGGCAATGGCTACCGAGGAGGTGGTTTCCGTATCGCCAGCTTGATTCACAATGGTGATTCCGCCGGAAAAGCCACCGGCAGATTCAAGATTGCCCGTGCTGTCGACGGTGCCGATATTTTCCGCACCGGGCCCGCCGACGTTGAAGCCCTTCACGTCGAGAACGGACTCGTCGAAGGTCTCGTTGAACTGGACGGTGGAGGTCTCCTTGTTGCGGAGAAGATTAACGCCCTGATAGCCCGAGTCCTTGGCCGTTGTGTTGAGCTGGACGATGAGCTCATTGAACTGCCGTCCAAGGGCTTCCCGGGCATCGGAATCGGTATTCCCGAGGGCATTGTTGACGATACCCTTCATGGAGGAGATGAATCCGCGCATGGTGGTGATCCCGGTATCGGCCGCCTTGATCTGCTGGATGGTCTGGCCCATGCCGTCGAGGCGGGCGGTGAGCCCTTCGGAACGGTCCGTCAGGTTGACGGAGGCGAAGAAGTTGGTCGGGTTATCGACAGCGGAATTGACCTTCCTGCCGGAGGCAAGGCGTTCCGTGGTACGGTCGAAGAGCTTGGATGAATCCTGCAGGGAAAGCAGGTTCGAACGGATACCGGCATTGAGTGATACATCTGACATGGTTCTGCCTGTTTTGAATTATTCTTAATCGTTTTGCCTAAAGCCTCCTTGAAGGTGTTGGTTCCCCTTCATCGGGCGTGAACCTATTAAGCATCGCGATTGCCAGAATACTGAATGCCTGTATTGAATATGTTTTAAGATACTGGTAATGAGTACCTTAAGAAAATAAATTTTTTGTTCTCCTGCCTTCCCGTCCGTGGTGGGGGCGTAGACCGCACTGCAAGCCTGCAGATATTTCCGGGACAGGCACCGGGAAGACAGGCAGCTATTGCTGGAGGTCCTCGAAGTTGATCCGGGCGAGCCAGAGACCGCGGAGCTCTTCAAAAAGGCGTGCCACCTCCTCGTAGCGTTCCGCCTCGAGGGCGGCCTCGATATCGTTGTAGATGGCCTCAAGGGAGAGGGCGATGTCGGGCGCCTGGGAGGGATCGAGGGATTTGCGGAGCAGGGCGAGGGTATGGCGCACGCCCTCGGGCTGACGATGAAGAGCGGCCCGGGTGCCGATGGCGTAGACCTCAAGAAGGCGCCGGGCTGCCGCTACGCGCGACTGCCCTGCTGATTTGCTGTAGGGATCATGCGGCACGGGTGAGTCAGGCGAAATTCCCAAGCCAGGAATTGGTCGCCGCGGTGTTCTGGAGGGAGGCCAGTTCCTGCGGTGACTGGTTGGCCTGCACCGGCAGGGCGGTGGTCGCGGAAAAGAGCTGGTTGGAGAGGGTATCCAGACGGGCTGATGAAGAGGCCGGGCTGAAGAGCGAGTTAGCGCCTTCGCCGGAGAGAATGGAGAGGGCTCCCGAGGCATTGAGCGCCCCGACGGAGGGCAGACCGGAGGTGCTGGCGGAATTCCGCAGTTGATTCACCTCCTGGATCCGTTCGGAGGCATCATCAATTATCCCGCGTTGCTCCTGAACGATCGTGATGGCCTCCTCGATACGATTGGCGTATTCCCGGAAATCAAAGTCCTCAATGGGAGGTGTCTGCCTCTGGTAATCAATGGGAACCGTCAGGGAGGCGCCCTCAGTTGAAAACTGGTCCTTGTTGATGGAGAGGGAAAGACCGACCCCCAGATCGAGTTGTGTGGATCCTTCACCGGAGAGATCGATGGCGAAATCAAAGGCCTTCAGGCGTCCAAGCGAATCTGTGAGCCGGGCAATCGAATTTTCTCCCTGATACTCGATATCGAGGGTGTAGAATCCGCTCTCAAGGGCCTGGCGGGTGACATCCACCGGGGCAATGCGGGGATCGCTGACGGTCAGTGATCCGGAGGCGTCGGAGAGTACCGGCGAGAAGGGGATATTGACGGAATCCTCTGGAGAGGCTTCCCCGGTGCGAAGGACGTGGCCCTCCACGCGTTCATAGGTGAGGGTGGCCGTCAGCTCGGCGGGGCCGTTGGTCTCGAAATCGAATTTATCAAAGAAGGAAAAGAAGTTTTCCTTCTCAAAGGAGAGACGCACTCCCGAATCAAAGTCGACCCATTCACGCCCGCTCCCCGAGAGATCGACGTTTTCCTTGCGCTCGACGACCGCGCCCTCCGGAGT
Source organism: Oceanipulchritudo sp. (assembly GCA_041685165.1). Lineage (GTDB taxonomy): Bacteria > Verrucomicrobiota > Verrucomicrobiia > Opitutales > Oceanipulchritudinaceae > Oceanipulchritudo. The sequence goes on along the minus strand of JAWLGH010000065.1, from coordinate 10,119 downwards.
GCGGATCTCGACCGACGAACCAGCCCCGGCGTAGGAAATTCCGATTTTGTAGGTTCCGTTTTCAAGCTCGAGAGCCGGATTTGCCCCCGGGACATAAGAAGCCTCATCGATGTCCAATCCCACGATATCGTAGGTTTCATTCACAATGCGGTCCTCGGTCCTGAAGCTGACCGAAGCTCTCGCGGATGGCTCCGCTTCGGAGAGATTGAGGGAATCCTCCCCATAGGTCTTGAGCTTGGCGACATCGAGTTCGATGGGGCGGGCCCCCGACCCGAGATCGAGGTAAGCGGTTTCCCCTTCAAAGAGGGCCTGATCGGAAAAGCGTATCGCTTCGACAACCTGGTCAAAGCCCGCGGAAAGGCTGCGGAGTTTGCCGTAGGTCTCCTGCAGCTTGCGTTCATCCCCACGGGCAAAACGGGCTGAGCGGGCAAGTTCGAGCATTGTATTGAGGTTGCCCTCAAGGGTTTCAAGCCGTTCGGCAGCCCCGGTGACGAGGCGGAAAGAGGCTTCGATATCATCCGTCCTGATCGGGGAACCGCTGTCCGTATTCTGGATCTGGGCCTGACCGACCCGTTCCTCCCTTGGCCGGGAAAAGGCCAGGGGATTGTTGAAATCGGCAATCTGGGAGGTGGTGAGGCGGTCCATACGCGGGTCAATTCCTTCTTGAAGGATAGGTGGGTTAACGTCGAGAGGATATCGTTCTTTAATCGTGGATCCGCGTCGGCGGCGTGTGTCTTCCGCAAAGACAAGCAGGACTCGTGCTAAAATTCCTTCAAAGGGCAAGGACCGTCTTGTTTTCATTGCCTCCCGACAGGGGGGGATTAAGGAAGAGAGGTGTGTTGTCCTGCACGTCAGTCCAAGATAGCCGGTTCAAGCTGGTCTGTAATCTGCTGTGTCAAGAAATCATGAGGCACAGAGGCGTTTCAGGGAGGGGAAAGAGCCTTCTGCTGGCAGCAGTTCTTGCCGCCGGCGTGGTAAATCTTTCCGCGTACAAGAGTCCATCGCCGCACGGCAGTCACAGCTATGGCCAGTCCGATCGGGGTGCGATATTGAGGACCCTTTTCCAGCCCGCCGTCCCGCCTGTGGTGGACTACCTTGCCCGGTCGCAGCCACCGGTTGTACACCTTCTCAGAAAGGATCCGTCCGAAGGGGGGGTTGCCCTCTCCGAGAAGCCCTCCTTTATTGAACCGAGGCCCAGTCTTGAGGAGTTCCTGGCTTATCTTGAGGAGGACCGTGAGGCCCCGATGGAGGAGGAAGAGACGGTGTCGGGCGGCGGTCGCGAAGCGGTTGATCCTGCGGCGGCGAAGAACGGGGAGGACCCGGAATCCGCCGAAGGAGCCACGGCTGAGGCGGAAGAAATGAGGGAATCCATGCTGGAGGAAAGAGCTGAGGCCCTGCGGGTTGAGACGTCCTCCCGTCTTGTGCCCCGCCTGTTTCCCGCCCCCGACCGGAGGCGTCTCCAGCGCGACTGGCTGCACCTCTATTTCCCGGTCAACGATGGCCCTGGAGAGCAGCAGAGTATAATTGTCCCCGTCCCCTATGACTCCATTTTCATGCCCCCCGGCCAGGAGGGCATGCGCAGTCGGGCAACAATCAGGCAGGAACCATGAGTCTTTTCTGGAAAAGCATCGCAGTGCTGGTACTGGGCGGGCTTTCCATCGGCCTTCGCGGAGCCGATGCCCCCGAAGATCCTCCATCCGCGCCCACGGCATCCGCGGAACCCGCCCCCGGTGAAAACGGGGAGGATTCCGGGGAGTCGCCGGAACCTTCCGGGGAGTCG
>JAWLGH010000065.1:0-8239 GCA_041685165.1 Oceanipulchritudo sp. | reverse complement strand
TTCCGGGGAGTCGCCGGAACCTTCCGGGGAGTCGGAGACTGCTGCCACCTCACCGGTCCACGGCGCCGAGGGACGCGCTCCCTGGGGAAGTGCCGAGGCCCTTGAAAAAGCAGCCTTTTACCACGAGCAGAAGGATTACCGCCTGGCAGAGAAAACCTATGTTGAATTTCTCGAAAGCCCCGTTGCGAAGGAGGATAAAAAGGACGCCCTTCTTGCTTTGACGGAAGTCTATGCAGACATGGGGATGTTTGCCAAGGCGGTGAGCACCCTTGAGAACTGCCTCCGGACCTTTCCCGAAATCGAGGAGCGCCCGAAAATCCTTTTCCGTCTGGGCGAGCTCTACCGGGAACTGGGCCTCAAGGATGAAGCTGTTGCCGTTTTCTACCGGGTCCTCAATTCCATCGTCGTGACTGGAGAGGAAAACCTTGATCGCTACATGGGCCTGGCCCGCCTCTCCCAGTTTGAGATCGCCCGTATTCACTACAGCTTTGAGGACTTTGAAAGGGCCTATCTCCTGTTTGACCGGATTGACCTTCTCGAGCTGGATCCGGCGGACCGCGAAACAGTCCTCTACTACAAGGCTGTCAGCTCCCTGAAGTCGGACAGGCATGAGCAGGCCCTTGAGCTCCTGAATGAGTTTGCGGAGGAATTCCCGAAAAGTGAATACCTTCCTGAAATGTACTACCTGAAGGCGGAAGTCCTGCAACGGATGGACCGGCCGGAAGCCTCGGCCGATGAACTGGTGCGTCTCCTGGAAGCGGTCGGACCGCCGGGAGAGAGCTCCTCGAAGCATTGGAATTTCTGGCGTAAACAGGCCGGTAACCGCCTAGCCAACCGCTTCTACGCGGAGGGGGACTACCGGCTCGCAATCCGTGTCTACCAGGGAATGATCGGACTCGAGGATGATCCAGCCTGGCAGCTGCCCATCATTTACCAGATCGGCCTCGCCGCTGAGAACGCGGGCCTCCTTGAGCGCGCCCTCGACAGTTACAGCTATATAATCCAGGAAATGGACGCCCTTTCCGATGATGCGGCGCATCCCGAGGACCTTGATACGATCCTTGAAAATGCCCGTTGGCGGCAGGACCTTGTCGGCTGGCGCCTTGACCTGCGCGAGCGGCGCTCGGAGGTCGCCGTTGACAAGGGGCCGGAATCCTCCGATACCACCGGCTCATGAGTCTTCCGGAACTCCTCAAAGAATTCGACGCGGTGGCGTCCGAATGCCGTCTTCTGCTGGAGAATGAAATCCGCCACCACCGCACTGAAGGCGGTGATCCGGACGAGGCTGTGCTCGAGCGCAAACGCGAGCTCATCAGCCGCCTGGATTCCCTCCTTGGGCAGCTCAAGGAGGCCGGGAGCCGCCTTGAGGAGAGCCCCGCCGCCAGCCGCGACGACCTTAACCACCTGCAGCAGAAACTGATGCAGGTACTGCGGCTGGACCGCGAACTGGAGAAACTCCTGCTTGCTTCCCATGTCCGCAGGGGCCCGGCAAAGTCCGACGGCGGAAACGCTGCGGATTCCGCAAGCCCGGGGGGGCACGTTGCTTCGCGCCTTTACGGCAAGCGGTCCGAGAAAAGGTGAGAAACGACCGGCCCTGAAGAATATTTCCTTTAAAAGGGCACGACTCCTGTTAACGCTTATGCCGTCCCTCTGCTTTTTACCTGCTGCCGATGAATACGACGATCGAGAGACCGGACTCCGATGAAGATTACGCCTTCATTCAACAGATTGTCTACAAGCTGTCGCGCATTTCCCTCGGGCCCCAGAAAAAGCAGATGGTTGTTTCCCGGATTGCCAAGCGGATGCGGACCCTCGGCTACACGTCCATCCGGGAATACTGTGAGCTTCTGAAAAAGCCTTCCGGCCGGGCCGAGCTTTCCACCCTCATCGACGTCATTTCGACCAATCATACCTACTTTTTCCGCGAGTCCTCCCATTTTGACTACCTGACCCGGGAAATCCTCCACAAGGGCAGGGGGGCCCGGAAAGGCGTTTTCCGCGTCTGGAGCGCGGCCTGCAGCTCCGGTGAAGAGCCCTACAGCGTGGCCATGATCCTTGCCGAGCAGAGCCGGGTCGAACGGGGATTCGACTGGACCATGGAAGCCACAGACATCTCCTCCATCGTTCTCGCCAAGGCCCAGGCCGGGGTCTACACCGAGGCCGCCCTCAGCCGGGTGCCCGAAGTACTGCGCCGGCGTTACCTTGAGCCCCAGACTACCGGGGAAACCCACCGCGTCGTTCCCCTTCTCAAGAAAAAGATCCGTTTTTCCCGGTTGAACCTTTTTGAGATACCGGAGAGCTTTCCGGACAAATTTGATCTTATAATCTGCCGCAATGTGATGATTTACTTTGACCGATCAACCCGCGAGGAACTGGTGGAGATGATGGTTGAGCGGATTGTCCCCGGCGGGACCCTCTACGTCGGGCATTCCGAAAGCCTTGGTGGCCTCAGGCACCGCCTGAAAATGGTCCGGCCGGCAATCTACCTCAAGACCGTATAGGTGATGGCCAAGCGCAAGATACGTCTTCTGGTCGTTGATGACTCCGCCATTATCCGCAAGCTGATCCCGCAGTCCCTTGCGCGGGAGCCGGATATCGACGTGGTTGGCACAGCCGTTGACCCCTATAACGCCCGGGACCTGATTCTCGAGCTGAAGCCGGACATCCTCACGCTCGATATCGAGATGCCGCGCATGGACGGACTCACCTTCCTCAAGATCCTCATGGAGAAGCATCCGATGCCGGTGATCATCCTCAGTTCCCTCACCCAGCGTGGATCGATGCAGGCCATGGAGGCGCTCAGGCTTGGAGCTGTCGATGTCCTCGCCAAGCCCCAAGGCTCCTTTTCCCTTGGTGAAACCGGGGAAGCCCTCGGCGACCGTATCCGGGGCGCGATGGCGGCACGGCTCGGCCGGGCCGGAAGCCCGGCCGGCGGGGTTTCCCTTGGACACGGACGGGTCCTCCCGCCGGAGTCCGCGCGTCCCCGGCAATGGCATCCGCACCAGCTTTGCCTGCTCGGGGCCTCGACCGGAGGAACAGAGGCAATCCGTCGGGTCATCAGCCAGCTGCCCGCCCATTTCCCGGGCATCTGCATCGTCCAGCACATCCCCGCCTTCATCTCCAACGCTTTCGCCGAGCGGGTCAACCAGGACAGCGCAATGGAAGTGAGGGAGGCGCGCGACGGCGACATTCCCGGTCCGGGCCTGGTCCTCATTGCGCCGGGGGATTACCACATGGCCCTTTCGCGCGAAGGCGGGCATTACCGGGTGAATCTCAAGAAAGGCAGTAAAGTCTGGTTCCAGCGCCCGGCCGTGGACGTCCTTTTTCGCAGTGCGGCCTCCCTTGTCGGTGCCTGGGGTCTTGGCGTCCTCCTTACCGGGATGGGCCGGGACGGGGCTGAAGGCCTTCTCCAATTGCAGGGCGCAGGGGCCAGAACAATCGCCCAGGACGAAGCCACCTCGGTGGTCTACGGCATGCCCAAGGCCGCCGCGGATCTCGGAGCCGCGGATCAGATATTGCCAATCAACGATATCCCCGCTTACATGATGCGGTCCTTCATAGATCAGCTGAATCCTTGATGACCTTGGAAAACGACGTTCCTCCAGTATCGCCCTTATCGGGAAACCCGCTCCCTGAAGAGCCGGCGCGCTCCCCGCAAACCCTCGAACTGATCCAGTGCCTCATTGATCCGGAGGGAACCCTTCTTTCCCTCAGCCCCTCCGGTGAAAAACAGTTTTCCCTGCCCGGACGCGGATGGCTTGGCCGCGACTTCCGGAGCCTGATCCGGGAAAAGTATCCCGCATGGACGCCGCTCCTTCCCGATGACTGGTCCAGCCTCTGCGAGGAACCGGTCTTTCTCCCATGGAACCAGCATGAGGAACCCGGCCTTGGATGGAACATCAGCGCCCTTGCCCTGCCCGCCAGCATGGGCGGAGGATGGTCGCTGACCCTCGCCCCCTCCATCGCTCCCGACATCAGTGCCTTTACGCCCGATGAGGGAATTGGCGGCCTTGGCGGTGCGGCCCTGCACAATCTCTTCTTCCGTACCCAGCAGGTGGAAGCCCGTTTCCGCCAGTTTCTCCGTCTTCTTCCGGGGGTCCCTTACACACAGGACACCGACCTTGCCTTTACCTACCACAACGAACAACTCCGTTCCCTTCTCGGCAACCAGTACTTTGCCAGGCTGGAAGCGGGCACGCGCTGGCAGGAATGGATTCATTCCGATGACCGCAAACCCTTCGAGAAAAACCTTCAGTCCTGCCTTTCCTCACGTGCTCCGACCGCCACGCGTTTCCGCCTTATCCCGCACGAGAGCGATATTTTCTACATCCTTGATCTGCGCCTGCCGGTCCGTTCCCTCACAGGTGAAATAAGTGGTTACGAGGGTCTCTGGCTGGACCTCACGCGGCAGACTCTGGCCGAAAAGCGTCTTCTCCGGGCCGCCTGGAAGGAGAGCCTGGCGGAAATCACGGGGAGCCTCTCCCATGACTTCAACAACATCCTGACCGGGATCGTCAACCTTTCCAACCTCATGAGCCGGGACGAGGACACCGCCGAGGTGCGCATGGAGGACATCCGCATCATCAGTTACAGTGCCACCCAGGCCCAGCAACTGATCCAGCGCATTGTTTCGCTCAACCGGCAGGATGTCGGTGAAATCAAGCTTCACAACCTCGGCGAGATCGTCCAGCAGCAGCGCGACCTCATCCGCATTATCCTTCCCCGGAACGTCCAGTTTGAAGTCAGCCTGCCCGATGAGGAGATGCCGGTCCGGCTCGATTCCTCGGCCCTTTGCCGCATCCTGCTCAATTTTGCCACCAATGCCCGCGACGCCCTCAGTTACCGGGGGCGGGTCGATATCCTGCTCCGGGAGGTCGATCTCCGGGATTATCCGCGGGAGCACCTCATATCCTCCCGCTGCCCCGATGAGGGAACGGCCGCCGAACTCATTTTCCGGGATGATGGTTGCGGGATTGATCCCCGCATCCTGCATCGCATTTTCGGGCCTTATTTCTCGACCAAGCAGGCCTCCCGGGGATCGGGCCTCGGCCTTTACAGCATGACCCGGTTTGCCCAGGAAAACGGGTTTGATTTCGGGGTTCGGAGCAAGCCCGGGGAGGGCACCGACATGGTCCTCCTCATTCCCCTCGAGGAGCTGGACGCGGAACCCCCGGACGCGCCTCCCGAAGAGCCGGTGCCGGTGCAACGCCCCCGGCGGTCGCGCAAGGCGGCCGGCGCACCCGACCGTCAGGAAATCGGGTTTTTCACGCCCCTTGACAACCACTCCGTGCAACTCACGCGAGAACTCATCGGCAACGGCATTCACACCGAAATCCTGGAGGAAGTGCCTGCAGCCTGCCATTGGCTCCGCAATTCAGGCAACAGTCGGAATATTTTCTTTGTCATCGTCGACCCCCGGAAAACTTTGCCGGACGAGCTGATTGCCGCCCTGCGCAAAGAGAAGGGATCGCTCCAGCGCGTCCTCTGTGTGCGCGGATTAAACCCGGATGCCGTCAATCACCTTCATTGCGAGGCCTTTGACCACGTTTTTGAGGAATACGGGGAGATTGAGGACAATGTCCGTGCCATTCTTTCCTGTCTTGATTGAGCCATGCCCGTCACCGCGAGGCGGCGGCACCCCCTCCCTGGCCCGGCTGGCACATCCCCTGCTTTCGCGTCTGGGATGAAGCTTTCCTCAATTGCCGTTCCCGCCATCCTCCTGCTGGGCGTGGCTTTATTTTCGGGGTGTACCAGCCCGCGCTTGGAACGGGCGGTCCGTGATCACCCTCGCGGTGAGGCCTACGCGCCTGACAATATCTACGCGGAGGCGGAACTGCCCGCGGCGGTTCGCACGGTGGCCGTGCTTCCATTCGGAACGGACCGTCTCGCCCATCCTTTCATGCCGGAGGTTGAAACGGTCCTCATCAATAAGCTGCGGGCCGGGGGGCGCCTCAACGTCGTCCTTGTCCCCGCGTCCCTTGTCCACGAAGTTACCGGAAGCTATTCCGTCGCTTACAATGAACCCCTTCCCGTGGAACTCTTTGAGCGGGTCCGGGAAGCCTACCGTGCGGATGCCATCCTGCAGACGGAGGTGACCGCCTTCCGTCCTTACAAACCCATGCTTCTGGGATTGCGCTCGCGGCTTCTGGAGCGCTCGGGAAAGCAGGTTCTCTGGGCCTGTGATGAAATATTCGACGGGGGGAACAAGGCGGTTCTCACAGGGGCCCGCAAATACGCCGAAGTCCACCTCGATCAGCCATATCCCCTCCAGTCCAGCTACAGTTCGCTCCTCAGTCCGCAGCGCTTTGCCGGCTATGTGGGGGAGACCCTTTACGCGACGCTTCCCGGTTACCGTCAGGCCCTCTGAACGGTTCTTGAATTCCTTTCCCGCAGTGGCATAAAAACATTGAGTCCAGTGAATTGCTCTGATTTAGATCGGATCGCTTTCCGGGTTTGTGAAAGAAACGTATGCTTACCATCGAAGAAGTCTGTCAAGCTGCCCAGCAGATTCCCTGTTCCCCTTCCCTCCTTCCCGAGGTGGTCAGGCTCTTGAACCAGCCGGATGCGGGCATTGATGAACTTGAGGGCATTATTCACCGGGATCCCGGGCTCAGCGCCGCCGTACTCAAGATGGCCAATTCGGCATTCTTCTCCTCCGGGCAATCCTTTGACAACCTCAGCGACGCCATCCTTCGCCTCGGATTCAAGCAGACCTACCGGATCACGGTTTCTGTCTCCGGCGGACGCTGGAATTCCTTCGACCTCTCCGCCTACGGGTGGCAGCCCGGGGACTTCTGCCGACACAGTTTTGCGGTCGCTGTGGCCTCCCGTTTTCTCGCTGAAAAGACGGAAGCCATCGTTCCCGAACTGGCCTTCACGGCCGGCATGATCCATGATGCAGGCAAGCTGGCCCTCGCCTACATGGGCACGGAATACGTCGATCCGATCCGGGACTACCAGAGGGAACATCAATGCGACTGGTTTGCCGCCGAGAGGAAAGTCCTCGGCTTCACGCACGCCGAAGTTACGGGTGCCCTCCTGAAAAACTGGAACTTTCCCGAAAACCTCATTGATGTCGGTCTCCATTATGCCACCCCTGCAAGCGCGCGGGAGGGAAATGAGCTTCTTCTCGCCGTGGTCCACGGAGGCAAGCACCTGGCCATCCAGACCGGTGTCGGCCTCGGTGAGGACGCCTTCTGGACTCCCCTTGATCCGACCGTAATCGAGCAACTGGGAGCCTCCGAGGAAGACCTCCGGCTCATCCTCCCCGACCTCATCGAGTCCCTCAAGGCCCTCCTGCACCGGGAACTCCTGACGGGAAAAATCTCTTTTGATTGAGACCGATGCCCATCCCGGCTAAAGGATCCCTTCTTCTCTGCCGTTAGGCTCATCAAGGGACGCAAGACATGGAAATAAATCCCAACAGACCCGTTCAGAAAATCACCCGCAGCAAGCCCGCGAAGGGAGCGGCTGCCACTCCCGGGACCGTGTCGTCCCAGTCCTCTCCCTCCGACAGTTTGAGTGGCGTCTCCTTTACCCGGATCGAGGACCAGCTTCTCGAACTACCCGAGGTCCGCCAGGAACGGGTCGAGGATGGACGCCGGCTTGCCCGTGATCCGAACTACCCCGATCCCGATCAACTGCGCCAGATCAGCCGTTTCCTTGCCGACGAGGGCCGGGACCCTCGTAAAGAATAATCCATCCCCCTTTTTAACACTTGTATCCTGCAAAGCCATGCCGCTAGATTCGTTTTGTACGGCAGCCGATATTGACAGCCCAAACCCATGAGTAATCTATCAGCCTTCCCCGATTCCGAAGTCGAAGCGATGGTCGCCAAAGGCCTCAAGGATGTTTTCAAGACCATGCTTCAGGCATCCATCAATCTGGACGAGTGCCATCCTGTCGATTCCACCGGTGGCAGTTCCCCCCTCAGCAAGCTGGATGACACCCTCGTGGTCGGGAACGTCGGCTTTGTCGGCTCGATCTCGGGAATGGTCTACATCGCCATGCCCGAAAAGCTGGCCCGCGAAATTGCCAAGCGAATGCTCGGAATGGACGAGGCCGACCTCGATGGCGAACATGAGATGATCAATGACGTCATCGGGGAAATCACCAACATGGCGGTCGGGGCCTACAAGAATCAGATGGCCGACAAGGGCTATCCCTGTCGCCTGACCATTCCTTCAATTATCCGGGGCAAGTACTTCGTCGTGGAGTCGGCTGACACGGCCTTCCGCCA
>JAWLGH010000017.1:0-50291 GCA_041685165.1 Oceanipulchritudo sp. | reverse complement strand
CTTACGGTTTCGGCTACGGGAAATACACGCGGGAACAGCGACCAAAACCTTACGGTTTCGGCTACGGGAAATACACGCGGGAGCAGCGACCAAAACCTTGTAGGCTTCGTAACCGAAACGGTAAGGTTTTGGTTGCGCAACGGTGAGGCCTTGGTTCTGGGGTCCGTAGCCGAAACCGTAAGGTTTTGGTCACCGTGACATTTGGCCGGCGCGGATACAGGGGGGCGGGGCCTTGCACCCCGGATTCAGGAAGGGATCCCAAACGATCGACCGGATTGAACGATCATTGGCTAGAGGAGGGGGGCGATGACGAGGGAGACGATGGCCATGACATTGATGAGGATGTTCATCGACGGTCCGGAAGTATCCTTGAGCGGATCCCCAACGGTGTCCCCGACGACGCAGGCGTGATGGGCTTCGGAGTTTTTTCCGCCGAAGTTGCCCTGCTCGACGAATTTCTTGGCATTATCCCAGGCGCCCCCGGCATTGGCCATCATGAGGGCGAGGAGGACACATCCGAGGAGGGCCCCGACGAGCATTCCCCCGAGGGTGTCGGGCCCGAAGACAAAGCCGACGAGGACAGGGCTGAAGACGGCAATGGAGGCTGGGGCGATCATGCGTTTGAGGGCGGCATCGGTGGCAATATCAACACAGCGGGCGGAATCGGGCCGGGCATCGCCGTCGAGGAGGCCCGGGATCTCGCGGAACTGACGTCGAATCTCGGCAATCATTTCCCCGGCTGCCTGGCCGACGGCATTCATGGTGATGGAACTGACAAGGAAAGGCAGGAGGCCGCCGATAAAGACGCCGGTGAGGACGGCGGGATCGGAAAGCTGAAGCTTGAAATCGTCGTGGTGGAGACGGACAACATTGACATAGGCGGCAATGATGGCGAGCCCGGCGAGGGCGGCCGCCCCGATGGCAAAGCCCTTGCCGATGGCCGCGGTGGTGTTGCCGACCTCGTCGAGGGAGTCGGTGATATCGCGGGTCTGCTTGCCCAGGCCGGCCATTTCAGCAATCCCTCCGGCATTGTCGGCGACAGGCCCGTAGGCATCGATGCTCATGGTGATCCCGATGGTCGCGAGCATCCCGACCGCGGCGATGCCGACGCCGTAGAGACCCGCGAGATAACTGGTGAGGAGAAGGATGGAGGCAACCGTGGCGAGAGGAAGGACAACAGACTGGAGGCCGGTGGCTAGCCCGGAAATGATGACCGTGGCGACACCGGTCTGGGAGGAGCGGGCAATTTCCCGCATGGGTCGTCCCCCAGTGTAGTATTCGGTGGCGAGCCCGATGAGGATCCCCCCGACGGAACCGGCAAGGACGCACATCCAGACCGCGCCGGAGACCTCGAGGAGGGCGATGACAACGTAGGCCAGGAGGATAAAGAGAACGGCGGCGGAAAGGGTGCCTGTGCGGAGGGCGCGGGCAGGTTCCCGGTTGGCCGTAAGGCGGACAATCCCCATCCCGGCGAGGGAACAGAGCAGACCGGTTGCAGCAAGGGCAAGGGGAAGGAAAATGAGACCGGAAGGGGAGGCGGCGATGGATTCCCATGCCCCCGCGGTCATGGTGGCGGCAATGGCCATGGAGGCAATCTGGGCGTTGCAGTAGGATTCAAAGAGGTCGGAGCCCATGCCGGCGACATCGCCGACGTTGTCGCCCACATTATCCGCGATCACGCCGGGGTTGCGCGGATCGTCCTCGGGAATGCCGGATTCAACCTTCCCGACAAGGTCGGCTCCGACATCGGCGGCCTTGGTGAAGATCCCGCCCCCGACACGGAAGAAAATGGCCACGAGGGAGGCCCCCATGGCAAAACCATGCAGGATGTGGATGTCCGCCGCGGACCTGCCAAAAAAGAGAAAGAGCCCTCCGACCCCGAGAAGCCCCATCGAGGCCACGGTAAGCCCCATGATGGTGCCGCCGAAAAAGGCAGTGCGGAGGGCGGCCTCGGCCCCGCTCTGGTGGGCGGCGACGGTGGTGCGGACGTTGGCCTTGGTGGCGGTGTACATGCCGATAAAACCGGCGAGGCTGGAGGCGAGGGCTCCGAGGACAAAGGCCACCGACTCGTAGGGATCCTTTACCCAGAGGAGGATGGCGATGATGAGCGCGAAGAAACCGAGGATCTTGAATTCCCGTTTCATGAAGACCATCGCCCCGGTGTGGATCTGGTCGGCAATATCGCTGATGAGGCCGTCCCCGGCGGGGAGGCGGCGGATGCGGTCGAAGATGAAAAAGGCGAAGCCGAGGCCGACGAGGCCGGTGAGGGGAATCAGGAGGTGGATGAAATGCTGCATAGGGGTGATTCCGGGGTTTGGACTGTGGAGGATGAAGGGTCGTTAGAACCTGGATACAGAAGTGGCGGAGCTCCACCAGAGGTGATGGACACCCTCGAGATCGTCCTCGTCCGGGAAGGGGTAGAACGTGAAGGCCTTCTGATCGCCGACGAAGAAGCCGGAATCGAGGACCGGGTAGAGGAGGTTGCGGTTGAGGTCGCGGTGAACGATCTTGGTCATCTTGTCCTGACGGTGCCGAAGAGAGGTGAGGCATTCACGGAGATGGTTGAGATCGGTGTAGGGGAGATTTGAGGCGGAGCTCTTTTCGGGATCGGTGGCCATGCCGTTGAGACGGAGCTCGCAGAAGACGATCCGCGGGAGGAAGACCGGATTGGCGGGATCGGTGACAAAACGGGCAAACTCGCGCGGGCCGAGGGGGGAGGCGACCCGCGGGTTTACCGGACAGAGTTCCTGGTAAAGGTGGAACCCTTTGCGGGCGGGCGGCCCGGAGGAAGCCGGTTCAATGGCGAGGGTGACACCGTCCTTGGTCGTGAGGTAAAGGTTGCCGATGGCGGAGACCGGGATGTTGGCGAGGACATTGTAGACCGAGACATAGGTCGAGCGGCGGGGGGACCCGTCTGGATGGGGGACGCACTTGGTGCGGGCCTCCGCGAGGCGGAAGGCGTCGGACTCAAAGTCCGGGTCGAGCGAGAAGAAGACCGCCGGGCCACGGGTGAGCTTCTTGTCCCCGATGGCAAGGTATTTGCCGAACCGGTCGGGAGGGAGGTGGGAATAGATGAGGGCTTCCGGAATGAGGGAGAGGTAGAGGTAGGTTTCCATGGGATGCGCTTTACGGGGTTTTCCCCGGCGAGAATGATTAAAAGGCAAAGAAAATCAAGCCGCGAGATTCGTGGTCAGCGGATCGTGACCCTTTTTCCGGAGAGTTCAGTCCGTGACGGGGCGCAAACCCTGGTGATGGAGGATGTCCTGCAGGCCCCGGTTGTCCGTTCAAAGGACGAACAAAAGCTGATGGGAATAGTGACGCTGCATGATATCGCCCGACAGCAGAATACGATTGGCGATTCAATAGGCCGGTGAGGAGTCGGAGTCCCCGTCCGCTTCCGGGGTGGACGCGTCATCGGGCCCCGTTTCCGGAATGAAGGCATTGAGGATCCCGACAGGTATGAGGGCTCCGGCAAGGGCAAGATTGGTCTTGTAGGAAGCGGGCTGCAGGGAGAGGACGTGGTAAGCATCCGTTTCAAGGCGGGAAACGCCGGACTGGGGTCCGGAAAAGCGGCCGAGGAAATCCTGGAGGACGCGGATTACAGGCAGGAATGCCGGATCGACGGCCAGTTGGGACTCGAGGGATTCGAGCTGGATTCTCGAAAGGCGTTCACTGGAATACCAGAAAGACAGGCCGCTTTCGGGAAGGCCGGCAATGGCTTCCTCGAATTCAGGGGAGTCGGCGAGGGGAGCCGACTTCCCGGAGCGATACCATTCGCGGGAGGACTCATTCAAGGAGAGGAGGAGGTCATTGGAGCCGGGAAGCGGCTCAAGGAAAAGGGAAAGGGACGTCTCTCCCGCCGGGAAACTGGCTTCCCAGAGGCTTTCCCCGGAGCGGATAAACCCGGCCTGTTCGAGGAGAGGAGCAAAGGAGTCGAGGAGGTCGGCGATGTTGTCCACACGGACGACGGCCCTCCCATTGAGGAGGGGAACTCCGGTGACTTGGCTTTCGCTGGAGGAGGAGTCGGGCCGGGCGACAATCCGGGCCCGTGTGGAGAGGCGGTTGAGGATGTCGGCGTAGGTGGGGCCGTCGGGGGCGACCGGTCGATTCAACTGCGTCTCAATCATGTCCTGGCCCATGGGCCCCATGGTATCGACAAGGATATCGCGGGCGATCTGGTACAGGGCAATCCCGTTGAAAGTGAATTCGGCGACGAGGTCGGCGTCCGCGGGGGCCGTTTCTTGAACGGAGAAGGGCCGGTTGACCTCGCCTGTAAGGAGGAAGAGCCCCTTGGGACTTTCCGAGAATTGGTAGAGCATCTGGTTGCGGAAGCCCCCCTCTTCCCGTGCTTCGGAAACCGCGCTTAAGGCGGTCAGGGAATTGAGGCCGAGCCGGTCAAAAAGACCGGTGGCATCGACCGGTACGGGCGGAACCTGCGGTCCGGTCATGAGGTAGGCCATGTAGGCTTCGGTGAGGAAGGCTCCGGCGGTGGCGAAGTCACCTTCGACGTCGGCGTAGAAGACAAATTCAGGATTGCTTACCTCAAGGGTTTGCATGCTTTCGGAGTAGGAGGCCGCACCAAGGGCGAAGGGGAGGAGGCAGATTGCTGCCAGGGAGAGAGTATGGCTTTTCATGATGACTTGGAATGAAGAGGCTGTGTGAACTTGCGGATCACCAATACGGACTTATTATGCATCAATGGCAACGCCAAAGGCATTTACGGGAGAGGAACTGGAGGCTGTCCGGAAGGATTTCCCCATCCTCGGGGAAAGGGTGAACGGTAAGCCGCTGGTCTACTTTGACAATGCGGCGACCTCGCAAAAGCCGGACTGTGTCATTGAGCGCCTGGCGCGCTATTACCGGTCTGAAAACGCGAATATCCACCGCGGCGTGCATGCCCTTTCGCAGAGTGCGACGGAGGCTTATGAAGGCGCGCGATCCCGGATTGCGGACTTCATCGGGGCCGCTCACCCGGATGAGATTGTCTTCACGAGGGGTGCCACGGAGGCGATCAATTTGGTTGCCGGAGGACTCGCCTGGAGCCGCTTGAAACCCGGGGACACGGTCCTGCTGACGGGAATGGAGCACCATGCGAACATTGTCCCCTGGCAGCTGCTCCGGGACCGGCACGGGATCCAGCTGGCCTTTGCCGAGATTACGGATACCGGTCAGATCGACGTGGACGACTTCAAAAGGAAGCTGACTGACCTCAAGCCGGCCCTGGCCAGTTTCGTGCATGTCTCGAATGCCCTCGGGGTCATCGCCCCGGCGCGCGAACTGATTGCGGCGGCCCACCGGGAAGGCGTGGCGGTCCTCCTCGACGCCTGTCAGACGGCGCCCCATTTTCCGGTCAATGTGCAGGAACTGGATTGCGACTACCTTGTCTTCAGCGGGCACAAAGTCTTCGGCCCGACGGGGATCGGGGTGCTTTACGGGAAGCGCGAGGCCCTCGAGGCCCTGCCCCCTTACCAGGGCGGAGGGGACATGATTGAATCGGTGACGCTCGAGAAAACCCTTTTCAAGGCCCCTCCGGAACGTTTTGAGGCGGGTACGCCGCACATTGCCGGGGTTATCGGGCTGGCGGCGGCCATCGATTACCTTCAGAAACTGGACCGGGATCGGTTGAGCGGGCATGAGGATGCACTCCTGAAGGCGGCACGGGCAGGAATGGAGAGCATCCCGGGATTGCGGATCATCGGCCATGCTCCCGAGATGGCATCCGTGGTTTCCTTCGTCATGGACGCCGCCCATCCGCACGATATTGCCTCCTTCCTCGACGCCGACGGCATTGCTATCCGTTCGGGCCACCATTGTACCCAGCCGTTGATGCTGCGGCTCGGACTTCCGGGAACGGCCCGGGCCAGTTTTGCCTTCTATAATTCGATGCAGGAAGTGGAACGCCTGCTTGAAGGCCTTCAGAAAATCCGGAAATTCTTCTCCTGAGGCGATCAGGACGCCTTTTCGCGCACGCAGTCGGCGATGGCGGAACAGAGGGTCCCGACATTTTTACCGTTGATACCGGCGACATTGATGCGACCGCTTTCGACGATATAAATACTGTGTTCGCGGCGCAGCTTGAGAAGGGTTTCCCTGGAGAGGCCGGAAAACGAAAACATTCCCTTCTGCTCACGGAGGAACGAGAAGTCACCCGGGACCCCGGCATTTTCAAGTTCATCGACAAAGGTCTGCCGGATTGACTTGAGGCGGATACGCATGCCCTTCAATTCCTCTTCCCATTGGAGGCGGAGTTCCGGATCGCTCAGAATGGTTGAGACGATGGCGCTGCCATGGGCCGGCGGATTCGAGTAGTTGGTGCGGATCAGGACCTTCAGCTGGCTCAGGACCCGTTCCGCTTCCCCGGCATTCTTGGCCACCACATGAAGGGCTCCCACGCGGTCCTGATAGAGCCCGAAGTTCTTCGAGAAAGAAGAACAGACGAGGAATTCCATTCCGTACTTCGAAAAGGCCCGTATGGCGACGGCGTCGTCAATCCACCCGGTGGCTAACCCCTGGTAGGCGAAATCAACCAGCGGGAGAAGGCGGCGTTCCTTGCATATCTTGGCAATCGTCTCCCAGTCCTCTTCCCGGGGATCGATGCCGGTTGGATTGTGGCAGCAGGCGTGGAAGAGGACGACGTCATTCTCGGGAATGTCCTCAAGAACGGTGACAAGGCCGTCCATGTTGAGGGAATGGGTTTCAGGAGTGAAATAGGGGTAGGACTGGAGATCGAGATCGGCGGAGGCGAAAATGCCTTTGTGATTGGCCCACGTGGGGTTGCTGACCCAGACGGTGCGTTTGCCGAGGATGCGGCGGACAAATTCTCCCGCGAGGCGGAGGGCACCGGTGCCGCCGGGAGTCTGGGTGGTGGCGACCCGGTTGGTGGCGAGCATTTCATTCTCGGCTCCAAAGAGGAGGTTGCGGGCATGCCGGACAAACGCAGCCTGACCGTTGATGGGCAGATAGGTTTTGGAGGGGGCGGCCTGAAGAAGGCGTTCCCCGGCCTGCCGAACCGATGGGAGGACAGGGGAGATACCCTGCTCGTTCTGGTAGACGCCGACGGTGAGGTTGATTTTCCCGGGAGAGGGGTCTTCCCGGAAGGCCTCGGAGAGACCGAGAATCGGATCCATGGGAGCAGGGGTGACAACGTCAAATAGGTTCATGGAGGACTTTCAAGACAATGCCCTGCCTGACATCAAGGCAGGATTTCCGGCGCTGTGGAATTTTTATTATGGAATTGAAGGACCTCAAGGGAACCACACGGTTAGCTTAGTCGAATGAAATTCCCTTTCTTCATCTCTCTGTTTCTGATCGCATTCCTTCCTGTTTCCGGACAGGAGGAGGATTCAAAGGACCGCCCCGACCGGCTTGAAATCGGGGACGGTGCGGTGCTGACCGGCTTCATCGAGATGGTGGACGCCGAGGGCATTCATCTGGTGACCGATTACGCAGGAACCCTCAAGGTGGATCCGGGAAAGGTGGAACAGGTGGTTCTTGGCACGGAGCGCGAAACCGGACTGCCGGCGGAGCTTCTGGACGGGGAGGAGGAGGAGGAAAAGGAAGAGGCCTTTACGGAGGTCTCCCCCCCCGTGGCGATAGCCCCAACCGAGGAGGCGGTCCCGACACCGTCCATACCCAAAGAGAATCCACCTGACTGGAAACTGGAAGTTGGAGTGAACCTCACCGGGAAGGAGGGCAACACCGACAGGCTGGACGTCGCCTTCCGGGTGGAGGCGGAAATGGAACGCCAGTTTGACCGCCTGAACCTCTACGGCCGCTATTCCTATGGGACCAACAACGGCGTCACCTCCTCGGACGAGCTGATTGTCGGCGCCCGCTATGTGAACTTTTTGCTCAACAAGACAGGGATCTTCCTGCGCGAGGAATTCGAACAGGACAAATTTGAAGGACTTGAATCCCGCTCGACGACAGCGGCCGGCCTGACCTACCAGTTCCGCAATGATGAGCGCCTGCGCATTGAAGCCCGTTCCGGATTCAGTTACCGCTACGAGAATTACACCAAGGGTGGAAGCGATGAGTTTCCAGGAATGGATATTGGATTTGATGTGACCTGGCGTTTTGTCGAATGGGCCCGTTTCAAAGGTTCCTATACCTTTCTTCCCTCCGTTGACACCAGCCTTGACGAATTCATTTTTGAACAGGACAGTGGGTTTGATTTCCCCCTCGATAAAAAGGAATTCTGGAGACTCCGCCTGGGCTTTAACAGCCAGTACAACAGTGATGTCGAGCCGGGACGCAAAAACCTCGATTCCCGCTTTTACGTCCGCCTTAGTGCGGCCTGGGATTGACGCCGAAAAGGGTTGTCAAGTCCCTCCCTCTCCGCCCATCCTGATGCACCCTGAGCAGACAAACGTGAGTGAAGAAGGTTATATTCTTGATCGGAACCTGGAGACGTTCAACCAGCAGCCGGAGCTGGAGGAGCACCTTGCCGCGCTGGCCGTAAAAGGCCTTGCCCGTTCCCCGTTCCGGAAGATGGTGATTGACCTTGCCCAGGGACGCAAGGAGTTGACCGGGGGGATGATCCTCGCCGTCGCGCTGACCATTGCGGAGCGCTGGCGGAGGACCATTCCGGACGAGCGGGTGGGGGTTGTCTTTCCGGCCGGCCTCGGCGGGATCCTGACCAACCTCGCCCTGTCGCTTCTCGACAAGACGCCGGTCAACCTGAACTTCACTTCCGGGAAACACGCCAACCAGCGCTGCCTTGAGATTGGGGAGGTCCGCACGGTTATAAGCGCGGCCCCAGTGAGGGAAAAAGTCCCCGAATTTCCCTGGCCCGAGAACACCATCGATCTTGTCAGGGAGCGTACCCACATTGACAAGAAACAGGTTCTCAAGCGGCTGGCCCTGATCAGCCTTTTCCCGACCCGGAGCCTTTTGAAGCGCTTCAAGGTTCCGCTCACCGGGGGCAACCGGGAGGCTGGGCTTCTTTTTTCCAGCGGCAGCACGGGCCTGCCCAAGGGAATTCCCCTCAGCCATCGGAACGTCATTGCCAATTGCCTCCAGATCCGGGACTGCCATCTCCTGCACCGTGACCAGACATTGCTGGCCTGCCTGCCCACTTTCCACAGTTTCGGGTTCACGGCCACCCTCTGGTACCCCCTCATGACCGGACTCAAATGTGTCACCCTTCCCTCACCCCTTGAAACCCGGAAAATCGCCGAGGCCATCGAGGCGGAAAAGGTCAGTGTGATGATGGGGACGCCGACCTTTCTCCGGCCCTATTTCAAGCGGGCCGAGGCCCGTCAGCTGGCTTCCCTGCAGTTTGTTGTCGGGGGTGCCGAAAAGACCCCCCCGGGGTTTGCCGAGCGCTGGGAAAAAACCTTTGGCAGTCGCTATCTTGAAGGCTATGGCCTGACGGAGACTTCCCCGGTGGTCAGCGTCAACCTTCCAGCCATCCCCGGACAGCCGGAGCAGATCCGGGCCGGTTCCGTCGGTCGCCTCCTCAACGGAATGAAGGCCCGTGTTTCAAAACCCTCCTCCGGGGAAATCCTGCCCGTGAACGAACGCGGCATCCTCGAGCTGCAGGGCGCCAATGTCTTCCGGGGCTATCTCAATGAGCGGTCCGCCACCGAGAAAGTTTTCCGGGACGGATGGTTTGTCACCGGCGATCTCGCGCGTATCGATTCCGACGGGTACCTCTTCATCGAGGGGCGGATCAGCCGCTTTTCAAAACTGGGCGGGGAAATGATCCCCCACGGTCGGCTCGAACAGGTGATCGCGGAATGCTTTCACCTCGCTGATGCCGAATCCCCCCTCGTCGCCGTAACCGGTGTCTCCGACGAAATCAAGGGAGAGGCCATCGTGCTCCTTGCCGCTGTCGAAATCAAGCACGCCGTCCTTCGGGAACGCCTTCTCAAGGAGGGGATCCCCAATCTCTGGATTCCCCGTATCATTGTCCGCGTGGACTCCATCCCGAGTCTTGCCTCCGGAAAACTGGACCTTTCCGCGCTCAATGAGCTGGCCGCCCGCAAGGCCCGGCTGCAGCGGGCCTAGTTGCCCCGTTGACGGACCGCTTCGAAAAGGGCGATCGCCGCCGTGGACGCAAGGTTCAGGCTGTCCGTGGCTCCCTTCATCGGGAGCCGGTAGCTCCGTCTCCCTTCCAGCCAGTCAGCACTCAGACCCGTCTTCTCCGTTCCGAGGAGGAGAGCCGTGCCCCCCCGCAGGGGGGCTTCCCAGAAAATGGAGTCACCGTCAGGTGACGTCGGGACGGGTTGGATCCCGCGGGATTCGAGGAAGGGGATGAGGTCGTTGTTGGTGGTCTGGGTGAACGGGAGCTCGAAGAAGGCGCCCTGGGAGGCGCGGATAACATTGGGATTGAAGGGATCGGTAACCGGGTTGGCGAGGACGAGGGCATCGGCGCCGGCGGCATTGGCGGTACGGAAGACGGCGCCGATATTGCCGGGTTTTTCGACGGCCTCGAGGACCACGAGGAGGGGGATGGGGGAGAGGGGGAGCTTATCGAGGGGGGTGAGGCGCTGGGGTGCGGTGGCGAGGAGGCCGTCGGGGCCCTGGCGGAAGGCGGACTTCCGGAAAGCCTCGGGACTGAGGCGGAGGATCTCGCAGGAGGGAGGGATGGCCTCAAGGAGGTCGTAGGCTTCGGGGTCCTTGAAAAGCTCCTCGCAGAAGAAGAGGGCCTCAAGAGGCCACTGGCCGAGGAGGGCGCGCTGAATTTCGCGAAAGCCCTCGATAAGGAAGCGATTCTGTCGGCGGCGGTGGTGACCGTCACGGAGGCGGACGAGGTTTTTGACGCGGGGATTATGGACGCTGGAGATGGACTCGAACATGACAGCGGGAAAGGAAAAAGGCAGGGAGGAGGCAATCGTTTCGGGAAGGACCGGCCCAGGCGAGAAAATTTGCCGCTTGTCGGGTGGATGGGGAATGGCATGAAGTGGGAGGGATGTTGCAGCCGCCGAAAAACTTCAACCCGGAACCGTTTGCGTATCATGAGGAGATAGAGCTTGAGATCGAGGACCTGACAAATCTCGGCCAGGGGGTGGCCCGGCTGGGGGGGCGGGTTATTTTCGTGCCCTATGCCTTGCCCGGGGAGCGGGTAAAGGGGCGGATCTGGAGGAATAAGAAGCAGTATTCGGAGGCGGACCTGGTGGAGGTGTTGAGGCCGTCGGGGGACCGGGTGGAGCCGGAATGCGGGCTCTTCGGGACCTGCGGGGGATGCCAGTACCAGCATTACCGGTACGGGGCCCAGCTGGAATGGAAGCGGCAACAGATCCGGGATCTTTTAAGGAAAATGGCCGGACTCGACATTGCGGTGAATCGGTGCCTCGGGGATCCCGGAAAAACATACGGATACCGGTCGAAGATCACGCCCCATTTCCGGCGACCCCCGGAAATCGAGGGAACGGCGATCGGCTTCCAGAAATCGTACAGCCGGGCGGTTGTGGATGTTGCCCATTGTCCGATTGCGAGTGAGGGGATCAATGCGGCGCTTCCGGCCGAACGGGCCCGTCTGAGGAGCGAAAAAGGGCGTTTCCGAAAAGGGGGAACCCTGCTGTTGCGGGATTCGGCGGAAGGTGTGGTGACGGACATGAAGGCGGTGGTGCGTGAGCGGGTGGGCGAGTACAGCTTTGAATTCATCGCGGGGGAATTTTTCCAGAACAATCCGCATATGCTTCCAAAGCTGGTCGATTACGCGCTTGAGCAGGCTCGCGGGGAAAGGATCGCGTATCTTGTCGATGCCTATTGCGGGGTGGGCGTATTTGGAATCTGCGGGCATGCGGGATTCCGGCAGGTAGCGGGGATCGAGGTCAGCGAGCGGGCTCTTGAGCTGGCGCGGAGCAATGCCGCCGGAAACGGGGTGACGAATATCGACTTTGAGCTGGGCACGGCAGAGGCCATTTTCGCGGGGTTGTCCTTTGACGCACGGAAGACGACGGTATTGCTGGACCCGCCGCGGAAGGGGTGCGATCCCTTGTTTCTGGAGCAGTTGCTGGCCTATGGGCCGGCGCGCATCGTTTATGTCAGCTGTGGTCCGGACACGCAGGCACGGGACCTGAAGCTCCTGACCGAGGCGGGCTGCCGGGTCGTCGATGTCCAACCAGTGGACCTTTTCCCCCAGACGCGCCATATCGAGACCATTGTGACCCTCGAGGGGGCCTGAGGCGCTAGCGGCGGTGGTTCCATTCCGGCGTGGCAAACCGTCGTGCGAGGGTCTCGATCCGGGAAGGGGCAAAGGCGTCCAGGGTACTGGAAGAACCGAGCTGGAGCCATTCCGGGAGGAATCCGCGAAAGGCGGACTCGAGGTCATGGGCCTGAAGGCCCGGAACCGCACGGGGAGAGAGGCTTCCCTGGACGAGGAGGCCTGAGCGGGTGCGTTTCATGGCGGCTCCGGCGATTTTGATCCCGGAAAGGGGATGGATGACATCGTAGGGCTCGGGAGACTGGAAGCAGATTCCCGATGCCTGGGATCGCGGCTGGTTGCAGCCCCGGCGACAGGGTTGGAGGTCGGCAGGGAAGCCTTGTGAAGCAAGCATCCGGGCCAGGGATTGATGGAGTTCCTGATAGAGGTCGGAGGCTTGCCGGCGATGAAAGGGATGTCCTGCGGGAATACTGAGAGCGTAGGTGAGGTCCTGCCGGTGATCGACAATGCCCCCTCCGGTGATCCGGCGGATGGAAACCCCTCCAAAACCGGGGAGCTGGCTTTCGACCCAGGGCCATTTCTGACTGTATCCGAAGGTGATGGCGGGTTCCGTCCAGCCATAGAACCGCCAGAGGGCATCGCCTTCCCGGCCTGCGTGTTCAAGCATGAGGGCATCCACGGCCATGTTGACGGCGGCGGGATTTGTCTGGAAGGGAATCTCTCTTAAATCTTTCACTGACGGTTGATCTTGGGAAGGAAGATGATACACCGACAATAAGAAAGCGATGACCTATTCCGACCTGATCCGGAGCGAAATCAGCTCCCTGCCCGTATACCAGCCCGGACAGCCCATTGAACTGCTGGCCCGTGAATACGGGATCGAGCCGTCCACCATCATCAAGCTCGCCTCGAACGAGAATCCGCTTGGACCCCCCCCGGGCGCCCTTGAAGCGATGCGGGACAACCTTTCCGGGACGGCCCTGTATCCCGACAACAGCGGGTACGAACTGGTTGGGGCAATCTGCGAGCGTCATGGATTCAAGCGGGAGCAGATAACCCTTGCGGCCGGGTCCAATGAAATTTTCTACCGTCTCGCGGATCTCTTTGCGGAACCGGGGACGGAGGTTGTCCTTGGGGAATACGCCTTCATCTCCTACCGGATTGCGGCCATGCTGGCCGGGGCGACGGTTGTTTCCGTGCCAATGCCCGGCCTGGTTCACGACCTTGGAAGGATGCGCGAGGCCGTAACGGAGCGAACGCGCCTTGTTTTCCTGCCCAACCCGAACAACCCCACCGGGACCGGAGTGCCGGTGGAAGAGGTGGCGGCCTTTGCCCGCTCCCTGCCTGAATGGGTTGTTTTCTGTTACGACGAGGCCTATGCGGAATATGAGACGGAACGGCTTGATGTGAGGGCGCTTATCGAGGAGGGGGTCAACGTGATCGGGACGCGGACCTTTTCCAAAGTTTACGGCCTTGCCGGCTTGCGCATCGGCTATGGGTATTCCGATTCGTCCCTGGCAGAACTTCTGAACCGCGTCCGCCCGCCCTTCAACACCAGTTCCCTTTCCCAGGTGGCAGCGGTTGCGGCCCTTGCGGACACGGATTGGATAGCAAGGAGCCGGAGGGTGAACGAATCGGGTCGCCGTCAACTCGAGACGGGCCTTGCCGGACTTGGTCTCAAGGTGTGCGGGGACCGGGGCAATTTCGTGCTTTTTTCGCTGGCGAACGCGGCTTCGATTGCTCAGGGTCTGCAGGAAATGGGTATTATTGTTCGACCGCTGGCGGGTTATGGCCTCCCGGATTACCTCCGGGTTTCGATCGGGACAGAGGCTCAAAACGACCGATTTCTCGAGGGCCTGTCCACGCTCTTGAAACGGGTCTGACCAGGATTTCCCGCGGTCTCTTCACTTGTGATAGCATTTCTTGCAGCGCATGCCTTCGTCCTTGCCGGGATTCCCGCGGTCCTCTTTCTGAACGGGCTCCTGGTTTCGTGTGAATTTGCCCTCATCAAGGTCCGTTTCAGTCATTTTAATCGAGAATTGCGCGAGCAGGTGGGAACCCATCGTTTTCTTGGCCCGATGCTGGCTGCCGGCGACCGCACGGTGCGGGTTATCCGCCTTGGGCTGACAGCCTGCCTGATTCTTTATGCCCTCCTCCTCTTTCCCCTTCTGGTCGTTCTCCTCGAGGGACTCGCCTGGGAGGGCTCCTTTGCCCGCTTTGCGGGCATGGTTTTGGCCTTTGCCATCGCTGTAACCCTTCATCAACTGGTGGGTGAGCTCTTTCCGCGCGGACTTGGCCTTGCCTATCCGTACAAATGCCTCCGGGTGGGGGCTCCGGTGATTCTGGTTTTTGGCTGGCTGAGCCGGCCCCTGCGGATCCTCATCTACGGGATTGTGCGTTTTTTCTGGAGAGTCTGGCGCAAGGAGGCCCTGCCGGACCTGGATTCCCTTGAACTCGAGACCCAGATTGAACTCCTGCGGAAGGAATCGCCGCGGATGTCGATGGTGGCCCAGCTTATCCTGAAGAACACGCTTCTGATGCGGGAACTGGTTGTTTCGGACGTCCTCCTGCCGCGCAACCAGGTCAAGTACCTCGACTTGAACCTTCCTCTCGAGGAAAACCTCAAAATGGCGAGGGAGACCGGCCACACCCGCTTTCCCCTGTGCTATGGGGATCTCGACCGCTGTATCGGCCTCGTGCATATCAAGGATATTTTCCGCTCGGCCGGGGATGCCCGCTCCCTTGACCTGAGGCGCCTGAAGCGCAACATGATTCGGATCGACAGTGAGGAGCCGCTTGAATCGGCCCTGACCAAGCTCCTGTCCCATCGGATGCATATGGCCCTTGTCATTGACGAGTTCCGGGGAACCGAGGGCGTGCTCACGCTGGAACGTATCCTTGAGCAGCTGGTTGGGGAAATCCGTGATGAATTCGACGCTGAAGAGGAGGTCCTGATCAAATCCGATCCGCAGAATGAGGAATCCCTCGTCTCCGGGTTGACGCCGCTTCATGAGATCGAGGCCATCTTCGGCACGCATCTGGATGCTGAAGAGGTGTCGACGATCGGGGGACTGGTCACAAGCGAGATGGGCCGGATTCCCGAAGTCGGCGAGCGTCTGGAAATCGCGGATCTCTCAATTGACGTCACGGGGGTGGATGAGACACGCGTGCTTGAGGTGCGAATCCGGGCCACCCCATCCCCTGATCCGGAAAACGGACGGCGAGCGGAGGACGATCCAGCCTAGCCGTTCCGGGCCCGTGGGAGCCTGATGGAGGGCATACCTGATTAGAGGCGGTTTCAGGAGGCGTTGCCGGAATCAGCTTCCCCGGCGTCACGCCGTTTCCAGATTTCCCAGTCGAAGGAATCCGGCTCGGCGAGAATCTCATTGAGCCTCTCAAGCAGGGCGACCCGGTTTTCCGTGAAGAGGAAGCGATCGCTCTGCAACCGGAGGTGGATATCCTCAAGGAGGGCGTAATCGGGCCGGCGGAGGCTGAAGAGCCGCAGCAAGTGTTCATCGAGAGCGAAAAAGGAACCGAGGTTCATCTCCATCTGAATCAGGGAGACAAGAATGGCTTCGTCCTCCGGTTTGCGTTCGTGGGCTTCCTGGAGGATACGGTAGGTTTCCAGCTCCAACCCGTTGTTCCTGAAGCTGCGTGAAACCTGATAGAGTTGTGGCACCGTGGTGCGGCGGGAGCGAATGAAATTGTTCAGGTAAAGGTTGCCCAGTTCAGGATTGCCGGAGGTGAAGTAGGCGAGGGAGCGGATGGCGTTGAAGGTGCTTTCGGCGCTGATGAGCCAGGCCGGATCCTCGCGGACAAGCTCATTGCAGAGGTTGACCGCGCGCTCGCTTTCCCCTGCGGAGATGTAGGCCTCGGCAAGGGAGAGGCTGAAAAGGGCGAGATCATAGCCATTCTCAAGGGCGATCTCATACAAACGGGAGGCGGCCCCGGTATTGCCGTAACTTGCACTGAGCCTGGAGAGGGCAAGCATGGCCTGTTCATCGCCCCGGTGTTCGCTCAGAAGCGCGTCAATCTCGCGGTCCCGGCGCTCCGGCATAGCGGAATCGGAAAGGATGTCGATGAGAAGGATCCGGGGGCGCCATTGGAGAGGATTGCGGATAACCAGTTCAAGGGCCGCCTGGCGGGCCTCGGCAGAAGCCCCGTTTCTGCGGTAGAAGCCGATGAGCTGTTCATAAACCGGATCCAGGTTGGCCTCCGGGAAACTCCGGATGACCGAGAGGAGAATGTCGATGGCTTCCTCGGTACGCCCGATCCGCTCGTAGAGCCGCGTACCCAGAACGAGCCCGTCAAAGGTCCCGGCAATTTCCGTGTTTTCATAAAGATCGCGCACCAGGGAGAACCGGCCGGTGTGGATGGCGGCCTGGATGCGGCTGGTCAGGAGTATTTGGCGGATTTCATCGGAAAGCTCCTCCTCCTGAAGCAGGGAAGCGGTTGTTTCGAGAATCTGGTCATCCTTCTTCTGGTCCAGAAGCAGCTGGGTGAGGAGGGAGACGTATTCGGGGTTGTCACGTCCGTGACGTATCCCGTCAAGCATCAGGCTGGTGGCAAGGTCCGGGCGCCAGTTCGCATATATCCTTGCCAGGACGAGGCGTCCTTCAACGTTTTCGGGGGCGCGGGCGACTCCTTCCCGAAGGAGGGAGTAGGCCCTCCGGTAATCCTCCCGTTCGAGGGCGGCCATGGCTTGGTCGATCTGGTAATTACCCTGTTGAAGGCGGACATTGGCGCGGTTGGCCGGAAAAAGAACCATGTCGACAAAGCGGACATCCTCGAATTCCCTGATCTCCTTGAAAAAATACAAAAGGGCGAAGGATTTTCCGAGCCAGAGGAAGAGGCCGAGGCCCATGAAAAGGAAGACGATACGCCCCCAGCGGGGACGGATGCGGATGGAGCCGCGGGACGTCGGTTCCCTCGAGGCCAGGCCCAGCCAGGCCGAGCGCCTGGCGGGTGTCCGTGAATGGGAAGTGTTTGCAGGTGGCATGTCGAGGGTGTCTGGGAGGCGGTTATATCAATTGGGCAGGAAGAATTCCGGCCTTGTCAACCGTTTCAAATCGGCCAAGGGTATCCGGGTCGAAATTTCCTGAATTTACGGGTTGATGTTTACCTGAATTCCTCGCAATTTCCTTTCGAAGCTTGATCAAACACATGAAAATCATACGCAAATCACTCCTCGTCCTCGTCCCAGTTAGCATTCTGGGTTCATCCCTCATGGCCGCAATGGCGCAAATCGGAGACTCCATGCAACTGCATGTCATGGCCGACGTTGAGTACGCCTATGAAGACAATATTTTTCTTCTTGAAGCGAATGAACTCGAAGATCGCTACCTTGTTTTTACGCCGGGGCTTGAATTGCGGATGTCTGAAGACAGCACCCTCTCCGCGACCCTGAGTTACCGTCACTCGTTTACCCGCTTTCGCGATTTTTCCAGGCTGAACGGGGATTATGCGGACCTGGGCTTTCAGGCTCGGTACAATTCGGGAGTGGTTCTGGCGTCCGCCTACCTTGATTTTGAAGAGTTGTACAGCAGCTTGCGGGATGTTTCCCTCGCCATTGGAGGCCCCATTGAGCGCGACCAGACCAAGGCCGGAGCCAACATCCGTTACGAGCTCTCTGAGTTGACGGCCTTCAAGGTCGGCCTCGACTATCAGGACGTGGATTACGACCTGGAGCAGTTCTCGGATTATGACACGACGTCGGTGCCCGTAACCTTTTTCTACAAAGTCCGCCCAAAAGTGGACCTCACGGCGGGGTTGCGCTACCGCACAACAAATACCACAGGTCCGTTTGATTATGATGACATGTATTACTTTTTCGGGGCGGTTGGGGAACTTTTCAGCCCGGTTATTTTCGCCGACGTCTCGGTTGGCTATCAGGAACGGGATTACGATGGAACGTCCATTGACGCCTCCTCGCCCTCCTATGACATCACCTTCATCTACACCGGCAATGTTAAGTCCACCCTGTATGCGGGTCTGTCCCGGGACTACCGCACAAGCGCGATAGGCGGAACCTCCTATGCCTTCAGCAGCCTTTCGGTTGGTGGGGATTACAGCCTGACAGACAAGGTGGGCATCAATGCCGGGTTCGTCTACGGCGAGAGCGAATATGAGGAAAGCCCGCGTGCCGAAGACATGATGATCATCAACCTTGGGACGAGTTATCAGCCCAATGATTACCTGACCTTGAAAGCCAGTTATGAGTACACCGATGTGGATGGAAAGAATGAGTTCTCTTCCACCTACAAGAACAACGAGCTGCGGGTCTCAGCTTCCGTGCGTTACTGAGCTCGAAACAACCGAGCGCCAGTCGTTTTTTGAAGAGGTCAATTAAAGATTGACCTCTTCCTTTTTGCAGGGTTCGCCTTGTCCTTGAAATGAAGATTCGTTTAAATCGTGTCGGTTGGTTGCTGATGGCTTTGTTGGCGCCCCTGTTTCCGCTGGATGCGCAGGAGGAGGTCCCGGCCATGCCTTCGGGAGAGGCCGGCGCTATGGGTCAGTTGTCGGGATCCTACATGATTTCGCCTTTGGATTATCTCCGTGTCGCCCTCTATGTGGCGGATGAACTTCAGTTTGAGACGGAAGTGCGGGTCTCACAATCGGGAAAGGTGACCGTTCCCCATCTTGGCAGCGTCGATGTGGCGGGGCAATCGATTGAGGAGATGCGGGAAAAGCTTTACGAGCCCTACAATGCGGATTTCTATGTCGAGCCTCATATTGACGTGGTGGTGCTTTCCTACGCCGAACGGAGTGTCACGGTTATCGGGAAGGTGAATCGCCAGGGACTGGTCCCCTTTCCGAGTGAAGAAGAGTTGACCCTTTTACAGGCGATTGCCCTTGCGGGCGGCTGGAGCGCAGACCGGTTGGCTGACAAGCGGAATGTGACGATTACCCGCACCGAGGACAGCGGAGAGCGCTTCACGATCGAAGTGGACGCGAGAAACATTTCGACCCAGGACCATCCCCTGAAGGAAGGCGATCTTATCCGGGTCCCGGAACGACTCTGGTAGCAACACGGAAGCACACCACTATGAGCAACAATTCGAATCAACCCGGATCCGGAGGCAGTTATTACGGCGGGTACTATTATGGTGAAGGTTACGGGGCCGGTTATGGGGATGACGGCAATGGGCCTTCGAGGAGCCTCGGGGACTACCTGCTCATTCTGCGGGAACGTATCTGGTGGCTTGTGGTCGCCGTTTTTGTCGTCTTTCTCGGGTTTGCCCTCTATACATTCAATGCTCCAAAGGTCTACCGGGCAGCGGCATCAGTGGAAATCCTCCGCCAGAAGGACCGTGTTTTCCAGACGGAGGATGTGGTCCGGCAGGAAGTGGTTAATGCTGAGGATTTCAATACCCAGATCAAAATCCTGGAGAGCCTCAACATTGTCCAAGCCGTCGACGAACGCCTGAAGGGGAGTTTGCGGACCCGTTTTCTGGAGCCCTATGAAGAGGGACTGGATGCGACCCTGAGGGGCTCCAAGAGCGTGGCCCAGATACTGTACGCAAACCGTAACGTCTCACCGGCACGGCTGTCCCTTGTCGTGAATATCCTCTATGATCATCCGGATCCCGAGATAGCGGCCACCGTGGCGAACTATTTCGCTGAGGAATTCATTGATTTCAACCGGAATGAGCAGATCGAAGGATCGCTCCGCGCGGTGGACGACCTGCGCGCACAGGCCGACCAGCAGCTGGTCAAAATCAAGGAGATGGAAATGCAGCTGGCCGATTTCAAGGAGAAGCACGACACCCTCTCGGTGGAGCGTTCCCAGGATATCGACACCCAGCAGATGATCAGTCTCAATGCGCGTCTGGACGAGGATAAACAGAAGTACGATGAGACGCGGATCCTCATGGAACAGATTGAGTCAGCCCGGGAAGCCGGCGAACCTTTATGGGAATTGAGCTTCTTATCCTCCAGCGGACAGGTTCAGGAACTGCTCAATAAATTAACCTTGAACAAGATTGAGATCGCCTCCCTGTCCAAGAAATTCCGGCAAAAGCACCCGACGATGATTGCCGCAACGGAGCAACTCGAACAGACGAAGAACCAGCTTCAGCTGGCCGTCAATTCCGCTGCCTCATCAATCCGGAATGAATACGAGCGCTCCAAATCCAATTTTGAAAATTCCCAGAGACGACTGGCTGAAAAACAGGAACAGCTTATCCAGATCGACCGTATCCGACCTGATTACAATGCCCTTGTGCGGGATCTCGAAGTCAGTCAGCAACTTTACAACCATTATTACAACCGTCTTCAGCAGGCCTCCGTCCAAGTGACATCGGAGGGTCAAGTGGCGCGGATCATTGACCGTGCGGTGGCTCCAGTACGGCCATTCAAGCCGAATATTACCCTCAACCTTGCGATTGGGCTGGTTCTCGGGCTTGGTGTGGGCCTCGGACTTGTTTTCCTTCTTGCAATGCTGGACGACAAGGTCAAGTCGGCCTTTGATATTGAGTCCACTCTTGGCGTTCCCCTCATTGGCATCGTTCCGCATATCTTCAGCATCGACGCCCAGGAAAAGGCGCGCATTGCTGCCGACGGGCACGACAAGCACGCCGTGGAGGCCTTTCGGTCGATTCATTCGACCCTGAAGCTGGGAGAGGAAAGCCGTAATGCGAAGGTCATTCTCTCCACAAGCACCATACCCAGCGAGGGGAAGACCTTTGTTTCCACGAACAGCGCCATCACCTTTGCCGGTCACGGGGAAAGGACAATTGTTGTCGATGCCGACCTCCGGATGCCTAATGTCGCCAAGGGTCTTGAAATCGATGGGAAGCGCGGGGTCATCCAGTACATTACCGACGAGGCGGATCTGGATTCCCTTATCCACAAAAATTATGTCGAAAACCTCGATATCCTTCCCTCAGGCGGAAGCACCCGCAGTCCGACCCAGATCCTGAGCAGTGACCGTTTCGCGGACTTGATCCACGAGCTGCGCCTGCGTTATGACCGTATTCTGATCGACACGCCACCGATCGCCACAGTCAGTGATGCGCTCAATATCCTGCCGCTTGTCGACGGCTTCCTGCTTGTGATCCGCTTCAACATGGTCAAGCGGAAGACGGCGGCCGTGAACCTCAAGCGACTTCGGGATTCCAATGTCCCGATTTTCGGAGCGATCCTGAACAACCTGAACACGCATGTTGCCGGGTATTACTATTCGCATTACTACGACAAGTCGTACAAATCCTACAAGCAGTACTACCTTCGGGGAAACAACGGCGTTCCCTCACGGGAAGAGGTTGTCGTGGGGGCCGGACCCGGTCCCGGGAAAAAACCTTCGGAAGACATGAAAACCTGATAATATAAAGCCGGAATACAACCGGCTTTTTTTTATCGGTTTCCGGGAGGCCCGGGGATGTCCCAACCTGTGTTAAAATTTGAGGTGGCCTGGTAGGGTTGAGGGTTGATTTTGGGGACGCCTTCAAGGTCTTTTGGTGGAGAGGGTTGCTGCTCATCGACAGGAGCCAAGCAGAATGAGGGAGGGGGTTCCGATCCTGAAAACGAGCCGGAGGCAAAACGCGGCCGCGCGCTTCAACGATTTTCCGGGGAATCGTCGGCGGCGGTTAGAGGGAAGGCCTCGGAGGGTTGATCCCAGATGGAAAGGATATCCATCAGCTCGGCTGGACTGGTTCCGTGCGAGCCCTCGAGGACGCGGGAGATGCCGTCGACCATGAAATGAAAATGGGAGGGGGATACGAGGCGAGTGCGCAGCCGGGCGATGCCGAGGGGATCGCCTTCCTGCATCTTCCTGAAGGTGAACTCCATCCCGGTGGCATCACGCAGCCAGGCCTTGCGGGGAATGGCGTCAATGGCGGCATTCCAGAAGGCGCGTGTCGATGCGGGGGCGAGGGCCTCCCCGGAGACTTTCTCGAGTTGTGAAAGAAACCAGTGGCGCTGCCGTTCGTCGAGGAGCTCAAGCCCCCCGGGACGGATGTGGTAGGGAATGAGGCGGAAGGCGCAGGTGCCGTTTTCGGTGAAATGGAAGCGGACCATGTAGCCGAGGCGCCGGAAGAGGCCAGGTTGACCGGACCAGAAGAGGAAGTTGCCCTGGGAATAGAGAATGGGGGCGCCTTTGTACGATTCCCATCCGCGTGGGACATGGGGGTGGTGGGAAATGACGGCACAGGCGCCGGCATCGACAAGGCGCCGGTAGGCTGTCTGGGCATAGGGGGCAGGAACCGGAAGGAATTCCTTGTCGGCGTGGGGGACGGCAATGACCCGTCTTCCCGCCTTGCGGAGCCGCTCGATTTCGGCACAGGCACGTTCAAGGTCCCACCCGGCAAGCCCGGGATTGCGGTTCGTGCAGGGCCCCTCCTCCCCCTCCTGGAAATTGACGATCGCGACCGGTGTGGAGCCGAGTTGGAAGGTCCTTCCGCGGTAGGCATCCTCCTGGGTGTTCCCAACCCCGCAGACCATGAGGCCGGCCTCCTCAAGGACACGGCGGGTCTCCGTGAGACCTTCAGGGCCGAAATCGGAGGAATGGTTGTTGGCGAGGAGGGCGAGGTCAAAGCCGGCTTCGCGAAGGTCCTGAACGGCCTCCGCCGGGCTTCCGAAAGCAGGCCCTTCCTTGGGCACGGGTGAGAAAGCGTCGGGGTCGGCAAGGAGGGTTGTTTCGACATTGACGACCCGGAGGGCGGCGGTGGCGAGTTCTTCGCGCACTCCCGGTCCATAGAGGGAACCGGGCCGCTCGAGGATGGGCTCGCGGAGTGAGCGCACGGGTGCCCAGTCAGCGCAGAAAAGGATCGCCGGTGCATCCGGGTCGTAGGGGGAGGCGTTCCAGATTCCCGTCTGGAGGTCAATTTGGTTGGTCGCCATCAAGTGGAATACTGGTGAATAAGGGCGCGGGCCATGGCCGGGCCGAGGGCCTCGTAGTAGTCCTGTGAGATGGGTCCGGGCTGGCCGTTGCTTTTGAAGCTCCGGAAGCGGGAGATTTCAACGGTCTGCCCGAGGCAACCGAGTTCCCGGACGGCCCAGGCCGCGAAGTTGGGTCGGTCAATTTCGGAATGTTCCCAGGGGAAGGGTTCGATGGGCACATGGCGGAAGAAGGTTTCGGTGAAGGCCCGTTCCCGGGCGGCCTCGCCTGGTGGAAGCTGGCCGTCCTTGAAGACAGTGAGGCCTCCCCCGCTTCGATCGGGAGTGGACCAGCCCATGTGAATATCAAGGGCATGCCGCGGGGTGTGGTCTGCGGCGAGGGAACGGTAGCAGGCGGCAGCGGCTCGGGTTTCCGGGCGCGAGAAGGTATCCCAGTCGCGGTTCATGTTTCCTCCGTTGGGCAGTTCATCGGGATTGCCACTGTGCATGGGGTCGCCGCGCCAGCCACGTGCGAGGGCATCCTGGTTGAGGCAGGGGAGGATGGCCCAGGCAAAGGCGTCCGCGCCCGCGATTCCGCCAAGCTGGCGTACGAGGGTGTCGAGGGCGTGAAGGGAGGCCCATTCGCTGTAGTGCTGGTAGCCTTGGAGGATGAAGAGTCCACAGGAAGTGGAGGCCTTGGTGGGTCGGCGGAAGAACGCGTGCACCGGGCGCCCCTCGCGGCTGCGGCCGATACGGGTCACTTGCCAGCCGGGAGCCGAATGGGCGAAGGCGACAAGTTCCCGGTAACGGCTTTCAAAATAGGGGATGCCGACGGCAATCCAGGAAGCGGAATCGTTAATGGCGATCTCGACACCCCCGGGGATGGCACGACCACCGGTGAGGGGTTCCCAGCGACGGGCATCGGCACTGCGGAAGAGGATTTGCGGGAGGACGTGGGCAAAGCTGGCGTTGCCCGGATAGTCAAACCCGGGAAGAGCCTCCCCAGTGTCGCCGGGCCAGAGGATCTTCAGGGTGCGGGAGCCATTGCCGGGTGGAAGCCGGGTTGTGAAAACGTACTGGGCGTTTCCGGGAATCCGGTCAAGGGTGTCGGGAACCATCACAAGGGCGTTTTCGGACTCCTCCACGGCAACGATGCGGCAGCATTCCCAAGCTCCCGTGGGTTCGCCACTTTCATCATTACCTGTCCCTCGCTTCATGCGCTTCATGGACGGTACTTTCTCCGTAACCGTGCCGCCCTGGCAAGAAAAGGACGGGTAAAGACGCAAAGCAACCGGCTTCAGACGCAAACCAACAGAAGGAGGAAACCCGCTTCCTGGATTGACTTGAAGGTGTTCCAGAGAGGCCTCATATAGGCCGCTTGTAGTACTCGACTTTCCCGTCGGCGAGATCGGCCACCGCTTCCACAAGCTGCTGTCGCATGGAGGCGTCCATACCGGAAAAGGTCCTCGCAAAGTCGACCTTCTCACGCACAAGGGAGGCATTTTCAGCCCCGGTGATGAGAACGCTTATCGGAAGAGCCCAGGCAAAATGCATGGCGTCACGGATGCTCAGTCGACCGGGAATGGCGGGGTCATCGGAGCGCCAGACAACGCGCCCGGCCATCCGTTTGGTTCCGAAGAAACGGCCGTCTGCTAGGGTCTTCATCGCGAGCAGGCCGATATTGCGGCGCCGGAGCTCGGGAATGACCTGTTCGGTGAAGCTGTGGTAGGCCGGATCGATGACGTTGACCGGCATCTGGCTGGCATCGAAGGGGGATTCGGATTCCGTGCGCTCAAGAATTCGCAGATGGGCCTCCGGGTTGCTGTGGCCGGTGAAGCCGGCGTAGCGGATTTTTCCCTCTTCCTTCGCCTTCAGGACAACCTCGAGGACACCGGCCTCGAGACGCTGGTCGACATCGTCCGGGTCGCGCAGGCTGTGGATCTGCCAGAGGTCGAGGTAGTCGGTCCGCAGACGTTTGAGGGATTCCTCCAGATGCCGGCGGGCGGTCGCGGCATCGGGGGCAGTGGTCTTGGTCATGAGAAAGACCGCCTCACGGTATTTCGGCGTGAGGTATTTCCCATAGCGCCGTTCGCTTTCACCGGACTGGTAGGATTCAGCTGTGTCAAAAAAGCGGATACCGCCTTCGAGGGCCTCCTCAATGACAGCGGCGGCGTCCTTCTCGGTCGTCCAGCCGACGTGGTAGCCACCGATGCCCAGCAGGGTGACCTTTTCGCCGGTCCGGCCGAGGATCCGCTGAGGGAGCAGGGGGCCGAGGGAATCGGTTTTTTCCGGTTTCCCGGACGCGGCGCCGGAGGCGGTCTGCCCGGCCAGGACGGTTGAGGTTCCGGCAGCAAGGGATGTGATGAAACCTCTTCTGTTCATGGCCCCAGTATCCCTCCGACACGGGTCGGCGGCAACCCTTAAATGCCACCTGGTCTTCGGCGACTCCAGTCGGTTATCGTTATCGATCAAGGGACAGGCAAATAATCGCATCAAGGATCCATCATCATCAAGGGACAGGCAAATAATCGAAGCAATCTGAGGCCACTGATTCGAGTGTGGGGATAAGGCGAGAGTTGATCGTAATCCAGTGCTTTTGATTTAGGGCTTCATATGAATATGATTCTTATGTCGCTGAAAAACGGCTACATCAATTTAAGTTCGCCGAATTCCGCCTGTCCGGTCCTAACCGCCTTAGCTGAAGACGGATTTTTTAAGATCGCGGATGACGTGAAGCTCCATACCGGAAATGGCTTTTATGCCTCTGGCTCCTGATTTCCGTTTTTCACCGAAGTGGGAGCGGTACTGGTGAAAAAGTTTCTCAACAAACTCTTCAGAACCAAAGACCAAGCCGTCGGTGAAGTAGCGCACCCGCAGGCGCAGAAGCTCCTGAATCGACAGGACTCCCTCGGTCTTCAGCGTGTTAAGAAGGACCTCGCGACTGATCTTACCAGACTTCCCGGGTGCCTCCATTTGGCCCTGTTGCATAAGGAAAAGCCGGTAATACGCTGATGCCTCATCCCAGGAGTCCAGTTGGAGGATCCGCATGAGCCCCTCCCGGCAGCGCTTGCTCCCGGCCAGGGCGGCGGCGTAGCCACAAGCGGGATAATCTTTGGGATCACTAACCAGACTGGCCCGTACGGGGTTTAGGTCAACGTAGGCGGCCATGGCGATGGCCGAGTCTGGAGAATTCTCGGTAATGGTACTGCCAAAGCGCTCCATCCAGAGCGTGCCCTTGCGGTCTTTGCGGCGGTTGTACCATGTGGAAAAGCCCTGTTTTAGGATTTTCCCGAACTCCGAGAGATCCGCCATTCGTCGGATATATTGAGGCCGCAACAACTCCGGGGACTTATCTCCTTTGTCCATGGCCTTTTGAAACTTAAGGTAATGGGCACTCGTCTCCCCGTAGTAGGCCTTCAGGCGTTTCAGAAGCTGGTCGTTGTCCAGGTCAACAATCCCGGGAACCCAGAGGATTTGATGATAGTGGTTGCTCATGACCACGTAGTCCAGCACCTGGATTCCCAGAAAGTCACCGATTCGCCACATCATCCTCAAAAACTGCTCTTTTTCCCGTCTTCCAAAGATGAAATTGCCGTCAACCACTCGAGAATAGCAATGGTAAATCCCGTCGGCTCCGGCTGGTACTTTCATGCGGGGCATGCGCATGGCGTAGAGGCTTCAATCAAACGGTAGCCTTCACAAGAGCGCTAAACGGTCAAATTTGACTATGATAGATTGCCTGTCCCTTATTAAGGAAAAATGAAACTCATTCAGCGACGCGCCTACGGCTTCAGAAACGTTAACAACTACCGCCTCCGCGTCATCTCTCAGTGCGGCTGGTCCATCTCAAATGAACCCAAAATATACGCAGTCCCCACTTTTTGTTGCAGACCCCCTCAAAGTGCTCAGGGCGGGACTTGAACCCGCACACCTTTCGGCACACGCCCCTCAAGCGTGCGTGTCTACCAATTCCACCACCTGAGCAAAAGTCATTGGAGTTGGAAGAAGATGAAAGGGGAGAGTGGAAGTGCAAGATTTTTCTGGAAAAGGAGGCAGGTTTTTTTGTGTGGCAAGAGACGGGCTGAAAGGGCTGGGTGATGGGGAAATGCGGTCTTTGCGTTTGCTTGACCTGAGGGGCGAATTGGCTGTGAATACGCCGACCGCCGAGGAGAAATCATGGCTGAAGGAAGTGAGAAGACCAACAAACCGGATGAAGAAACGCTCGATCTGAGCGGCTTGTCATCAATGTCACTGGGACCCGACTGGGTCAGTGGAAAAAAGCCGCAGACGCCGTTCCCGAAAACGAAGGGTGATGACCGTCAGCGGGGGCCCAGGCCACCGCGGAAGGAGGGGGAACGGCGGGGACCACCGCCGAGGCGGCGACCGGAACATGGGGAGCGTCGCGGGCGCGAGGAGCGTCCGGAGCGGCAGCATTTTGAACCGGTGGTGGAGGTGGATTTTTATCCGGAGGAGGAACCGTTCCGGATCCTGTCGCAGGCCATCCGGAATTCCTGTCGGACCTTTGAGCTCTTTGAGATTGCCCGGTTAATCCTGGAAAAGCCGGACCGTTTTGTCTGTGTGGTCCGGGATCCGGGCCAGAAGGAGGGGGATCCGGCGCGCCTGTACGCCTCGGTTCCGGACGGGTTGCCTTTCCGGAGTGAGGAGGAGGCCCTGGGCCACACCATGCGGCATTACCTGGGAGAGTTTTTCACGATTGAGACCGTGGAAGGAGAGGCCCCGACAGGGTCCTTCCAGGTCGTCCACAAGTGCGGCTTTACGGGGGACCTGCTGGCGCCTCCGAATTACCACCGGTACCAGGCGCTTTGCCGGGAGCACCATGCGGCCAAGCTGGCGCATATGCCCTACAGTCGGTTCGAGCAGCGCATTGAATCGACGCGTGAGGAGGAAGCCATTCAGAAATGGCTGGAGCAGATGAAGCAACAGACCCGTTACACCTCGAAGGAGGATCCCTCGATGGTATTCGGAAATCTGGAGGATGCGCGGCTCTATCTCATGACGCAGGCGAAGGACAAACTGATCCGCCCGGCTTATTCGGCCCGTTTTTCAGGCAAGGCGCTGGCGCTTCTGAATCCGGGGGATCCTATCCGGCGATCGGTGGAGATCCTTCTTGAGGGACAGCGGAAGTTTCCGCTTGTGACGGCCAACCACCTCAGGGGGCGCCTGCGGCGGATGCACTTTGCGGTCTACAAGCGGGGCTCCAAGGGCGTTTCCTATGTCTGCGCGGTGAAGCGCCGGTTCCGCAAGCCGGACGAAGTGCTGGCGGACAACCTGCAGGAGCTGATTGATTTCATTGAGGCCCATCCGAATTTCCCGGCCAAGGACTTGCCGAAAGGCTTTCTCGGCATTGATCCGCAACGGAAGACGACGCCTCCGGCAGCGCCCACTCAGGCCGGGACGGAAATGGCGGCCGAAGTCGCTCCGGGAGAATCCGGGGAGGAGGCACCGGCCGAGGCCGAGGGTACGGAACCGGCACCGGAGGAACCGGCGAAGCCGGCGCCTGCGGAACCGGAAGTGAAGGAATTGAGTGCTGCCGAGCAGGCCGCGTTGCGGCAACTGAAGAATGATTTGCATTACCTTGTTTCGGAGGGATACGTGACTGAATACAGTGACGGCCGGCTCTTTGTCCCGCCGATCCGCGAGGAGGAGATCCGGCATGCGGAAAAGCAAAAGGAGCAGAAGAAACCCAAGGCACCGGCTGAGGCAAGTTCAGGGGAAAGCGCGCCGGTGAAGGCTGTGGAAAGCGAGACGAGTGCGTCGGAAACGGAATCCGTCACACAGACCCCTCCGGAGGAGTCACCCTCCTCTGAAGCGCCGGAACCCGAAGCGGGGAAGCCGAGAGCGCCGGAACCCGAAGCGGAAGAGGTGACATCGGCATCGGCAGCGGAGACAGGGGAGGCAGAACCGGAGAAAGGGACAGAGAAGCCGGAAGCCTCGGAGCCTGAACCGGAAGGGGAGGGATCGAAGGAGGAGGTTGAAGAATCCGGGGACGCGGAGAAGCGTCCGGAATCCTGACGGATGGGTGACGGGAAATCCAGGAGCGACGGGGAGACGACGCTGGCGGAGCTGAAGGCGCTTGTGCGGGCCTTTTCGCGGGAGCGGGACTGGGAACGGTTTCATTCCCCGAAGAACCTTTCCATGGCGCTGGCGGCGGAGGCGGCGGAGTTGATGGAGCATTTCCTCTGGGACACACCGGAAGCGAGCGAGGAGCGTGCCGGAAAGGCGGAGGTGGCTGATGAGCTGGCAGACATTGTGGTTTACGCGCTAGAATTTGCGAATATCACGGGGATCGACCTTGCACGGGCGATTGAGGTGAAGATGACGAAAAACGCGCAGAAGTACCCGGTGGAGAAAGCGCGGGGAAAGGCGCTGAAATACACCGAACTGGGGGCATGAATGGCTGAGAATCGGAGAACGGTAATTGCCCTCCTCGTGGCCTCGGTGGTGGCGCTCATCCTGGGCCCGGTGGTGATTCTGATGGGCGGGCTCTCGGCAAATGCGGGAATGATAGGGGGTGTCCTGATACTCCTCGGGGCCATCGGGCTCTATGCCGGCATGAAGGCTTTCCATCAGGAGCCGTGAGCTCGGGGGCCGGTGACGGGACGGAGGCGTGAGGAACGAGAAACGATGATGAAAGCGAGCGAGGAGAAGGTCCTTGAATTGTCAGTGGTGATGCCCTGCCTGAACGAGGCGGACACCCTCGGGGTCTGCCTTGAAAAAGCCTTCCGGGCGATCGGGGAAATGGGCATTACGGCGGAGGTGATCGTTGCGGACAACGGGAGCACGGACCGCTCGATTGAAATTGCCGAAGCGGCGGGGGCGCGGGTGGTGCCGGTGACCGCGAAAGGCTATGGGAACGCCCTCATGGGGGGGATCGAGGCGGCCCGGGGAACGTATGTCATTATGGGGGACGCGGATGACAGCTACGATTTCCTCGAGATTCCGAAGTTTGTCGAAAAACTGCGTGAGGGATATGACCTCGTGCAGGGCTGCCGCCTCCCGGCCGGCGGGGGAGTGATAACGCCCGGGGCGATGCCCTTTCTGCACCGGGTCTGGGGGAACCCGATGTTCACGATGCTCGTGCGGACCTGGTTCGGGGCCCCGATCCATGACGTCTATTGCGGCCTGCGGGGATTTACGAAGGACCTCTATGACAAGCTGGAGCAACGCTGCGTGGGCATGGAGTTCGCGACCGAGATGATCATCAAGAGCAGCCTCTACCAGAAGACCTACGGGGTGAAGATCGCGGAAGTCCCGATCACCCTTCATCCCGACGGGCGCAAGGCGCATGCCCCCCATCTGCGGACCTTCCGGGATGGCTGGCGGACCCTCCGCTTCTTCATGCTTTATTCGCCGCGTTGGCTCTACGGGGTTCCGGGATTCGGGATGGGCTTGATCGGGGCGATCCTGACCCTGCTGGTTTTTTCCGGGATCCGGATCGGGGGAGTGGTTTTCGATGCGCATACCCTTCTCTTTGCCAGCCTTTTCATCATCCTCGGCTACCAGTCGCTCCTTTTCGGGGCCTTCACGAAAGTCTTCGCGATCGGTGAGCGCCTGATGCCGATGGACGCGAAGTCGGCGGCGCTCTTCAGACGCTTCACCCTTGAGAAGGGGGCTATTTTCGGGTTGCTGGTCTTTCTGGCCGGCCTTGGCCTGTTGCTGGGAGCGGTCGGCCAATGGTGGCGGGCCGATTTCGGACCCCTTGACTATGCGGTGACGATGCGCTGGGTGATTCCCGGGGTAACCCTTGCGGCTCTCGGTTTCCAGACAATCCTGGCGAGCTTCTTCCTCAGCATTCTGGGGATGCGGAGGAAATAATGACCCGCGGAAGCCGACAAGCCGATCCACCCGAGCTCTCCCTCGTGGTGCCTTTCTACAACGAGGCCGGTGGCGTGGAGATCTTTTTCAGGGAACTGATCCCGGTCCTCATCGGGGAGGGCTTCACCTATGAGGTGATCTGCGTCAATGACGGCAGCACGGACCTGACGATGCCCGCCCTGCTCAAAGCGCGGGAATCGAACAAACGCATCCGCATCCTCCAGTTGAGCCGCAACTTCGGGAAGGAAATCGCCCTTACCGCCGGCATTGACCACGCCCGGGGGAAGGCGGTCATTCCGCTTGACGCGGACCTTCAGGATCCGCCGCGGCTGATCCCGCACCTCGTTGCGAAGTGGCGGGACGGTTACCAGGTGGTAACGGCCCGCCGGGCCGAACGCATGTCGGACTCGTGGATGAAGCGGACGACGGCGAAAGCCTTCTACCGGATATTCAACGCCATCAGCGAGACCCCCATCCCGGAGAACACGGGGGACTTCCGCCTCCTTGACCGGGAAGTGGTGGAAGCCCTGAAGACCCTTCCGGAACGCGGTCGTTTCATGAAAGGCCTCTTTGCCTGGGTGGGGTACCGGACAACCGAGATCACCTTTGAGCGACCGGCCCGGGCGACCGGAGAAAGCTCATGGAATTATTGGCGGCTCATCAATTTCGCCATCGGCGGGGTGACCGCCTTCAGTACCTTTCCCTTGCGCCTGTTCAACTACATCGGCCTCGGGGTGGCGCTGCTCAGCTTTATCTATGCCTCCTTCCTCGTGGCCTACACCCTTTTCCTTGGACGCGACGTGCCGGGATATGCCTCCATCATGGTGGTGATGCTCTTCCTTGGCGGGATCCAGCTGATCGGCATCGGCGTGGTCGGTGAATACGTGGGACGTATCTTCCTTGAAAGCAAGCAGCGTCCGCTCTACCTCGTCCAGCGCCGGCACGGGTTTGGGGAAGATGATTCCAGGGATGGAGGCTGAGGTCTATGAACGGATGGCCCGGATGGAGACCCGGCACTGGTGGTTCCGGGGCCGGCGGCGCATCCTGAGGCATCTGCTGAGGCATTTCACGCCCCCGGGACGATCCGTGCGCATCCTTGAGGCGGGCTGCGGAACGGGCGGGAACCTTGAGATGCTTGCCGCCTTTGGGGAGGTGAACGCCTTCGAGCCGGAGGCCTCGGCCCGCGT
This sequence comes from Oceanipulchritudo sp., assembly GCA_041685165.1. Taxonomy (GTDB): domain Bacteria; phylum Verrucomicrobiota; class Verrucomicrobiia; order Opitutales; family Oceanipulchritudinaceae; genus Oceanipulchritudo. Next base: position 18,341 of record JAWLGH010000017.1, on the reverse strand, counting down.
CCATGCCCGCAGGCCCGGATGTGACGTGCAGGCCGGGCAGTTGCCCGGGGACCACCCCTTTGCCGGGGAAGACTTCGACTGGATACTCCTTGCGGATGTACTCGAGCACGTGGAAGCGGACGCGGACTCCCTGAAAGCGCTTGGGAGCTGTCTTGCGGAGGGGGGCAACCTGATCCTGACGGTACCGGCCTGTCCGTTCCTCTGGAGCCGGCACGACGAGCTGCACCGGCATTACCGCCGCTACCGGAAAGGGGACCTGCGGGACCTTCTTGAAGCTGCGGGCCTTGAGATCCGTCTCCTTCACTACTACAACTTCTGGTTTTTCCCGGCTGTGGCCCTGGTGCGCCTGCTCCGGCGCGGATCGAGGGGAAGCCGCAGTGACGAGAGCCACCTCCCGGCGAAGCCGTTGAACCGGCTTGCCGAGGCGGTCTTTGCGAGTGAGCGCCATTTCCTCTTGCGCACCGGTTTCCCGGTGGGGGTCTCGCTTGTGGCTGTGGCCGGTCGACGGGCCGGAAAGCCGTCATGAAATGAGGAGGACGATTCTGGCGTTGCCAGCAGTCAGCGGAGGAGCAACCTTTCCGTTGATGCCTAAGGTGGTCGAACTCATCCATGAATCCTACGCCAAAGACCGGCGTTCCCGGGTCCTCGCGGGGCATTTCGCGGAATTGATTCCGGAGGGAGCGAGCGTCCTCGACGTGGGGACGGGAGACGGGATGATCGCCGCGGCGGTGCAGGCCGCGCGGCCCGACATAGTCCTCACCGGCCTTGAATTCCAGGTACGGGAGGACTGCGCCATACCGGTGGAAACCTTTGACGGGCGACGGATTCCCCGAGCGGATAACGCCGTTGATTATGTCAGTTTCCTCGACGTCCTCCACCACACGGAGGATCCGATGCTGCTCCTGCGGGAAGCGGTCCGGGTGGCCCGGCGGGGCCTGATCATCAAGGACCACTTGCGCGAGGGATTTCTGGCCGGACGCACCCTCGCTTTCATGGACCGGGTGGGCAACCGCCGCTACGGGATCGAGCTCCCGCACACCTACTGGACCGCTCCACAATGGGAAAAGGCCTTTGCCCGTCTTGAGTTGATCCCTGCGGACTGGCGGACCGACCTGAAAATCTACCCGCCTTGGGGCGACTGGATATTCGGGCGCGGGCTTCATTTCTTCGCCCGGATGGAGATGCCCATCCAGTCGGGACAGGAGACCCTTGAATACTGGCATCCCGGGCTTTCCTGCTGCAACGAACGCTGGGAGACGGCCTACAACCGCTTCGAGACTCCGGGGGAAGAGCGGACCAAATTCCGGCGCCGCTTCCGCGAGCTGGGAATCGACCGGCTGCCTCGGGATGCACACATTGTCGATATCTTCTGCGGCCGGGGCAACGGACTGGCGGTCCTCAAGGAATGGACCTTCACGAACCTGACCGGGGTGGACCTCTCCCCGGAACTCCTGCGCCAGTGCCCGGGAAGCGTGCGGCGGATCGTCGCGGACTGTACCGACCTGAAATTTCCCCCGGGCAGCATTGACGCCTTTATCGTGCAGGGAGGCCTGCATCACCTTCCCCGGATTCCGGAAGATCTGGAGAAATGCCTCCAATCGGTGCACCGTTCACTGAGGCCGGGAGGAACCTTCTATGTCGTCGAGCCATGGGATACACCTTTCCTGCGGGCGATCCACCGGATTGCCTGCAACCCCGTTGGCCGGGCCCTGGTCCCACGGTTTGACGCTTTTGCGACCATGGTCGAGGAGGAACAGGAAACCTACGAGCAGTGGTTGCGTGCCGGGGACCTTGTGGAAAATGCCTTCCTTCAGACCTTTGATTCCGTGGAACTGCGCACCGGGTGGGGGAAGGCAAACCTTCTCGCACGCAAGGAGCAAGCCTGAGACGGGAACCTTGAACCATGAGCCGGGAACAATCGAAAACCAGCCTGAAAGGCCTCTGCCGCTGGTGGGTCGTGGCATCGGTTCTCGCCTATGCCGGCCTGATGGCCCTTGCCTTTCCCTGGTGGCAGGCAGCCAACCACCCAGTCTTTTTCTCCCTTGAGGCACCTGCGGAGACCTTGATCGAACTCGACTTTGGAGCCGGAGAGACGCCCCTCCAGCTGGTACCGCTCGATGAACCAGCTGAGGGCGTCCGTCAATGGGGCACGGAGCTGCCACCGCGACGGGGATACGACCTTGCCCTCCACTTTCCAGGGGGGACGCCGGAGGAGGTGACGCTTTCGGGAATGCGGATCCTTGTCCTTTCGCCGGAGCGGACGGAACTCGAACCGGACCTTGCCGGTCTTGATGCCCAAGGCCGGGTCAGCCTGCGGGTGGAACGGGCCGGCAGCGGCTGGATAATCGAGGCCGAGCCGGGGGGCCGACTGGAGCTCCCGGTCGAATTCCCGCAAGTGAGCCCCCTTCACTGGCTCGGGGACTGGATCACCTTCACACTCGGATTCGCCGTTCTGGCAGCGATTTTGCTCCTGATTCTCATAACGGCCATCCGCTTTCCTGATGAAGTCCGGGGCAGGAAGCGCCGTATTCCCCCCGGCGAGACCCTTGTTCTTCTCCTCGGGATTCTGGCGGGGAGCCTCCTTCATCTGTACCTTGTCGGAGTTTCCATGCCGGACTACTGGCCGGCCGACTCCACTTCCTACACCATGAAGGCGGTCTCGCTCGTGACGGAAGGCAGCTATGACACGGGCACCCATGAATACGAGTTGAACCGGATGCCCGGTTTTCCGCTCTTCATGGCCCTTGTCTTCACGGTGGCCGGCTGGGACCTGAACGCGGTGGCCTTCGCCCAGGGATTGCTCTTCTGCCTTTCGGTGACCCTGCTGGCACTGAGCATGCGGAAACTGGTCTCCGGTTATCTCCTGGGACCCTTTTCCCTCTTTGCCCTGGCCTCGCCACCGGCCGTCTGGGCAAGCCGCCAGATTGCCACCGAGTCGACCTTCGCGAGCATGTGGATCCTCGGGCTGGCCGCATTTTTCCACCTCTGGCAACGAAAGGGCAATCCTCGCTGGAGCGGCTGGATTTTCTTCGGGGTGGCGGCGACGGCGGCCGTCGCGATACGGCCCAACGGGATTCTCCTCCTCTCCCTCCCGGGGATGCTTTTTCTCGGTACGCTCTGGTGGGCTTTTTCCGTTCGCGGGTTCACGTTCTACAAACTGCCGATTGTCTGGAGAACCGTGCTGCAGGTAACCATTCCCTGCCTCATGGTCCTGCTCTTCGTCCTGGCCTGGAGCTGGCGTAATTTTGAAAGCCGGGGATACGGGAAACCGACCGACCTGACGGAGATTGTCCATGCCAACGCACCCTTTTTCGCGGGAATATTCGACATCCGGGCCGCCCGGGACAGCGAGGAATACGCCTGGTTCGTGAAGGAGCGGGCGAAAAGCGGTTACTGGTTCCACGGCTGGTCCCTGCGCAAGTACCGTTTCCGTGTCCTGACAGACAACTACACCCGGATCGACAACCAGTCGATAACCGAACTGGACCGGGAAATGGCGGAGTTCAACGAGGCCAGTGCGGAGCTGATTCCCCTCCGGGCAAGGGTTGCCGGATGGGGACGGGTCGCCGGCTGGGGGTTCTGGCTTCCGGAGATCGGGGCCTACACGACCGACCCGCTGAACCAGAATTATCAGGTGCTGAGCAAATTCCCGGCCGCGCAACGCAGGGACCAGATTGCGCGCAACCTTGCCTGGGCGACGCGCCATGTCGATAGGGAGATCGAAATCCGGGAAACCGTTGAGACCCCGCTCATGAAGCGTTACAACGAGACCGTCGCCGCCCATTACGGATGGCTGTACCGCCTCCTTCTCGGGGCCGCCCTCGCCGGTTGGGCCTGTGCCCTTGTCCGCCAGAAATACGCCGCCGTGGCCCTTGTCCTTCCCTATGTGCTCAACATCCTCCTGAATGTATTCTTCCTGTATGTGATCGGTCGCTACATCCAGGTGCTTGACACCTCCCTCTGGATGGGGGCCCTGGCGGGGCTGGCGGCACTCTCCGGTTCCTCCCTGCAGAAGCGCATTCCCGAAAATGAACGACGATGCATAACTCCACGAAAACCGAGACGCCTCCTGACCCGTTTTGTGACCACTCCGGGAACGGCGCGGCAAGGACCGCGCGGTTCCCGGAGCTGACCGCCGGCGCGGCCTGCGCGGGCGCGGTTTTCCTCGTCCTCGGACCCGTGCTCCTTGTCACCTACGGGATCTATGATTCCGCGAGGATGGCACACGATTTTGGCTGGACCGGCGAAAGCCGGATGATGGGGGTGATCATGGGCGGGGGGCGGTTCCTTTATGCCTGGTTTGCCCGTTGGGGCTTTTCGGCGACCCCGTACCTTGAAGACCTCTGGATGCTTCGCTTAATCGGAGTGGCGGGGCTTGCCCTCACTGCCTGGTTGATGAGCCGTCACGCCCTGAAGGCCGGCTGGACATGGGCCGGGGCGGTTTGTATCGCCCTTGCCGCGACCCTCAACCCCGGGGCGGCGGTCTACGGCTTCTGGTCAGCCTGTTTCCCCTACGGGGCGGCGATTGCGGTCGCCTTCCTTGCCGGCCTTCTCTGGGAACGCGAGCGCACCTCATGGCGACTCCTTTCCATGCTCCTGCTGCAGGCCTCGCTGCTGGTTTATCAGCCGGCGGGACTGTATTTCCTTGCCGGTCCGCTGATCAGCTGGTTTGGGCGGACAGGGGAACCTCTGCGCCCCTTCCGGACCGTCTGGAGCCTGCTCGGGATCCTGACGGGATTGATCCTGCATGTGTTTCTTGTCCGGCTCCTCCTTGACCTGATGCCGGGAGGGGTGCACGACCAGGCGGAACGGTTGATTTCAGGTGGCCTCCGGGACTCGCTGGGGAATGTTGCCGGGTCTGTCCTGCCGCGGGTCCTTTCGGGATGGGGGGTCCTTATCCCGGGATTGTGGGCCCTTCTGCATCTCGTTCTCGCGGCCGGCGGAATCCTTCTTTTCCTTTTCCATTCACGGGGGATGGGGGATCGGCTGGGGCGTCTGCTGGCCCTTGCGGTCGTCGGGGCCGGATTCATCCCGGCGCTGATCTCGGCGGATGGCTACACCCCCTTCCGGCTTCTTGCCCCGGCCTATGCCCTGGCCGGGATTGTGGTTCTCGCCGGTTATCGCCAGTGGCTGGCGGGAAGGCGGAAAACGCAGACAATGGCTCTGACCTGCGTGGCCCTTGCGTTGACCGGGTTCGCGGCCTACGGCATCCAGGCCGGGATCATCCGCCCGCGGGTGGCCGAGGCTTCGGCGGTGGTCACCGCACTGGAGGAAATGGGTGAGGGAGGGACGCCCGAGGGGGTGACCGTGATTCGTCCCGAAGGATCCCACCCTTTTACGGGCGTCCGGCAACTGGCTGAATACGGGGCCTACGAGACAACCTATCCCGGCTTCTCGGAGGTCTGGATGGCCCTTGTGGCGGCGAAGGTCTACGGCTGGGAACCGGGAGGCCTGTATCCGGTAAACCAGATACACTGGCTCTTTTATCCGGCGGAGACCCGCGCGGTCCCGTCCTTCTATCCCCTGATAGACCTGAGACGGCGCCTGCAGGGGCTTCCGGTGACGGATCCGGAACGTCAGGAGGGCCGACGGGCGGTCCATCCCCACCTCGGCGAGTGCCGTTTCTATCCCCCGAACCTCTACCATTTGCCGGGTCACGGTCTGATCCAGCAGGAGGCCGACCGCTGGTTTTTCATGACCGGAAAGGGTTGGATGCAATGGTTAAGCGAGCCGGGGGAACGCCCCCTGCGGGCCAGGAACGTGAGGGGCGAGACGGAGATCATTCCTTTCGGAGAATGACCAGCGGGGGCTGGGTGGCAATCCCGCGGGAGGTGATCCAGCCGGTGAACCAGGTCAGGGCGACCACCCCGGCCAGGACGGAGGCCGCCTGGAGCAGCCCCGGCTCGAAGGCGACCTCGAAGGCGAAGACAAGAAGCGCCCATGAGGCGATCCATGACAGGATCAGACCGGCAAGACCGGCAACGGAACCGATAAGGAGAAACTCGAGGGTGAGGACAATGCGGATGAAACCGGAGGAGGCCCCAAGGGTGCGGAAGAGGACACTTTCGCGGATGCGCTGGTAACGGCTGCTGAGAACGGCTCCGGCAAGGACGACAAGGCCGGTGGCGATGGTGAAGCCGGCCATGAACTTGATGACAAAGGCGGCCCTGGCGAGGATGTCCTCAATGGAATCGAATACGAGGGAGAGGTCGATCAGGCTGACGTTGGGAAATTCGGCCGTGAGGTCGGCCTGGAGGCGGGCGGTTTCGACCCGGTCGTCCGTCCGGATACTGACGGCGTAGACGGTCGGAGCGGCCTCGATCGTGTTGAGGGGGAAAACGGTACTGAAATTCTGGCGTCCAGCCTGCCAGCTGACCTCGCGGATACTGGAGACATAGGACGCGACGCTCACCCCCTGGACATTCCATGTAATGGAATCGCCGATACCAACACCCAGATCATCGACTATGTTGGAGGAGAGGGAAATCGGGAAGGGTTCGCCCCCGTCGTGCGAGGGCACAAAGGATCCTTCCACAACCTCGGCGTTGTCGAGGACATGGTCACGGTAGGTGTTGCGGAATTCCCAGGTGTAGACCCAGTCGGAAACCGGTGCGTCCTCCATCGCTTTCCAGTCGCGCATGGGGCGGTCCTTGATCCGTTCGACACGCATGGTGACGATGGGGAGGCTATTCCGCGGTGGGAACCCCTTTTCGGCGAGAAAGGCGGCCACCGCTTCCCGCTGGTCGGGCTGGACATCGAGGAGGACAACATTGGCGGCATCATCGGAGCTTTCGATATCGACCTGCGCGAGGAGACCGTCCCGGACGAGGAGAAGGGTGTTGATGAGGAGCACCCCCATACCGAGGGTGACCATGAGGAGGAGGGTGCGGTTGTTCGGCCGGTAGAGGTTGCTCAGCGCCATCCGGTAGGCGTAGGGACTGGAGGCGAGGCGGACCCGCTTGAGGAGGGCGCGGAGGCCCCATGCAAGGCCGGCGAGGATGACGAGGGCGGCAAGAAGGCCACCGACGAAGAGGAGGGCCATTTCCGGCCGCCGGGACTGGGCGATGGTGAACCCGAGAAGGCTGAGGAAGAGGATGCTCCCGGCCAGCCAGGCAAGGGGATCGCGGAAGGGGGAACGAGGAGGCTCGACGCTGGCGCGGATGGCCCGGAGGGGACTGATGCTCCGGATGCCGAGAAGGGGGATGAGGGCGGAGGTGCTGACGATGATCCAGCCGAAGACAAGGCCGGTGACGATGGCCCGGGGACTGGTGCGCATTTCCACCGGGAAGGGGAGAAATGCCTGGAGCAGGTGGGGAAGGATATGCTGGATCCCGACTCCGAGAAGGGTCCCGACAAGGGCTCCAAGAAGACCGAAACTGAGCATCTGGCCGAGATAAATGGAGAAGGCCGCCCTGGAGGTGGACCCAAGGCAGCGGAGAATGGCGATCGTTTCCCGTTTCCCCTGGATGTAGACATTGACGGCGCCGACAATCCCGACGCCGCCGAGGAGGAGCGCGATGAAGCCGATCAGGTTGAGAAAATCGAGGAGGTTGTTGAGGATGCGGGCAATGCTCTGCCGCCGGTCCTCGACCGTTTCGACACGGACGGCCTCATCGGCAAAGAGGGTCGCCTGCCGGCTTTCAACCGTCTCCAGGAGATCGGGGAGCTTCTCCGGGGCAGTCCCGATGGAGGTCCGGTAACGGACGATGGAACCCTGCTGGACAAGGGCAGTTCCGGGCAACTCGTCGAGGCGTATATAGATGCGGGGGGCAAAGAACCCGGTGACCTCCGACTCGCCCGCCATCCTCACAAGGGCGGCCTCGATGCGGAAATCGGCCTCGCCGATACGGATGGTGTCACCCGGGCCGAGGTCCATCTGGAGGAGCAGGCTTTCCTCGACAATGGCCTTTCCGCGGTCCGGGCAGGAGGCGGCCTTTTCCCCTCCGGGACGGGTTTCCATTTCCCCGTAGAAAGGCAGCGGACCATCAAGGGCGCGGATCTGGACAAATCGGGATTCGCCCTTTTCGGGAAAGGAGACCATGGAACGGAAACGCTGCTCGCGGACCTTCTCGCCGGGAAGGGTGGCGATGAAACGGTTCAGGCGGGCGGAGGGTTCGTGCCGGGTCTGAAGGACAACATCGGCACCGAGGAGACTGCGGGCCTGCTCCTCGACGATGCGCTGGAGGTTTTCCCTGAGGGAATGGATGGCGACGATGGCCCCGATGCCGAAAACAACGCTGGAGGTGAAGAGGAGAAGGAGGAGGCGCTTGCCCCGGCTGTCCCGCCAGGCCATGCGGAGAATCCAGGCGAAGGGGCCCCTCGGGGGCGTTTCCGGGACAGCCTTCATGCTATGTCCCGGCCCTCCTCGACGAGGCCCTGGCGCAGACGGAGAACACGGTCGGCATGGGCGGCAAGCTCGGTATCATGGGTCACGAGGACAAGGGTGTTTCCGGTCTCCCTGTGACTGGAGAGAAGGAGCTCCTCAATCTGGGTACTGGTATCGCCATCGAGGTTACCGGTCGGTTCGTCGGCAAAGAGAAGCTCCGGTTCGGAGACGCTGGCCCGCGCGATGGCCACACGCTGCTGCTCTCCGCCCGAGAGCTGCACGGGATAATGGCCGGCCCGTTCGGCGAGGCCGACGCGGTCGAGCCAGGCCATGGCCCGGCTGCGGACATTCCGCTGCCGTTTGAGCTCCAGAGGGATGCTGACATTCTCGAGGGCGGTGAGGGTCGGAATGAGTTGAAAATTCTGAAAGACAAAGCCGACATGGCGGTTGCGGAGCCGGGCCCGGGCATCCTCGTCAAGGGAGGAAAAGGGCTCCCCGCGGAGACGGATCTCCCCCGAGGTCGGGGTGTCGAGGCCGGCACAGATTCCGAGAAGGGTGGTTTTTCCGCTGCCGGAGGGGCCGACGATGGCAAGCGAGTCCCCCGCTTCGACCTCGGTGGAAATCCCGGCAAGGACGTGCAGGGGGCGCCCGCCGCTGATGTAGGTTTTATGGATCTCGGAGATGGTCAGCATTCTGGGTCCCTGGCTTGCATTGGAGGGAATCTAGCCTAACTCTGAAAATATGAAAGGAGCCCGGTGCGAAGTTTCTCCCGGTGGAGGACAAACCGTGCGAATGGTGATGAGCCCAAGCCTGAAACTGTTTATGCTTCTCTGCCTCCTGCCGGCGTTTGCGTCGGGAGAGCGCATCGTCTTTATTGGGGACAGCCTTACGGCGGGATACCAGCTGGAACCCGAGGAGGCCTATCCACAGATTGTGCAGCGGCTCCTCAAAGCGCGGGGACGCGACGTCGAGGTGGTCAACGCCGGGATCAGCGGGGACACGACGGCCGGTGGGCTGCGCCGGATCGACTGGCTCCTGCGCCAGGAGATGGACACCCTCTTTATCGCCCTTGGGGCCAATGACGCCCTTCGCGGGCAACCTGTCGAGGCGACCCGGGAAAACCTGCGGGGGATCATCAGGAAGGCGAGGGAGGCCCATCCCGAGGTCCGGATCATCCTTGCCGGCATGCTGGCCCCGCCCAACATGGGAGAGCCTTACCGGGAGGCTTTTGCAGCCCTTTACCGGGAGCTGGCCGAAACGGAACCCGTGGAGCTGATGCCGTTCCTGCTCGAAGGCGTGGCCGGTGAGCCGGAGCTCAACCTTGCCGACGGCATTCATCCCAACAGGGAAGGACAGCGCAGGATCGCGGAAGCGGTGGCCAATGTTTTGGACGCAGCTGAATAACGCCCTTCTGTACAGGCTGGGAGCACTTCCTCAGGCGAAGGCCTTGCGCAGGCGGGCCATGGCCTCCTCGACCTTCTCGCGTGAATTGAAGGCACTCAGGCGGAAGTGGCCCTCGCCGCAGGGGCCAAAGCCGGCCCCCGGGGTGCAGACAATGCCGGACTCGTTGAGAAGGCGGTCGAAGATATCCCATGAGGATCCCTCCGACTGGATCCAGACGTAGGGGGCGTTGGTCCCCCCGACGCAGGAGAACCCGAGGCCTTTCATGGTTTCGAGGATAAGGGCTGCATTGGCCATGTAGAAATCCGTGAGGGACTCGACCTCGGCCTTTCCCCGGGGGGTGTAGATGGCGGCGGCGGCCCGCTGGACGGGGTAGGCGACGCCGTTGAACTTCGTCGTGTGGCGCCGGTTCCAGAGGGCGTGCAGGCTGACCTCCTCATTTGCGCGGTTGCGTGCCTTGAGGTCCCTGGGGACGACGGTGAAGGCACATCGGGTCCCGGTGAAGCCGGCGTTCTTGGAAAAGGAACGGAACTCGATGGCGCATTCGCTGGCCCCTTCCAGCTCGTAAATGGAGCGGGGGAGGTCGGGATCGCGCATGAAGGCGGCGTAGGCGGCGTCAAAGAGGATGACAGCCTTTTCGCCCCGGGCATAATCGACCCATGCCTGGAGCTGTTCGCGGCTCGCGCAGGCCCCGGTGGGATTGTTGGGAAAACAGAGGTAGACGAGGTCGACGCTTTCCTCGGGCGGTGAGGGAATGTAGCCGTTGGCGGGCGTTGATTCAAGGTAGACGAGCCCCTCGTAACGGCCGTTGACGTTGGCGCCGGTGCGTCCGGCCATGACATTGGTGTCGACATAGACCGGATAGACCGGATCGGGGATGGCGATACGGGAATCGGCGGAGAAGATCTCCTGGATGTTGCCGCTGTCGCACTTTGAGCCATCCGAAACAAAGATTTCATCCGGACTGATACGGCATCCCCGGGCCTGGTATTCATGTTCGGCAATCGCCTCGCGCAGAAAGGGATATCCCTGTTCAGGACCGTATCCCCGGAACCCCTCGTGGGTCCCCATTTCATCAATGGCTTCGTGAAAGGCCCGGCGGGAGCTTTCCGGGAGGGGCTCAGTCACATCGCCAATGCCCATTTTGATGATCGGGCTGTCGGGATTCGCGCTGCTGAAGGCGGAGACGCGCCTGGCAATCTCGCTGAAGAGGTAGGAGGCCTGCAGCTTCTCGTAATTGTCATTAATCTGTGCCATACGCTTGCAAGAGGAAGGGTGAATCGGGCTCAAGACAAGCGACAAAATGCCTTTGGGGGGTGGATTAAAACGGAATAGCCTTGAGCATGCCCGGCTCAGGGGTAACGCTGCGCGCAAGGTGTACTGAGGCTTATGCAGATTATCGAGGATCCCAACATTATGCAGGAACGGGCGATGCGCCTGCGAACAGAGGGCAAGCTCATCGCGCTTGTGGCAACAAGCGGGGCTCTCCACGAGGGTCATGCAGCCCTTATCCGGAGAGCCCGTAAGGAGGCGGATATCGTCGTCCTTTCAGCTTTTGTCAATCCGCTTGAATTCGGTCCCAACGAGGATTTTCAGCGATACCCGCGGACCAGTGCCGAAGATGCCGACTTCTGCGAGCAGGAAGGAATCGATTTACTCTTCCGGCCCCCGGCAAAGGATCTTTTTCCGGAGGGTTTCTCCATTTCCGTGAATGAGGAAAGGATCAGCTCGGGGCTTTGCGGGATTTCCAGGCCCCATTACTTCAAGGGCGTCTGTTCCCTGCACGCGATGCTCTTCAACCTCGTTCGGCCCGATCACCTTGTTCTTGGACAGCGGGACGCACAGAAAGTGGCTGTTCTTTCAAAGCTGGTGGACGAGTTGCGCTTTCCGATGACGGTTTTTGTCGAGCCGACGGTGCGGGCCGAGGACGGACTGGCTCTGAATGCACGGAATACTTACCTCAACGAATTCCAGCGCGCCGATGCGGTGACGATTTACCGCGCCCTCCAGGAAGGAAAGAAACTTGTCGACCAGGGGATCCTGAATGTCGACCGGGTGATGGCCGAAGTGACCCACACGATCACCCAGATGCGCCGCCTTCGGGTCATCTACGTGGCCGCGGTGGACCCGGAGACAATGGAGCCGGTGCGGCCGGAGGTTATTCCGGGAAAGACCCTTCTCATCACGGCTGTCTGGTGTGACGAAGTCCGTCTGGTGGACAATGTTATGCTCTAGGGGCAAAACCGCCGCTCCGGGCGGTTCAGGCGAGAAGGATGGCCGGCTTCTCGAGAATGCGACGCAGGGCATCGAGGTACTGGGCGCCGACAGCCCCGTCGATGACGCGATGGTCACCGCTCAGGCCGACCTTCATCCGTGAGCCGACGACGATCTGGTCGTGCTCGTTGACGACGGGCTTGCGCACCGTTGAGCCAACAGAAAGGATGGCGGCGTTTCCGGGGTTGAGGATGCCGTAGAAATCGCTGATCCCATACATGCCGAGGTTGGTCACGGTGAGGGTGCTTCCACTCATCTCCTCCGGCTTCAGCTTGCGGTCGCGGGCCTTGCCGATGAGGGCCCGGGCCTCAATGGAGATCTGGCGGAGTGACTTGGTGTGGGCCTCGCGGATAACAGGGGTAACAAGCCCGTCATCCATGGCCACCCCGAAGGCGAGATGGACGGAGCCGTGTTGCTGGATCTTTTTTCCCTGCCAGGAACGGTTGATGGCGGGAACCTGGAGGACGGCCATCGCGGAAGCCTTGAGGATGAGATCGTTGACCGTGTACTTGATTCCCCCCTCTTCGGCGGAGAGCCCGGCGAGGAAACTGTTGAGGTCAAGGCGCGTCTTGGAGAGGGCTTCCGCGTCCACTTCGCTCTGGAGGTAGAAATGCGGGGCCTCGCTCTTGGATTTGACGAGGGCCTTGGCGATGGAGGCGCGCATGTTGGAAACCTTGAGGGATGTTTCCTCAATGGCGCCGAGGGTGAAGGCGGGCCCTTCCTCCTTCCTGGCCACGGGTGCCTTGCGGGGCGCCTTGGAGGCCTTTTCGACGTCGGCCTTGACGATGCGGCCCCCGGGGCCGGAGCCTTCGATGCCCTGAAGGTCAACCTTCAGCTCCGCGGCAATCTTGCGCGCCAGGGGGGAGGCCTTGATGCGCCCGCCTTCTGCTGTCGAGGCAGCCGGCGGGGCGGATCCGGATTCCTTTTCCGTTTCCTGGGAAGTCTCCTTTTCCCCGCCTTCGTCGGCTTTTTCCTCTTCCGCCTCCTCGGATTTCCCGCTCGCCTCTGTCCCGGAGTCGTCCTCAGCGCTTTCCCCGGAGTCGCCCGACTCCTCTTCCTCCATGGCCTCCTCAGCCTCGTCCTCGTCGCTGGAATCGCCCTCTTCCTGGGGGGCCTCGGGAATTTCGACCGCCGGGGCCTCCTCCCCCTTTTCCCCGATAGCGCAGATGGGACCGCCGATAGGAATGGAATCCCCCTCACTGATGTAGTGTTTCAGGAGGATCCCGTCCTCAAAGGTTTCCACTTCCATGGTCGCCTTGTCGGTTTCCACTTCTGCGAGCATATCGCCGGAGGCGACTTCATCGCCTTCGTTTTTGAGCCATTTGACAAGCGTACCGGTCGTCATGGTATCGCTCAATTTGGGCATTTCAATAATTTCGGCCATGGGTCAGGATTCTGATGAAGGATGAGATGGGAAAGGTTGAGGCGGGATGGGTCAGGCCTTGATCTGGAGGATCTCACGGACCTCGTTGATGATGCTCCCGGGATTGGGAACCTGAACCTTTTCCACCGGCGGGCTGTAGATGGCGGGGGCGTCCACGGCGCTTATCCGGTGCACGGGGGCGTCAAGGTAATCAAAGGCTTCCCGCTGGATGATGTGCGAGAGCTGGGCATCGACGCCGCAGAAAGGTTTGTTTTCCTCCACAAGGAGGACCCGGTTGGTCTTCTTGACGGACTTCAGGATGGTCGCCTTGTCGAGGGGCCGGATGCTGCGCAGGTCAACGACTTCCGCGTCGACGTTCTGCTCCTTCTTGAGTTTGGCGGCGGCCTTGAGGGCGGAAATGACGCAGCCGCCATGAGCGACGATCGTGATATCGGAACCGGAGCGCTTGACCTCCGCGCGACCGAGGGGAATCGTGAAGTCGTCCTCGTCGGGAACCTCGCCCTCATTACCATAGAGGAGGGTGCTTTCCATGAAGAAGACCGGGTCATCGTCTCGGATTGCGCTTTTCAGGAGTCCCTTGGCATCGGCCGGGGTGGCCGGGGTGACGACCTTGAGACCCGGAAAGGAGGCGATAAGGTTCTCCGGGGTGTGCGAGTGCGTGGCCCCGACGTTGGTGCCGGCATTGGCCGGACCGCGGATGACAAGCGGACAATTGAGGAGTCCGCCCGACATGTAGCGCATGCTGGAGGCGTTGTTGACCGCCTGGTCCCATGCCACATAGACAAAGGAAAAGAACATCATTTCAATGACGGGCCGCAGGCCCAGAAAGGAAGCGCCGATGCCAAGGCCGATGAAGCCGGCCTCCGAGATCGGCGCGTCGACGAGCCGTTTGTCGCCAAAGCGCTTCCAGAGGCCCTCGGTAACCTTGTAGGCCCCGTTGTACTCGGCGACCTCCTCGCCCATGATGAAGACATTTTCGTCGCGTTCGATTTCCTCCGCGAGGGCGTCCTTCAACGCCTGCCGGTATGTGATTACTGCCATGGTTTTAAGAGTGTACGATGAATGATCTCAGAAGGGGAGGCGGTCATTAAAGAAAATGGTGCCCTCGTTGGTGTGGGAATCGGGATTATCCACCGAATGGTAGACATCGGTAAGGATCTCGCTTGGAGGCGGGAAGGGGGATTCGTCGGCGAAGCGGATCGATTCCTTGGCCTCTTCCTTGGCCTTTTTGTCGATCTCCTTGATCTCGTCCTCGGTGAGGTGTTTTTCCTCAAGGAGGATCTGTTCCCAGACATTGATCGGGTCCTTGCGTTCCTGGTAGTGGCGGATCTCTTCCTTTGTCCGGTAGCGCTGGTGATTGGCGTCGGCTATGGAATGGCCGTAGTAGCGGTAAGTGAAAATCTCAAGGACCGTGGGCCGGCTTTTTTCGTGGGCCCGCTCAATGGCGGCTCCGGTCTTGGCCCGCACCTCATAGAGGTTCTCCCCATGCACGTTGTCCCAGTCGATTTTGTAGGCTTCGGCCCGGGAGGCAAGACCGGCATCGGGGAAGACGCTTGAACGGACCTGGCTGGTTCCCATGGAATAGCCGTTGTTCTCGATAATATAGACGATGGGAATGTCCCAGAGGCTGGCGAGATTGAGGGATTCGTGAAAGACGCCCTGGTTCACCGCGCCGTCGCCGAGGTAGCAGACGGCGCAGCCCTTGACACCCTTGTACTTGAGGGCATAGGCGATCCCCAGTCCAAGGGGGGTCTGGCCCCCGACTATCCCGTGGCCACCCCAGTAGCGCTTCTCGGGCGCGAAAAAGTGCATCGAACCGCCCTTCCCCTTGGAGCATCCGGTAAATTTACCGTAGAGTTCGGCCATGCATTCGTTCATGTTCATCCCGACGGCGATCCCGTGCCCGTGGTCGCGGTAGGCGGTGATGAGGTGGTCATGCTCATTCATGACGGAGACTGTTCCGACCGCCGTGGCCTCCTGTCCGATGTAGAGGTGGAGGAATCCCCCCATCTTCCCCTTCTGGTAGGACTGCAGAGCCGCTTGCTCGAATTTTCGGATGCGTACCATGTCGGTGAAGCATTTAATTTTCGCTTCAGGGGTCATGGCCTTGTTGATGGGTTCGCCGGCGTAGGCAAAGAGGTCCTCTTTGCTCAGAGCGCGGGACTTGCCCTTGTTGAATTCTTGTTTTTCGGGTGCTTCAGTACTCACAGACATCCTTTGATTAAAAGGGACAATGCAGAGGAATCTCCTCGGTTATCCAAGCAAAAAACATGGATTGCCGAAGTGAGCTGATTCTATTGTCAGGGGGGCTTGATTTCAAATCAGGAATCAAGCTTTTCCCCGGACAAGGGTCATCGATTCGTCGATTTCAACCTGAAGGGGGCGGTCCGAGCGGCAATCCGCCCGCAGGGCGATGAAATCGTGGCGGGCCTTGAAGTAGATTTTCCAGAGGGACTGCCGGTCGGTGGCGGGGACGTCGAGGTGTTCAATCCCGGCATCTTCAAACAGGCCGAATTCCCCCTCGTCGATGGGGTCGGGCAGGAAAGGGAGGGGCTTGCGGCAATCAAAGAGGAACATCAGCCAGTGGCAGCGGTCCTCGTAATTCTTCTCGGCGATCATGGAAAAAAGGTGCAGGTCGGTGGCCGCGACCCGGAGGCCGGCCTCCTCGTGAACCTCGCGGACCGCTGATTCATGGGGGGATTCCCCGGTGGCCATTTCAAGCTTTCCCCCAATCGGGCTCCAGAGACCTTTGTTGGGGGCCTTTGTCCGCTTCAGGAGCAGGAGGCGACCATCGGTATGGCGCAGGAAGACGAGGCTGCTGATCTTGTAAGGCAAGGGGTCCATACCCAGAGCCTGTCCCTCGTTTTTGACAGTGCAAGACCAGGCTTTTCCAAGAGCCTGTCCCTCGTT
The DNA here is from genome assembly GCA_041685165.1 of Oceanipulchritudo sp. Lineage (GTDB taxonomy): Bacteria > Verrucomicrobiota > Verrucomicrobiia > Opitutales > Oceanipulchritudinaceae > Oceanipulchritudo. The sequence goes on along the minus strand of JAWLGH010000017.1, from coordinate 2,046 downwards.
TTCAGTCCTCGTTCTCGTTCTCAAAGAGCCTGTCCCTTGTTTTGTGGGGCGCCTACCTGATTTCAGGTATGGACCGGGGAGCTCCCTAACGGTATGATGTTGAGGAAATGAAGCGGACAGGAAGCGAGAGGGAAACGGGGTGCCGGGGGGTGTTGACAGCTTACTGGGGCGAGGGGGGACTTACGCTGGCGATGTGGGATGGTTTGAGCCGGGGGCGGCGGGTCTGCCGGCGGGAGAAGGCGATGGAAAGCGGGGAGGTGGATCCATGCAGCTATCGACGGGCTCTGGAGGAGGTCATTGGGGGAAAGCGTTGGAGGCGGCTGGAAGTCCGCTGGTTGATTCTGACGGAGGCGCATCCGGGGATATGGAGTGGTGGTTCCGGAGGGGGGCGGGCGGTACGGTTGCCGGATTGGATCTGGACATGCTGGAACCGGATGGAGCCCCGGGACTATCCGGGGGCGATCCTGTCGGCTTCGGTCCTGATGGAGGCGGAGTTGATGGACTGGCCGGAATTCCGGAATCCAGGCACGGGGATCTGCCTCACCCTTGGGGAGAAGCGTTTTTTTCTTGGACATGGAAACGGAGCCTGGCTCAAGCGCCTGTCCCGCGGTTACGGGTCGGGGAGGGAGCATCTGGAAGCGGACTGGCTGCGGCAGACCCGGGCCCTTTTCCGCAACCGGACGGGACAGGACCTGAAGCGGCTCTACGTGGACGAGACCGCGGGGATAGGGGACCGGGTGGCAGCGGAGCTTCCTTTCGAGATCATCCGGGTCACGAGACCCACGGCTCCGATTTCCGGGCTGGAGGAGGTTCTTGATGTGAACATCCGTTTCCTGCATGCGAGCGCCGCCCGGCGCAACATCCCGCCGTCGAGCGGAATTGATTTTCCTGAAATCCGTGCCCGGCGGAGCCTGCACCTCTGGGAACGCCGTTTTCGGCTGGCCGCCTGCGGGCTGTTGTTTGGCTGGGGTTTTCTGGCGTTCGGGGCCTGTCATCACGAGGTCCGTGGACCGGCCGAAGGGAGACCGTCGGGAAGGGAACTGGGAAACCTGCGTCAGGAACTGGAAGGGAGGCAGCGGGCCCATGCGGACATGCTTTTGCGGGCGGGGCGGCGGGAGCAGCCCTTCCGGGTCATCGGGCATATTTCCTCGACGATGCCTGAGGGGGTTGAGCTTGGCCGGATCCGGCTTTCCGGTGGAAAGACGGGAGGATCGGGCCTGCTTGACCTGCAGCTCGAAGGCCGGATTTCGGCATTGGATCCGTCGCGGATTTTTCATGACTGGATGCATGAATTGAGGTCGGTTGAGGTGCTGGAAACGGTTGAAAACCTTGAGTTCAGGAGGGAAAAGCGGGATATCCGTTTCACCCTCCTGGGGCAGTTGGCGGGGGAGGGGAGGCGGCGATGAAGCGACCCTGGCTGCTCCTGTGGCTGGTCCTGCTTCTATGCCAGATTCTGACGGCATGGATCCTTCAGGATGCAACAGAGCCTCCTTTGCCGATGGTGGCGATGGACCGTGGCGAACTGGAGGAACTGGCGGGAAAAACCCTGCGTGAATGGGACCGGAAGGCCCTCATGCCGCCCCGGACCGTGGCACGGGGGGGGAGGATCCCGGGCAGGAGCGAGCTCCTTGAGCGGGAGGAGTGCCTGTTGCGCCTGAGGGATCTTGAGGAGCGCCTGCGAAAGACCGGGACGGAAGTCACGGTGGCGGAGGACTTTGTCACATGGCAGGAGGGCTTGGGCGGGAAAATGGAGCTTCCCGGCGATGGTCACCGGGGCCTTGCCTACCTCTTCAGTATCGCACAGTGGCTGGAATCCTTAAGTGAAGGGCCTGGCGGAATCCGGCTGGAGCGGGCGCTTCTGCATCCGGGCACGCACAGTGCCTATCCCTCCCTGTCCTTTGAACTCAGCGGGCATGTGGAAAGCCTCGGCTCGGGGCTTCTTTCCCACCTGGAGGCCTCGTCGGACTGGATCTTGAAGGAACTGGACCTTAACCGGTCCGCCCGGAGGGATGAATGGTGGCTTCGGGGAAGTTCTGAATACGGGGG
>JAWLGH010000016.1:0-51231 GCA_041685165.1 Oceanipulchritudo sp. | reverse complement strand
CCTTCGGCGAACTCAAGCCCTTCCTCCTCGACCCATCCCAACTCGCCGGCAACCGCTTCCAGGCCACCCATCCCAAACTATTTTATATCTCCCCTTTTTCCGGCCTCGATGAACGCCTTGAGATCAAGGTTGAACTGCCCCACAACCGCCTCGCCCTCCATGTCAATACCTGGCGCAATGGGGAGGATAAACCCTTCTTCCGCTCCAGCCTCACCGGCGAATCCATCCCCCTGCGGAACCGCTCCCTCCTCGCCGCCAGCCTGCGCTTTCCCTTCGTGACCCTGAAGGTCATCAGCCTCATTCACTGGCACGCCTTCAAATTGTATTTGAAACAGGTCCCCTTTCATAGAAAGTCCAAGGATGCCCATCTCCAACAGGGCATCCTCCCGAAAAAACATCAATCGCCGACCCGTTGAACATGAAAACCGCCGAATCGGAGCCCATCTCCTCCGCACCACCACAGGGCATCTCCTTCATTGACCGCCTCTCACGGAAGGCCGTCCTGTCCATGACCGCCCGCTTCGACCGCTCCGCCATGCGCCTTCACCTCCCCGACGGATCAACAGTCCTCGCGGGCGTCCCCTCCCCCGGCTCCCCCACCGCCGAATTGCATGTCCATCGCGAACGCTTCTTTCGTCGCATCCTCTTCAACGGGGAAATTGGCTTCGGGGAAGGCTACATGGAAGGCGACTGGAGCTCGCCGGACCTTCCCTGCGTGATTTCCGCCCTTATCGACAATCTGGAAAACATTCCCGGTTTCGCCGGCAGCAAAATCAGATCGGCCGGCTTCCACCTCCTCCGCGCCGTCAATCGCTTCGCTCATTGGAGACGCCGCAACACCCCCAGCAACAGCCGCCGCAACATCAGCCAGCACTACGATCTCAGCAATGATTTCTACGGCCTCTGGCTCGACGAGACCATGACCTACTCCGGTGCCTGGTTCGACGGTGAACAATGCCTCAAAAGCGCCCAGGAAAACAAATACCACCGCCTCTGCCGGAAGATGGGCCTCCAACCCGGAATGCACGTCCTCGAAATCGGTTGCGGATGGGGCGGCTTCTCCATCCATGCCGCCCGTCACTTCGGCGTCAGGATGACCGCCATCACCATTTCAAAAGCCCAGTACGAGAAAGCCCGCCAGCGCGTCGAAGCCGAAAACCTCGGCCATGCCATCGAGGTCCTCCTCTGCGATTATCGCGATGTCCAGGGCCAGTTCGATGCCATCGCCTCCATCGAAATGCTCGAGGCTGTCGGCCATAAATTCCTCAAGACGTTCTTCGAGAAATGTCATCACCTCCTCAAGCCCACCGGCCGCGTCGGCCTTCAGGTCATCATCTGCCCCGATTCCCGCTACGAAACAATGCGTCGCTCTGTCGACTGGATAAAAAAACACATCTTCCCCGGCGGCCAGCTTCCCTCCGTCAAGGCCCTCGTCGATTCCGTCCACGCCACCGGCGACCTCTACCTCCAGCATCTTGACAGCTTCGGCCTCCACTATGCCAGAACCCTCCAGCTCTGGCGCGAACGCTTCAACCGCCAGCGAGAAGCGGTCATCGATCTCGGCTTCGACGAGGTCTTTATGCGGAAATGGAACTATTACCTCGCCTATTGCGAGGCCGCCTTCGCCTCCCGCAATATCAATGTCTCCCAGATGATCCTCTCAAGGCCCAATAACACCGCCTTCGTCATCGAGTGACGGCCTCTTGAATCCCAACACGTCCCCTCCCGGTCCGTCCCCTCCCGGTCCCCGCCGACCCCCCTGTCCCAGTGTCCGGCACACCTTTCCCCCGGGGTCAGGAAACACCTTCCGGGTCCTCTCCTGTTCTCCCTTCCCCCTCACGGGAATAAAACAGACTGGTCTGTTATCTCATGTTCTTAAACCCATCATGAAGATCCGTCCCCAACCCGACCCACCCTCCCGCCGGATCGTCCTTCGCTCCCTCCTCGCCGGTGCCGCCCTCCTTCTTGGCGGATGCGCCACTGTCCCCCCCATCGAGCAGGCCTACCTCTCCAAGCCCAACATGCTCTTTGAGGATGCCCTCGTCTACAATGCAGAGCCCCGCTTCCAGGGAAGTTTTGAACCGGGCTCCCCCAATGCTACCGGAGCCAGCGCCACCGGCTGCGCCGCCTGCCGATGAAACCCCTTCAGGTGGCACCCGGACGGCCATCGCTGAGGTTCCTGTACCTCGGGGCACTCCTCGGCGGTTCGTCCTTCCTTGCCTCCGGCCAGGAAACGGCATCCCTCCTCGAAGCCGGCCTCGAAAGTATCCATGCAAGCGACATCACCAGCAGTTCCGCCACCTTCACCTGGCGGCGGGAGGCCGAAACCCGCCAATGGCAGATCACGGCTTCACTCGATGAATACGCCGTCGATTTTGTCCCCAACGCCCTCTCCGCCGGCATCAGCCGCCCCGCTTCCCTCAACGAGGACCGCCGCGGCGTCGACGTCGCCGTCACCCAGTCCTTATCCCCCCGCTGGGAAGGAACCCTTTCCGCCAACATCATGGAGGGCTTTTCCGATTTCCGCGCCGTCTGGATAAGCGAATATTACCGCCAGCTCTTCTCCGGGTTCTCCGCCTACACCGATCCCGATCCCGGATCCCATGGTGCATCCGCCGCCCTTGTCTGGGAAGCCGTTCCCCAGAATGTCTTCCTCGACCTCACCTTCGGCGGCTCCCAGGAACAAACCTCCCCCGGATATGAACGCATCATCGGACCCGGCGGCGGCCTTGAAAAGGACGAGGAACGCCTCAATGCCTGGTTCGCCACCCTCGGAATCGAGCATTTCCTTTCCCCACGCATCCGCTACCGCCACGAGTTCGCCGCCAGTACCGTCACCGCCCGCGATACCCGCCTCTCCTACCGCGGCCAGATCAACTGGGCCCTCGCTGATGAATGGGTCTCCCGTTCCGAGTTCAGCCACCTCCGCGAAGGAAGCGAATTCTATGCCTGGTCCGTCGGAACCTCCATCGAACGGGACTGGAATGAACGCTGGTTCGCCGGCCTCTCCCTCCGCTTCTACAAGGATAACGGTCAACTCGAAAACGCCCTCTTCACCGTCACCTCAGCCGCCCCGCCCCTCCAGTCCTACCGCCTCACCGCCTCCCTCCGCTACGTCAGCGACGCCTTCTCCCTCTTCCTCTACGCCGGCCCCTACGTCTCCCATTACGGCGACCCCGGCGACGATATCGCCCCCTTCGCCAACCTCTACCAGGATCGGGACTGGATCCACGGTGGCCTCCGGATCGCCTTCCCTTTCTGACCCCCCAGTCCCGCTCCTCCCCACCTCCTTTCCAAAAATCTTGGCTTTCCGGAAATAAACAGACCAGTCTGTACTCTTAGGGGCGGGAAACGGGAGTGTCCTGAAAGGACAGGTTCCCGGATCTGACAAACCTCCAACTGAAAAACTCGAGAAAATCATCTTATGAAGACACATCACATCCTCAATCAGGCTCTCAAAGGCCTTTGCTTAACCGGCTCCGCCGTTCTCCTCACCGGCAGCGCCCTCATCGGGGCGGAGTATGAACTGACCAAGCACCGCATCCAATGGAGCGGATCGATGCCGGCGAGCACGCATACCGGGCTCCTCACACCGCAGGAGTTCGAGCTGGAAATCAGCGAAGAGGGAAGCGTCGAATCCCTCCATGTGGTCCTCGACATGGACAGCATTGAGGTCACGGACCTCGAGGGGGACAAGCGTGAGAAGTTGATGGGACATCTCCGTAGCGAGGATTTCTTCCATGTGGAGGAATACCCGACGGCCCGGTTCGTGATGGACGAGCACCGGGACGGGGCGTTGCACGGGACGATCACCATCCGAGGGATTTCCGAGCCCTTCAGCATTCCGGTGGACGTCCATGGTCATGAGGACCGGGGCTGGATGCTGAGCGGCAAATTCACCTTTGACCGCCAGGACTTCAACGTGAATTATCAGAACAGCGGATTTTTTGGCGTGGCCAAGGACAAAGTCATCCGCGATGATGTCGAGCTCGATATCGAGCTTACCGCAAAGAAAAACTGAACCCTTTCCGGGAGGGGACTTATGATCTCCATCCCGGGAAATCTGAGCGGTCCGAAGCGCCTTCCCCGCAGGCGCTTCGGACACGCTTTTCAAAGAAAGCAACCCATGGACATGACCTTCCTTGAAACCACCCTCTGCGGGCTGGCTGCCGGAGCCGCCGGGGCTCTCCTGATGAACCTCTTCCTGCGCTGGATCAGCGCCACCTTTGCGGAGCCGGTCAACATGATCGAGGTCCTTGGTTCCTTTTTCACGGGTTCGCGCCGGAATGCCATCCAACTCGGGACCTTCATCCACCTTGCTTCCGGAGCCCTCTTCGGGACGATCTATTCATGGATCCTGACCTTTCTGGGGGCCGCCGTCCTGCCGATCCCTCTTTTTACCGGGATGGGACTGGGCTTTTTCCACGGCCTTCTCGTGAGCTACATCCTGATGGCCTTTGTCGGCCAGAGCCATCCCGTGGAAGCCTTCCGCCAATCCAGTCTCATGGTGGGGGTCCTTTACCTGATCTCCCACATTCTCTACGGAGGATTTGTCGGCCTCGCCGTAGGCCTCCTCACCCTCGCTGTCAGCTGAACACCCTTCCCTTTCCCCCATTTCTGATATGAAAGCATCTGAACTTTTCATCCGCTGTCTTGAGACCGAGGGCGTCGAATACATCTTCGGGGTTCCCGGGGAGGAAAACCTCGATTTCCTCGATGCCCTCTCGCGCTCCAGCATCCGCCTGATTCTCACCCGTCATGAGCAGACCGCCGGCTTCATGGCCGCGACCTACGGGCGCCTCACGGGACGCACCGGGATATGCCTTTCAACCCTCGGGCCCGGGGCCACCAACCTCGTCACGGCCGCCGCCTACGCCCAGCTCGGGGGGATGCCCATGCTCATGATCACCGGGCAGAAGCCGGTCAACACAAGCAAGCAGGGCCAGTTTCAGATCATCGATGTCGTCGACATGATGGCCCCGATCACCAAGAACACCCACCAGATTGTCAGTGCGGCGGCCATTCCCTCCCGCATCCGCAATGCCTTCCTCCGCGCCGAGGAGGAACGCCCGGGAGCGGTCCACCTCGAGCTTCCCGAGGATGTCGCCGGGGAGGAGACCGATGCCGTTCCCATCGAGCCCAGCCTCTTCCGACGCCCCGTCCTGGAGGAAAAGGCGCTTTCCCGTGCCCTCGACCTGCTCAAGGAAAGCCGCCACCCGGTCCTCCTCGTCGGAGCGGGCGGAAACCGCAAGATGACTTCCCGGATGCTGCGCGCCTTTGTCGAAAAACAGGGTATTCCCTTTGTGACGACACAGATGGGAAAAGGGGTCATCGACGAGACGCACCCCCTCTTTCTGGGCAATGCGGCCATGTCGGAGGGCGATTTCCCGCACCGCGCCCTTGAGCTGGCGGACCTCATCATCAACGTCGGCCATGATGTTGTCGAGAAACCGCCCTTCTTCATGAACGAGGCCCACCGGAAGGTGATCCATGTCAACTTCACGCCCGCGGAGGTGGATCCCGTCTACTTTCCCCAGGCCGGCATGATCGGCGACATCGCCAACAGCATCTGGCAGTTGAACGAGGCCCTCGAACCGCAGCCGCACTGGGACTTCACCTGCCTGCGCAAGGTTGCCGGGGCCCTCCGCGAACACACCACCCGGGGATCCACCGACGAAAGCTTTCCCATTCTTCCCCAGCATATCGTCAAGGTTGTCCGCGACCATATGCCCGACGACGGCATCATCGCCCTCGATAACGGTATCTACAAGATCTGGTTCGCCCGCAATTATCCGGCCCGCTTTCCCAACACGGTCCTGCTCGACAACGCCCTCGCCTCAATGGGTGCCGGCCTCCCTTCCGCCATGGCCGCCAAGATGGTTTATCCCCAACGGCGCGTCCTCGCCATCTGCGGGGATGGTGGCTTCATGATGAATTCCCAGGACCTCGAAACGGCCGTCCGTATCGGGCTCGACCTCGTCGTCCTCATCCTCAATGATGCCTCCTATGGCATGATCCGCTGGAAACAGGCCCAGATGGGCTTTGACGACTTCGGTCTCGAATTCCGCAATCCCGACTTTGTCCAGTACGCCCGCAGCTACGGGGCCGAGGGTCACCGCATTGCCGCCACCGCCCAACTGGGGCCAACCCTCGAAAAGGCCTTTCAGGCCGGGGGGGTGCACCTCATCGATCTACCCGTCGATTATTCGCGCAACGGACCCGTCCTCTTCGAGGAAATCCCCCGTGAAAGCAATGATCTCCTCAGGGAGCTCTGCCGGATCTGAACCCCCAGGCCCGTGCATCGGGCCTGTGCCCGTTTGACGTCCGCCCGGGTTTATCCCTATCCTCAGTCATGAACGAAATCCATCCTCTCTATCTCGCCAACGCGCCAAGGCAACCCAATGCGGACCAACCGGTCCATGACAAGTTCAGCGGGGAGGTCGTCACCCATGTCGCCCTTGCCGATGCCGACCTTATCGATGAGGCCATCTCCCGGGCCGTGGACGCTGCGCCCGCGATGCGCCGCATGGCACCCTATGAGCGTGCCGCCATCCTCGAAACCTGTGTGACCCGCTTCCGGGAACGTTTCGAGGAACTGGCCCAGACCCTGCGCGTCGAAGCCGGCAAACCGATCAAGGACAGCCGTGGTGAAGTCACCCGCCTCATCGACACCTTCGCCATCGCGGCCCGGGAGGCCCTGCAGCCTTCGGGCGAATCCCTCAACCTTGAGATCAGCGAGCGCACCCGCGGTTACCGGGGCTTCACCAAGCGCGTTCCCGTCGGCCCCTGCTCCTTCATCACGCCCTTCAACTTCCCCCTCAACCTGGTCGCCCACAAGGTCGCCCCCGCGATCGCCGCAGGCTGCCCCTTCATCCTCAAGCCGGACAGCAGGACCCCCCTCGGGGCCCTCATCATGGGAGAGATCCTCGCCGAAACCGACCTCCCCGGGGGCGCTTTCTCCATCCTCCCCTGCAAGGTCTCCGAGGCCGAGGCCTTCACCTCCGATCCCCGGATCAAGTTGCTCAGTTTCACGGGCTCACCGAAAGTGGGCTGGCACCTCAAGTCACGCGCCGGCATGAAAAAGGTCGTCCTCGAACTCGGCGGCAACGCCGCCTGTATCCTCGACGAGGGAACCAACCTCGATGACGCCCTTCCACGTCTCGTCACGGGCGCTTTCTACCAGTCCGGGCAAAGCTGTATTTCCGTGCAGCGCATCCTCGTCCACGATTCCCTCGCTGAGGCCCTGGAAAAACGCCTCGTCGCGGCCACAAAGGAACTGAAATCAGGCGATCCCGCTGATCCCGAGGTCTTTATCGGACCCATGATCGCCGAGAGCGAGGCCGAGCGCCTCGAAGGCTGGATCAAGGAGGCCGTTGAGGCGGGGGCGACCCTCCTCTGCGGCGGCAGGCGCAAGGGGGCCCTCCTTGAAGCCACCCTCCTCAAGGATGTCCCCCCGGACGAGGCGCTCTCCTGCCAGGAGGCCTTCGGTCCGGTCGCCGTCATCGGCCGCTTTTCCGCGTTTGAATCCGCCCTCGCCAGGGCCAATGAAAGCCGCTACGGCATTCACACCGGTGTCTTCACTCCCGACATCAACCATGCCATGCAGGCCTGGGACGAGCTCGAGACCGGCGGGGTCCTCATCAACGAGATTCCCTCATGGCGCGTCGACAACCTGCCCTACGGAGGGGTCAAGGAAAGCGGCATCGGCCGGGAAGGTGTCCGTTACGCCATGGAGGACATGTCCGAAATACGTTCCCTCGTCATCCGCGACATCAATTGATTCCTATTTGTACCAATTGTTCGCTACAAATGACCAACCAAGCCATTCCAGACCTCGACCAGCAAAGCCTCGACCTTCACCGGAAACACAACGGCAAGCTCGCAACCGCCCTCAAGGTCCCTCTCGGGGATACCCGTGACCTCAGCCTCGCCTGCACGCCCGGCGTGGCCGCGGTCTGCGAGGCCATCCACCGGGACCCGCCGCGGACATGAACCAGACGTAACCCAGACCGATTCCCAACCCTTTCACCATGCCACAAGCCCTCCGCATCGACCTCCACAAGCTGGCCCATTTCTCCAATGCCCTCCTTTTTGCCCTCCCGCTTCTCTTCTTCGCGGCCGGACACTGGATTTCCTTCTATTTCCATTTCCTCACCGTGGCCTCCCTCTTTCTCCTTGTCGTCAATCTCTTCTACCGCCACGTCCAGACCGATCACACCATCCTGCGCAACTTCGGTATCCTCGGCCAGGGACGCTACCTGATTGAAAGCATCGGACCCGAGTTCCGCCAGTACCTCTACAGTAACGACCGGGAGGAACGGCCGTTCAATCGCCTCGAGCGCTCCAATGTCTACCGCAAGGCCAAGAATGTGGAATCCGCCGCTTCCTTCGGGACCCTCCTCGACTACGATTCCACGGAACTCAAGCTCCGCCATTCCCTCTTCCCGACCGCCCCCGGCAATAGCCGGCCTTTCTCCCTTACCCTCGGCGAGGAACGGGGTGTCACTGCCCCTTACACCCTCCATAAACCCATGCTCATCAGTGCCATGAGCTATGGGGCCCTCGGCGAAAACGCTGTCCGGGCCCTTGCCCGGGGCGCCTCCCAGGCCGGTATCGCCATGAATACCGGCGAAGGCGGGTACCCCAAGTACCACCTCATGGAACAGGCCGACCTCATTTTCCAGCTCGGTACGGCCAAGTTCGGGGTCCGCACCCCCGAGGGCGATCTCGATCCTGAGGCCCTCGACGACATTGCCGGCAAGCCCCAGGTGAAGATGATTGAGATCAAGTTTTCCCAGGGAGCCAAGCCGGGCAAGGGCGGCCTCCTTCCCAAGGAGAAAATCACCCCCGAAATCGCCGAACTGCGCCGGGTCCCCATGGGGCAGGACGTTGTCTCACCCCCCTTCCACAAGGAGTGTTCCGATCTCCCCTCAACGGTCGCCTTTATCCGCCATATCCAGGAACGGGTGCCCCTCCCGGTCGGGATCAAACTCTGCGTCGGTTCCTTCAGGGAATTGTACGAGCTCATCGTCGAAATGAAACGGCAGGACACCTTTCCCGACTGGATAACCGTCGATGGCGGCGAGGGGGGAACCGGGGCCGCCCCGGCCGTCTTTCTCGACGGGGTCGGAATGCCCCTGTTCCCCGCCCTCCACGGTCTTGTCCAGATCCTTGAGACCGTCGGGGTCCGGGACCGCCTGAAAATCTTTGCCGCCGGAAAGCTCATCGATGCCGGCCGCCAGACCATCGCCCTCGCCCTCGGGGCCGACGCCTGTTACACCGCCCGCGGATTCATGTTCGCCCTCGGCTGTATCCAGGCCCGTGAATGCGGTAACAATACCTGCCCGGTCGGGATCACCACCCAGGACGCCCATCTCCAGGCCGGCCTGGTCACCGCTTCAAAGGCCCTCCGGGTCCGTAATTACGCCCTCAATACCCTCCATGAGCTTGATGAATTATCCGTCGCCCTCGGCAAAAGCTGCCCCAGCGAGTTGAGTGTCGAGGATCTCTTCATCCCCACCGGAAGCAATCTCTGGCGCATGGTCGGGGAAGACCCCTTCCTCAAGAGGGAGCTCCGCCAGGCCTCCGAGACCCTCGAAACAACCCGAGCCCCTTCCCACTCATGAACCTGAAATCCATTTCCATCCTCTTTCTCCGCCTTCTCCTTGTCCTCGTCTTCGCCGTCGCCGGGATCGCCAAGTTCAAGGGGCTGGAAATCTCCACCCCGCTCTTTGAAACCCTCGGGATGGAACCAGGCGGTCGCTACCTCGTGGGTTTTCTCGAGCTCCTCACAGCGCTTCTTCTCCTCATGCCCTTCAGCGTCACCAGCGGCGCCCTCCTCGGATGGGGCATCCTCTCCGGGGCCCTCCTCGCCCACTTGACCAAGGTCGGCGTCAGCGGCGACATGCTTCCCATGACAGCCGCCGCCCTCTCCGGGTGGCTCGCCTGCATCGCCCTCATCTTCCTCAGGCGCGACCAGATCCCCTTTATCCGCCACATGTTTGACTGCCACCGGGACCGCGAGGCATGACCCGCGACCAGGTAATCCAGCTTGAAACCTGCGTCCTCGGGGGCGGCTTTGCCGGCGTCTCCTGCGCGCGCGCCCTCGGCCGGGGCGCGCGCCGCGGAAAAATCTCCGGGGTCGGGCTGGTCGCGGCCGAAAATCACATGGTTTTCCAGCCCATGCTTCCCGAGGTCGCCGCCGGATCCCTGTCCCCCCGTCATGTCGTCAACCCCATCCGCCAGCTCTGCCGCAACATCCAGGTCTTCAAGGGTGAGGTTTACCGCATCGATCCCGAAGAACGCATCCTCCTTTTGCAGGCCGGTGACTTCACGCCCCGGGTACGGATCGAGTTCAAGCGTCTTGTCGTCGCCCTCGGGGCCCGGATCAACCTCTCCCGCGTCCCCGGCATGGCCGAACATGCCCTCCTGATCCAGAATGTCGGGGATGCCATGCGTGTCCGGGCCACCGTCATCAGCCGCTTCGAGGAAGCCAACCTTGTCGCCTCACCCGAGCTTCAGAAACGCCTCCTCACCTTCGTCGTCATCGGGGGCGGCTATTCCGGTGTCGAGACCGCCGGGGGCCTTATCGACATGGTCCAGGCCATTCTACCCTTCTACGGAAACATCCCCGCCTCGCGCTGTCGCGTCTTCCTCGTCCACAGTCAGGAATACCTCCTCGCCCCCCTCGGACACGCTCTCGGCTCCTATACCCGCCGGATCCTCGTCGAGAAAGGCATGCAGGTACTCCTCCAGGAACGGGTCAGCAGCATGACCGCCCAGGCCGTCACCCTCGCCAGCGGATCCGTCATCCAATCCGCCACCGTCATTTCAACTGTCGGCACCTCACCCCACCCGCTGATAAACGACCTCGCCGCGACCCTCGGCCTCGAAACGGATCACGGTCGTCTCCTTACCAACCCCACCGGCCAGGTCCCGGGGCTTGACTGGCTCTGGAGTTGCGGGGATTGTGCCTCCCTCCCCCTCCCCGATGGGTCCTCGTGCCCCCCAACGGCCCAGTTTGCCCAGCGCCAGGGAACCCACATCGGCAGGAACATCATCGCCCTCGAAAACGGCGAACCCCCAACAGCCTTCAACTTCAAGGGTATGGGCGAACTCGCGGTCATCGGTCACCAGCGTGCCGTCGGGAAGGTCTTTGGCTTCCGTATCTCCGGTTTCTTTGCCTGGTGGATCTGGCGAACCGTCTACCTCGCCAAGCTCCCGGGAATCCAGCGCAAACTTCGCGTCGCCGCTGACTGGACCTTCGACCTCTTCTTTAAACGCGATATCAATCTCCTCAATCCACGCTATACCAAGGTCCTCAAGGAATTCTTCCTCGAGCCGGAAACGGTTCTCTTCAATCCCGGAGACCCCGCTTTTTCCCTCTATTTCGTGAAGTCCGGAGAGGTCGACATCATGGATCAGGACCGCCTCGTCAAAAAGGTCCCCAAGGGCGAGTACTTCGGGGAACGCGCCCTCATGGAGGATCGCCTCTGGCGCTTCCGGGCCGTCGCCGCCACCGAAACACGCCTCGTCGCCCTCGGGGCCGCTGAGTTCGAAACCATCCTCAACAGCTCCAGCGCCATGCACCAGCTCTTCTCCCGCTCCTCCAAGGCCTACATGGATGCCTCCGAGGTCGACCGGCTGAAGGCCGCCATTCCCCCGGATCGACTCCTCCTCCCCGTGGCCTCGGTTATGAACCAGCAGGTGCACACCCTCCCCCTCGAGGCCACGATCGCCGAGGCCATGGACATTATCCGCGATGTCCACCATGGTTCCTATCCGGTCCTCGCCCCCGACGGGTCCCTCAGGGGCGTCCTCAGAAGGGATGACTTCTATGACCGGATTAAACGTGATCCCAAGGCCCTCTCCCAGCCTGTTTCCTCCCTCCCCCTCTCCTCCCTGCCCGCCGCCGATCCCCAGGCCTCCGTCGGCCATGTCCTCGATATCCTCCTCCGCTCCGGCAAAAACAAGGTCTGCGTCACCTCCCCGGATGGCTCCCTCCTCGGCCTCGCCACCCTCGTCGACCTCATCCCCCTCTCCCTCCACCCGTCCCCCCCCTCAACGTCCTGACCCCCACACCGAAGCCAGCCCCCTCAGACTCCTTGGCCCTATTAAAGAATAACCTTTCTTTTTTTCTTGTTTTGGCGGGGGGATCTTCTAGGGTACGGCTTCATGGAAAGCATACATAGTGAGGAGGTGCATGCGCACCGGGTCATGGAAACGCTTCTGCTCGGGGGGCAGACCTACAGCCGGGAAGGGCTTGAAGCGGCCATCAGGGAACAGTTTGGATCGGGGGCTCGCTTCGAGACCTGCTCGGCGAAGGGGATGACGGCGGAGGAACTGGTCCGCTTTCTCATGGACCGGGGGAAGCTGGCGGGGACCGCGAACAGCCTTGGCTTCGCGGCGGCGGGTACCTGCTCAGACTGAGAAAGGACAGAGCGGAAGCCGCAGAAAGGACACTCAGGCGATGAATACACGACATTTTTTTCGCATAGCGGGAGGACTCTGGATTTGCACCCTTCTGGCAACAGGAGCTTCGATTGAGGATTCCCTGGACCGTCTTGAACAGGGGCTGGAGGAAATCCCCGGTAAAGTCAGCCTTGACAGCCGCCTGCGCTACGAGGTCTACGACGCGGAAGGGGGCCTTGATGTCGATGGAATCTCCCACCGGATCCGTTATGGCTATACGACCCCGGTGCGGGAAGGATTCCAGGGCATGATTGAAGGGGAAACGATCTACGCCTGGGGACACGGACGCGACCTCCATCCGGCCGATAATGCCGGGGACGGAACCGAACTGAACCAGCTCTGGCTGGCCTGGGAGGAAGACGCGCGGGGTTCCCTTAAAATCGGCCGCCAGGTCTATACCCTCGATGACCACCGTTTCATCGGTCATGTCGGGTGGCGCCAGAACATCCAGACGTTTGACGCCCTCACCGGCCAACTGGCGGCAACGGAAAACCTGCTCCTGAAAGCCTTTTTCATCGATGCCGTGAATACCGTGACCGCGGCCCACAACGAGATTGAGGCGTTTGGATTGAATCTGGCCTGCACCCTCACCGATACCACCCGGTTGACGGCTTTTTATTATGCCCTCGACGGGTCCCCCGACATTTCCGGGTCCTCCAGCGATACCGCCGGCCTGCGCCTGACAGGAAAGCTCCCGGCCGGGGAAATGCTCTGGAACTACGCCTTTTCCTATGCCCGCCAATGGGAGAACAGTGCCTTCCCCGGGCGACCGTTCGGGCACGACTACCTTTCAGCGGATATCTCCCTCGAAGCCTCCGGCTGGGTCCTTGGAGGCGGACTGGAAATCCTTTCCGGAAACGGTCGTCATGGCTTCAGCACCCCCCTCGCCACCTTGCACAAATTCAACGGGTTTGCCGATGTCTTCCTCGCGCCCAGCAGCAACGGGGGTCTCGTCGACGGGCTGGAGGATGTCCAGATCTACCTCGGTTACCACCTTCCCGTAGGAAAGGGCATCCTTCTCCGCGCCATCCATCACTGGTTCGGCCCCGAACGGGGAGGTGGCACCTACGGCACAGAAATCGACTTCGTCGCCAGCTACACGCTCAACAAGCACCTCTCCATCCTCGGTAAAGTCGGCCGCTATGATGCTGAGAGGACCAGCGGCCCTGTCGGGACAAGGGACAAGACGCTCCTTTCCCTTGAGCTGAATCTCATCTACTGACCACGTTCGTTCAAGCCGCTTGAAGACGTGTCCCCGACCAGACAGCTCCCTTCTATCGGCTCTCCAATCGGCATTCAATCCCATTCGACTCCCGAAACGGTCTCTCCCGGGGAATAAAACAGACCTGTCTGTATCTTATGCGATGAATGAAAGACCTGATAGACGCGAACCGATCCCTTCTGGAGCAGGCGGATGCCCTTCTTGCGGACCTCGATGAGGAAGCCTACACACGGCCCTGCGAGGCCTGTTTCCGGAGCACCCCGGGAGGTCACCTGCGACACATCCTTGAGCACTATGGGAGTTTCCTCGACGGGCTGGCGGACCGGCGGATTGATTACGACCGGCGCGACCGCGGATCTCCGGTGGAATTTTCCGTTGAGGCGGCGCGGGCGGAGGTTGAACGACTCCTCCTTGATCTGGAGGGGGCATCCCGGATCGATCCGGGCGAGCGCCTGGCGATCCTTCTCGATGATGGGGGTTCAGCGCGGGAGAGCAGTTCGAATCCGGAACGCGAGCTGCAGTTTCTCCTCAGCCACAGCGTGCATCATTTCGCCCTCATGCGGACGATGCTCTACCTCGACGGGCATCGCGCCTTCCCCGAAGGCTTCGGGATCGCACCCTCCACGCTCCGGTACCTTGCGGCAGCGGGTTAATCCTTCCAGAGTGCCTCGAACAGTTCCTCCATGAAGGAGAAGGCCCGCTCAGCCACGAGGGAATCATACATGGCCTCGCCGGGAGCATTGGCCTCGGGGTCGGTGAAACTGTGGACCGCGTTCCCGAACTGGACCAGCGTCCAGTCGGCCTCGGTCGCGAGCATGGCCTCGCGGAAAGCTGTCACATCCTCCTGCGGGACATAGGGGTCATCCGCTCCGTGAAGGACGAGGACCGCGCTTTGAATCTGTCCCGAGTCGGTTTCCAGTGTCGGCGAGGCAAGGTCGCCGTGGAAGGAGACCACCGCATCAAGGTCAGCTCCGCTGCGGGCGTATTCAAGGACGGTTCCGCCACCGAAGCAGAACCCGATCGCCGCCAGTCGCTCCGGATCAAGGGGAATGCCTTCCTTTTGACGCAAGACGTCGTGCGCCTTTCCGAGCCGGGCCCGCATCAAGGAACGGTCGGCGCGCACCGAGCCAGCCGCCTCCGCAGCCTCTCCCGAATCCGCTGGCCGGACATCCACCCCGTACATATCGACCATCATCACCACCCGGCCTTCTTCGGCCACAGCCTTGGCCTTCTCAAGCGAAGCCTCCGTCGGCCCCATCCAGTTGGGAACCATCAGGATCCCCGGAAGCGGCTCGTCCCCCTCGATCCCGTGGACGATCGTGCTCTCGAACTCAGTCCCGTCCAACTCGTAGATAACCTCCGTTTCAATCATCTCTGTCTCCGCCCGGTCCGGAACGGTATCCGCCAGGGCGTTGCTGCCCAGGCAACCAGCCAGGAAGAAGGAGAGGCCTGCAAAAAAACGTGTCTGCTTCATCCTCCATTATCAGATCGTTTCCGTTCTTTGTGCAACCCCCGGAGCACTTTTTCCAAGGAAAATTGACCCGTCAATACCGCCTTCCGGAAGAGCATGGAAGCCACCCCGCCCTGATTTCGTACAATCAATGGCGCGAAATGGAATGTCCATGGAGACCCCGCCGCGGTAGAGTGCTTCCATGGCAAGAATCGGATTTATCCAGCACCGCCTCGGACGCACCGACGGGGTTTCCCTCGAGGTCGACAAATTCCGCCGTGTCCTCGAACGTGACGGGCACCGCGTCTTCTACCTCGCCGGGAACGAGGATGTTCCCGGAGGCCAGTTCATTCCCGAGCTCTACCCCTTCGATCCCGTGACCCGGCGCATCCTCCGGAACGCCACCCGGGAACTGACTGATTACCCCACTCCGGCGAAGCTCATGGAGGCGGTACGGAAACAGGCCGACCGGATCAAGCCGGGCATGCACCGCTTCATCAAGGATAACGCGCTCGATCTGATTTTCCCCAACAACCTCCTCTCCGTCGGCTACAACCTGCCGGGAATGCTCGCCCTCAACGAGGTCATCCGGGAAACCGGAATCCTGACCGTTTGCCACAACCACGATTTCTGGTGGGAGGAAAGCGGCGAGGTCTACCCGACCTGTGATGAAGTGGTCGCCTTCTACGAGGAACAGGCTCCTCCCGTCATGCCAAATGTCCGGCACCTCGTCATCAACCGGATCGCCCAGGCCGAGCTCAAACGACGCAAGGGCGTCGAGGCCCGCGTCGTTCCCAATGTCTTTGATTTTGATCAGCCGGCATGGGAAAAGGACGACTGGAACGCCGATTTGCGTCCCTCCCTCGGGTTGGACGAAAACGACCTCGTTTTCCTTCAGGCAACCCGCATCCTCGACCGTAAAGGCGTCGAACTGGCCATCGACCTCGTCGCCGAGCTCCAGCGTCCTCAAAACCGGGCCCGCCTCGAGGCCCGACCCCTCCACGACGGGCGTCCCTTCACCGCGCAAAACCGCATCGTCCTTCTCTGCGCAGGCTATGTGGAGGAAATCGGCCTCAGCAGCGGCTACCCCGCCGCCCTCCAGGAAAAGGCCAACGATCTCGGGGTTGAAATTGTCTGGTGCGGCGACAGGATCAAACACAGCCGGGGTTCCGATAACGGGCGCAAGCTCTATTCCCTCTGGGATGCCTACACCGCCGCCGACATGGTCACCTATCCCAGCTACTGGGAAGGTTGGGGCAACCAGCTCATCGAGGCGGTTTTCGCCCGCCTCCCGGCCGTCCTCTTTGAATATCCGGTCTATCTCAGTGACCTGAAGCCCGTCGGCCTCGACGTCGTCTCCCTCGGTTCCCAACTCGGTCCCCGCGATCACCGCAATCTCGTCACCGTTCCTTCGTCCGTCATCGAAAACGCCGCCGACCAGTGCCTCCCCTTTCTCCAGGATGCCCACCGTCGGAAGGGCGCCGTCGAGGCCAACGTTGAGCGCGCCCGCCAGTCCTTCTCCTTCGACGCCCTCCAATCCATCCTCAAGGACCTCTTGACCACCCCTCTCACCGCTTCAAAGGGTTAACGGCCCACCCGGCTTCAAGGATCCGCGCCGCTGTCCGGAGTTCCGCCTCCTCATGCCAACCGCTTCCCGTCCTGAAAAATTCCAGCACCGCACCCAGTAAACGCCCGTACTTCACCACCCCCGGTTCCTCGATCTCCTTCTCCTCTTTCTCCCCGCCAATTGTCGCCGAGACTTTCAAGGGCTGCTTTCCCGACCGGTCTCCCCGGTGAATCCCTTTCCGCCCCCCGGAAAACAAGCACTCCAGCTCCCGGCAAGCACCCTCAGTCGTTACCCGCACGGCCTCCACTTCGCTCCCAAGGGCCTGACAGAGCAACTCCACCCCGTGGATCCCATACCAGCACCAGCCCGCCCGGCCCGGGCGGTCATACCAGGCCCCTTCTATCCGCAGGTCGCTTCCCCCTTCCCGCACTCTCCCCGCAAGCGCCTCCCAGCCCGCCGAAAACCGCCATGAGGATCCCGTTTCCCACGGGACCCCAACTTCCCCGCGCCGCCGCAGAAGCGCCTCCAGCTCCTCCGCCTCCAGCGCCACCGGCTTGTCCAGGTAGACCGGCACCCCGAACCGTGACCAACGCTCATATTCCTCCAGGCGCCGGCTCCCATCCCCCGTCATTACCATAACCCCCAACAGGTCATCCCTGTCCCGGACCGCCGAAAACCGCTCCACCCCACGCCTCTCCAACTCCTCCCGAATCGCCTCAGCCCGCCGGTTCTCCTCCTCCCAGACACTCTCCGGCTCCTCCGCCCAGACCCACCTCACCCCGGGATGCTGACCCGCGTTCTCAAGGACAAACCGCACGTGCATGCTCCCCGTCCCCGCCAAAACCACCGTCCCCGCCCCCTTGCTTTCCTGCCCTTCCATCCCCCCATCCTCTTAACTGACCGGTTACCGTCAAGCGCTTTGCCCCGGGCCGGAACTCAGGGAGCGACCTCAAGGACGACCTTCACGCCCTCCTGGCTCATGCCTGCCTCGAAGGCCTGCCCGATCTGCTCGAAGGGAAAGCGGTGCGTGATCAGCCGCGTCACGGGTAGTCCGATCGCTTCGGCCCGCTGGAGGAAGTGGTAGGCATAGGGATACTCGAAGCTGTTGTAGACCCAGCTTC
Source organism: Oceanipulchritudo sp. (assembly GCA_041685165.1). Lineage (GTDB taxonomy): Bacteria > Verrucomicrobiota > Verrucomicrobiia > Opitutales > Oceanipulchritudinaceae > Oceanipulchritudo. Next base: position 33,400 of record JAWLGH010000016.1, on the reverse strand, counting down.
CCGTAACCGTGATCTCCTTCCGGCAGATGTCCGTATGCGGGTTGATCGTGCTCTCCCCGGCGTCGATAAAGTGCCCCACTTCAACAATGCCCCCACCACGCCGGATACATTTGAAGAGTCCGCTGAAAGCCGCAGGCACTCCGGTCGCCTGGAATCCGAAATGGGCCCCGAATCCCTTCGTCAGCTCCCGAACCCGCGCCGCAAGGGCCTCAATACCGTCAAAATCCCTGTAGTTGAGCGCCACGTCGGCCCCAAGGCTCCGGGCCATTGCCAGGCGGTCCGGATTCCCGTCAACTGCGAGGATGGTGTTGATCCCGTAGGTGCGCAGAACCGCGATCATGAGGAGTCCGATGGCCCCGCAACCCTGGACGACGACCCGCGAGCGGAAATTGAGGTTCACCCCACAGGTCTTGGCCCGCTCGAGGGCATGGCAGACAACCGCCGCCGGCTCAATCAGCACCCGCTGGTCCCGGCTCATGTCATTGACGACAAAAAACGACGAACCGGGCCGGATGATCAGGTACTCCCCGAAATAGCCGTTGAAATGGTTTTCCGGCTCGTCGGAGAGCAGGCCGTAGACTTTCAGGTCATCGCAGAGGTTGCCCTTCGCCGGGTTGTACTTGGCGATAAGGCAGGCCTCGCTTGTCTCAAAGATGCTCGTGACAATCCGGTCTCCCGCTTTCACGGGTTTGCCCACCCCGTCCATCTTCACCTCCGGGCCCACTTCAAGGACAGTCCCTGTTCCTTCATGGCCCAGCACCACCGGGGCAAGCCCAAAGGGATCGGACTTGAAGCAGTGAATGTCGGTCCCGCAGACGCCGCAGGCTTCCACCTTGACGAGGATCTCATCCGGCCCGATGGGACGCAGCGGATAGCTTTTGATTTCCAGCTGCTCCGGCCCGGTCAATTGGGCCACCCTCCCCCGCCGTCCGGGAACCGTCGGCGTCCCGAAAACTCCCGCTTCATTCGGCCTGTCCGGACGCGTGCGCTCGATCACCTTCCTTGTGATCCGGTCAATCTGGTCGTCGCTGAATTTCATGGGTAACCGGGACAAGGGCCGGCCTGTTGCTAATCCGCGACCATCTCTCCATAAACCTTTGGAGACATCCCATAAGCGTTCTTGAAGGACCGGGAAAAGGCACAGAGCGACTCAAATCCACATTTTTCCGCTATCTCGGAGATGCTCATGTCCTCCGTCTGCAACAACTCGGCGGCCCGGGAGAGCCGGGACTCCCGGATATAACGGCCAAGGCTGATTCCGAGCCGGTTGCGGAAAATCGTCCGGAGGTAGCTTACGGAATATCCCATCTCGGCCGCAAGGTCCGCCACCGTCAACTGCCGGTGAAGGTTCTCCCGCACGATGGTGTTGATCTTTTCCAGCAGGACGTCACGGGTCGCATCGGTGAAATGAATGTTCCGGCGCTCCTCCGGAATCACCGGCAGGACCAGCATCCGGAAGAGGATGTCCGTGACAAGGTCGCTCAGGGTAGAAACCGACAACAGTTCACCCTTTGCAAGGCCCCGGTGGACCTCGAGGACTTTCTTCAGCTGGATATAAGTTTCCTGGTCAAGCAGGCGGGGCGTGTCCCGAAGCCCGCGAATGGGATCGTTGTAGGGAAGTTCAAAGGTGATGAACAACCATTCGAGGTCCTGCCCCTCAAGATCCATGAAATGGTGGAACTGGTTCGGAAAAATCAGGACCGCATTCCCTTCCTCGAGGAGGTGGGTGTGGTCCCCGATTCGCCCCGGACCCCCGTTCTTGACAACAAAGACGAGCACATGCCGGTGGTGGTAGTTGTTCGTCACCCCCTCCGGATGGAAGTCCCGTTTGCTCTTGTGACAGAAAAGGAGAATATTGTCCGGGGAAAAGGATTCCCGCAGTTTCAAGCCATGGAAAAAATTGCGCGGGGGCTCAATCTGCGTCGCAAGGGCGTGAATCTCCCCGATAAGGGTCTGGTTTTGTAATGCCTCAGTCTCCATATCTTCGTTCTAACCCCGATTCAAATTTTCCCGTTTCACAATTTCAAGGCTGTTCCGTGAAAAGCCCTGGTTTAAAGGGGCACTCCAGCATCCATGTCTCCCACAAGGGCCGGGACCCGGTGAAACAACAGGTCCGCCCCGGTCAAAAAAACAAGGCATCCGGAGGGGCTCTCTTCAACCCTCCCGGATGCCCTGAATCTGGCCTGATAACCTGTCGGAAAGTCAGCCGCCTCAGCCCTTGCGCCGGCGACGGTAAACCATCAGTGCCAGGACCGTAAGGCCCAGCGCCAGCGCCGCATGCGAGGGCTCGGGGACAGCCGTCAGGCTGACGCTGTCCACATAAATGTCGCGGGCGGTGTTGAAGTCGGCTGTCTGTACCCAGCGCACCTGGAGTATATCACCGGCATCGGAGGCCTGGGCCGTATAGTTGAGGCTCTCAAGGAGCCCGTCACCCGTGCCCGCAAGGTCATTGTTGAGAAGGATTTCCCCGCTGCTTGCCAGCTGGACGTCATCCGTAAAATTATGAAGGCTGACCTCAAACTTCACAAAGGAGGCGTTCGCGTTGAAGACCCAGGTATCGAGGGAATAGATCTCCCCGGCGACCATTGTCCCATCCAACTCCAGCAATCCACCGGAGGCATTGGCGTCAAAGGAGTTGAAGCGGACCGCGCCATCACCGGCGGTATCACCGTTCACGCCGTCACTGAAGACCTCTTCCATCCGCGAGTAACCGATGTTCTGCCACTGGTCGTCAGGACCATACAGGGCAAAGTTATCAATATCAAAGCCGTTCTCGATGTTCGTGTCCAGTGGGCCCGTATCATCGCTCGAACCAGCGGGAACGAGGGTCGTGAAACCTTCCCCGAAGGTGTTGGCGTAGGAGAGTATCTGGGCGGAAAGGTTCCCCGCGAACAGGGCGAGAACACAGAATGCTGCCAGGATACCGGTTGAGGGTCGCATTGCTTTCTTCATGATGTTTAGGAGGTTGAGGATGAATGAATCAGAATTGAAAAAGATAGATTTATTATTGATCTTTTCGATTTTTATGGCTCGAAAAGGATCTCCCTGTCAAGAAAAAGTCAGGTTTTCTTCCCCACCTTCCCGCCGGGGGCGGGAAGGTCCTCCGATGAGGATTCAGGAGGCATTCTGCGGCCTTGTTGAGCCTCCGTTTCCAGACGGGGGAACAAGGCACTGGGGTTGCCTCTGGAACAGAATTTCATCTAGGCTTTTCGCCAATGGTTGATTCCACCCTCCAACTGGCCCCGTTCTACCTCGCCTTCGACAGTGGTGAAGAACGTCTTTTCTCCCTCAATTACACCAATTCGGATGGGGAACTGGCCTCAACACGATTCACCTATAACAACCGGGGACGTAACCAGTACGCCTTCTTCCAGCAGATCACGGGTTCGCGCTCCTCCAGAAACGAGCACCACTTCAACAAGGCCGGCCAGCTGACACGTCGACTTCAGGCCTTTAATGACGGCCTGGCGTCAGAGGAGCTCTTTGAATTTGATCGTTCCGGGCGGCTGATCCGGGAATCCTATACGGATTCAACCGGCCTTGAGGGCGAAACCCGCTTCCTCTACGACGAGTCGGGACGGGCAGCCTCCCTCCGTGCACGCCTGTACAAGGGCTGGTTCACCGGCGATATCCACTTCACCTTTGATGCCTCCGGGAAGCGCCTCTCCGGGCGCATAGAGACCCCCGGCGGTCCCGGGGGGACGATTGAATATGGCTACAAAGGCCCCACCCTCGTGAACGAGTTCTGGACAATCGGGGACTGGAACCAGACCTTCCAGTTTGTCTATGAATCAGCCTCCGCCTCCGATTCCTGATTTCCAAAGATGAATTGCCCCCGGGTTTCGGTTGCACCACGGTTTTTCATCTGTTCATCCTCATTTCTTCATTCAAGCTAATTACCATGTCAGAAACCCCCAATATCATCTACACCAAAACCGACGAGGCCCCCGCCCTCGCGACATGCTCCTTTCTCCCCATCATACGGGCCTTTGTCCGGAAAGTCGGCATCGAGGTTGAATTGAGCGACATTTCCCTTGCCGCGCGCATACTGGCCCAGTTTCCGGACCGCCTCAGCGGGGAAAACGCCTTTCCCGACGAACTCGGACGCCTGGGAGCCCTCACCCAGGAATCCCACACCAACATCATCAAGCTTCCCAATATCAGCGCCTCCAATCCCCAGTTGAAAGCCGCGATCCGGGAACTACAGGAGAAAGGCTTCCCGCTTCCCGACTACCCGGATGATCCCGTCACCGACGACGACAAGGAGATCCGCAAGCGTTATGACCGGGTCAAGGGCAGCGCGGTCAATCCGGTCCTCCGGGAGGGCAATTCCGATCGGCGCGCCCCGGCAGCCGTCAAGGCCTACGCGCGCAAGCATCCTCATTCCATGGGCGAATGGAGCCGGGACTCGAAAACCGAGGTCGCCACGATGTCCGCGGACGACTTTTATGCCAACGAGCAATCCGTCATCCTTCCTGAAGCCACCGTTGCCCGCATAGAGTTTGTCGGAGCCGATGGATCGGTTGAGATCCTCCGCGATGAGATTCCCCTCCTTGAAAACGAGATTGTCGACGGCTCTGTCATGCGCCGCAAGGCCCTCCTCGCCTTTCTTGAAGAACAGGTTGCCCGGGCAGGCGAAAAAGACGTCCTCTTTTCCCTCCACCTGAAGGCGACCATGATGAAGGTCTCCGATCCCATCATTTTCGGGTACGGGGTGCGCGCCTATTTCAAGCCCCTGATTGAAAAGCACGCCCAGCTTCTTGAGGAACTTGAGGTCGATTTCCGGAACGGATTCGGCGACCTCATTGCCAAAATCCGCTCCCTTCCCGAGGATTCCCGGAAACAGGTTGAAGCCGATATTGAGGCCGCCTATGCCGAGGGCCCGGACCTCGCCATGGTCAATTCTGACAAGGGCATCACCAACCTGCACGTTCCCAGCGACGTTATCATTGATGCGTCGATGCCGGCCATGATCCGTTCCTCGGGAAAGATGTGGAATGCGCACAATGAACTGCAGGACACCCTCGCGGTCATCCCCGACAGCAGCTACGCCGGCGTCTATCAGGCCACCATTGATTTCTGCCGGGAAAACGGGGCCTTTGATCCCCGGACCATGGGTTCCGTCCCGAATGTCGGGCTCATGGCCCAGAAGGCCGAAGAGTATGGATCACACGACAAGACTTTTGAGATGAAGGGCGATGGTCAGGTTCGCTTTGTCGATGCCTCCGGCAAGGTTCTCATTGCCCACGATGTCAGGGAAGGCGATATCTGGCGGGCCTGCCAGACGAAGGATGCCGCCATCCGGGACTGGGTCAAGCTGGCCGTCCGGCGCGCCCGTGAAGCTGGCGCCCCTGCCATCTTCTGGCTCGACCGTGAACGCGCCCACGACAGGAACCTTATCGCCAAGGTGGAGGCGATGCTGAAGGAACTCGATACTGAGGGTCTCAGTATTGAGATAATGGCGCCCGAGGCCGCCTGCCGCCACTCCCTTCAGCGCATGAAGGACGGAAAGGACACGATCTCCGTTACCGGCAATGTCCTCCGGGATTACCTGACCGACCTGTTTCCCATCCTCGAGGTCGGCACAAGCGCCAAAATGCTCTCCATTGTCCCCCTCATGAACGGTGGAGGGCTCTTCGAGACGGGAGCCGGCGGCTCCGCACCGAAGCATGTTCAGCAGTTTCTCGAGGTCAATTACCTCCGCTGGGACTCCCTCGGAGAATTCCTTGCCCTTGCCGCTTCACTCGAGCACCTTGCCCGCATTTTCGACCACAATAAAGCCGCCGTGCTTGCCAGGGCCCTTGATGCCGCGAACGCAACCTTCCTTGAGGAAAACAAATCCCCAACCCGCCGCCTCGGAGGTATCGACAACCGCGGAAGCCATTTCTTTCTTGCCCTCTACTGGGCTCAGGCCCTCGCCAACCAGGAGGAGGACGGGGAACTCCGGAAAACCTTTCTTCCCCTCGCCTCCCAGCTGGAGGAAAATGAGGATCCCATCGTCAGGGAGTTCCTTGCTGTCCAGGGGAAACCGGCCGACATCGACGGTTACTTCTTTCCCGACGAGGATAAAGCGTTTGCGGCCATGCGCCCGAGCAGAACCCTGAATACGATAATAGACACGTTCTGAAGCCTTCCTGCCCCTCAGGCACGCCTTTCCGGAAAGGGCTCAAGGTGAATCACCACGTCAAGCAGTTCCGGGAACCGGGCCAGGAGGTGCTCCTTCACGGTATGCCCGATGGTATGGCCTTCCTCGACCGGAAGCCGGCCGTCGACCTGTACGTGAAGCTCCGCGAAATAGCGCGTGCCACTCTTCCTGAGAAGGCATTTTTCCGTATTCAAAACGCCTCCGACTGTCCCCGCCACCTCGTGAATTGAATCCGCGATTCCCGATTCAACCCGCCCGTCGAGGGTGTCATGAAGGGAACGGCTGATGATGCGTGCCCCGTTCAGGAAGATGATCAGGCAGGCCACAAGGGCCGCCCAGTCATCGGCAACCGCATAGGCGGGCCCGCCGATCAAGGCGATGGAGATACCGATTGCCGCGGCTCCCGAGGTCAGGGCATCGGAACGGTGGTGCCAGGCATCCCCCTCAAGGGCACGGCTGTCAGATTCGGCTGCATAGGCCCCTATCCGCCGAGAAAGCATCTCCTTCGCGACGACCACCCCCAGCAAAACCGGCAACGTGAACCACTCCGGACTGTGGTGTGGGGTCAGAATCTCGCGTACACTCTGAAAGGCGATTCCAGCCGCCGCAAAGAGCAGGGCCATCCCCGAAAAAATGCCGGCGAGGGACTCGATCTTTCCATGGCCGAAGGGATGCCGCTCATCCGGTGGACGCAGGGAAAGGTGAAACCCCATCCAGGTGATGAGGGAAGTGAAGATGTCCGCCGCCGACTCAATCCCGTCCGCGATCAGGGCATAGGAATTCCCCAGGACCCCGGTCACGATCTTGACCAGCATCAGGAGGGTGTTGATGAGGATCGTGAGGATCCCCAGTCCGACTGCCTTTCCACTTTCCATCGTCCGCGGGAATCCGCTTCAAGGCTCCATTCCAGCAGGGACCCCACAGGCAGACAAACGAAAAAGCGGCCAATCCGCCCGGTGTGAACGCTCCTTAATCGGACCCGGCAATGACAGCCGTTTCCCCGAGGCCTTCAGGCCCCATCGAACAGTAGCCCCCATCCACCATCAGGACCGTTCCGGTTATGAAGGAGGCGTCGTCGGAAAGAAGGAAAAGCGCTGGCCGGGCAACTTCAACGGCCTGCCCCATCCGGCGAAGCATGTGGTACTTCCCCCAGATGGGATCCCACTTGGCCCGTCCCCCGCCATCCATGTTGGCGGCCTTGTCGGTCTCGTTCGACCAGATCCATCCGGGATCAATGCTGTTCACCCGGATATTGAAGGGAGCGAGGTCGAGGGCCTGGCATTTGGTGAGCTGCTTGACCGCCCCCTTGGCGGCGTTGTAGGTCCAACGCTGCTTCTGGGCGATATGGGCCGAAATGCTCGACATGTTAAGGATCGAGCCGCCGCCGGCTTTTTTCATCGGCTCACTGACATGCTGGACCATGCGTGAGTAGGCCAGCGGGCCCGCACTGAAGCTGCGCATCCAGTCGCGCGTTTCGGCATCAAGGGCCTTGGCCGTGAAGGCGAAGGCGTTGTTCACGAGGTAATTGACCTCGCCATAGGCCTCCACAGTCCTTTCAACGACCTCCCTGCAGAAAGCCTCATCCGCCATGTCCCCACGGAGAAAAGTCGTCTCATAGCCGGCCTCCTCGAATGCACGCTGGGTCCGTGTACCCGCTTCGCTGATACCGGTGAAGAGCACCTTTCCGCCCTCCTTGCAGAATTCCTCCGCGATGGCCCGTCCGAGGCCGGAGGAGCCCCCGGTTACAATCGCAACCCGGTCCATGAAGCGTCCGGGTACGGGTACGTGTTTTACTGTATCGAGTTGGTGTGACATGCAGGTTTCCTCCTTGTATCGGTTTGAGTTGATTCAACTGCTCCGGCTTCCAATAAGCGGCTCAGGAACCAAGCCGGTAGAAAGCCTCCGCGTTGTCGTGAAAGAGTTTCCGTCTATCCTCACGGCTGAGACGCGCGGTCAGCTCATCCGCGGCCTCGAGCCAGCGCTTCCATGTGGCCGCGCGCAGGACATGGGGCCAGTCGCTGGCCCAGATCAGCCGCTCGGGGCCAAAGACCTCAATCACCGTTTCGGCGTAGGGCCTGAGATCGTCCACGGTCCAGTTTTCGAGGTCGGCGTTACAGACCAGGTTCGAGAACTTGCAGCGATGCGGCCCCGAATCGGCAAAGGCCTTGATGTAGTCGGCCCAGGGAGCCAGCCGTCCCTGATCGATGTGGGGACAACCAACATGGTCGAGGATGAAGCGGGTCTCCGGAGCGGCCTCCACTAGTTTCATCACGTTGGGCAAATGGTCCGGGGCAATGGTCAATTCAAAATGAAGGTTGTTCTCACCAAGCAACTGCACCCCCCGGATAAAGCCGGGTTGGATACAGAAGGCCGGATCCGGTTCAAACTCGATTATCCGCCTCACCCCCTTGACCCGCGGATCGGCGGCCATCGATGCCAGTTCCTCGGCCACCGCCTCCCCCTCCTCGAGGGGAGCCCAGGGAACAATGCCTTTGAGACGGGGATCCCGGTCGGCAATCGACTGCACCCAGGCCAGCTCCTCGAGGTGCTGGGCCGGTTCGCATTCACACTGGACAAAGACCATCGCCTCAATCCGGTTACCCGACGTTGCCGCGTCATAGTCGGCTGGCAGGAAGCTCCGGTTGATGACCGGGACGGTCTCCAGCCAGGGATAGGTCAGGTGGTCGAGATCCCACAGATGGATGTGGGCGTCAATCAGGGGTGTTTCAATCATGGTTCTGGCTCTCCTTGTTGGGGTTGGCGGGTTTCCTTTTCACTGAAATCGACTTTCCCCATATCAGAATTGCGGCCCCGGATCCAGCAACTGGATCACGTGACACACCTCAAAGGGCCGCTTCACAAAGGAACGCGCGGTCGACCACTGCATCATGCAGACATGGTTCGAAGTTGCCACCATGGAACGGCTGCCTGCAGGTCTGCGGTTCAGGAAATCCGCCTTTTCCCGCAGGATTTCCCGGGCCCGTTCCGGTTTCTGGAGGTTGTAGACGCCGCCCGAGCCACAGCAGTCTTCCGCGCAGGGCGCCCATTCCCAGTCGTACCCCGTCGCCTCAAGGACCGACTCGGGCAGGCCCACCCCCTGCCCATGGACGAGATGGCACGGAAGGTCGACAAAGACGCGCAATCCACCTTCCCGCGGGGATCGCTGCTTCAATCCGTGTCCGGCAAGATAACCAAGCACATCCTGCACCGGGATCTTCCCCGCAAGCGCCTTGCCAAGCGCCAGTCCGCAGCCGGCTGAATTTGCGAGGACCCGTTCCACCTCCTGCCCGTCAAAAGCAGCCCGGTTTGTCGCCGCCAGTTCCTTCCACCCCGGCAGACCCGTATGCTCGTGAAGGGCCCCGCAGCATCCCTGCCCCTCGGGAATAAATACCCGGATGTTGTTTTCAATGAGAACCCGTACGGTTGCAAAATTGATCTCCCGGAAAAGGCCTTCCATGAGGCATCCCGTTAGAAGGGCAACCGCCGGGCCGCTCGGGCGGTGACGTTTCATCAGGGTCTTCGCGTAGGCCGCGGTTGTCAGGCGGACCGCCGGCTTCCCGGGAAAAAGCATCCGGTGCGGCAGCAACCGGGCCCGGCGCAGGGCCCGGGCAGGGGCAAGGGCAAGGTTGAACAGGCGCGGCCTCCGGACCGCCCTGCCAGCAAGGGCCACTCTCCAGTCCGGACGCGATCGTCCCTCCCGGTAATGCTGGGCCCGGGTTGTTTCCAGAAGGTCTCCATAGGGCACGTTGGCCGGGCAAACCGATTCGCACGCCAGGCATCCGACGCATTCCTCCGTGTAGAAGTTCGTCCACGGATCCACCTCAAGGGTCCCTTCCGCCTCCGCCCGCCAGAGCAGGAGCCGGCCGCGCGGGGAATTGTTTTCATCTCCCGTCAGCCGATAGGTGGGACAGGATTCAAGGCAGAGGCCACAGTGGACACAGGCCCGCAGCGGATCACGCTCCGGGGACAGCCTGGGATCCGGGGACGGTTTGTTTAAAGGCGTTTCCATTGCTCCTCCATTTGCCGGATCCATTGAGCTTCATCGTCTCTCCCAATGCGCGTTCCCGGAACGTTCCCCAGCAGGTGTCCCCCGATGGCTTCAAGTTCCTCTTCAAGGGTCCGGATCCAATCCGCCTTCACCTCCTTATCCGGATAAACGAGAACGCTTCCCGTCAACAGAAGGGCCCGGGCCCGGCCGCCCAAGGCCTCCACGCATCGCCGGGCCGTTCGCGCCGCCTCCCCGGGCAGGCCTTTGACCGAAAAAAACGGCAGGCCGGTCTCCGCGAGGGAAGGGCCTTTTGCAAAAGTGGCCCCTGCCCGTTCCGCGACCTGTCCGAAATAGGCCTCAAAACGCTCCCCCTCCCCGCACATACAGTCAACCGCCACTTGCAACCGGACCGTTTCACGCTCCCCGGCAAGCAGGTCGATTCGGTCAATCCAATGGTTCCAGGAATCTGCGCAAAGGGTCGCCCCCACCGCCCTCAAGGCCTCATCGTCTCCCGTGAATTCCCCCCTAAGCGTCTCCCCCCCAAGCGGTCGCAGGCGCAGGACAAAATGAGTCGGCCGGCCCAGGTCGGCCCCGGTGTGAAGGAGAAACCGCATCAGGTCATAGCCCGTTGTCGTCTTCACCACCCGCTCCCCGATCCGGACCATCCGCCCAGAGGGCAGCTTCCAGTTCATTCCCAGGATGTTGTCGACATAAGGGCCAAAACGCGACGAAGCCGGCGCATGGTCCACCACCCGCACGTGCTCCGGCAACGTTGCCCCCTCCGCACAGACAAGGGGAAAGCGCAGGCCGGCCTCCCCCGCAATACGGTTGATTTCCTCCAGCCTCATCTCCGCCGGAAAGACGCCCGTCATGTCCACAGGATCCAGAAACTCCGTGAAAAGACGCTCCCCCGCAATTGCCGCAGCTTCCCTCACCGGAACCTCCTTTCCGGAAAAACCTTCCGGGGATTCAATTGGTGGCTTTCGTTGAAGAGCCCCGGAACCGTCATCTGCATGGCCTCCGCCACCTCTCCAAGATGCGCCTTCATGTAACCCGATTTGTCCGAACCGATCCCGTGTTCCCCGGAAAGGGTCCCCCCGATCTCGCTCACTTTCCTCATCAGGTTCTTCCCCAGCCGCTCCACTTTCTCGAGCTGCTCCGGATCCCGGCTGTCGAACATGAAATCCGGATGCAGGTTCCCGTCCCCGGCATGCATGATCGTCACCACCGCGATGCCCTCCGCCTCCGCCTCCCGGTAGATGAAGGTCAGCACCTCCCCCAGGTACGCCTTCGGGATAACCGCGTCCTGGACAATGAAATCCGGGCTGATCTGACCCAGAAGACCGCCCTGGACTTTGCGCGCCCGCCAGAGCCTCTCCCGCTCCCCCGCCTCGTCACTGTAGACAACATCCCCCGATCCACATTCGCGGAGGATCCCCGCAATCGCTTCCACCCGGCCGTCAACCAGCTCCGGAGGACCGTCAATCTCCGTCAACAGCATGAAGGAGCCCTTCGGCAGGCCCACCCGCATCGGGCTGTTCTCCACCATGTCCACACAGGGCGGATCCATCAGCTCAATGGCCGAGGGATAGGCCGGATGCGAGGCCAGCCGGCGAATCGCCTCACTCGCCGCCTCCAGTTCCCGGTACGTCGCCCGGAAGGTCCAGACTTTTTCCGGCCGCGGAATCAACCGCAGCCAGAAGCGCGTGAAAACCCCAAGGGTTCCTTCAGAACCGATGAAGAGCCGCTTCCAGTCCTCCCGCCAGTCCCCGCGTCCTCCCCCGGGGCCCCCAAAGCAGACCACACGGCCGTCCGTCAGGATCACCTCCACCCCGAGCACGTAATGGCTCGTCACCCCGTAACGGAAACAATGTACCCCGCCCGCATTGCTCGCCACATTCCCGCCAAGGGTGCAGACCGTCCCTGTCGAGGGATCCGGCGGATAGTACAGGCCATGCCGCCCCACCGCCTTCTCAAGGTCCGCCAGAACCACCCCGCTCTCCACCACCGCGTACCGCTCCGCCACATTAATGGACTCAATCGCCCGCAAATGCGAGAGGTGAATCACCACCCCTCCCTCAACCGCCACCGGCCCCCCCGACAGGGAGGTCCCCGCCCCGCGAATCACATACGGTACCTCCAGCTTCCCCAGTTCCCTCACCACCTCCTTCAAGGCCGCCACGTCCCCGGGTATCACCACCGCCTCCGGCCGGTAACGCTTGCATCCCAGCCCGTCCGCCTCATACCCCGCCAGCTGCGCCGGCGAGCACAGCAACCGCTCACGCCCCACAAGCGCTTCCAGACACCCCGGATCCCAGCCCACGCCCGCTACCCCGCTCTTCATCACCCCATAATTTGTTTTTGTTCGTTAAAAAACAAGACAAATGCGCGCTTTTTTCCAAGCCCCCCGATTCAGGCAACTATGGTCTTTCCATCCGCAGGGCCACGGAACAGGATACCGGGCATGGCATCAGCTTCACAGCGGGATCAGCCAACGCCCCTGGTGCGATCGGTGATGACCCGGATCCTCAACCGGGCGGAAGGGATGGCCCCCGGTGACCCGGTACCTCCGGAACTGGAACTGGCCGCCCTTTGCGGAGTCAGCCGGACCACCGTCCGCGAGGCCTTGAAGCACCTTGAAGCCGCCGGGGTCCTCGAGCGTGCGGGTTCCCGGCGACGGCTTCGCAGGGCCGTCCAGAAGAACGATTATGAGGGACCAAAGGCCATCGGTCGTCCCAGGGATGAGGAGGTCAGCCGCTACCTCATTGAAAAAATTGCCACGGGAAAACTCCGCCCCGGTCAACGGCTCAGCGAACGCACCCTTGCCCGGGAAATCGGCTGTTCCCAGGCCCCCGTGCGCGAGGCCCTTCTCGCCCTCGCCCCCCTTGGTCTGCTGCGCAAGGAAAACCGGCGCCAATGGGAAGCCGTTTCCCTCGACCCCCGCCAATGTGATGAACTGACGGAATTGCGCCAGATCATCGAATGCCACTGTCTGCGCAAACTCTTTGCCACCGGCTGGCATGCCGCCAACCGGGATACCCTCGAGTCCCTCCTCAGGAAAACCGAAGACCTCGCCAAGGCCCGTGAATTCAACCTGCCCGCCTTCTTTGAAGTCGATGTCACCCTTCATCACCTCCTTCTTGACGCCTCCGGCAACCGTCTCCTCGCAAGCCGCAACCGCTTTATCTATTCCCTGATCCAGTTCCAGCTCAGCAACCTAAACTTCAGCAGCGAACGGGCCCGCCTCGGTCTCCGCCAGCATGTGCGCATCCTCCGCGCCATGCTCGATAATAACCCCCGCGAAGCGGAGAAAGCCCTCATGCGCCACCTCTTCGCCGCCGGCGAAACCCTCAAGCAGCTGGGGGGCGTCTAATCCCGCCAGCTGTCTTATGCTCGATAAAAGACTGATTTGTATTGCTGTCGGCCATCCCCTTCCTATGACCTCGGTCAAGACGTGAAACCTGCATTCGCCCGGGCACAGCCATGATCAAAGGCATTTACACTCCGAACATCACCCCCTTCCACGAGGACCACTCCATCAATGAGGCGGAGTTGAGGCGCCTCGTTTCCTGGCTGATCGAGAAAGGTGTCGGCGGTCTTTATCCCAACGGCAGCAGCGGGGAGTTCATTCGTCTTGGATTCGCGGAACGGAAGCGCGTCGTGAAAATCGTCACCGACGAGGCGAACGGGCGGGTCCCCGTGCTTGCCGGAGCCGCCGAAGCCAACATCGAACGGGTTCTCGAGGCGGCCGCTCATTGCGCTGACCTCGGCTGCCGGGCGATCTCGGTAACGGGTCCCTACTACTACCGGGTCTCCCAGGAGAGCATTGAGCATTACTTCCGGGAGCTGGCCCGGCGCACGCCGATCGACATCATCCTCTACAACATTCCCCAGTTCTCGAACGAGATCGGCATCGATGTTGTGGAGCGGCTGGCCCTCGATTGTCCCCGCATCGTGGGGATCAAGGACAGCAGCCGGGACATGCCCCGCTTCATGTCGACCCTTAACCGCATCAAGCCGCAGCGGCCCGATTTCAGCTGCCTTATCGGTTGCGAGGAAATCCTTCTGCCGACGCTCCTGATGGGAGGCGACGGCGGCACCATCGCCTCCAGCGGGGTGGCCCCGGAGGCCGTCACAAGGCTCTACGGGGCCTTTCTCTCGGGTGACCTTTCCGAGGCCCGGCGGATCCAGTTCAAGCTTCTCGAACTGATTGAAACCATGCTCGGGGCCGGCAATTTCCCCGAGGGTTTTCGCGAAGGTGTCAATCTGCGCGGGTTCAACTGTGGTCGCGCCCGCCAACCCATGAGTCAGGCCGAGCTGGAGCAATTTGCCGGCATCCGGGGCAAGCTCGCCTGCCTCCTTGAGGAGTGCGGCTTCGAGGAAGCGGCCAGCGCCTGCACCGCATCCGCCCTCGAAAGCCTTGGCCGTCCCGGCCCGGCTTCCACACGCGGATCGGTCGACGTGGAAGCCATCGTCCGCGAGGTCATGCGGAAACTGGATGGATCGGTTTCCGGTTGAGGAGACCGGCAAGGCTCCCCTTTTCCGTTTGTGAAAAAAACGCGAAATAATGCCCTCGGGTCATTCGGTGTTCCACGATGGGCCCGGACTCCCGGAAGATGCTTTCCGGAGCAAGCTTATGGCCAGAAAAATTACGTTTATCAATTACAAGGGCGGTGTCGGGAAAACGAGTTGCATCGTCAACATCGGCGCCTTCCTCGCGAAGCGCGGCAAACGGGTCCTCCTTGTCGACCTCGACGCCCAGTCCAATTCAAGCATATGGCTGATGCGGGTGGAACGCTGGAACACCCTCAATACCACCCGGCAGGGATCCATCTATTCCATTTTCGAGCCCGGCGAACAACAACTGCAGGACATCCTGGTCCGCGATGTTGTTGAGGAAAGGGACGGAGAGAAGCTCCTTCCGGGCCTGGACCTCCTTCCGACCACCTTCGACCTCATCGACCTCGAACATGAGTACGCGCCTCCCGACCACGAACCCGTCTACGTGCGCTTCTGGAATCAGCTCAAGGCATTGGAAGCCGATTATGATTACATCCTTTTCGACTGTCCCCCCAACGTCCTGAGGGCTTCCCAGTGTGGCCTTTTCTGTGCCAACGAGGTCATTGTCCCCGCCAATCCTGACGCCCTCAGCCTGATTGGATTCACCCTCCTGACCGCGAAACTGGTGCAGTTCAACGAACGCTCGTCCAGCTTCCGCATGGCGGGTATGGGCAATCAGGCCATGATCAACGGAGTCCTCTTCAATTCCGTCAAGGCCTCGACCGACATCGAGGTTCCGAAAATGCGCATGCAGTTTCGCATCAACCAGTTCCGGAACCAGAAAAAGGTCTCCCCGCAAACCCGGATCTTCTCGGCCATGGTTCGGGACGCGATCGTTGTCCGCCGCGCCGTCACCCTCGGTCTGCCCGTTCTCTGTATCGGCAACGCCATGGGAACGGAAGGCGTCTTTGAGGACTACAAGGCTGTCACCGACGAACTGGAGAGCCTTATCCCCTTGCAGAAGCATAAACCCCATACGAATCCCTACCAGCAAACCGTCCCTTCCGATGAACGACAAAATGCCCCAATCTCATAAAGCCCTCCCCTGCACCGCCGATGAATGGGAGAAACTATGCTTTCTCCTCCAGGATTCAATGATGGCCGATACCAGCCTTGCCAAGTTGGCTCAGAATATCGGACGGAAATGGCCCATTCGCGGCACGGAGGAACGTCCGCGCAAATACATTGGTTACGCGCTTGATGACCTTGCCGATCTTCCCGAGTTCTATGGCAAGGGAACCCGCCTCAACCTCCTCTATGAGATCCTCCTCGAAACGCAGGCCTTTGATGATCCCTTTGATGACATGGTGACCCATTTCGACGCCATTACCGAGGAGGAAAGCCCTCCCGTAAAGGCCTTGCAGGAACTCGAGATCCCGGTCGATTTTCCGGTCGAACTGGCCAGTTTTTCTCTCTCAACCGAGGCCCTCTGCGAAGCTGAAGGGCTTGCCACCATCGGTCAGTTGATAGAATTTTCACAACGTTGCGCCAAGACGGTTCTCCTCGGGGGAGAATTCCAGCGTTTCCTGAACGCCCTTATCCAGCGGGATATTGAGTCCCTGAGGCAATTCCTTCCTGTCCGGGAAGGACGGACCGGGCCCTTCCTCGCCGAATCCATTGCAAGGATGGCTCTCCGCCTCACCGACGAGGAAGCCGCCTTCCTCCTCCAGCGTTACCAGATTCCCTCCATCAAGCCATCCTGGCAAAACGCCGGCCCGCTCCGCAAATCCGAGGCCGAGCTGCTCCTGCCGGGGATCCAGGAACACGTATCCAAACATTTCACGGCCATGCCCGACCAGGCCCAGCAACTGCGCCACGCCGTTGATACCAGCGACGCCGCCTGCGTCCGCTTTTTCGCGCCGCTGCAGGATCCCGATACGGAGAGCCTTGCCCTTGCCGTTGCCATGGCCGGTCTCGGGATCAAGCCACGGGCCCAGAATCTCTTCAAACGTTTCCTCAACCGATAAGGTCCTTCCCATGTCCTCCGCCACCGACCAGCTTCCGAAAGTCTGCAATTTCCCTCCCCCCGAGCAACTGCGCCGCAAAAACGGATCCCGTCCCGGTCTTTCCATTGACGCCATTATCCAGCGGACCCGCCATTCCGGCACCCAGTCCGGAAACCTGATTGACTTTGGCAAGAATGACCGGCTCGCCTCCCTTGAGGAAGCCGAAATCGAGTTCCATGAAAAGGAAACCCATCTCGCCCAAACCCGGGCCGAACTGGCCGAGCGCGAGCGGGTGGTCAATGAAACCGAACTCCTCCTCACTGCCCGGGAACGTCTCCTCAACGATCGCGAGGCCCTTCTCCAGAATGTCTCCGTCGACGAAGACCAGGTCCTCCTGCGGAAAAACCTCAGCGACACAAAAAAGGCCCTTGAACTCGCCAACCGCAATCTCGCCGGGAAGGACCAGACGATCGCCAGCCTGAGGGCCCGGATTGAGGACTTGAAAGCCCGCAACGAGGAAGAGGCCGAAGCATCGGGACCAACCAGGCTGGAATCCCTGGACCAGGTTTCCCATCCCTCACTGGCCGATCAGGTCGCCTTCCTCCGCGAACGGGAAGCCTTTATCGAACAGAGCGAGAACACCCTCTTCGACAAGGCCCAGTCCCTTCAGGAATGGGAAACACGCCTCCAGCAAAGCGAACACGACCAGTCCTCCCTCGAACCGGATAAAGGCTGAACGGCTTTTCAATCTCCATCAGTGGGCTCCGGGAAAGCGGACGCGGGGCTCCTCCATCCGGAAAACAGCCACCAGGCTGACAAGGCTGCCGACCAGCGCCGCCAGGGCGAGAGGCCAGATGGCAGAGGAAAGAAGGCGGAGGCTGCTGCTGACCACCGGGGCCAGAAGGATGCCCGGGAAGGTCGCCGCGGAGATGATCCCGAGATAGGTCGGCCGTTTTCCATCCGGGCTGATCTCGAGGGCAAGGACCTGGTTGCCGACCATGTTCAGGGTGAACGACATCCCATAGAGAAAGAAGAGGACAAGAAGGCTCTCCCGGGTTACCGCAAAGGGGATCCCGACACAGAAGAGGATGCGGAAAATCCGCGAGAGCATCAAGGGAAGGCGTCCCCCGCGGGTATCCCCGAAATATCCCCCGATGAGGTTGCCAAGGAAAAGGCCCGAGGTCTTGGCGATGACAAGGATCCCGACAAAACTTTCCCCGAGGCCCGTAACCTGGGTCGCATAGACCGCGGCAAAGGGGATGACCACGAAAATACTCGGTCCGGTAAAGCTCGCAAGGCACATCAGCCCGAGTCGCCGGTCCTCTTTGAGAAGGCCCGGAAGCTGCCTCAGTTTCGCCCTCAGGGTCAGTCCGTCACGATTGATCCGGTCGGGCTGGGGCACCTCACGAAGCTGGCGGAACCCGAACCATGAAATCATGACCAGAGAGAAGGTGATGCCGTAGAGGATGGCGTAGCCGTCCGGTCCCGGCTTGTTCTTGAGGACTTCGTGAATCACCCAGCCCGCGAAGAGGCTGATGATCGCGGCAAAGGTGTTGCGGAGAGCATGCAGGGACGCCCGCCGTTCCGGAGGAACCGTCCGGGAAACCAGTTCCTTCCAGGCGGGAGCCGCAATTCCGGCGAAAAGTCCTGATAAAAGGGGTGCGGAAAGGGCCACCGCCACCGCCAGCATCGGGAAACGGTCCCCAAGGAAAAGCATTCCCATCATCCCCGCGAGATAGGGCAGCCGTTGAAAGAGGCCGATTAGGATGGTGTAGCGGTGCACGGACTCAAGGCGCTCGATCCAGTGCGCGGCAATCAACTGCGGCCCCATGACACCGGCAGCCATCAGGAGCGGGGTAATCGAAATCAGCCATTCCGGTCCGCCGAAGGAGTTCACCATGTTCGGCATCACGGTATCAAGGGCCATGAAGGAAATGCCCCCCATGTACAGGCCACCCTCAAGCAGATGCCAGATATAGTTCCATCGGGCCTGCGGTCCGGCTGATTCCGGAAATCCACCCCTGGAGGAGGGCGGGGTCTGGTTTCTTCCATTCATCGCTGGTTGCCGGAAAAGGTTCGTGAAAGCTGGTCAAGGCGCTCACTGCCGGGAAGGTGAACCCGCGCCTTTCCAAGTTCCTGGAGAGCGGTTTCCCGTTCATTCAGCTGCCAGTAGAGGAGAACAAGGTTGTACCAGGCCGCTTCAAGCTGCCGGTCGGCGGCAACCGCGGCCCGGAGATGCTCGAGAGCTCCTCTGGAATTGCCGCGTTCATGCTCCAGAAGCCCAAGGTTATAGAGGATGACCGCATTCCCCGGATCCAGGCGGCGTGCTCTCTGCAGGTAATCCACCGCCTCCGGGGTTTCCCCATACCGGTGCAACTCAATCGCTCCAAGACGCCAGGCTTCAGCGTTCAACGGTTCCAATTGAGTAGCCAACCGAACCGCCTCCACAGCGGCTTCGGTTTCACCACGGCTCTGCCTGTAGGCGGACAGCCGCAGGGCCCCCATGGGCGAGTCCGCGGTGTGCTCGAGATAGGCCTCCAGTTCGGTTTCAGCCTCCTGCGAAAGGACCGGCATCCCCTCCGCTGTGCTGGAGGCCGCCAGGCGCACCGAGCGGGAGGTGTCTTCAAGCAGGTCGCGGGCCCGTTCCCGGGGAAGGGCTTCGAGACCCGCAACTCCGATTGCGGCCGCCCGGATGAGCGGGTCCGGATCAGCGGTCGCCTCCAAAAGAAGACCGAGATTTTCGGGATCCGGTTCCGCATAACGGAACATTTCCAGAAAGGTACCCTTCCAGAAACGGTTCGTTTCCTCCTCCAGGGCGGCACGGAGCCGTTCGCCGGCTCCCTCCCTGCCGTCAAAGAGATCGGTCATCAGGCGGGCCTTTTCCCGCCGCTCGGCATTCATCCCGGCCCCGTACCATTCCTCGGCATGGCGTCGGGACCATTCCACGGATTCAAGGTCGTGGCATTCGCTGCATGCATTGGGAATGCCCATCTCAAGGGTCAAGCGGGGATCCGGATTGCTGAAGGAATGATCCCGGCGTCCATCGCGCCCCATGAAATAGGTCACCGGCATGTGGCATTCCACACAGCGATTCCCGGTTGAATCAGCCGGATGGCGGCTGTGGGCGGTGGGATTGATTTTTGGGGCCCCCTTGAGGCCGCTTCCATGGCAGCGCTGACAAAGGGCATTATTTTCCACCGGGAGGATATGGCCGTTTGTATGGGGGTCATGGCAATCCATGCAGGTAACGCCGGCGTGTCCCATCCTGCTCATCATCAGCGAACCATGAACGTAGTTCTCCCCGATGACCTGGCCGTCGGGATGATAGAGCCCGGGCTCGCTCGCCAGAGTGAGGCCAAAATGATCCTCAAAGGCGTCTCCGGGACGGAAGGCATGCGGCGTCAATTCCTCCCGCAGCGAATGGCAGGCCGCACAGTAATCCATCATCTGTTCCGCCGTCAGTTCCTCCTTGAAATACGCGTTTCCGTTGCGGACCTGCGCCAGGTGCACATCCATGCCCGGGTGGCACTGCGCGCAGGTGATTCCCATGTGGGCCCATTCCACGTTGTAGCGGTCTTCTGTGACATCGTAATTCTTGGCGTACTCCGTCATGTGGCAATAGGCGCAATTGGCGTCCCAGTTCATTCCCTGCCCGGTCCAGTGTCCCCACTCGCCAGCCACCCGCGGATCGCCTTCCTCCCCTTCGAAGACGGAAAACCATTCCTCCTTCCCCACGTCCCAGGCGACATCATGGGCCTGGATCCGCCCATCCGGGGCACGATGCAGGTATTGGATAAGGGGGGTCAGCCCGATGGATCCCACCACCGGGGACGGGGCGACTCCGGGTTCCTCGATAAATATCTGTCCGCCTTCGCGGTACCAGCGTATGCCCCGTTCCTCGAGATAGGGGTCTTCCGCCTCGAGCAGGCGCTTTTCATCGGCCTCCGAAAGGGACGCATTGGCAAGGTGGTGATGCGATCCCTCCCAGGCAAGGGTTTCCTTCTGATGGCATTCCCGGCATTGGGCCGGATCAGCATGGGCCTTCCCGCGGGCCGATATTTCCGCGAAGAACGCCCCTTCACCGGGACCGGCTTCAGGTCCCTGTCGCCAGAACCCGAATGCGATGAGGGTCAATACCAGCAAAGGCAGCCCAAGGGCCAGGCCCCATCGTCCGGGTCTCAGTTTTCGCTCATCCGGCATACGGGAAGCCAAAAGGCCCGAGCGGGTTTATGGCAACGCCATTTAACGCTTGGCACCCGTCAGCCCCCTTAATAGACAATCGCACACACGCCTGTTCCTTAATGAAACAACTCCTCCCTCCCCTCTTTGCCTGCCTCCTCTTCGTCTCCTCCATTGCCGCCGCTTACACCCGTGTCGCCGAGCCCACAATCCTCGTCACCCCGGACAAGCCGGACTGGATCGCCGAGGTCGGGGAACCCGTCCGTTTCACGGTGACCCTCTTCCGGGATCAGCAACCGATGGAGGATGTGCCGGTCCGCTACCGCCTCGGCGAAGAGGGCCGGCTCTCCGATCCTGTCGAAGCCGTTGTCGGGGCCGGGGGCCTTGTTATCGAGGCCGCGAGCCTCGCCCAACCCGGCTTCCTCCGTTGCTCCGTCGAGGCCGAGGTTGACGGGCAGGCGGTCTCAGGTGCCGCCACAGTCGGTTTCGATCCCCTGAAAATCGAGCCCACCCAGGTCATGCCGGATGACTTTGACCCGTTCTGGGAGGAGAGCCTGCGCGAACTGGACCGGTTCCCGATGAAAACGGAAATGACCCTTCTTCCGGAACGCTGCACGGAATCCGTCAATGTCTACCATGTCAGTTTCCAGACATGGACGCCGCGCCGTCCCGGAGCCCGCATCTACGGAATCTACGCCGAGCCGAAAGAACCCGGAAATTATCCCGCCATGCTGCGCGTTCCCGGAGCCGGGGTTCGTCCTTATCCTGGCGAAATCGAAATGGCGGAAAAGGGCATCATCACCCTCCAGATCGGCATCCACGGCATCCCCGTCACCGGCGACCCTGAATTCTATACCCGCCTGCGCCAAGGCTCCCTCCATTACTATCCGCATTTCAACCTTGATAACCGGGAGGCTTATTTTTTCCGCCGGGTCTACCTGGGCTGTGTCCGGGCCAATGATTTCCTCACCTCCCGCGAAAAATGGAACGGCAAGGACCTCATTGTCACCGGAGGCAGCCAGGGAGGCCAACTCTCCATCGCGACAGCCGGCCTCGACAAGCGCGTCACCGGGCTTGCCGTCGTCCATCCGGGATTTTGCGATGTCACCGGCTACCTCCACGGACGCATTGGCGGCTGGCCCCATATCTTCAGATGGAAGGCGGATGGCTCCCGCGGCCACCACACCACCAAACAGAAAATGGAGGTTTCCGGCTACTACGATGCCGTCAATTTTGGCCGCCGGCTCACCGTTCCCGGCATTTACTCACTGGGCTTCAATGACACCATCTGCCCGCCAACCTCGGTCTTTGCCGCCTACAATGCCATCGAGGCCCCCAAGGAATTGCTCCTTGCCCTGGAAACCGCGCACAACCGGACTGAGGCCCAGAACGCCGCCCTCAACGACTGGATCCTCGCTCAAATGGGCCTCACGGATTAAGCCCCCAGGGGCCTTTTCAGTCATTGCCGAAGGACGGCAGGCCCGCGAGGGCCATCGCGATTTCCTCTTCCGGGTAGGCGTAGTCGCGCAGCTTGCCGGCATTGTAGTCAATGTAGGCCTGCATGTCGAAATGTCCGTGTCCACAGAGGTTGAAAAGGATGGTCTCTGATTTGCCCTCCCTTTTGCAGCGTTCCGCTTCCCGGATGGCGCCGACGACGGCGTGATTGGCCTCTGGTGCCGGCAGAATGGCCTCCGCGCGGGCAAACTGGATCCCCGCCGCAAAGCATTCCAGCTGATTGTAGGAAACCGCCTCGGTAAGCCCGAGCTCGAGGGCATGGCTGACCATCGGGGCCATCCCATGGTAACGAAGGCCTCCACTGTGGAAGCCCGGAGGGACAAAGCCGCTACCAAGGGTGTGCATCTTCACCAGGGGTGTCAGGTGCGCGGTATCCCCGAAATCATAGGCATGGCGCCCCTTGGTCAGTGACGGGCAGGCCGAGGGCTCAACGGCGACAATCCGGACATCCTCGTTCCCCCGCAGTTTTCGTCCCATGAAGGGGAAAGTGATCCCGGCAAAATTCGACCCGCCGCCCGTGCAGGCCACAATGACGTCCGGGTAGTCCCCCGCCATCTCCATCTGCTTGATCGCTTCCTCCCCGATAACCGTCTGGTGGAGGAGCACATGATTGAGGACGCTCCCAAGGCAGTAACTGGTGTCATCATTTTTAGCTGCCACTTCGACTGCCTCCGAAATGGCCATGCCGAGGGATCCGGTACAGTCCGGATCCGCAGCGAGGATAGCCCGGCCGGCCTCCGTGGTCTCACTCGGGCTCGCAATGCAGCGGGCCCCGAAACTTTCCATAAAGGCCCGCCGGTAAGGCTTCTGGTTGAAACTCACCTTCACCATGTAGACGAGGCACTCGAGGCCGAACATCTCACAGGCAAGGGCCAGCGAGGAACCCCATTGCCCCGCCCCGGTCTCAGTGGCAATCTTTTTCCGGCCCGCTTCCCTGTTGTAGAAAGCCTGCGGTACCGAGGTGTTCGGTTTGTGCGAGCCGCTCGGGCTCACGCCCTCGTATTTGTAGTAGATTTTCGCTGGTGTATCGAGGGCCTTCTCCAGTCGCCGGGCACGGTAAAGAGGGGTGCAGCGCCACTGGAGGAGAATCTCCCGAACGGGTTCCGGGATCGGGATCCAGCGTTCGGTGCTCATTTCCTGCTCAATCAGGGCAGGTGGAAAGAGCGGCGCGAGGTCCTCGGGACCGACAGGCTCTCCTGTTCCCGGATGCAGGACCGGAGGCAGGCCCTCGGGCAGATCGGAGGCCAGGTTGTACCAGCTTTCCGGAAGTTGATCATCGTTGAGGAGGTATTTGATGGAGTCCATAGCTCTGCCGATGGCCTCAGGTCGACCATCTGCAGTCGAGAAAGCAGTCGCCTTTCAGAATGTCAATTCCCGAGGCCCGTCCGGAAGGGCCCGCAAACCTCATCCGGATACTCTCTCCGTTTCCCCCGACAACCGAATCCAGAGCCCGTAGGCAAGGCCGACCGGAAGTCCGCTGAGAAAGCCGAAGAGGTGGGCCGAGGTGTCGGTCCGTTCCCCGCCAGTCCCGAACCAGGCAAGGAAGACCAGTCCCGCAACCACCGGAGCGACCCAGAGACGGAAAAGCGCCGGCCGGGGCCGGCGAATGGCAAACCCCACCGGCAGGGCGACCAGGAGCCCGATGGCCCCGAAAACGGCCGTCGACGCCCCGATCGAGTAATGGTCTGTTCCGGTATGCACAAGGGCGTTGGCAAGGTTGCCGCCAGCTCCCGCCAGGATGACACCCGCCCAGGCCGGAAGGGTCCCCGCATGCCGGGCCACCAGATGCAGGAAAACCGCCCCGAAGAGGAGATTTCCCGCGAGGTGCCCGATATCACTGTGCAGGAGGAGGGCCGAGAAAACCCGGTAGGCCTCCCCGTTCCGCACCGCATCGGCGTCCAGACGACCCCACTCCAGCAGCTCCGGCCAGCGCGCCTGGGACAACCAGGCCAACGCAAGCACCGCCGCCCAGGTCATGGCCGCGTAGGAACCCGGATGGGGTTCAGGGATCTCGGGGTTGACCGGTGGCCAGTTGCGCGACTCGGTCTCGTAAAGGTCAATCTGCCGGGCCAGGTGCTCCGCCTGAGAAGGCTCCACAAGGAGGACAAACTGGCCCTCGGTATCCTCCTCAATCCAGTAGGCGGCTCCCTGGCTCAGGATCACCAGGCCATACTCATGCAAAAGGTCGACGTCGTCGAAACGGGCCAGTTCGATGGGCGAATCCCCCTCCACGGTTTCCTCTGCCATCCAGGCGCACCGCCTTTTCTAGCGGGGTTCAAGGATAAGGTAACTCAGGCGGTGGTTCCGCCAGACTTCGAGGAGCATCTTTTCCGGGTTGTCCTCATAGGATTCGTAGTAGGTCTTCATGACATCGAGAGACTCCACGTCCTCCCGGTTTATCGAGAGCACAATGTCGCCCCGGCCAAGGCCGGCCTGTGCTCCTGGAAAGGCCTGCTTCACCCCCGTTATAAGGACCCCTTCCTCACTCTGGAGCTTCTTTTCCCGTGCATAGGGCTTGCTGACATCCTCAACACTGAGTCCCCACTTTTCAAAAGCCCAGCGTTTCCCCACCCGGCTTTCCAGTTTCTCCGTGACCACTTTGGCGACGCGTTCCTTGCCGTTGCGCAAAACCGTCAAGGTCAATTCCCGGCCAATCGGATACTCCGCGATGGTGTGCAGTACCGGCGGAATCTGCTCTGGGAAACGGACGTCCAGAGGCATCCCCTCAAGGTCGAGAAGGATGTCCCCCGCCCGCAGGCCGGCCTGGTCCGCCGGGGAGCCGGGATCGACGCTGTCGACGAGCATCCCGATATTGGCCTCGATCCCGAAAAAGGTCTCGAGGTCCTGAAGGGGGCCCGGCTTGATCCCGATGTAGGATCGCGTTACCCGGCCGTCCTCCATCAACTCCGGAAGGACTTCCAGGGCGATATTTGCGGGAACGGCAAAGGACAGGTTGTTCGAGCCAAGGTAGCTGCGGGTGTTGATCCCGATGATCCGGCCTTCCTCGTTCACCAGCGGTCCCCCGCTGTTGCCGGGATTGATGGCCGCGTCCGTCTGCAACCAGGTGTTGAAGTACCCGGTCTCGTATCCCCGGATCTGGTTGGAGGCGGCAAAGTAGCGCTTCGGGTTCGAGATGATTCCCCGGGTCACCGTCCGCGTCAGACCGTTCGGCGTTCCCACCGCAAAAACGGGCTGTCCCGGATACAGTTCCAAGGAATTCCCGAAGACGCCGTGGGAAAACCCGATGCCGCGCTCCCGCAGCGACTCAATATCCATCCGCACAAGGGCAAGGTCGGTCCAGTGGTCCCAGCCGACCAGCTCTGCCTCCACCCGCTCAAGGTTTGGCAGGGTGACAAGGATTTCCTCCACCGCCGGCCCGACAACATGAGCATTGGTCAGAATGTAGCCCGCCTCGTCAATGATGACCCCGCTCCCGACACCGCGGACAATCTTCCGCGCTCCATCCGCGAAGCTGGCCTCGCGCACGTCCAGACGGACAACGGAATCCAGAAGGATGCGAAAGCCCGTCGTGGTCTCGGCAGGGGACGTCCGGCAACCCGCAAGGCCCGAAAGGACGCCTGCCAGGGCCAGCAGCGGCAGGGCCACTTTGGCCAGCTGTGTCATTGACCTTGGGCGGGAGCTTGACCAATCTTCGCAGCTTTTACGCATCTTCTCCGGGCTTAAACATGGCAACATCCACTAAAGAATACCCATTCACCGAAATTGAAAAGCGTTGGCAACAGTTTTGGGAGCAGGAAGCCGTCTTCACCGCTCCCGACATCTCCGAAAAGCCAAAGTATTATCTCCTCGACATGTTCCCCTATCCCAGCGGCGCCGGCCTCCACGCCGGTCATGTCGAGAATTTCGCCGGGAGCGATGTCCTTGGCCGCTACAAATTGGCCCGCGGCTACAATGTCCTCCATCCCATGGGCTGGGATGCCTTCGGGCTTCCCGCCGAACAGTTCGCCGTCAAGACCGGAACCCATCCCGCAAAAACCACTCTCGCCAACATCCGGAATTTCCGCCGCCAGATAAAATCCCTCGGACTCGCCATCGACTGGTCACGCGAAATCAACACCACCGATCCCCACTACTTCCGCTGGACGCAATGGATCTTCCTCAAGCTTTTCCAGAACAACCTCGCCTATGTCGATGAACGCCCCGTCAACTGGTGCCCCGCGCTCGGGACCGTCCTCGCCAACGAGGAAGTCGTCGACGGGAAATCCGAGGTCGGCGGCCATCCCGTCGAACGGCGCAGCCTCCGCCAGTGGGTCCTGCGGATCACCGCCTATGCCGACCGCCTCCTCGAAGGCCTTGAGGGCCTCGACTGGCCGGAATCAACAAAATCCATGCAGCGCAACTGGATCGGCCGCAGCACGGGAGCCAATGTGATCTTCGACCTCGCCTCGGGAGAGGCGTCTATCACCGTCTATACAACCCGGCCCGACACCCTCTTCGGGGCCACCTACATGGTCCTCGCTCCCGAACATCCGCTCGTGGAGCGCATCACCACCCCGGAACAGAAGGGCGCCATGGAGGCTTACGTCGAAGCCGCCGCCTCCAAGAGCGACCTCGCACGCACGGAACTGGCCAAGGAGAAATCAGGCGTCTTCAGTGGTGCCTATGCCATCAATCCGGTGAACCGGGAACGCATTCCCATCTGGATCGCCGACTACGTCCTCATGAGTTACGGCACCGGGGCCATCATGGCCGTTCCCGCCCACGATGAACGGGACCACGCGTTTGCGACCAAATTCGGGCTTCCCATCCTCGAGGTCATTGTCCCCCCGGAAGGGCTTGATCCCCCCGACGGGACCGCCTTTACCGGGCACGGAACCCTCGTCAACAGCGGCGAGTTCACCGGCCTCGGCAGCGAGGAAGCCAAACACCGCATCATCGCCCGCCTCGGGGTGGAGCAACGGGGCGAGGCGGCCGTCAACTACCGACTCCGCGACTGGCTCTTCTCCCGGCAGCGTTACTGGGGTGAACCGTTCCCCATCCTCTGGGTCGAGGCCTCGGCATGGGAAACGGTTACCCGCAACCCCTCCCCCGTCACGGAACTGCTTCCCTCAGAACCGGTCACTTACCGCGAAAACGGGATCCTTTTCTACGCCGTGCCCCTGCCGGAATCCGCCCTTCCCCTCGAGCTCCCAAAGACGGACACCTACCAGCCCGCCGGCACCGGGGAAAGCCCCCTCGCCAACAACCCCGATTGGGTCGAGGTCTGGTTTAATCCCCAGACCGGAGAATGCCGTCCCCGGTCGGCCGATAAGCCGGGCTCCGGGACGTGGGTTCCCGCCCGCCGCGAAACCAACACCATGCCGCAGTGGGCCGGCAGCTGCTGGTATTACCTGCGCTACCTCGATCCCGCCAATCCGGAGGCTATCCTCGATCCTGCGATCCGCGACTACTGGGGCGTTCCCGATTTTTACATGGGCGGGGCCGAGCATGCCGTCCTCCACCTCCTTTACGCCCGCTTCTGGCACATGTTCCTCCGGGACCAGGGCGTCGTCACCTCCGAAGAACCGTTCCGCAAGCTTTTCCATCAGGGAATCATCCTCGGGGAGGACGGTGATAAAATGTCCAAGAGCCGCGGCAACGTCGTCAATCCGGATGACTTCATCGAGAGCCACGGGGCAGACAGCCTGCGGGCTTATCTTATGTTCATGGGGCCCCTCGAGGACATGAAACCGTGGAATTCCAAGGGGATTGAGGGCGTCCACCGCTTTCTCCGGAAGGTCTGGCGCGAGTTTGTCGGCTCCGGCGAGGGCCTGCCGCCCAAACTCGCCTCTGCTGCTCCGGAAAGCCCTGAGACCACCCGCCTCCTCCACGAGACCATCCGCAAGGTTACCGACGACTACGAGGCAATCCGCTTCAACACCGCCCTTTCCCAGATGATGATTTTCATGAATCACCTCTCCAGGACGGACAGCCTCTCCCTCGATTCAGCCAAAGCTTTCGTCCGTCTCCTCGCCCCCCTCGCCCCGCACCTCGCCGAGGAGGCCTGGTCAAAAATGGGCGGATCCGGAACGGTTTCCCATGCCGGCTGGCCCTCCTATGATCCCTCCCTCCTGAAGACCGACGAGGTCAAGATCGGCCTCCTCGTCAATGGGAAGCCACGCGGCGAGGCCATGGTCTCCAAATCCGCCACCGAGGAAGATGTCCTCGCCCTCGCACATTCCCATGAGAAGGTTGCCGCCCACCTCGCGGACAAGTCGGTGGTCAAGGTGATTTACGTTCCGGGAAAGATCCTTAATGTCGTTGTCCGTGGCTGATCTTCAGCAATATCCCTTCCTGCCGGATTCCTTTGATCCGTCCAGCCCGGTCGCCGTCATCGCCGGCCAGCGGGACTATCCTGTTCTCACCGTTGAGGCCATCCGCGCAGCCGGGGTCCCCGTGCGCCTTATCGCCCTCAAGGGAGAGACCCGAACCTCTCTTGTCGAGTCCTTTCCGGAGTCCGAAAGGCGGATCATCAAGGTCGGCCAGGTCGGCCGGATGCTCAAGGCCCTCCGGGAACTGGGCGCCCGCTATGCCCTCTTCGTCGGCCAGGTCTCCCCCGGAAAGCTCTTTCGCGACCTTGCTCCCGACATCAAGGCCCTCGCCATGCTGGCCAGCCTCAAGGAACGCAATGCCCATACTATCTTTGGTTCCATCGCCCGCGAGATCCACGACATCGGGGTCGAGATGCTCGATGCCCGCGCCTTTATCCACAATCACCTCAGCCGCCCCGGCCTCATGACGCCCGGTTCCCCCAAGGCCGCCCCCGGACAGGTTGCCTTCGGGATCCGGATCGCCCGCGAGATGGCCGCCCTCGACGTCGGGCAGGGTGTCGTTGTCCGCAAGGGCACCGTTCTCGCTGTCGAGGCCTTCGAGGGTACCGATGACATGCTGGCACGGGCCAACAAGTACAAGACGGACCAGTTGATCTTCGTCAAATGCGCCCGTCCCGACCAGAATCCCTACTTTGACTGGCCTGTCTTCGGCGAAAAAACCCTCGAGTCGATGGTCGCCAGCAATATCACCACCGCCGCCCTCGAGGCCGATCGCGTCGTCATGCTCAACCGGGAAAGCCTCCTCCAAAAGGCCACCGAAGCCGGGATCGAGCTGCTTGGATGGCAGGCCGACGACGCTTCCATAAAAAAGGCGTAAAGGAGAGCGGATTTCGGTGAATTCGATTTGACGGGGCCGTGACCTCCGAACAGATTGTGCCTTCAAAGCCCTCTGGGATGTGCGAGCGATTTTCGCGGCGCTCTTCCCTGATACTTCATCATCGGGAGCTCTGATGTTCCGTGGCTGTCACGCCGTAAACCGGAAGACAAAAGCGGAAATACGGGCACCCACCTATTCGAACCAATAGGAAAAGAGCTAGAACTTCCGTTCCGGCATCACTGGAGGGCTTAATTTTTCCTCTCAGCGCAGCATTAAGGAGCAACCCTGGTGGGCGCTCTCCGTGGCCATGGCAAGGATTTGCATTGTCCGCCGACTCCACTCAGGGGTAATCACAAGGGGCGCCTTGCCGGTCATCGCGTCAGCCACGTTGAGGTAATATTTCTCCTGTTCCCCGGGCCGGTTGGTTCCCTTCCGCCTGAGCGTCTCGCTCCCCTTTACCAGATGGATTTCGTAACCGCGCTGGTCCATGTAATATTTCCCGGCGGTCCCGGTTAAGACCACCTGGGCCGGATCCGGATGGGCATCGAGGGTCGTCAGGCGCAGATTGAGGAGGGTTCCGTCGGCAAAGCGGACAATCGCCGTCAACTCATCCTGGTTGGTGTCCTTCCCCCAACGCGTTTCCCAGGTCCCCTCGGTCGAAAAGGCCGAAACCTCAACCGCCTCCGAGTCCACCAGTTGAAGGGTGTATTCGAGCAGGTGGACGCCCCAGTCGTAATGGATACCCCCGGAAATGCTCCGGCTCGCACGCCACCAGTCGCCGGGATTGCCAAAGCCGCCCATGTGGGCCTCGACCCGGAAGACCTTCCCGATTTCCTGCTTCTCCAGGATGCGGTCCCGCGCCTCGAGGATGCAACCGTCCCAGTGGCGGTTGTGGTAGACCGACAGGAGCAGGTCGCTCTCCTTTGCCGTGGCGATCATTTCGTCACTCTCCTCAAGGGTGATCGACATCGGTTTTTCACAGACCACCCCGGCGCCCGCACGCAGGCACTGCAGGGCCAGTTCCGCATGGGTGTTGTGCGGCGTAATGATCGCGACAAGGTCCGGGCGGGCCGTGGTCAGCATCTCCCCGACCGTCGCGAAGGTCTGGATTCCCGGGAAGTCCCCGAGGGCCACTTCCAGCCTGCCGGCGTCAATTTCCGCCACCGCCACCGGCTCCATCCCCGCGGCTTCCATCTGGCTCAGGTGGGCCTTCCCCATGTTGTAGGCCCCTCCGTAACCAATTACCGCGCAACGGATGTCACTCGCTTTATCAAAAACCTTCATGAACTCATGTCATGACCCGGAGCAGCTTGTTGTCGAGCTTCTTTGGCGCTCCCACAGGCCTTTTCAACCGCTTCACGAAAGGCATCAGTCCAGATGGCGGGCTCATGGGTCGTCCGGTTCACCTTGCAGTTGAGCCGCGTGCCCTGGCAGTATAGAATTTCCATTTCCGGACTCCGGATTTCGAATCCCATCTCCAGCCGCGCCGCCCGGATGCGTTCCGGCCAGAGGATCACCGTCACGTCCCGTACCCCCTCCACCGGGAGCAGGTATTCCGCTTCCAGCCGGCGGACAACCAGGTACATGTCGGGAAAATTGCGCCAGTCAAAGCGCGGGGCCCCCAGCATCCACTCCATCCATGCCTGCTGCGCCCGCTCCACAAAGACAAAATACCGGGGATGATGCAGGATCATCTGCCCGTCGAGCTGATCGTAGTACGTCTCGGTTTCAAAGTAATAGTGTCCGGGTAGGCGCTCAACCATGATCGCATTAGGTACTGCCCCCGCCACCGGAAGTCAACGGGACGGCGTGAATTGCCCCCACAACTCCCCTGCCCGCGAAGGCAAAAACCGCTCCATCCACCCAGAAGGGTGAACAGTAGCAGTCAAACGACTTGATCAAACCTGTCCATTGGGAGGACTTTATCGACAGGCTCCGAAAGAAAGGTTTCAATGAAATTCCCGTCGCCACCAAGAAGAAGGCTGCGGTCCGGCTTGAAGGCCTCCGCGAAGGCGGCCATTCCCGGGAGCTGATCGCGACGACGGCCGCTCTTTACTTCGATCGCGGTGATCTTCCCGCCGCGACGCAAAACAAAGTCCACCTCATGGTTACCAGACCGCCAATATCAGCAAGCGGGATCCGGATTTTTCATCACCGGGGAGGTGCAGGCCTGGCGATACCTCAATCGGGATAGTTTGTCCCGCAAGGTGATTTAGGCGATAGCTTTGATGGCATAGATTGGACGTCTCTGCGCTGTTCAGGAACGGGGCAACCTTGAAGAGCGGCGGGAGTGGGTTGGCCACACGTTTACGGGTCAAGGGGGCTGCGGACGCCAAGACCGGGTCTCTCCATCACGTGCAGGTAGATCTGGGTGGTCTCGATCCGGGAATGGCCGAGGAGGTCCTGGACCGTGCGGATATCGGTCCCTTTTTCCAGGAGGTGCGTGGCAAAGGAATGACGGAGGACATGCGGTGTGACGCGCTTGTTCAGTCCGGCGGCGCGAGTGGCCCGCCAGATCGCCTGCTGAAAGGCGTTGGGCGTGAGGTGATGGCGCCGAACCAAGCCGGAGCGCGGGTCGTTCTGAAGGTTTTTGGTCGGAAAGAGCCATTGCCACTGGAGGTCTTTTCCGGCGTTCGGATATTTACGGGCAAGGGTTCCGGGTAGAAAAACCCCCGGATGGTTGGCCTTGCGATCCGCCTCGTGGAGCCGGCGGATCCAGCCCAGATGCTGCTGGAGGAAGGGCAGCGCCCCTTGGGGAAGGGTGGTCACGCGGTCCTTGTCGCCCTTGCCTGCACGTACGTGCAATTGGTGTCGAGTGAGGTCAAGATCCTTCACGCGAAGACGAACGAGCTCGGAAACGCGTAACCCGCCGCCGTAGGCAAGCTGTCCCATGAGCAGCGGGACACCTTTCAAATGAGCGAGCAACTGCCTGACTTCGTCCTGACTCAGGACAACGGGCAATCGCCGTCCTGGCCTGCCCCGGATGTAGCGCATTTCGCCCAACTCAATCCCGAGGGCCTTCTGATAGAAGTAGACAAGCGCATTCAAGGCCTGCCGCTGGGTACTCACGGCCACCATTTCGCGTACCGCCAGATGTTCGAGGTAGCCCGCGACCCGGGTTCCGGGATCGTCGCGCGGATCCGTCCCGCCCAACCAGACGAGGAAGCGCTTGAGCCAGCCCCGGTAGGCCTGCTCGGTTCGCAGGAGCCGGTTATCTTTCCGAAGGCGGACGGTCAGCTTCTCCTCCCAGGGATTCTCGATCAGGTGGATCGCGTCATGCTCTTCAGGCGATTGACGAGCTGTTCCGTTCCGTTTGCGGCCTTCGATGATGAACCAGCGCAAGGCTTGCTTCCAACCCCTCAAGGCCCATGGCTCCGGCCGCTTTTCCGCTTCCATTTTCTCAAGGAAATCCCCCGCTGAGGCAATCGACGCACGTCGGCCCTCGCGCTTCAGCCACCCAAGATACCACCGTACTGTGATCTCAGTGGACAAGCGCATCCGCGGGTCCCTCAATCCCTTGAGCGCCTCCGGCCAGTCGGAAAAGTGAATCCCTTGTTCCCCTGAGTTTTGTCCTCCTGCATCTTTTGACATCCTGTCAATTTAACAAACAAAGAGGTCACAGCCGGGCAATCGCTGAGCGTACCGGAATTAAAGGGTTTCACCCGGTAAAAAATGATTGTCCTTCCCGTTAGATTGACATATTCCTGAATCAATAAGCCTGACATGCTGTCAGGACATTACACTGTTCTCCGGAAAAAATGGCCTCACCACACAAAGAGTTCCAATGCCGCGTAAATGAGGTAGTTCATTACCTTTGGGATCCTATTGGGATAAGTGAAACACCAGAAGCGCGGAATGAATATAATACTTACTCCGGGGCAATTTTCAGAAAACTCATAGAGAATACGGATAGAGAAG
>JAWLGH010000141.1:0-3709 GCA_041685165.1 Oceanipulchritudo sp. | reverse complement strand
GTGGATTTCTCCAGTGTGAATACCATCGGAGGCTACGAGCCGGCCAGCGACGGCAGTGATCCTCAGAATCCCCATGCCGATGCGAATGGCCATTATTGGAACACCATTCACCGCAATGTCGTGGGCAACGGGAATACGTCTCTGAATCTGCAAAAAAGCGATGGCAGCGCTTCAAGCATCAGCCTGTTTATGAACAATGGAATCGGAAATCCCACCAGCAGCGACCATTGGACCGGTGCAGATCCCGCCCGGGCGGAGATGCCCGCCTGGGTGCCCGCAGGGGTTTCGGATGCCTATAACCCGCTGGACGACCGGGCCAATGTAGGCAACGACAAGGGGATTTTCACCCTCAGCGGGCTGCCGGAAATCGGTGACGGTCAATCGTACCGCGTGGAAGTGGTCTCCGCGACCATCTTCACCGGTGCCGGGGCTGATGAACCCGGCCTGTTCAATCTTGAGGCGGCGAATTCGACCGGGGGCAACCAATCCGGCAATGACGCGGGCAGCATTGTTCCCCAAAACGGCTTGAGCGGAGACCCCTTGGTTTGGCTGGAAAATACAAACTCCAGCGCGGATCGTTTCGGGTTCGCCTTCAACAGCCGGACCGATGTGGACATGGGCGTGGATGTCCCCAATCAAGGCTGGATTGTCTGGGAGGACGTGCTGGCCGACAACGGCGAAATTTCGATTCATGCCAGCGCCTTCGGTACGGACCCGCGCGCCCCGGTCAATGCCCTTGCGGTCTATATCGTCACCGAAGCCAACCAAAATATCGGCCCGCTGGTCGATGCCGGCGAAGCGCAGACGGTGGAAGCGGACACTTCGGTGATGCTTACCGGCACTTTGGAGGACGACGGATTGCCGGAAGATCCCGGATCGGTGACAACGGAGTGGATTCTCCTTTCCGGGCCGGCGGTGACCCTCAGCGATCCCGCAGCCCTCGCCCCGACTTTTATTGCCGCCGATGCGGGAACCGTTGAAATGCGCCTCACCGCCTTTGACGGGGAGGTGAAAACCGCCAATGATGTTACCATCACAGTGGAGTCCTCTTTGCTGACTCCGTTGGAAGAGTGGTTGGAGGCAAACAATCGGGCCGGTGAGGATCCCGATGTGGTAACGGTGGTTAAAGCCGGTCGGCAAGTAACCTTGCGCGAGGCCTTCCTCCTTGGCGATGATCCGGATGATCCAAGCGATGTCGTTCGCATCATTGAGATCCAGCCGGGGGGGCAGCCCAAGACAATGGATTTGTATTTTGTAGCTTTGCCGGATCGGGTTTACACGGTGGAAGAAAGTACAGATCTTTCCGAGGGCAGCTGGCAGCGCTACGGTACGGATTCGGTTTCCGGAGATGGTGGGATTCGTTCTCTGAGCGTACCGGAGAGCCCTTCGGAGCCACGCCATCGTTTTTATCGTATCCGGGTGGGTTTTCCGGAATAATCGCTTCTCCCGGAAGCCGGAACAGGGATTTCTGTTTTGGGAGAGGTATCAGGATGATCAAAGGATGAAAATAACCCTTGAACTGACCGCCTGCACACTGGGCTACGATTTACGAACTCTGGAAGTCCGAAGAACGGGAGAGCGTTATCTTGTCTTACATGAGCTAAAAAGGGTCAATCCGGATGCCATGGTGGGAATGGCGCTGGACGAACTCAGCGCCTCGCTGGAATGGGAGGGTCCCCGAAAGCCCCTGCACCACTTCGTAATCGGGAATGAAAAAACCGTCTATGAACCCCCCCGGAGCGTTTCTTTCTTTGAATCCGTTGATTCCTTACCAGATTGCTGGAGGAAAGGGGAACCGCTTTGGACCCTCGAACAGAAAGACTAAGCGGTAAAGCCGATGTTCCGCGGTGTGGAGGGGAGTGGGGGCGGTTGTGGGATCGCCATGCTGTCAGGGAGCGCTGATGCGGAAAGTGACAATGG
Source organism: Oceanipulchritudo sp. (assembly GCA_041685165.1). Taxonomy (GTDB): domain Bacteria; phylum Verrucomicrobiota; class Verrucomicrobiia; order Opitutales; family Oceanipulchritudinaceae; genus Oceanipulchritudo. The sequence goes on along the minus strand of JAWLGH010000141.1, from coordinate 1,789 downwards.
AATAGGCGGGCAGGGTGGCCTTGAAACCGTGGAGGCCGGTGCGGGAGGCGGCGGTTGGTTCAAGGTTCTTATCGGCGGAGGTTTCCCATGCTTCCACCGGGGTATCGGCGGGGAGGCCGGAAAAGCCCTGGTGGAAGGATTCCGGGGTGGGATTGATGACGACAATGACGATTTCGCCTTGTGGGCCACGGTAAGCAGAACCCCGGAGGGACGGTTGGAGGAAATCCTCCATGAGGATGCGTTGGTAGCCCGGGCGGATAAACTTGGAGAACTGGCCGATGGCGTAGGCCCGTTTGAGTAACTGGTGGCTCTCGTCATCCTGCGTACCGATGACCATGCTTTGGTTCAAATCACTGGAAGCTGCGGGCATCAACCACCACCAATGCCATGCGTTCATCCCGGTGACGGTCAGGCAATGGTGCAGATAGCTGGCCCAGTCGAGGGCATCCTCGATGGTATCGGTGAAGGTACGACCGGAAAAGATATCGGAAATCTCGGTTTGCCAAAGCCGCTTTTCGGTATCGACGGGCTCGGGCCAGTTATCCCGGTTGCCCGGTCCAAAGAAGTCGTAGGCCCAGTCGTAATTATGGAAGGCAAGGATGTCGACGTTGCCGGCATCCTGGAATGCCGCATAGGAGGAACGGTTCCAATTCATGGTCTCCGGACCGATAATCCGGATATGCCCGAGACTCCGTTCCCGGAGGACTGGCTGTAAGTGGTCGACCACGAATTCGAGTAACTCGGGGGCTGTCCAATCGCAGGATTCGTAGTCATGTTTGCGGTAATCCGGTTCGTTTTGCGGGGAAACCCCATAGAGCGGGACTTCCTCAGTGGCGGCGTATTCGATAAAATCGGCAAAGGCGTGCGCATAATCGTCGTAGGCATCGGGGCGGACGGATCCGCCGACATGGTCGCGTTGCGGGTCGGCAAAGCCTTCCTTGAATGCGCCGGGCGCGCTCCATGGGACGGCCCAGACGCGTGCCCCGCGTGCGATGGCTTTCCGTGCTGTGGGCAATTCCCATGAAGACCACTCGCCTTTCCAGTTGCGATTGCGGAAATTGATCCGAATCCGGCAGAGGGACAGCCCGAGCCCCTTTTCGGGATCAAAGAAGGCGTCGGCCAACTCATCGCTGATGTTTTGTGCGGTATAGGCCGCGCTGGCCCCAAAGCCATCAATGACCTGGAAAGCGGTGCCTGGGTCCACGCTCGCCACGGCATCGGGCATTTCCCCTTCACCGATCATGCGAAAGAAACGGTCCTGCGTAACTTCGTTGAGGTCCAATCCTTCCGGAGGGATGGAGACTTTGGACCAGTTCACGAGATCGGGACTTTGTTCCATGTGCCAGTCCGGCGATGAAAAGGCATCCCGATCGTAGTTGAATTGCAAATACGACTTGCCTTCAATAAACTGGATTTCCGCTCCGGGAACGGGTCCATATAAGGGCCCGAGGTCCGCTGGGGAAGAGAACAAAGCCGGTGGAATCAAGGCAGCGGCCATGGCGGCCACGCGTACTCCCCCGTCGCTTGGAAGGCTTGCTGGCATTGTCTTTTTATTCATTTCCGGAGGTTATAGGGCTGTAGTGCAAGAGGCTCAATTATTATTCCCCGGCGGATGATTTTCCGGGATCGAATCCATATTCGAAACCGCCATCGCCTGCCAATGAGGGGCTTCCTTGTCCCGGTCCCCGGGCAGGTTAAGAAAGGAAAGCGGATCGGTTCCGGTTTCCCGGACCAGTTGGGGAATTTCTGGGCATTCCCATCTTAAAGGGCAACCGCTCATCCATTTTGC
>JAWLGH010000140.1:0-3751 GCA_041685165.1 Oceanipulchritudo sp. | reverse complement strand
CTGTTCGATATATTCCCGGTACACACCAATAATAACCTCACCGGGGACCCCTCAAGAAGATGGGAGTGGAGAAAATCCAGATCCTTGCTCACCAATACCGCCTCCCGGGCATCCGCAAAAGACGCCACTTCCCCATCCGGTGTCCGGTTTCCCCCTTCCAGTTCCAGAGTGTGATAAGCGGTATGACCCCACTCTCGAAGCCGAATTGCCAGCAGTTTCGGCAACTGCGCATCAACAAGAAATTTCATGCCGCTGAGAGCGGATCAAATCCTTTGACCTTCATCAGCCGGGCCGCGTAAGCCTGCACGGCCTTGAGGTCCTCCTGCTCCAGATCCGGATACTCCTCAAGGATCTCCGCCTCCGTCGAGTCCCCACTCAGCAACTCCAACAGGAATTCCACCGGATACCGCAGGCCGCGCACACACGGCTTCCCATGACAAATCTCCGGGGAAAACGTAATCCGCTTGATCAATTCCTCTCCGCTCATCCTTTCACTATCCTTCCATCACCCCGCCAAGGCAATCCCATTCAGGTGCGGTGCAAGCCTGTAAGGGCGATCGACGTGGCGAGATGCCAGGGCAAACTTTCATATTGGGAGAAATCCCCCAAGCCCTCCCAATTCCTCGAAGGCCTGAGGCGCTCGCCGGCGCGGCCAGGCTCCTGCAAACACCCAGCCAGCGGCGCCAACGGCGACGCATGATCCCTAACCCGACATTCATGCCGGGGCTTCCCGTCCCCGCAATAAAAACGTCCCGCAGGGACTGAAAGAAAAACCCATAATCCTCATGCTGTCGCTTCGCCACGCCCCAAAATAAAACACCCCACCCCCGGCATGAATGCCGGGGCTAGTGATCATTTCCTCCCTTCGGGAGAAATCCCTTCCCCATCCCCGCGCCAACGTGAGAGCCCAAAACAATTCCCCCTCTGCGTCCTCTGCGGTTAAAAAAATTCCCAACCCTCCGAAGCTCCGCTTGCGCAGCGTAGGAGGGGCCGCCTCCCCTTGGTGCCTTGGCGCCTTGGCGAGAAAACTTTGCCTTCGGGAGAAATCCCAGCCTCCCAGCTTCGCGCCGTCGCGTCTTCGCGTGAGACATTTCACCCTCCGAAGCTCCGCCTGCGGAGCGAAGGAGCCCCACCTTAAATGGTTTTCAGCCAGCTCACGGGGTTGGTCACTGTCAGCGTGTCATTCCCGAAAGGTTTTGCGGTGCGGCAGAGAAGGAAACGGCGGGTGGCCCCCACCATATCGGCGACCTTGTTCAGTCGGTCGACTTCCTGTTTCGATGGATTCGATGTCAGCTTGATTTCGACTGCGCACAATTCAGTCCCCCAATCCAGTAGCAGATCAATTTCGTATCCGTCTGAGCTCCTGAAATAATAAGGCGTGGCGGCCCGATTTCTGATCTCCAGGGTTGCCATCAGTTGCTCGATAACAAACCCCTCCCAACTCTGCCCTAGCCACGGTTGGCCGTAGAGCATGTCCAGATCCTGAACACGCATCAAGGCGTGCAAAAGACCGCTGTCCCGAAGATAAATCCGTGGTCGCTTCACCAACCGTTTTTTCAAATTCGCAGGATAAGGGGGCAGGTTGCGCAGGAGAAAGGCGCTCCCGAGGAAATCAATGTAACGCTGCACAGTTTTATGATCAATCCCAAGCGCCTCGCCAAAGTCGTTTTCCCGCATTGCCGCGGTCCCAGAATAACAACCACAGGAAAAAGCGAGAGCTTGCGACGAACCTCCTCCAGATAAGCTCGTTGAATCATTTTTTGCAAACTGGGAATCGTTTCCCAATTTGTAAACACTTTCCCTGGCCTGAATGCCGGGACTAGAGATCATGCCTCCTTCGGGAGAAATCACACAGAAGATGTCCGGGAATTTGCTATCTGCGCCGGACCAACTCCGGCTTTGCATTAGCGATTTAGCATGGCAATCACAGCAGGCTTAAGAACGTGCAGACCATTGGTTGCCGCATCCCAAATGATGGAATCTTCCGTGCGAAAATAGCCATGCGCTAGAACATCCCGAAAGCCGCAGATCGCCCGCCAAGGGACTTCGGGATGGGCTTCGGTGAGCGACTCAGGTAAATGCTTGGCTGCCTCGCCTATGATTTCCAGACAGCGTGTAACGGCATCAATCGTTTTTCGATCCGCGACAAACGCTTCATAGTCGTAACCGACAATATACGATTCGATCCAAGCGATCGATTCAAGAATGTCTTCGAGACGGAGATCGGGATCACGCGACATGTTTCAGGTCAGCTTGAATGCGTTTATAGAATCGCTCGGGACAAGAGGCCTGTGAGTGTAAATCCACCGGCATTTGGAAAAGATCTTCAAGGAAGAATTTTAGACCCATAAAATCCTGCAGTCCGGGAGGTTGAGAAAATTCGACCAGAAAGTCCAAATCGTTGACTGTTGGATCTCCTCGGGCTGCGGAACCAAATAGGCTTAACTTCGCGACCTTAAAGCGCTGCAAATCCGGTGCACTTTGCACCAGTTCCTGCCGGATGGTTTCTACAGAAATCATGCCTCTATCATGCTGGTTGACAAGCGGATGGCAAGCGCTTGACCAAGGCTTTGACCAGGTTTCCGCATTAACCGACTTAACCAGATCGATCAGCAAACGCTTCGGGAGAATCACAGCCTCCCAGCTTCCCACCGTCGCCTCTTAGCATGAGGGGTCCCCCTCCGAAGCTCCGCTTGCGGAGCGAAGGAGGGCCTCACCCCCGCTTCTCCAGCAGCGCCTCCATGATCGCCTCCAGCAGCTCCACGCAATTGCGCGTCGTAAAGCGGTAGGCATCGGCCTGCCCCCGCGCCGCCAGCCGCGCCCACAATTCCTTGTCCCCCTGCAGTACAAAAAGCTGCCGGGCAAGGTCCTCCGCATCCTCGCCTTTGAACAGCAGCCCGTTCCCTTCGTCTTCCAGCATATCGGCATAACCGCCGACCGCACTGCGCACCACCGCCAGCCCGGCCGCCTGGGCCTCAATCTGCACTTTGCCAAAGGGTTCCTGGAAGACGCTCGGAAAAACAAGGGTGTTGTTGCGGGCAAACATCGCCGCCAGCCCGGCCCGATCCTGAAAGCCGAGGAAGCGCACCTGCTTCGCAATCCCGTACTTCCGCACAAGGGCCTTCAGCTGCGCAAAGTATTTCGGATCCTTGGTATCCCCGGCAAACTCACAGCTGAAGGGCACCCCGATTTTCTTCAGCATCCCCAGGGCCTGCACCAGCAGGTGCGGACCTTTGTAGGCCATGATCAATCCCGCATAGCAGATCCGCAGCTGATCCATGGCCGGCGGCATGGCCCGGTAGTATTCGTGCAGTGGCGCCCCGGCAGGCAGCACGGCGAAGTTCTTTGCCCCGTAGCCGTTTTCCTGCAGCTGCCGGTTCACCCAGTTGCTGCACCCGGCAATGCAATACAGCTCCGATTTCGACGTCATCTCCACCGGATAACCCGGAGCCTCATTGCCCAAACGATGTACCACCGGGATCCCCTGCTTCAGGATCGGATCCAGCATGGCCCCGCTCAGGAAATCGAGGTTCCCCGCCATGCAGAGGTCGGGCCGGAAGGTCTTCACTTCCTGCAAAATCGTCCGCACGTCATGCAGGGCGATGCGCTGGATTTCCTCTTGATCCTCCAGCATGCGCGCCGCCCCGCCCTGCCAATAGCCGAACAGGAGCAGGTTCCGTTTCACGTGACGCTCCACCCGCTCGTAATCCGCATAGGGCTGCTGCTGCAGCTCCGGCAGATCCGCGGTCAG
>JAWLGH010000139.1:0-3764 GCA_041685165.1 Oceanipulchritudo sp. | reverse complement strand
AACGATTGCGGTGGACAAGCCGGCGGGCCTCTCTTTCGCTGGTTCCCATGGCATATGAAATGACAGGAAAGATTAAGAAAATCCTCGACCGCCAGGATTTTCCGAGTGGCTTCTACAAGCAGGAATTTGTCGTGACAACGGAGGACCGCTTTCCCCAGGACATCAAGATGGACTGCCTGAAGGAGAAAGTCGATCTCCTGAAAGACCTCAAGGAAGGCGACCCGGTCCGTGTGCATTTTGATATCCGCGGTCGGGAATGGAACGAGCGTTTTTTTGTGGATCTTTCGGCATGGAAGATCGAATCCGCAGACAGCGACGATGGAGCCAAATCGGCGCCCTCGCGAGAGGATCAGGCCGTCCCGGCGGAGGATCCGGGCGAGTACGGGGCGGATGACGAAGACATCCCCTTTTAAGGTGACCGGCGCCTGATGGAGTGTGTCGCCACCTGCCGACCCGGCCTGGAGGGGGTGCTTGAGGAGGAAATCCGCGAGCTGGGCGGAGCTGCGGTTGAGGGGGGCAAACGCTCGGTTTCCTTTGAAACGGACCGGGTGGGCCTCTACCGGATGAACATGGCCCTGCGGACGGCGATCCAGGTCCTTGTCCCGCTCCGCACCTTCAATGCGCGGGATTACAAATGGCTCTATTTCCAGTCCAGGCGGACAAACTGGCACCAGTATTTCAGCCCGGAAAAGACCCTCCGCATCGACGTCAACGGGCAGTCGCCAACGCTGCGGAACACGCAGTATGTGGTCCACCGGATCAAGGACGGGATTGTCGACACCTTCCGCAAGCTGGCGGACGGAGTGCGGCCATCGGTGGACAAGCGTGAACCGGAGATTCACGTGGTGGCGCACCTCAATGGACCGAAGGTGACCCTCTGTCTCGACAGTTCCGGAATTCCCCTTTTCAAGCGAGGCTACCGGCTTGAGCATGGACCGGCACCCCTGAAGGAGGACTTGGCGGCGGGGATACTGCTTTTGAGCGGGGGCATCGGCGAAGGAGGCCTTCTCGACCCGATGTGCGGATCGGGGACCTTCCTGCTTGAGGGCTGGATGCTGGCGACGCGGACCCCGCCGAACCTGAACCGTTCCTTTGCCTGCCAGCATTGGCTCGATTATGATGAAGCGGCCTTTGAGGCGGAGCGGACGGCCCTCGCGGGCGCGGTGCGGCCGGCGCTGCCCGGGGGGATGGTGTTCCACGGGATGGAAAAGGACCCGGAAGCGGCGGCGCTTTTCCGGCGGATACATGAGGCGCACTTTCCGGGAGCGGAAATCCACCTTGAGGAGGGAACCTTTGAGAAAGCTGAACTGGCCCGACCGGGCGCCCTCATGGTGACCAACCCGCCCTATGGGGTCCGCCTCGGGCAGGAGGAGGACCTTGGACAGCTGTACCGTGATCTTGGCGAAGCGGCCCGGCGGATGGTCCCGGGAGGCCGGTTGGCCCTCTTCACAACGAACCGGAAAGCGGCCCGGCAGGTCCGCCTGAAGGCTGAAAGCACCTGTACCCTTTTCAACGGTGCCCTCGAGGGTGTCCTCTACCAGTATCCGGTGCGCCCGGCGTCCCCTTCCTGAGGCATTAAATCGTACCCCGGGGTTGGCAACGGGGTAAAGCAAGGCAACGTTAAGACCGTGCAACCAATCCTCAATGTCGAGCATGTGAGCAAACACTTCGGGAACCTGAAGGCAGTGGAGGACCTATCCCTGCAGGTTTACCCGGGGGAAATTTTTGCCCTCTTGGGCCCGAACGGGGCCGGAAAAACAACGCTGATCGACTGTATCGGCGGGCTCATCCAGCGCTTTGAGGGACAGATCCGGGTCGGGGACTACGACGTCCGCAAGGACTACCCCATCGTCAGGCAGTTGATCGGGCTGGTTCCTCAGGAATTGAATTTCGACGGGTTTTTCAAGGCCCGCGACGTCCTTGAGTACCAGGGAGGTTTTTTCGGGGTCCGCAACCACCGGGAACGCGCGGATGAACTGTTGAAGGCTTTTTCCCTCATGGACAAGGCGGAAGCGAACAGCCGCTGGCTTTCGGGGGGGATGAAGCGGCGCCTGATGATCTGCAAGGCCCTCATGCACCGGCCGCCGCTGCTTTTCCTTGACGAACCGACCGCGGGGGTCGACGTCGAACTGCGTGACGAACTCTGGGACTACGTGCGACGGCTCCGCGATGCCGGGACGACGATTGTCCTGACAACTCACTACCTTGAGGAGGCGGAGGAACTTGCGGACCGCATAGGGGTCATCAACAGCGGGCGGCTGGTGCTTCTGGAACGCCGGGAGGACCTGCTGGAACACTACGGGGAGCGCTGGCTGGAAGTGACCTTTCAGAGGGAAGTCGAGGCGCCGGCTTTTGAGGGGGCGGCCTGTGACCGGTATGAAGTGGTCGGGCCGGATACTGTGCGCTTTTATTTTCACAATGCACACGGTAGCACTGAGGCGGAAGCGGCAACCCTTCCCCGTTTGATGGGGCGCTTTGCGGAGCTGGGCCTTGTGCCGCTCCGGCTCGACGGTGGACGGAGCCGGCTGGAGGATATTTTCCGGAGGGTGATCGGGGACGACAATGATGGCAAGGGGGAATAGCAGGATGAATGGGGAACGGAAAACGGGGGAGGAGGCGGTGCTGCCGCGGATTTCACGTGAGTGGGAAGCGGCGGCGGCGCGGCATTTCGAGGAGGCACTCGGGCGGGCGCGCCGGGAGAGCGGCCTCTGGGGAACCTGGAGCCTCTTCAAGAAGGAGATGCACCGCTTCCTTTCCATCGCCGGGCAGACCATCATCAGCCCCGTCCTGACGACCATGCTCTGGTATCTGGTTTTTGGCTACTCCCTCGGGGAACGACTCGATGAGATCCGCGGCATACCCTACACCGATTTCCTCGTGCCGGGCCTGGTGATGATGGCGATCATTGTGAACGCCTTCCTCAACAGCGGGTTTTCCTTCTTCATCGGGAAAGTCCACGGTACCCTGACGGACTTGCTCGTGACCCCGTTGAAGCCGTGGCAGATAACCGTTGCCTATGCCGGAGCGAGTGTTTTCCGGGCCATGGCGGTGGGGATCGTCATCTGGGCTGTGGCCGCCTTCATGGGGGCGGGAACCTTCCACAACGTCGGCTGGACCCTTGTTTTCATGTTCCTGACGAGTGCGGCCTTCGCCCTCTTTGGACTCATTTCGGGCATCCTCGCGAAGGATTTCGACCACATCAATTTTGTGCCCAGTTTTCTCCTCATGCCCTTGACCTTCCTTGGCGGGGTCTTCTATTCGGTGCACATGCTGCCGGGCCCCTGGGACCGGGTTTCCCTTTTCAACCCCATTGTCTACATGGTCAACGGGTTACGGTATGGGATGACGGGTGTGAGCGATGTGCCGGTGATGCCGGGGTTCGCGATTGTCCTCGTGAGCGTCCTTGCGGGACTTGGCGTGGTCCTCTGGCTCCTCGGGAGCGGCAGGGGCCTGAAGCCCTGAGGACCGGTGCGGGAAATACACGCGGGAACAGCGACCAAAACCTTACGGTTTCGGCTACGGGAAATACAGCACGGGAGCAGCGACCAAAACCTTACGGTTTCGGCTACGGGAAATACACGCGGGAACAGCGACCAAAACCTTACGGTTTCGGCTACGGGAAATACAGCACGGGAGCAGCGACCAAAACCTTACGGTTTCGGCTACGGGAAATACACGCGGGAACAGCGACCAAAACCTTACGGTTTCGGCTACGGGAAATACAGCACGGGAGCAGCGACCAAAACCTTACGGTTTCGGCTACG
>JAWLGH010000064.1:0-15525 GCA_041685165.1 Oceanipulchritudo sp. | reverse complement strand
TTCTGGCGGGCGCGCACCCGCCAGCTATGGCGGCGCGCGACTGTCGCCAGCCATGGACCGAGCCGCGTCTTGGCCTTCAACCGGTCCATACTGTCGTGAAGGATACAGAAGGTCTGCTGGGTGATGTCCGATGCGTCGGCTTCCGCAAGCCCGGTCGCCCGGGAGACCGAATAGACCAAATTCCCGTAACGGGCGACGAGTGCTTCCCATGCGGATGCCTGTCCGGATCGGCAACTGGCAAGCAGTTCCGCATCAGTGGGTTGAGTTTCTGGTCCGCCCGCGCTCACAAGCAGAAAGTCCGTCGACTCCGGTTGCCTGTCAAACGGGAAGCGGTTATTGCCCGTCCCCGAAGGAGCTCCGGTAGAATTTTGTCTGGTACAATCTTCCGCGGCGGATAGCCTTGAAACATGGATACGACGAAGAAGCGGATTGTCCTGGTGGGTTGCGGGGGTATCTCACGGAGCTGGCTCGGAGTGCCCATCCTTCCGGATGAGGGGAATGTGGTTGGATTTGTGGACCTTGATGTGGAGCAGGCGCGCAAACGGGCCGCGGAATCCCCATGGCCGGAAGCGGAGACGGGATCGGACCTGGAAGGGATGCTGAAGCGTCTTGAGCCCGAGGTTGTCTTTGACTGCACGGTGCCGTCGGCCCACAAGGAAGTCACCCTTACCGCCTTGCGGCATGGGTGCCACGTGCTCGGGGAAAAGCCAATGGCGACGACCCTTGGGGATGCCCGGGAGATGGTACGGGCGGCGGACAAGGCTGGCCGGGCCTATGCGGTTGTGCAAAACCGGCGCCATGACCGGAACGCACGGGCCCTGCAGCAGTTCCTCCGCTCGGGAGCGATTGGCCGGCTGACGGAAGTCCATGTCCAGTTCATGGTCGGGGCGCATTTTGGGGGATTCCGGGCTGAGATGGAGCACGTCCTCCTCGGTGACATGGCGATTCATACCTTTGACACGGCGCGCATGCTTTGCGGGAAGGATCCCCTTGAGGTGACGGCCACGGAGTGGAATCCGCCCGGCTCGTGGTACCGCCATGGAGCCAGTGCCAACGCCGTTTTCCGGATGACGGAGGGCCTGTACCTCACTTACACCGGAAGCTGGTGCGCCCATGGCGCGGGGACGGGCTGGGAGGCCTTCTGGCGGATCATCGGGGAGCGCGGCGGCGTTGTCTGGGATGGCGGGAACGGCTTTGTCGCCGAGGAGGCGGTTCCCTCGGACCGACTCGTCTGGGAGAGCCGTCCGCTGGAGGTTGAGCCCCTCGCCTCCGGACCGGATTCAGCGGAAGGCCATCACGGGGTGATGGCTGATTTCCTCCGCTCGCTCCGGACGGGGAACCAGCCGGAGACCCATTGCCGGGACAATATCCAGAGCCTGGCCATGGTGACGGAATCCATCCGTAGTGTCGAAAGCGGGCGAGCGGTCACAATTGAGGTTTAGCCCCTTTCCCCGGGTCGGACGTTCACGCCGGCTTCCTCCACAGCCTGCGCAAGGCCGCGCCTAATCGGGCTTTCAGGGCTTTAAAGCCGCCATGGATTTCAGTCGCGTTCTTGAAAACCAAGGGATTATTCCGGTCAGATCCCTGAAGGACCTATCCCCGTGGTTTCATAGAGGCTGCGGACCCGTATGCCGGCAAGGGCGGTTGCTTCAGGCGTGGAGCCCTGCCCCGGCCTTGACGGGTGGATGAGACGGGATTCACCGGCTTGGAGATGGAAAAAGGTATCGCTCCAGCGGATATCCGGATCATCCCCTTCAATCCAGACCCAGAGAGCTGGATTCTCCGCCTGGACGCGGATTCCCGTCCCTTCGAAAGACCAGCGAAGGGAAGGATTCTGCAGAGCGAGATGCTTGGGGCGGACAAAGGTCACAAGGTTGCGGCTGACGGTTTTATCGTGGGTCCTGACGTGCAGGAAAAGCATCAGGTCGCTTGCGGGGAGGGACTCCGTGGATCGGGCGAAGTCGAGGTGGCCAAGCGATTCCGTGCCCGCGGTCGGCAGGCTGAAGGGGCGTTCCCCGGACTCAAGGAGGGTGCCATGGACTGATTCCAGGGACCAGGACAGGGTGGCGGGAACCGGTTCCCGGCCATCGCTGGTGACAAATACCTCCACTTTGCGGTTATCGGGGTCCTCAACAGCGGAAACGAGGACAGGCGCAAAAAAGCGCCGGGCCTCATAGTGCAGGGCTTTCCACCGATGGAGATGGTCGATGGAGGCCCAACTGGCCACCGGCCAGCAGTCGTTGAGTTGCCAGTACAAGGCGCCCATGCACCGGGGCATGTTGCGTCGCCAGTGCTCCACGGCATACTTGATGGCCAGTCCCTGGAGAATCTGCGAGACCTGGATGAGGTCCTCGAAACGGGATGGAAGGCGGAACCAGTCGAGAAGATAGGTCAGAATGCGGCTGTTCCCGATCCGGCTCCGCTGGTGGTGTTCCATGACATAGCTTGTGATGTTGCGGTCTTCGGGGTCTGTATACCCCTCAACCGTTCGTGGATGGGGAAAGCTCTGAAAGCCGAATTCACTGCAGAAGCGATGGAAGGAGGAACGATACCATTCAAAGGGTTCCTGGCCATGCCAGACGTTCCAGAGATGGGCATCTCCCCAGCGCGGGTCCTGTGAGGCCCGGTCCGAGGTGCGGTTACCCACGGGGCTGTGCTCACTGGAAGGCCAGTAGGGGCATCCGGGATGATGCGTCGCGACAATGTTCGCGAGAAGATCGTCAAAGAGGGCGCAATAATGCTGCCATTCCATGGCTTCGGGGTCCTCCCCGACGAGGCCCTTAATCTGCTCGATCTCATTGTTCCCGCACCAGAGGACCACACTGGGATGATGCCTGAGGCGCTTGACATTGTCTTCCGCCTCACGGGCGACGCTTTCCATGAAGGAGGGCTCATGGGCCGGGTAGGCGGCGCAGGCGAACATGAAATCCTGCCAGACGCAGAGGCCCAGTTCATCACAGAGGTCATAGAAGCGGTTGCGCTCATAGAGGCCCCCTCCCCAGACCCGGATACAGTTCATGTGCGCATCGGCGGCACTTTTGAGGAGGTCCTCCAGATCCTCGTCGCTGACCCGGGCATCGAAGGTATCCGCGGGGATCCAGTTGGCACCCTTGGCGAAGAAATCGAGGCCGTTGATCCGGAAAGAGAAGGACTGTCCCCACGCGTCCGGCTCCCGGACCAGGTCAAAGTGGCGCAGGCCGATACGCCTGCCGGACTGCTCGAGCACCTCGCCGGCGGGATCGACGAGGGCGACTGAGACCTCGTAAAGAGGCTGGGCTCCGATTCCATTTGGCCACCAGAGTTCGGGGGAACCGATGGAGAAGCTCTGGCTGCAGGGGCTTGACGGCTGGTCTGACTGGATGCGGTTCACTTCCTCCCCTTCCCGGGAGAGGCGCGTAATGAGTGTATGTCCGGGGGGAACCTCCCCGACGATCTCGGTCACGACATCGAGCCGGACCGAACCTCCGTCCTGGTGGTCCTGGAGAACCTGGACCGGGCCCAGGCGCGCGCCGCTGGAGGCGACGAGGCGCATCGGGCGCCAGATGCCGCAGGTGACAAGCATGGGACCCCAGTCCCAGCCGTAATTGCATTGTTCCTTGCGGATCCAGTTGCTGCCGTCGAGGCGGTGGATGCCGGCCCCGGTAAGCCGGAGCGGATGGGCCTCCTGCCTCTCCCGTATCCAGGGAAGGGTGGAGGAAAAGGTGACCGTGATTTCGTTCTGGCCGGCCTGCAGGAAGGAGCGAACGGGGAATTGCCACGACCGGAACATGTTGTCGGTGCGGGCGACTTCCTTTCCGTTGACCTGAAGGGTGGCAAAGGTGTCGAGCCCTTCACAACAGAGGTTGATCGACTCGTGGTCCAGGAATTCCGGGCTGAGGTCGAAGGAGCGCCGGTAGATCCAGTCCGCTTCCGCGATCCATTGGAGACGATTCTCATTATCGCGGAAGTAGGGATCGGGAATCCGGCCGTCATTGAGCAGGTCCTTGTGAATGCAGCCCGGCACCTCGGCCGGAAAAGCGTCATTTTCACCCTTTCGGGAAGCGCTCCAGGTTCCATCTAAGGTCAGGATTTCCATCAGTTGTGCAGGGGTTCAAGATGAAGACTCTGGTATTGCTCGATGGGCGCTTCGCAGGAATTGAGGTGTTCGCGCATACAACGGGTGAGGCGTTCTTCGATTCCGGGATCTTCAAGCGGATGCTCCTGTCTGGGATCGGAATCAAGGTCGAAGAGGAGGGTTTTGTTCTCGAAGGGGGGGAGTTCGTGATTCTGGAACCGCATGAGGGGACAGCTTTTGGAAAAACCGAAGGGTTCACTGAGCGAGAGCCCGCGGAATTTTTCGGGCGGATAACTATGGTGCATGGCACTGGGCATGAGGGTGTAGGCGGGCACGGGATGGCTGGCATCGCGGGCCCGCATGTAGACATAACGCCCGTCGGTGATGTTGAGCTGGCGGTTGAAATATCCGAAAATGGCCGTTTCCCGGACGGGGGTGTCGTTCGCGATGGTTGAATCCAGCGGATGGCCGAGCATCTCCGGAGTCGGATCCATGCCGAAGAAGCCGAGGAGGGTCGGCCCGAGGTCGATCGCCGGCTGGACGAGGGACTGACGGCGCTGACCCGCAATCCCGTGCCGGGGATCCCAGATAAAGAGGGGCGTATGGGAGATTTCATCGTAGAGCGGCATGACGTTTTTCAGCCAGTAGTCATGCTCGTTGAGGAGGATGCCATGGTCGGTCCAGACAATAAAAAGCGTGTCCTTCCACATGTCGCGCTCATCGAGAAGGTCCATCACCTTCCCGAGGCTTTCGTCGCACATCGAATGAAGAGCCGCGTTACAGGCCCGGATATGGTTGGTCACATCGGGATCGTGAGGATTTTTTCCCGGAGAGGGCCAGTCGCAGTAGGGATCAGAGGAGGCCTTCTGGAAAAACGCCTCGTAGCGTTCCTTGAAGCGTTCCGGGGCGAAGAAGGGCTCATGGGGGTCAAAACACTCGATCTGGAGCATCCAGTTGTCCTCGGAGGCATTCCGCCGGATAAACTCAAGTCCGGCCTGCAGGGTGTGGCTCTGCGAATGCTGGCCCTCCCCATCCATAAAGGGGCGGTTGACCCAGTCCTGCCGGGCGCGGGGAAAGGAATGCCAGTCATTTTTCCCGCTACTTCGCGGTGAGTCGGGGTCGGCCACCTGGCCGATCCAGGGATCGGCCTCCTGACCCCGGAAACATTCCCAGGTGCTGTAGCGGGTGTGGTAATTGGCGCCCCCTTCCTCCCAGTAGTGATAATGGTCGCTGGCCAGGTGGGTGTGGACGCCGGCCTGCTTGAGCAGTTCCGGAACCGAATCATCAAACGGTTCCAGGGGCCCCCAGTCCCGGTGGAGAAAGCCCGGCCTGCCGGTGTGGAAGTCGCGCCGGGCGGGCATGCAGGGCATGGAACAGCAGTAACTGCGGTCGAAGGTAAGGGCCCGGTCGGCAAGGCGCTGGAAGTTGGGGGTGTCGAGAGACCCTCCATAGGGTTCCAGCAAGCGCCGGTTGAGGGAATCGAACATGAGGATGACAGTTTTCATAAGCGTGCTTTGCCAGGTTTTTCGCGGGGGGTATCCCTGCTGGCGGATCAGATTTCCCCCCGGCGTGTTTCCAGTTCCTTGCGGATGTTGTACATCCGGGCCTCGTCGAGCGGATAATAACGGAGGAAAATAAGGGAAAGGATGTTTCCGACCGCCGGAACCACAATGAAGGCGATCCGCATCTGGAGCAAGGTCGATTCGTCCTGGGCTCCTCCCTTGGCAGGATCAAAACCGATTCCGTCGAGGATAAACCCGGTCGCGATAAAGCTCAGGGACATGCCGATTTTCTGGATCCAGGTGGCCATGGCCCCGAACATCCCTTCCCGGCGGCGACCGGTCTTGATCTCATCATAGTCGGGGATATCCGCCTTCATTGAATTTACGAGGACCCAGAAGCCGGCGTTGGTCGGCCCGGCCAGCAGGGGCAGGAGCAACTGCAGATTGGGATTTTCAGGAGTGTAGAGAAACCACTTCGTAAGGTCGGAAAAGCAGGACGTAATGAGAATCCATTTCATGACCCGGATCTTTCCGTAACGGCTCGACAGGTGGGCCACGATGGGAATCGAGATGACCGTGATCACGACGAGCATCGTCCCGGCGTATCCCCTGTAGGCGGCACCCATGGCGGTGTCGCCACCGAAGACATAGTAAATGGAGACATACAATCCCAGGGCCCCGATTGCGAGAACGGTGGTCTGGGTTGCCACGGTGAGCCCGACAAGAAAGAGAAAGGGTTTGTTTTTCAGGGTTTCCCGGACCCCCTTCCAGAACGGCATTTTCAGCTGACCGGTCGCCACCTTTTCAAACCGTTCCTCGACAAAGAGGGTCGGAAGGGCGCTCAGAATGATGAGCAGGCCGACAACGACCCCGAGGACCCGCACGCCCGACATCTGGGAAGAAAAAATATCCCAGTGGGCCATCGCGAAGACCCAGGGAATGATGACGGCGGCGCCCTTGGCGAAATAGGCCCGCACCGCCATGACGCGGGTTCTTTCGTGATAGTCCGGGGTGAGTTCAAACCCCTGGGAAGTGTAGGGGACGGCGAAAATGGTGAAGGAGGTGAAAAAGAGAAGGGCCGTTACAAGCAGGTAGACGAATTTGGGCCCATCGCCCAGGCCTTCGGGAACGACCCAGATGCTGGCATAGGTAATGGTGCAGAGAACAGCGCCAAGAAGGATGAAAGGTTTCCGCCTCCCCCACCGGGTGCGCGCATTGTCGCTCACCGAACCCATGAAGGGATCGGTGAAGGCGTCCCAGAAACGGCTGATCGTGAGGACGAGGCCAATCAGGGAAGCGGGCATTCCGAGCAATATGTTATAAATGGGATAGGCCAGTTCCTGGACGGCGTTGTTGCCGATCTGGAATCCGAATATACCGGAACCGTATTTCAGCTTGTCACGCAGGGGGACCTTGTCCTTCTCGGCGGTCGGGGGCGCTTTCCCTGTGTCGGGAGGAGGGGTATCGGAGGCAGGCATGTGTTTGAGGGCTGCGGATTACCAGTGGGACCCGGGTCGAATTCCGTCGTAGTGGACAAGGATTTCCTGAAAGGTCTCCCATCGTTGCCTGGCCTCCCCGGAAAGGTCGGAATAGGTCAGGGGCGTGGCTTCGTTGACATCGTCTCGCAGGTCGTAAAACTCACCGTTCCGGTAGAGCTTGTATCGTTTCCCGCGGACAAACTGCCGGGCCTTGACGGGGTCATGCGTCTTGAGACGGGCGTACCAGCAGTAGATCCATTCGCGGGGAGATCCCTCCTTGCCGAAAAGCTGGGGAACGAAGGAGCGCCCGTCAAAGGGCCCCGCCTCCTCCGGCATTTCAATCCCGGCCAGATCGCAGAAGGAGGGAAAAAAGTCGCTGAAGTCGAGCAGGTCATCGCTGGTGCTCCCAGCGGAAATACGGCCCGGCCAATTGGCGATGAACGGGACGCGGGTTCCGGCATCGGTGGTCCGCCCCTTGCCGCCGGCAACGGGCCTTCCCTTGAACTTCGAGACTACAGGCTGGTCGGTACCGTTGTCGCCGGTGAAAAGAATGAGGGTATTTTCCCTCAGCCCAAGGTCGTCGAGGGCGGTTTCGATTTTCCCGACCATTTTGTCCATGTAGGCCACCATGTCGTCAAAATAGCGGGGGTCTCCATGATAACTGGAGGATCCCGGACTGGCGGGATCCCAGTCCGCCGAATCCGGTGTGGGTTCATGCGGTTTGTGGGGCAGAATCATGGAATAAAAGAGGAGAAATGGCTGGTTTCGGTTTTTCTCCATGAAGTTGAGGGCGTAATCGGTGACCACATCGGGACCATACTGGCCCTGCTGGAAGTTTTTCCGGACACCGTTTATTTCCAGACCCGGATTGGGGTAGCGACTCGGGGCCCGCGACACCTGCCAGAGGCAGTATTCGTTGAAGCCGGCTTTGTTGGGGCCGCTCAGTCCGCGTCCGAGTTGCCATTTCCCGACAATGCAGGTTGCGTAACCGCTGTCACGAAGGTGCTCGGCAAAGGTCATTTCCCCGACAGGAAGAAGACCGAATGCCCGGTAATTGCGGACATTTGACTTGCCGGTAAGCAGCTTGACCCGGGAAGGGGTACAGATGGGCTGGGCATGCATCTGGTCGAAACGGATCCCCCCGGCCGCGAGGCGATCGATATTCGGGGTATCGTAGGAGGTGCCCCCGTTAGCGCCGATGCATTCATAGCCGAGATCGTCGGCCATGATGACGACAATGTTGGGCCGTGACCCGGCATCCCGGCTGAAACCGGCATGGCAAAGGAACCCGAGGATGATCAGGACACGAATTACCGGGTAAACGAATGTGGGGGTCTGTTTAGGCATAAAGGCTGCCGGGAAGAGGGTTTTGAGGTCAGCTTCCCACCCCTACAATCCCGACCGGGATCGCCTCAAATGAAATCCAGCTTTACACTAAAAAGGAGGTGTCTCCTCAGATTCCGGGAATGATGGGAACATTGCATCCGGAGCAGACCACGAGGACGGAGGCGAGGAGAAAAAGGATAAGGAACGTTTTCATGGAAGGGAGGTAAACCAAGGGGAGGGCCTCTGGCAATCTCTCCTTTTGGGCCCAACGGTGTCAGGACTCGTCTTCGGGCTCGAGTGCGGCCGCAATTTCGTCTGCCCAGGAAACAATCAGATTCTGGAGGCCTCTGACAAAGGTGGCATGGGAGGTGTCCTCCGCGGGAAGGGATTCCTCGAGGAGGGTTTCGTGGAGAACCGGTTCGGTCTTTTCCTTTTCCTGGACCCACCAGCTGGCGTGGAGGCGGACCGCCTTCCCGGGTTCCCCGCCAAGCTTGTGGATGTGAAATCCGACCTGGTAGTCGCTCTCGCTGCCGGCCGCGAAACGCTGGAGGCTGACGCGGGGAGATCCAAGGCGCCGGGAGAGGCTGGTTACAAGAATCCGGACAACCCCGTCAGCGAGGGGTTCGGCCCAGCGGTGCTGGTCGGCATAGACGATCTCGTTCGATCCGGGGCTGCGGAGAGCGAGACGCGAATCCTGGAGGTGCTTGGCGATGCTTCCGCCACCGAGATAGACGCGCGGGCCTTCCGGGGCCAGTTCGCGGGTGCGGTCCGGATCAAAGGGGGTTTCGAGGATATAGAACCGGGTCGTGTCCTTTTGTGGCTCAAGGACTTCCAGCCCGGTGCATCCGCAAAGGAAGGAAAGGGCGACAAGAAGGATGAAGGTGAGTGGACGGGTTTTCATGGCTCGGTCCCGGGTTGTTGCTTGCCGGTGAGGATTATATTGGGATTGCGTTCAAGGGTCTCGGCGAGCTGACGGAGGGAGCGCGCGGTGTCACCCACCTGGTCGAGGGCCTCGATCATTTCCCCGTAAAGGGGGTTCGTGGGGTCGAGCCAGGCACGGGCCTCATTGGCCACTTTATCGAGCCCTTCAAGGGTCTCGGCAAAGCGGTCGAGGGCGGGCTCCGTGCGCTCGTCGAGAAGGGTGCTGATGGAATTGAGGGAAACGAGGACGGCTGAGACCTGATCGAGAACATCCTCGAAAACAGGATTCGCGACAAAGGTCCGGGTTTCCTCAAGAAGGGCGTTGATATTGGTTTCGAGCCTCTTGATGTCGACATCCCGGAGCCCGGTGCGGATATCCTTTACCGCGTCCCGGGTCTCGTCAATGAGTCCGACAAAGTCACTTTGCTCAATCTCCCGGACGATACCAAGGAGGGAATCGATCATGACCTGCATCTCGGTCCTGACCGTCGGAATGGAAATGTATTCAGAGAATCGCTCGCTTTCAAGGACATAGCCCTCGGACTCCACGGCGTTCGTCGTCAACTCGATATAGAGGAGGCCCGTTACGAGGCTTTCCGGGCGGAGCATGGCACGGGCCCCTCGCTGGAAACCGGTCTGCCCGGCTTCCCGCTCGAAGGCTTCCGGGGACTCGTATCCGAGGAGGATGCAGAGCTCATCCATCTTGATGCTGAAAAGGACCGGGACCACGGTTTCGCCGCTTGCGGAGTCCCTGTGGATGAGGATTTCACGGACGGCTCCGATTTCGACCCCGTAGGCTTTGACCTTGGCCCCGTCTCGAAGGCCGTGTACACTTCCCTGGAAGGTGGCAAGAAGGGTCGTCGTCCGGTTGGCGACAATGGAGGACCCGAAGATGAGCATGGCGGCCGCTCCAAGGGCGGTGGCGATGATAATGAAGAGCCCGATGGCGAAAAAGTTGGCTTGTTTACTCATGAGGTGACTTCCTCTTCTGTGTTCTGCAAGGTTCGGGAGAGAAAGCGGCGAACGGTATCCGACCGGGCATGATCCCTGAGGTCAACCGGATTACCCACGGCGGCCTGGGTCTTCGAATTGGCGTCGAGGAAGACCGAATGGGTGGCAATGGTGAAGATGCTGTCAAGGTCGTGGGTGACGACGACAATCGTCATCCCGAGGGTCTCGCTCAGTTCGAGGATGGTTTCATCGAGGCGGCGTGAGCTGAGGGGATCGAGCCCTGAAGACGGCTCGTCGAGAAGGAGGACCTCCGGTTCGAGGGCCAGGGCGCGGGCGACGGCGGCCCGCTTGGCCATCCCGCCGCTGATTTCCGAGGGGTAGTAGCCCCCGAATCCCGCCAGTCCGACGAGGGCCAGCTTGTAGCGCACAATGCTGGCAATCTGGCCTTCGGTATGGGAGGAATATTTCTCCAGGGGCAGGGCGATGTTTTCCTCCAGGGTCATGGACGACCAGAGGGCCCCCCCCTGGTACATGACCCCGAGGCGCCGGAGGATACGGTGCCGTTCCGCCGGAGAGGCCTTCGTGAAGGATTCACCCTCGTAGCGGATTTCGCCCCGGGCGGGTTCCATGAGGCCGATCATGTGGCGCATGAGGGTGGATTTTCCGGAACCGCTTCCCCCCATGATGACGAAGCGGTCCCCGTGGGAAATGGTGAAGTTCAGGTCCCGCATGAGGACAAAATCCCCATAGGCCATGGAGAGGTCCTTGACCGTGATATGAGGTGGCGTTGATGTGGATTCCTTCTCCATTTCAGACCCCGATGATTTCAAAGGTGAAGGCAAAGACCGCATCGAAGATGATGATCCAGGTGATCCCGGCGACAACGGCACGGGTTGTGGCCTCGCCGACGGCGGCGGAGCTGTGGCCACTGCGCAACCCGTAGTAGCAACCACTGGCGGCGACAATCATGCCGAAGAAGAAAGACTTGATAATGCCAAGGGCAATATTGGTCAGGCTGACCGCTTCCGCGAGCTGGATCCAGAACTCGGTCGGGCTGATGTTCATGGGAATGGCCACGACGAAGGCCCCCATCCAGCCGAGGAAATTGGCATAGAGGGTGAGGAGGGGCATCATGAGGACAAGGGCGATCGTCCGGGGGAGAACAAGGAACTCCATTGCGGAGATCCCGAGAGTCTTGAGGGCATCGATCTCCTGGTTCACATTCATGGTTCCGATCTGGGCCGCGAAGGCGGCCCCGGTACGGCCGCTGAGAATGACGCCGGTCATGACCGCTCCCATTTCCCGGGCCATGGCCAGACCGACGAGGTCGATCATATAGATGGTGGCGCCGAATTTCTGCAGCTGCACGGCCCCGACAAAACCGAGGATGACGCCCACCATGACCGCGATGAGGGAAACAATCGGGAGGGCCTCGACGCCGCAGCTTTGAAGGATGGCCCAGAAATCGCGCTGGCGAAAGCGGGCTTTTCCGGTCAGGAAACGTCCGAAAGTATAAACCAGTTCGCCCATGAACTCGATAAAGCCGCGGGATTCGCAGATGGCCCGGAAGGCCTTGATTCCGATTTCGCTAATGGGGTTGGAAGAGGATCTCCCGGGTGGCTCGTGTGGATCGACCGCGAGAGCGATCCGGAGCAGCTTGCGGACGGATTCGGGCAGGCTTTCGAGGTCTGCCTCAAGCTTCTGGTCATGGGAAGCACGGATTATGTCGAGGAGAAAGGGGACCATGCGTTGATCGTGGCTGACGGATTCCCCGAAGCAAAAGGTGAGGGTTCCCGGACGGGAACTTTCCCGAATCCCGGAAATGACTTCCTCAAGGAAGGGAAGCGGGTCGACGTGATCCCAGTCGGCGCCTACATGGA
Organism: Oceanipulchritudo sp.; assembly: GCA_041685165.1. GTDB lineage: Bacteria > Verrucomicrobiota > Verrucomicrobiia > Opitutales > Oceanipulchritudinaceae > Oceanipulchritudo. The sequence continues at coordinate 3,413 of JAWLGH010000064.1, read as the reverse complement.
CCTCGAGGTCCCCGCCAGCCTTCCGGTTCAGCTTCAGCGGAGTGCCCTCCCCGTTGTCATGCACTGTCCCCGAGGCCTCACTCATAGGGCGTTCAGGAAAAAGGAAAGGATCTGCCATTGCACGAATTTTCTGCAAAAAGAAGCCCGTCCCGAGGTTCCTCGGGAGGGAGGTAAATGGTCCGTTATCTGGAATTCGGCGCCTTTCTGAATACCTTACTCAATGACAATCAGTCAGGAAACGTTCGAAACCTTGATTCCGATAGTGCTTCCCCTTGTGATTGCCCTGGTTGCCCTTGCGCTCCTGTATTCCTTGACGCGGCGGGTCCGCGGGCGCCTGATGACGCTCCGTCCACGACACAACCGGGAGATCCGGATTGTTTCCAATCTGGTTCTCGGGGTCGCCACCTTCATCATCCTGATGGCCTTTCTGGAGGCGGTGAACGTGCCGCTTGGGAATGTCTGGACGGCGATTTCGACCCTTGTGGCCCTCGTCGCGATCGGTTTCTTTGCCGTCTGGAGCATCCTCAGCCACATGACGGCGGCGGTGGTGCTTTTCCTGCAGCGCCCTTTCCGTGTCGGCGACTACCTCCAGTTCGGCGATGAGGCCTACAGTGGGAAAGTTGTCGGGATGGGTCTCTTTTTCACCCAGGTGGAGGATGCCGGGGGCGGGCGCTCGCAGATTCCGAACAACCTGCTTTTCCAGCGCCGTTTCCGGATTACGGAAGAAAAGCCAGAGGAGTCTTGAAAGGCGGACCCGGCCTGCTTCTCTTTCCGGGTATGAATCTCGTTTTCCTCCCTTTCCGGCCCGCGGGGATCCTTGTCTTCCTCGCGGCAGCCCTGAGCAGTGCGGTCCTTTCAGGGATCGATTCGCGTGATTATCCGGAGACCCCGGCCGGCGATGTTGTCCATACCTATGGGAACATCCGCCTGCCGGATCCCTTTGTCTGGCTGGAGGAACACGAGGAGCCGGAGGCCGAGGGCTGGTTTCGCGCCCAGGATGCCTTTGCCCGTTCCGCAATCGGTGCCCTGCCGGGCCGTGAGGCCCTCTTTGAACGGATCAAGGAAATTGACGAGGCGAAGACGGAGGAGATCTACAGCTTTGACCGTGTGGGGGAACGCTACTTTTTCCTCAAGCGGGAAATCGGGGAGGAAGTGGGGAGCCTTTATTTCCGCGACGGAATCGATGGCGAAGGGCATTTGATTGCTGATCCGGCGATGTTCGGGAAGAGCGACAGCGTTTACTCCATTGAATTCTACAGTCCCTCGCACGACGGCAACCATGTCGCGGTGGGCATCGCCGCGGGCGGATCGGAGATCCCGGACGTCCACCTGCTCGAGGTGGATGGCGGGGAGCGGATCGGCTTGCCGGTCCCAAGGGCCCGGGGAGCGCGCTGGCTCGAGGATGGAAGGGGAATCGTTTACACCCAGCGGCGTCCGGAGAATCCGGAGGAACCCCGTGTGGAACGGTACCAGCGCCAGCCTTCCCGCTTTCACCGCCTTGGGAGCGATCCAGCGGAGGACCCGGTAATCGTTTCCTATGATGAAAACCCGTCCCCGGGACTCGGTCCGGTTGATTTCCCCTATATCATACCGGTTCCGGAATCGGATTACACCCTTCTCTATGTCGGGCACGGAGTAGGGAAGGCCAACACCTTCTTCCAGACGCGCGAGCTTGACCTGGAGGCTCCCGAGGCCATCCAGTGGGACCCGATCTGTGTCCAGGAGGACCTTGTTGAAACCGTTGCCCTTCATGGGGACACCGTCTTCCTCCTCAGTTTCAAGGACGCGCCCCGGCGCAAGATCCTCAAGGGCAACCTGTCGGATTATGACAAGGACGCCCTTGAAGTGGTCCTGCCGGAAGGGAAACGGGTTATCACCGGCATATCCGTTCTGGGGGGCCGGCTCTATGCCACCGCCATGGAGGGCGGGATCGACCAGTTGCTGGTGCTCGACCTGAACGATCCCGGGGCCCGGTTTGAGAAAATCGACCTGCCCCTCATCGGACGGGTTTCCCTTCTGGCGAATGACTACCGCGAGGAGGACGTCTACATGAGCCTGACTTCCTGGAAGCAAGCCCCGGCCTACTATCGGTTTGATCCCGATACGGGACGCGTGGAGAAAAGCCCGCTCCGTCCCCTCGGACCCTACGACGCCCCGGAGGGAATCCGGGTCCGGCGGGTCATGGTGCCTTCGTACGACGGGGTGGAGGTGCCGTTGACGATCGTCCACCACGAGGCCCTCGAACAGGACGGGTCCAACCCGGCCATTCTCTACGGCTACGGAGCCTATGGAAATCCCCTGCGGCCGTTTTTCAGCCCGACGCGCCTGGCGTGGCTCGAGCGGGGCGGTGTCTTTGCGGTGGCCCATGTCCGCGGCGGCGGAGAGTATGGAAAAGCCTGGCATGACGGGGGGCACCTCGAGACGAAACGGAACTCATGGCTTGATTTCCATGCCTGCGCGGAGCACCTCATCGGGGACGGTTACACCGCGGCGGAACGCCTCGGGGCGATGGGAGGGAGCATGGGCGGGGTCCTTGTCGGACGGGCCATGACAAGCCGTCCTGAACTTTACGGGGCGGTTGTCTCCCGGGTCGGGAACCATAATCCGGTCCGTAACCACCGCCGGGCCAACGGGCCCGCGAACTATCCGGAATACGGCAACCCCCTTGATCCGGAGGAGTTTCCCTACGTGCTTGCCATGGACAGCTATTACGCCGTTCAAGACGGGGTCTCCTATCCACCGATGCTCCTGACCTCCGGATTCAACGATGCCCGGGTCGATCCCTGGATGCCAGGAAAGCTTGCGGCCCGCCTTCAGCAGGCCGATCCCGGAGGCGGGCCATTCCTGATGCGGGTCGAGTTCCAGGCCGGGCATGGCGGTGTGGCCCGTTCCGACATCTGGGAGGAGCAGGCGGACATTTACGCCTTCCTCCAGTGGGCCCTTTCGGATCAACCCTGAAGGGTCGGATCTTTTCACTTTGATTCGACAGAAAGGCCCTGAGGTTTTAGGGTTTGGGTATGTTTACACCCCACACAGCCCATCGTTTTCTGGTGCTACTTGCCAGCCTTGGGGGCGCCTTTTCCGTTTCCCTGAACGGGGCCGACCCTCTTCCCTCGGATGAGGAGGGCTTTGAGCCGCCCGTCCTTGAACAACCCGTTCCCCTTCTTATTCCCCAGCAGATACTTCATGTGAGCAGCGACTGGGACTCCGCGATCGTGCGTATGCGAATCGGAGCCGAGGGGGAGATCGAGGATTGGATTCCCCTTGACCTGCCCCATTATAAACTGGTCGAGGCCTTTGACCGGGCCTTTGCACGGACCCGTTTCAGCCCTGCACGGGAAAATGGCGAGGCCATCGCAGTGGAGCTTACGGCCTCGATTCCGATACGGGATGCGAGCGGTTACCGCATCCTC
>JAWLGH010000015.1:0-52073 GCA_041685165.1 Oceanipulchritudo sp. | reverse complement strand
TCAGATGGCCGACAAGGGCTATCCCTGTCGCCTGACCATTCCTTCAATTATCCGGGGCAAGTACTTCGTCGTGGAGTCGGCTGACACGGCCTTCCGCCAGGTCTATACCTTTTCCTTCAATGATCATATCTTTACGTTCGAATTGATAATGAAAGAGGGCGATTAAGCCCTGCCTGTGGAATCCCCCCATCCCTGTACCCGAGCAAAATTTAACAGATACATGAAGAGCAAACTGCTAACTGTAGATGATTCAAAAGCCGTCCGTATGCTGGTCAAAAAGGCCTTCAAGGGCTGTGACCTCGATATCGTCGAGGCAACCAATGGAGTCGAGGGCCTTTCCATGGCCGCGAAGGAAAGCCCGGATCTGATCCTCCTCGATATCACCATGCCCGTCATGGATGGCGTGGAGATGCTCACCCGCCTCAAGGGCGACGACAACGTCAAGCAGATTCCGGTGATCATGCTCACCGCTGAAGGCGGGCGCGACAATGTCCTCAAGATCGCCAAGCTGGGGATCCGCGACTATATCGTGAAACCCTTCAAGGAGGAAGTCCTCGTGGAGAAGGTCGGCCGGGTGGTCGACCTGAACAAGAAGGATGTCAACAAGACCATCCTCGACAACATGAAGGTCCTGCTCATCGAGGACAAGCCGGCGATCATCAAGATGATCACCGAGGGACTGAGCCACCTTCCCTGGGAATTCGAGGCTGTCTCGACCGCCTTTGATGGGATTGATCACTACATGGACTCAAGCTTCGACCTGGTCCTGATCAGCCTTTCCCTCCCGAACGAAGGCGCCTTCGAGGTGATCAAGAAAATGCGTTCCAAGCGCCATGGCATCCCCATTATCGGGATGGTTGTCAAGACGGATTCCGAGCGGCAGCACAAGGCCCTCCAGGCGGGCTTTGACGCCACGGTGACAAAGCCGATTGATCTTGTGGAGCTCGAGACGCGCTCCTGTCGTGCCATGGGTGTCGACACCTCACCCAAGTACTATATTTTCGAGGACTCCTACATGCTCGTGAAGCTCCCGGCAAAATGCACCGTGGCGAGAATCTCCGAAATGCAGTCTTTTCTCGCCACAAAGGTTACCGACGCGGTTGATTCCGGCTATGGGAAGGTCATTGTCGACGCCAGCGAGGTCGAGGATCTCGACGTGAACCTCATCAAGTTCATCCTCGATCTTATCGCTGCCTGTAATGACATTTCCCTGCAGTGCCTCATCGTTGCCAATGAGACCTTCCGCAAGGAGGGACAGGGCTTTGAGGAGACCAAGAGCTGGAAGTTCTTCCCCTCCATTGAAGAGGCTGAAAAAGCCTGAGAAAGCGATACCGGCCTTGAAGGGCCGGTGCGCGAAGCGTAACACAGATGATACCCCGGGAAAGCATATCGGAACTGGAAAGGCTGATCGAGAGCCTCTCCGTTGAGATGACCCTCATCGAGGTCGGGAAGGACGAGGGTCTCGTGCCTGCCTACTCCCTTCTTGGGGAGCTTGCAGAACATTTCGAGGGACATGACAAGGAGGCCCATATCCGGTGTTCCGGCGTCCTGGAATCTCTCGGGGCAATCCTTGACAAAGGGGGCTACTTTGACGAGGCCGCGGTGAACCAGTTCAGCGGTTTCATGGACCGGGCCCGCTGCCTTCTCCGGTATTACCGGATGGGAGAGCCCCTGAGCTGGAAAGCCCTTGAGGAACAATGGACGGAGGATCCCGTCGGTCCCGCGGGGGCTGAAGCCCCCCCAGGCGCGGCATCCGGGGAGCCTGCCCCGGTCCTGCCGGAAGGAAAACCCGCGGCGGCGGCCGCCTCCGGGGACACCCTCATGGTCCTTGACCTTGAGGAGAGCCTCGACGTCCTGGAGGAGTTTTACCAGGAGGCCATTGAACACCTGGACAATATCGAGGCCGCGCTTCTCGAACTGGAGAGCGATCCCGGGAATGTTGAAGCCATCAGTTCGGTTTTCCGTTCCTTCCACACCATCAAGGGGGTGGCCGGATTCCTCGACCTGAAGCCGATCCGGATCCTTGCCCACGAAGTGGAGACCCTTCTCGACCTTGTCCGGTCCGACAAGCTGGACCTTGATGAAGCGGCGGTCAGCCTTGTCCTTGAAAGCCGCGACCGGCTCCAGCTGCTCATGGGACAGGTGCAGACCGGCCTGCAGGAACATGTCCAGCCAAGCGAGATCATTCAGGTCAACGATCTCATCGAGCGGACCGCAGGTTTGATGTCCGCTGCTGACGCTACCGTTGCGACAGCGGAAAAGAGCCAGGAAGTCACCACAGCGCCTGCTGGCGGGGATCTTTCTTTCGATCAGGAGGAAGAGGAGGTGGTTCCCGTGAGTCCGCTTGTCGGGGACCAACCTTCCCGGACTGAAACGTCTTTCGAGCGCAAGGCCGCCCCTGAAGGCGGCACGGCGGCCAAGGTCAAGGAAAAGGTCAGTGCCACCAGTATCCGGATGAACACCGAGAAGCTGGATGGCATCATCGACGCGGTGGGCGAGCTTGTCATTGTTGAAAGCCAGTTGCGTGACAGTGTTCTTTCCTCGGGCACGACCAGTTCACGGATCGAGCGCAACCTTGCCCAGTTGGGCCGGATCACGCGCGAGCTCCAGCGGAGCGGGCTCTCCCTGAGGATGGTTTCCCTGAAACAGATCTTCCAGAAGATGCAGCGGCTCTCCCGTGACCTCGCCAACAAGTCGGGCAAAAAGGTGGCTTTCCGGGTGGAGGGCGAGGATACTGAAATGGACCGGACCGTTGTCGAAAAGATCGGTGACCCTCTTGTCCATATGATCCGCAATTCGATGGACCACGGGATCGAAACGCCTGAAGAACGTATTGAGGCTGGAAAGCCGGAATTCGGGCAGGTCGCCCTGCGGGCATACTACCAGGGTGACACCATTGTCCTTGAGCTCAGCGACGACGGGCGGGGGATCAATGCGGAACGTGTCCTCAAAAAGGCTGTTGAACGCGGCCTGGTGCAGGAAGGAAAACAGTATTCGAGGGAAGAAATCATCAATTTCCTCTTTCTTCCGGGCTTTTCCACAGCCGAGAAGATTTCGGATGTTTCCGGCCGGGGTGTGGGAATGGACGTTGTCCGTTCGAATGTCCAGAACCTGCGTGGCCGGATTGACCTCACCTCGGAGGAGGGACAGGGTTCCGTGGTCCGGATTGCTCTTCCACTGACGATGGCGATCATCGACGGTTTGCTTATCCGGGTGGGAACGGATCGCTACATCCTGCCGGTGATGAGTGTGAACATGACCCTCAAGCCGAATGCCGAACAGGTCTACACCGTTCACGGCAAGGGAAATGTGATCAAGCACCGCGAATCCATCTATCAACTGGTCCATCTGGGTGAATTTTTCGAGGTGCCCGCCGACGCCAAAACCGCCGTTGAGGGTGTTGTGGTCATGGTGGAGGCCGACGGGCAGGCCTTTGGTCTGATTGTTGATGAGATCCTGCACAAGCAGGAAGTTGTCGTGAAAAACCTTGGTGGGTCGACCCATACCCAGGGTGTTTCGGGCGGGGCCATTCTCGGTGACGGGACGATCTCCCTGATCCTTGACCCGGTCGGCCTCAGTGCCTCCCAGGCGGGTATTGGCGTGTGATTCCGGAGGGTGCGGCAAGCCTTTCCTGCGGCTTGCCCCGGACCGGGCAGTTTTTTCCGGTCGTCTTTCCGGGGTGGCTCCGCCACGGTCGGTGATCCGCGGGAACCTTGATTTAAAGCGGGATGAAGGACCTTTCTGAAGGATTGGCACATGCGTTGCTTTTCCATCAGGCGTCATGTTAGAGTCTCTCTTCGCCAGCAGTAACTACCAGGCATCAAAGCTGATGATGGACGTGACGGCCATGCGCCACCAGGCTCTGGCCGGCAATCTGGCAAACGTGGAGACCCCCGGTTTCAAGCGGATGGACATCGACCCGTCCTTCCAGGCCTCTCTAAAGGAGAGCATCCGGGCCGGGAAGGTCGAGGAGATCCAGCAGCTGGGGGCTCCCAGCCTGAGCGAGGTCAATGGCCTCAAGGCGACACGTCGGGATGGAAACAATGTCAGCCTCGACAAGGAACTCATGTATTTGAATCAGAATGCCCTCGATTATTCGGCCATGGGCCAGTTTGTCAGCAGTTCCCTGAGCCGTCTCAAGATGGCCATTACAGGCCGGGCACAATAAGGAGAAGGAACGATATGGATCTCATACCCGGAATACAGGCTTCAGCAAGCGCCCTCGAGGCACACCAGACACACCTTGAGGCCATTGCCCAGAATCTCGCCAATGCCCAGACGACAAAGGCCGCGGACGGCAATCCCTACCAGCGCCAGGTAATCAGCTTTGCCTCCTTTCTGGACGGGCAGGGCAACCAGGGGGTCCGGGTTTCCGGAATCGACACGGATCCCAGCTCGGGTTCGCTGGTGCATAACCCGGGCCATCCGCACGCCGGCCCCGATGGCATGCTGCGGATGCCCAATGTTTCGGCCTCGGTGGAAATGGTGGACATGATTTCCGCTTCCCGGGCCTACGAGGCCAACCTGACCGCGGCCAAGACGGCGCGGCAGATGGCCGAACGGGCCCTTGAAATCGGGCGTTAAGGGATTTGATGAGCGGCCCGGGAGTCACCACGGAAGAGGATACCTTTTAAAATGAACACCATTGGCAACGCGGCCTACAGCTACGACAACCTGAACCTCGGTCCTTTTTCCTTCAACACCTACACGAAGGGGACCGGAAAGGTTTCCCCGGCGGGCGGGGAGGACGGGGGATTCCAGGATTCCCTCGACATGAAAATCAATTCCCTTCGGGCCACCGTCAGCGAGCCGGTCCGGACGGAGGGCATTGGGGCCGCCGTGAACGACTTTGTCCTCTCTGTTGATGAAAAGGGAAAGGAAGCGGAAGCGATGCGGTCCGCCGTTCTGAGCGGGGAAAGCAACAACCTCCACCAGACCATGATCGCCTCGCAGGAGGCCAGCGTTTCCTTTACCCTCATGCTCGAGATGCGCAACAAGGTCATGGAAACCTACCAGGAATTGATGCGCCTGCAGCTTTAGAGAGCGGCGCTCATTGCCACCCTCCCCATCCTGATCAATGGATACCTTTCAAGAATGAATTCCCTACTCGAAAACTGGAGAAATTTCTGGGGCCAGCTGGGCCCCAACCAGCGGGTTTCCCTCGCCCTTTCAGGCCTGCTGGTGTTCGCCTGCATGGTCGGCCTTTTCATCTGGGCCCAGCGTCCGGATATGCGTCTCCTTTATGGTTCAGTTTCGGCGAAGGATGCCGCGGCCATCGTCGAGGAACTGGAGACGCAGGGAATTCCCTACGAGATGCGGGCTGGTGGCTCGGCTATTTTTGTCCCTGCCGGGCAGGTATACACGGCCCGGATGCGGGTTGCTTCCCAGGGACTTGTGGAAGGGGATTCCGTGGGCTTTGAGATCTTTGACAACAGTTCCTTCGGAATCAGCGACTTTGTCCAGCGGACAAATTTCATCCGGGCCGTCCAGGGTGAACTGTCGCGTACGATTCGCCAGCTCGACGGCGTCCATAATGCCCGCGTCATGGTGGTGATGCCGGACAACCGGCTCCTTCTCGTCAACAAGGATGTCAGGACAACGGCCTCGGTGATGGTGGAAGTGGGTGGAGCGGGCCTTCAGCAGAGTGCGGTGCGCTCGATCCAGGCCCTTGTCGCCAATGCCGTGGAGGGCCTGAAGACGGGAAATGTCGCCGTGGTCGACAACCGGGGAAATGTCCTTTCCAGGGAACCCGACGAGGACGGCCTCATGGCGGCTTCAGGCGGGGTGGTGGAATACCGGCAACAGCTCGAGCAGTATTTCAGTGAAAAGGTGGAAAGCATGCTGGAGACGGTCATCGGGCCGGGAAACGCCGTTGTCCGGGTATCGGCGGAGATTGATGCCAGGCAGGTTTCCCGGATGGAGGAGGATTTCAATGATGAGGGGACTGTCCTCCGCAAGCAGACCTCCAATGAGACCTCCAGCGTTACCACGGAAGGGACCGGCGGTGTTGCCTCCCTCGAAGTTGAGGAAGGGGAAGCCAACCAGGATCCGTCTTCGGGAGGCCGGACCGAAGAGGAGAGCCGGAACCGCGACCAGAACTATGAGATCGACCGGGTTGTGACCAACACCATCGAGGGACCCGGTGGGGTTCGCCGTCTCACGGCCTCGGTCTTTGTCGCCGCAGCCGTGGATACGCCGGACGATGAGGATGCCGTGGCCGAGCCGACTGTCCGCACCCGTTCGGCGGACGAAATGGAACAGCTTCGCGGCATGGTGGCCAACGCCCTCGGAATCCGTCTGGATGATCCGGAAAGCGGGTCGGTGGCCATCCAGGAGGTTCCCTTCACGGCACCGGGGCTTGACGAGAGTATGGCGGCCTCGGTCTCGCCTTTTGATCCGATGCAGCTTCTCCAGTATTCCGGTGAGATCATCGGGGGACTTATCGCCTTGATTTTATTCCTTGTTTTTCTGAGCCTTCTGAAACGCTCCGGTCAACAACCGGGACCCCTCGAGCAGATGGCTGATACCCGCCGGACCCTACAGGCCTCCCGGGAAAGGCAGTCACCGGAAATGGTCACTCCCGAACTGTTAAATGAATTGATTCAGCAGAAACCTGAAAATGCCGGTGCGACCCTGCGGAACTGGCTCAGTGGAAACAACACCAACACGTAGGAATCGATTTTTGAATGGCCACTGCGGAACAGTACGACAACATTCCCAAGCTCCGCCGCATCGCGATGTTCCTCGTGATGATCGGCCCCGACAATGCCGCGAGGATCCTCAAGTCCTTCGATGACCTGGAAATAGAGGCCATCAGCCGGGAAATGGTCGAGATCGAGCTGATTGACGAGGCGATCCAGCAGGCGGTCCTGAGGGAATTCTCGGGTCTGCTTCTGGAGAGTGCGGGATCTGTCAAAGGCGGTTATGAGGTGGCCCTTGAAGTGCTGGAAAAGACAAAGGGGACCTATGCCGCCCGCAACATTGTCGGGAAAATGGCCCCGACCAAGGACTCGAAGGAGGTGATTGATGAAATCGGGGAGATGGAGGCCCGCCAGATCGCCAACCTCATCAAGGGAGAACAGCCGCAGACCATTTCCTTTCTCCTTGGCTCGATGGAGGAACACAAGGCTGCCGAGCTCATCCAGTTGCTTCCGCCCGACATCCGTTCCGAGGTGGTCCTCCGGATGGGAAACCTCGAGCCGACTCCCGGCACCATCCTCAACAAGGTCGTGAAAAACCTTTCCCGCCACCTCGATAACCGGGGCCATCAGACGATGACCCATTTCGGTGGGGCCAACAGGGTTGCCAAGATCCTCAACCTGGTCGACAAGTCCATCAGCAAGGTGTTGCTCACCGAACTGGAGGAAAACGATTCCACCCTCGGGGCCCAGGTCCGGCAGAAGATGTTCTCGTTCAACGACCTCATCCGGATCACCGTTCCGGACATGCAGCGGATCATGCGCGAGATCGACACCTCGACCCTGGTCCTCGCGATGAAGCCGGCCCCGGAAATCCTCAAGGAGAAAATTTACTCGTCCCTTTCCAAGCGCGCCGCGGAAGGCCTCCGGGACGAGCTGGACATGCTCGGCTCGGTGCGCCTGAAGGAAGTGGAGGCGGCCCAGGAATCAATTATCGGCGTCGTTCGCCAGCTGGAAGAAGACGGCGAGGTCAGTCTTGGAGGAGATGACAATGCCTTTGTCTGAGCAGGTCAGCTTTTCCCGGCCCCTCAAGGAGGCCGTTTTGGCCCGGCACCAACCCGGTGGATCCGGGCCGCAGGATCCCGAGGTGCAGGTAGGCGAGGTGGAAAGCGCGCAGACCCTCTCCGAGGAACAGCTCAGGACCGAGACCGACCGCGCCTACAAGGAAGGATTTGCCGCCGGGAAAGCGGAGGGAGAAGCCTTCCGCGATGCCGCCATGGAAACGCTTCGCGGTGAGGTTGCCAGGGTTCTCGAAGGCATTCGGAATGAGTCCGACGGCCTGGTGCGGGAGCTTGAATCGGTCCTCCCGGAATTCATCATCGAGGGGGTAGGGCGTATCCTCTACACCATGGAGCCTGACGCGGAGGCTGTGAGCCAGACCGTCCGTGATCTTGTCAGCGGGATCGACGCGGAGGACCGGGCCATGCGTCTCTCCATAAATCCCGAGGACGCGGAGTTGCTGGAAGAAGTGGATCCCGTCCTGCATGAACGTTTTCCCGGGCTCACCCTGGTCAAGGAGGCCGGTCTCAGCCGTGGGGAGTGCTTCCTCGAAAGCCGATTCGGGATCTCCGATGCCCGCTATGCCGCCAAGCTGAATAATTTAAGGAAGGTGCTCGAATGAGCCTGCGTGAAGGCAAGTTGAACACCGGGGGACTGAGGGACCGGCTTCGCCAGGCGAGCCCGCTGAAGCAGTCCGGAACAGTTTACCAGGTCCGGGGGCTTGTCATTGAGGCCTACGGACCCAACCTCGCCATCGGCGACATGTGCCGGATCGAGACACGCGAGGGGGACGGCCTCCTTGCGGAAGTGGTCGGCTTCAGCGATCACCGCATGCTTTTGATGCCCCTCGACGACATGCACCGCGTCGCTCCCGGGTGCACCGTAACGGCCGAGATCCACGAGGGGGCGGTCCCCGTCGGTGAGCATCTTGCGGGGCGTATCATTGACGGGATGGGGCGCCCAATCGACGGGCTGCGACCCCTGCATTATGATTACGGTCATAATATCCGGAGGCGCCCTCCGGCACCCCTTGAGCGCAAGCCGATCAGTTCCGTATTTGAAACGGGTATTCGCAGTTTTGATACCTTCACGCCGGTGGGCCGGGGACAGCGCCTCGGCCTCTTTTCCGGAAGCGGGGTCGGGAAATCGACCCTGCTGGGGATGCTTGCCCGCAGCAGCGAAGCCGATATCACCGTCATCGCCCTTGTCGGGGAACGGGGGCGCGAGGTACGCGAGTTCATCGAGCGCACGCTCAGCCCGGAGGACCTCGCCCGGACGGTCATCGTGGTCTCCACCTCGGATCAGCCGGCCATGCTGCGTCTCCGTGCAGCCTACATGGCGACAAGCATCGCCGAGCATTATCGCGATGCCGGCCTGAATGTTCTTTTTCTCATGGATTCCGTGACCCGCTTTGCCATGGCCCAGCGGGAGATTGGGCTTTCCATCGGGGAACCACCGGCCAGTCGAGGCTATCCCCCTTCGGTTTTTTCCCTCCTTCCCCGGCTCCTTGAGCGCACCGGGAATTCCTCCGGAGGTTCCATCACGGCCTTCTACACGGTCCTTGTGGAGGGGGATGACATGAATGAGCCCATCGCCGACAGTGTCCGCGGGATCCTTGACGGCCACGTCGTCCTCTCCCGGGCGATTGCCACCTCGAACATCTTCCCCTCGGTCGATGTCCTTGAAAGTATCAGCCGCCTGGGGACGGAGATCTGTTCTCCCGGGGAGCTGGCGGTGGTGGGGAAAGCCCGTGAGTTGCTGGCCCTTTACCGGGAAAATGAGGACCTGATCAATATCGGGGCCTACGTCCGCAACAGCAACCCGAGGATTGACCGGGCCATCGAGAAGCGGGAGCCCCTCATTGAGTTCTTCCGGCAGGGCGTCCGGGAATCAAGCCCGCGGGAGGTCAGTTTCAAACGTCTGGAGGAGATTCTTCAATGAGGCGTTTCCGTTTCAGTCTTGAATCCGTCCTCACCCTGAGGAAGTTCCGCAAATCCGAGAAGGCGGCCGAGCTGTCGGTGGCGATGCGGCGGCGGATGACTCTCGAAGAGCGCCTTGGACGGTGCCAGGAGGCCCTTGGAGAGATGGAGGATCGTCTCCGGGAGACCCTTTCCGGCACTGTCCGTGCTCAGGAGGTGCTGCTTATCCAGGATGCGCTGCGGGCACGTCGCGGGGAGTTGGCTACCTTGCGCCAGAGCGCCCTTGAGTCCCTCGAGAAGGAGAACCGCGCCCGGGAGGCCGTCAAGGCCGCGCAGCAGGAATGCGAGGCCCTTGTGAGGCTGGAGGAACGCCAGCGCGAGGAAGCGCGCAAGGAGGCTGAAAAAGAGGATGAAATGGCCATGGAGGAGTTTGTCATGGCCCGCGGGGCCGTGATGGAGAACTGAGATATGAAGTTCCTGCTGCGTTTCTGGTACCTGATCCTGCTGGCCTTGATGGTCAGCCTGCTTTCCGCGGTGGGGCTCCTCTACCTGCAGCGGGAGGACTGGATACAGCCCCCAGGGGAAGAGGAAGCCCCCGCTGGGGACCCCGTTCCCGGCATGTCGGACGCGTATTCCGGATGGAACTACGACATTTCATCAATCGAGGATCTACGGGTCAAGATGGAGGCCGAGCGCGAGAACATCCGGAAGGAACGGAACCGCCTCGAGGTCCTCGAGAAACGGGTCCTCTCGGAGGTCGAGGAACTGGAGCGGGTTCGTGATGAAATCACGGAAATCCGTGAGGCCATCAATGCCGATTACGTCGAGATAAGGGAATCGGAGAAGGCCAACCTGGCCCAGTTGGCAAAGGTCTACACGGAGATGCGTCCGGAGGCCGCGGTCAAGATCCTCGTGGATCTGGATATCGAGCTTGTGGTGAAGATCCTTTCGGGAATGAACGAGGAACCGGCCTCGCGCATCCTTGCCGAGATGAGTGCCGCCCCGGAAGAGAGCAGGATGCGGGGGATGGCCTCCCGGATCACCCAGTTGATGCAACAGGTAAAGGAGTGAGGGAAACATGACCATGCAGGCAGGTGGATTTGAATTTTTGCGTTCGGCCCAGACTGGTGCCAGCCCTTCTCGCAGCGAGGTCACCGGGGCGACCCGTCCCGTTCATGACCTTGCCGGCATTCTTTCCGGCGGGAAGGGTGGCGACTCTTTCGCCGTCGCCTTGACGGACGAGATTGTGAGGAAGGACATTGCCGGTCAGGCTGCTCCGATGCAGCCGGATCAGCTCGTCATCAAGGATGGGGATCTTCCGGAGGAATTCTTCCAGCTTCTCTCCCTCGCCGACCGTATCGCCTCCCGGACGGAGAGGCCTCCCACAACCGCCTCGCCGGATGAAGGCAAAAAAGCAGGGGATGCCGGCCCGGTCGGTGATGGAACGGGGCTTCCGGAAAATATGACCGGTCCCCAAGGGGAGGAGACACCCGTGTTCCCCACCGAAGGAAAGGAGGGCCTTCCGTCTTCAAAAGCGGAAACCTCCAACGGGACCTTGACCGAGGCACTCCCGCCCACGGGGTCCTTACCTGCCGGTTCCGCGGAGAGGGCTGGTTCCAGCGAGAGGAGCGGTTCCGGGACCACGGCATTCAGGAATCCTCCGGTTGTTGACACCCGGGAGGTGCGCGGGGAAGTCGCGGCGGCTCCCCGCACCCGGAATTTCGCGGTGGCTTCCCGGGAAGCGGTCCAGGGACACCAGAGCACCGGAGCCGGTGCTTCCTTAAAGCAGCACGTGGTGGAGGGGAGGCATCCGCAGACGCCCGGGTCGCGACTGGTTGGTCTCCCTGAAGAGGGTCGGGCAGGCCGGCCTGAACCGCCGGAATCACGGCAGCCGGTCCCCGCCGGAAGAGGGGAAATCCCTGCTCCGATTGGTCGTGCTGATACGCCAGCCCAGACGGGTGGACCCATCGGACGGCCCGTGAGCATACCGGTGCCGACCGGGCAGGCGGTGGAAGCCGGGGAGCGTCCTGTGCAACTTCAGGAACGTCCTGTGCAACCTCAGGGGCACCCGCCTCCCGCCCCGGAAGCCTCCTCGAGGAATGCGGACCAACACCCCCTGAGAAATCCGGGCGCGACCCGGCTTGAAGCCGGGGAGGAAGTGGCGAAGCGTTTCCAGGGAAGTGAATCCGTAAGGCCCTCAACCACGGCAAGAGCCCTGGATCATTCGGATCGGGAGATCCGTTTCGGGAGGCGGCCTGACGGAGAGAGCAAAGAGGCAAGGGCCGAGCGAGTACCGCCAGCTCCATCCGGGAAAAACATGAGCGGGGAGCCATCCCGACCGGTCTCCTCTCCCGAAAAGTTTCGCTCCTCAAGGCCGGAGGCCACTGTTAATCCGCGCGAGCAAATCCCCGTCAATTCCGTGTCCGCGGAGCGTCCCGGCGGGGACAACCGTCCGGCTATTGCCTTCGACGATGCAGGGGAGCTTCCGGGAAAGGCCGGTCGTGAACCCAGAACTCCCACAGTAACCCCTTCCCTGCGCGAGATGCCGGCCCAGCCGGTGCCCCCGCCAACGCAGAATACGGCTCCCCAGACGGGCCCCGTTTCCCCTGAATCAGCCCGTGCCAACGGTGAAGGGGCGATGGGGAACCCGGGAGGCGGTGGCGATTCCTCCTCCTCCGGACGGGGCAAGCGCGAACAGCGTAGCCCCCAGCTTGAGCGGGCGGAGAAGCCGGCCCAGGCTCCGTCGCCCGAATCCCCTTCGTCCTCCGGGAAGGCACCCGCCGCCGCACACCGGGTCGGGTATGTCAGTGAAATCTTCAGTCGTTCCCTGGAGTCGATTGAGCGCCTCCTCGAACAGCAATCGGGCAACCGGATCCAGTTGAATTTCAAGACGGAGAGCGGGGACGACATGAAGGTCCTCATCAAGTATTCGAATGGTTTGCTGCATTCGACCTTTGTCACGGATTCGGATTCCCTGCGCATGGCCCTGCGTGAGGGGTGGATGCAATTCCAGCGCCAGCTTGCTGAACGGGGTGTCGAGGCGAACCAGCCGGACTTCCGCCACCATTCCGGGGATTCCCAGAGCGGACAGAGAGGTGATGACGGTTCCCCGGCCCGGGAGGACTCCTTCGGGAACAGCTCATTCGCGGCCAAGCGGGGTTCCGCCGGGCGGGGACAGGCCTCGACACCGCCCCCTGCGGCGCCTCCTCCCGCCTCCTCAGGCGGACCGTATCTCAATACCTACGCCTGATTTCAACAAGACCGGCAGGCCTCACCCAGGTTGAGGCAAATTTTTCCTGGGCCGGGTCCAGGAACCTTTTTGGTTTTTATAACCTATTGTTTGATAGCGGGATAAGTTTTTCAGGCACGCAATATGCTTTGCAGGAACAGTAATTCGATAACCCAGGAAAGACGATGGACATTCCACCCAGCCAAGGCATTGACGAAATTGTTGCCAACCAGGCTTCCCAGCCGCAGCAGGGAACCGTGGTTACGGAAAAGAACGAACTCGGTATGGATGACTTTTTCAAGCTGCTGACAACCCAGCTGGTATCCCAGGACCCCCTCGAGCCGATGCAGGATACCGAGTTCATTTCCCAGATGGCCAACTTCAGCAGCCTCAGCCAGATGGAGGCCATTGCCGAGAACACCAGCGGGCTGCGCGAGGACCAGCGGACAGCGACGATGATGAACCTCATCGGCAAGCACGTCATCGCCCTCGACGATGACAGTGCCCCCTTCCATGGCCGGATCGACCGGGTGGAGTGGCAGGACGGCCAGCTGATGCCCTACATCGGCAATATCCCGGTGCCCTACGAGAACATCGTGGAGGTCTCGGAAAACCCTTTTGAAGAATCAGGCAACCCATCCACCGGGGAAGAAATCCCACCCACAGGAAGTGGTGGTATCTAAGAGAACGAACCACTCCGGACAATTCACATCCAATTGCTTCGGCACCAATCATCTAAACACAGGAGAATAAATAAATGGCCCTCATCGGATCATTAGACAGCGGCGTCAATGCCATGCAGAGTTTTGTCAAAGGCATGGAGGTTATCGGGGATAACATCGCCAATTCAAAGACCGTCGGTTTCAAACGCCAGCGGGTGAACTACACAGACAACTTTTCCAATACCCTCCGGGACGCCACCCCGGGTACCGGTGAGCGGTCCAATCTGCCGCCGATCCAGGTCGGGGCCGGGGTCTCCATCACCGCCGCCCAGAAGCTCTTTGGCCAGGGTTCCATTGAGCTCACGGGAGTTTCCTCCGACCTCGCCATCTCCGGAGAAGGGTTTTTCCGGGTATATGACGTCGCCAACCAGCAGCAACTGCTGACCCGCGACGGCTCTTTCCGGGTCGATGAAAACGGTTTCCTCGCGGACAAAAACGGGAACTTCCTCCTCGGACTCACCGGCGGCACCGCCGAGAGCGATCCCAACGTTATCGGAAAAGTCCAGGTCAGCCTTGCCGACGATGTCAAAGTCGACGAGGAGGACCGTCCCATAGACGGCACCGGTCGGATCGTCCTTCAGGACGGGTCACGGGGCCTCATCAATTCGGAATCCTCGACAGGATATTACCGGGTGGATTCCGAGGGGCGCATCCTTGACCGGCAGTATGATCCCGGGACGGGCAATACCGATTTCCCGAATGACGCGGTCATCCTGACCGACCTCGGTGGCAACAGTTCGCGGGCTCTTCTCCACGACGATGGCAATTACTACCTTGTCAACGACGCCGGCAACTACATCGACGGGGACGGAAATGAAATTGCTGGTCCGGTACCCTTCGACGTGACGGCCCCGGATGCCGATGCCGTCCAGTGGAATTCGCTCACCCAACCCTTCGCGGTGGCTGGCAGCAGCGAGTCCGTCGACGGGGAATGGGATCCCGCGGCGGCCGATCCGGCTGTTGCCACTCCGGACCCGACCGATCCGAACCAGTTTCCCCTTGCGGTCCAGAACTGGACCATCAACAAGGACGGTGAATTGCGCCTGACGCTCAATGACGGTTCCTCCTACGTCCGGGGCCAGGTCCTCCTCCAGCAGGTGCAGGACCAGGACGCCCTCACCGAGGAGGGCAGCGGGCTCTATTCCGGAATGGTCAATGCCGGATCCGTCGGCATGCTGGACTGGAACCTCGGCAGCACCATGGCGGACACCGACCGCACGGCACACCTGCCCAACCAGAGCGGTGTCGGTTTTATCCAGTCGCGCGCCCTTGAGGGATCCAATACGGATTTGACACAGGAATTTGCCGATATGATAACAACGCAGCGCGCCTTCCAGGGGGGCTCCAAGGTGATTTCCGTATCCGACGAAATGCTTCAGGAAATCATCAACCTGAAGCGTTAACCGTGTCCGGGAAGCAGGAAAATGGCGGACGAGCAAATCAATGAAGACGTTGAAGTGGAGGAAATGGCTCCGAAGAAGGCCGCCGTTCCCTGGATTCCGCTGATTCTCGTCCTCCTCTTCATCCCCATCATCACGCTCGTCCTGGTGGAATTTGTCGTCATCCCCAAGCTCAGGAACGCCCTTCAGGATTCTCCTTCGGCGGCGGTCCAGGAGGCGTCTTCCCCACAAGCCGGGGAGAAGGACGTTGGCGATTCTGACGGCGGAAAAGACAGCCCCGTCCCGCGTGCACAGGGGACAACGGTCGTCTACGAGGACATCATTTCCAACGTTGCCGGGACCATGGGAACCCGCTTCCTGAAAGTCAGTTTCCAGATCGTCGGCGATGATCCCCAGCTGGCCTCCATCGCCCGCATGCGCGACGCCCAGGTCAGGGATTCCATCATCACCACCCTTTCCAGCCGGACCATCCAGGAGATCGAGGTTGTCGGGGGGCGCAACACCCTCCGGGTGGCGCTGATCGGGTCGATCAACGAGGCCCTCGGGGTCAACCTGGTCGACGAACTCTATTTTCTCGACTTCATCATACAATAAGTGGACGAGGACGAACCAGTTAATCCCGAGGAGGAGCCGTCATCATCCGGTTCCAGTCCCTCCCCTGAAGGGAATGAGCCCGAGGATGTTTCCGATGTTCTCGGCCAGTCCGATATAGATTCCCTGCTTGCCCAGGTCTCCGGCGAGCCGGAGGAAACGGATGAGAGCGAATCCGGTTCGGGTGAGCTCACGCGGAAGGAAAAGGTCATTTACTATGACGGCCGTCTCGCCAAACCGGACGAGACGGTGAAGGTCGAACCGTACGATTTCCGGAATCCAGTCTTTCTCGGAGAGGCCGAGATGCGGCGCCTGCGGCTCCTGCACGAGGAGTTCATCCATTTTCTGGAGGCCCGTCTGGCCCTTTTTCTGCGCATGGATTTCTCCCTTTCGATGACCAAGCTGACCACGGTCAGCTACGAGCAGGCGATCTCGGAAGTCGAGAACCCGTCCCATCTGGTGGTCTTCAAGTCCCGTCCCATGCCGGGCGTCGGGTTTATCGAGCTGAGCCCGCGTCTGGGCCTCACGGTGGCGAGCAGCATCCTTGGGGGAAAGGGACAGGCTCCCCGGGTCGAGCGCTACCTGACCCAGATCGAAGTCGACCTGATTGAGGAATTCATCAATATCCTTCTCCAGGAATGGTGTGCCCAGTGGAAGGGCGGGGAAACCTACGAACCCTCCATACTCAGTCATGAGGTCATGGCAAGCGTCCTTCAGATCTGCGAGCATGACACGATCATGTTGTCCCTGACGATGGAGGCCCAGATCCGTGGTTGCGCTGGCCGCCTCGGGATTTGTGTCCCCCTTTTCATGATCGAGGAGGCGGTCCGCTGGATGCAGGAACAGCGGAAGCAGGAAAGCGCTTTCAATGAAGCACGCTCGAAGGCGGCCTGGCGCAACGCCTACGGCGACATCCATGTGAAAGGGGAGGGCGATCTCCAACTCGGGAAGGCGAGCCTGCGGGAAGTCATGGAAACCTGGAAGCCCGGGACCGTGATCCAGTTGCCTGACGACGCCATGCAATCCGTCGACTTCTCCCTGGCCGGGATTCCCCTCTTCCGGTGCGAGGTGGGGGTCGAGAACGGGCAATTGGCCCTTAATATCCTTGAGAAGAAGAAAAAACGAGGTCCCCTATGGAATATGAAAATGTAAGCGAGACGGGAGAAAACCCGGAACTCGAGGTGATCCTTGACGTCATGGTCGATGTAACGGGCTCCCTTGGCTCCTGTCGAATGAGCATGCGCGAAGTCCTCGACCTGGCCCCGGGGACCCTTGTCCAGCTGAAGAACAAAGTAACCGACCCGGTCATCCTCTGCCTGAACAACAAGCCCGTGGCCCGCGGGGAGGTCGTTGTCATCAATGACTGTTTCGGCATCAAGATAACGGAAATGGTCGAACAGTAGCAGGTAGCGCCATGAGTCTTTCCCCCGCACCGTTCCGGATGCTCCTTCAACTTGACCTGACGCGGGAATCCTCGCCCGCCGGAGGCTGGAGTGCCGGCGGCTACGAAGTCGTGATGCTGCTCCTGATCCTGCTCGTGATGGCCCTCGCGGCAGCCTTTCTCTACGTCAAGCGCTTCGGCGTCATCCGGCAGGGAGGTAAAGGCAAGCTGGAAATCCTTGAGACGCGGCCCCTTGGCGGACGGCAGTTCCTCGTGGTCGGCAAATACGGCAGGGAATCCTTTCTTCTCGGGGTCTGCCCGGGCCGGATCGATTACCTTACGCGACTGGGCGACGGCGACCCGGGCAGCGGCTTTGCGGAGGCGCTTGATACCGCCCGTGGCCCAGGCCGGGAACCGCTGCCATGAAACGTTTTCGCCTTATCCCTTTCCTGCTGCTGACCGCCGGCTTTCTTTTGATCGCGGGAACAGGACTTGACGCCCAGGACACCGCCACACCGGGAATTGACTTTCAACTCAGCCTCGGCGATGAGGGAGAGGGCGCGGACGTCGGTGTTGCCCTTCAACTGGTGGTCCTGATGACCCTGCTCTCGCTGGCCCCTGCGATCGTCCTCCTCATGACCAGTTTCCTGAGGATCATCATTGTTCTTGGGTTTGTCCGCAACGCCATCGGGATGCAGTCCACGCCGCCCAACCAGGTCCTTGTCGGGATGGCGCTCTTCCTCACCTTTTTCCTCATGATGCCTGTCGGCGAGGAGATCATGGACGAGGCCATCGCCCCCATGCGGGCCGGCGACATCACTTCCATGGAGGCTCTCGACCGCTCCATGATTCCCCTCCGGACCTTCATGCTTGGACAGACACGCCCGGGCGACATCGATTTTTTCCTCGGCCTTTCCGGCCTTGAGGAGATGACCCCCGAGGAGTTGCCGATGCGGATTGTTATCCCCTCCTTTGTCATGAGCGAATTGCGGACCGCCTTCCAGATGGGCTTTCTCATCTTTCTGCCCTTTCTCGTGGTCGACTTCATCATCGCGACGGTCCTCATGGCCATGGGGATGATGATGATGCCACCGGTCATTGTTTCCCTGCCGTTCAAGATTCTGCTGTTTGTCCTCGTCGATGGATGGTTCCTCATTGTCCAGTCGATCGTCAGGAGCTTTTAGGGAGGAGGGTGCGCTATTTCCGCCGAGCTGACAGTTGAATTATTCCGGACCATGCTGACGACGGCCCTTTCGATGGTGCTTCCGATGCTCCTGACGGCGATGGTGGTGGGACTGGTGATCAGTCTCTTCCAGGCTGTGACCAGTATCCAGGAACAGACCCTTTCCTTTGTCCCCAAGCTGGTCGCGGTGGTCCTTGTGATGATGCTTCTCGCCTTCTGGCTGATCGAACAAATCATGGCCTTCACGATCGAGATGTTCAACCGCATGCCGAACATGTCCGGCTGACCGCGATGGACTACCTTGATCCCGAACTGCTCCTGCACGGGTACGCGATTTTCCTCCGGGCGAGCGCCTTTGTCTTTCTCCTGCCGTTTTTCGGCCGCCCTCTCCCGGTCCTTGTCCGCGGGGCTGTGGGGGTCTTCATGGCCGTCTTTCTTCTTCCCCTGACGGATCCGTCACCGGCCCTGATGGTCCCCGGCCACCTTGTTGATCTCCTTATCCTCAGCCTCCGGGAGGTCTTTATCGGCTTCATCATGGGCTACAGCATGCAGATCATCTACTACCTCTGCGACGTTGCGGGGCGCCTGCTCTCGATGGAAATCGGACTCATGCAGAGCAACCTCTTCAATCCGATGATGGGTGACCAGGGAACCGTCCTCGGGACCGGGCTGTCCCTCCTTTCAACCGTGCTGATCTTCACCCTGAACATCCACCACCTGATCCTCCTTGCCTTCAAGCGCAGCCTTGACCTTCTGCCGGCGGGAACGCCCGGGCTTGGAGCCGCAGGGGCGGGTACCGTGGTGGAAGGTGTCGGTAAAATTTTCCTCCTCGCGGTGCAGATGTCCGCTCCCCTGATCGCCGTCAATTTCATCGTCACCCTGACCTTTGCCATTCTCGGGAAGGCGGTTCCCAACCTGAACATCCTTATTTTGAGTTTCGGGGTCCGGATTCTGGCAGGTTTTTTTGTCCTCATCCTTGTTTTTGTCGTGGTGGTTCAGTTTCTGCTTGGGGTCATTAACGGGTCTCCGGAACGGATGCTGCAATTTTTGCCGTTTCCCTGAGGGACCCGTGGAACGAGCATCCTGTCATGGCCGAAGAAGACAAATCCTCCAAGACCGAAGAGCCGACTCCCAAGCGGCTCCGGGAAGCCCACGAGGAGGGCAATTTTGCCAAGGCCGAGGAGATCCAGGTGGTCTTTGGGCTCTTCGGGGCGCTCGCGGTGATCCTCTTCACCTCCGCCGGGGCGGGGCAGCGCCTGGCCCACTTGATGGAGCATGTTCTGGGCAACCTGGGCAATTACCGGCTCAATGTGGACATGGTCGTGGAATACGGGCGCCGGGGAGTGGGGTACCTTTCGGCGATCATCATCCCGGTGCTGGTGGTGGGGGTGTTCACGGGGGTGCTTGGCGGCGGACTCCAGAGCGGTTTCCGGCTCACGCCCAAGGCGGTTGGCTTCAAGGGAAACAAGCTCAACCCCGTCAATGGCTTCAAGCAGAAGTTCGGCAAGCAGGCCCTCGTGAAGTTTGGCCTCGATTTTTCAAAGTTCCTCGTCATTGGCCTGAGCATATCCTTCGGGGTCTGGCGGGTGACCCGGCATGAGATTTTCCATACGGAAATCGCCCCCATCGAGATTGCCGTCTTCATCTTCGAGACAACCCTGTACCTGCTCGCGATCCTCGTCGTCTCTCTCGGTTGCATCGCCCTTCTCAATTTCCTCTACCAGAAGCACAAGACCTTCGAGGACCTCCGCATGACCAAGCAGGAAGTGAAGGATGAGCACAAGCAGCAGGAAGGGGATCCCATGGTGAAGAACGCCCGGCGCCAGATGGCGCGTGCCCTCGCACAGCGGCAGATGTTCTCGGCTGTCCCCGAAGCCGACCTCATCGTCACCAACCCGACTCATTTCGCGGTGGCGCTGCGCTACGACCGCCTTCAGGACGAAGCGCCCGTTGTTCTTGCCAAGGGCAAGAACCTCATTGCGGAAAAGATCAAGCGGATCGGGCGTGAAAACGGTGTTCCCCTTATCGAGAACAAGCCGGTGGCCCGCGGACTTTACAAGCTTGGCCGAACCGGCAAGCCGATCCCGCCCCAGATGTTCAAGGTGGTTGCCGAGGTCCTTGCCTACGTCTACCGCGTCAACCGCCGCTATTTCCTCGAAAAGCAGCGCCGCCAGCGCATGAAGCTCCCCTGACCCATGGCCTCCCTGTCCGACACATCCTCCCAGAGCCGGGTCTTCACGGCCATCCGCAACGGCGACTACGCCCTCGCGGCCGGCCTCTTCGCGGTCATCATCGTCCTCATCCTGCCGGTGCCGAAGTTCCTCATGGACGTCCTCCTGACCATGAGCATGGGCTTTGCGATCCTCGTCCTCCTTGTCATTGTCTATGTCCGCCAGCCGGTCCAGCTTTCAGCCTTCCCGACCATCCTCCTCGTGGCCACCCTTTTCCGGCTGGCGCTCAATGTCGCCTCGACGCGGCTGATCCTCCTTGAGGCGGACGCGGGCAAGGTCATTGCCTCCTTCGGGAATTTTGTCGTCGGGGGGAACTATGTCGTCGGGTCGGTTGTTTTTCTCATTCTTGTCATCGTCAACTTTGTGGTCATCACCAAGGGCTCCGGACGGATCGCCGAGGTGGCGGCGCGCTTTACCCTCGATGCCATGCCGGGGAAGCAGATGGCCATTGATGCCGAGCTCAATGCCGGCATGATCGACGAGGCCCGGGCCACCCAGCGGCGCCAGCTCATCCAGGCGGAGGCCGATTTCTACGGGAAAATGGATGGGGCGAGCAAGTTTGTGCGGGGCGATGCCGTGGCCGGGATCCTCATCACCCTGATAAACGTCATCGCGGGGTTTGCCATCGGCATGATGCAACGGGGCCTGTCCCTCGAGGACAGCCTTCGCCAGTATACCCTGCTCTCCATCGGGGATGGCCTTGTTTCCCAGATCCCGGCGCTCATCCTCTCCCTTGCCGCGGGCCTGCTCATCACCCGGGCATCCGGAAGCCAGAACATGGGCAGCACCCTGGTGCGTCAACTGGCCCTTTATCCGCGCGCCCTCGCCATTCTTGCCGGAACCCTCTTCATTCTCGCCATCCTTCCGGGGATGCCCAAGACCCCCTTCATTGTCTTCGGGACCTTCGCCGCCCTTCTTGCCTGGAAACTGAAGCGGTCCAGCCTTGATGCGAGCCGTTTCTCGGAACTCCTTGAGGATGCCGAGAGCGCCGGGGATTCCGCCTTCCCGGGCCCAGCCGCAGGCGGGGCGGGGGAACGGCCCGGCACCGCGGGCGAGGGAGCCCACGCCGGTTCGGACGCGGGGGCGCCTTCCGGGCAGAAGCCGTCCGTCGACGGGGCTTCCGAGCAGGACCTGCGCAAACTGGTGGAGGTCGATATTCTCTCCGTGGAACTCGGTTATTCCCTCCTCCGCCTCGCTGATGAAAGCAAGGGGGGGGACCTTATCCAGCGGATCACCGGCTTGCGGAAAAGCTTTGCCCAGGAGATGGGGGTTGTCCTCCCCTCGGTCGCTATCCGGGATAACTTCGAACTGGAAGCCAACGATTACCGGTTCCTTCTGCGTGGTCGCCAGGTGGCTCACGGCCGCGTCCTGCCCAACCGTTCCCTTGCCATGAACGTGACCGGAAACCCGAAGGAGATTCCCGGCGAAAAGACGAAGGAACCGGTTTTCGGTCTCGACGCCGTATGGGTTGACGAAAACGGCAAGAAGATGGCGGAAATGAACGGATTCACGGTTGTTGATGCGGTATCGGTCCTCTGCACCCATCTTACGGAGGTCTTCCGCAACCACGCTCATAACATCCTTACCCGGCAGAGTGTCCAGGAGCTTCTGGATCATGTCAAAGGGCAGCACCCGGCTCTCATGGATGAGCTTTTCCCCGACCTCGCGACTGTCGGGCTGGTCCAGAATGTATTGAAAAACCTTCTCAAGGAGGGGGTTTCCATCCGCAATCTGCCCCTTATTCTCGAGTGTATCGGGGACTTTGCCCCGCACACCAAGAACCCCAACGACCTTTCCGAATATGCCAGGCGGCGCCTTTCCTCCTACATCGTGGGCCCCTACGAATATGAAACCGGGCGCCTCAAGGCGATCACCCTTGATCCCAAGCTCGAGGAACACCTCATGCATCGCGTCCAGCGGAGCCAGTTCGAAGTCGGGCTCAGCCTCGATCCTCAAACCGCCCACGATGTCCTCCACCGGTTGACCCAGCTGATGCAGGAGATGATGGAAGCCGGGCTTTCGCCGGTCATCCTCGTCATGTCGGAATTGCGCCTGCCCTTCAAGCGCTTCTTTGAATCCTCCTTGCCAAGGTTGGCCGTTATCTCCTATCAGGAAATTCCTTCCGAAACGGAGTTGGAGAATTTTGGCGTCGTCAGTTCCCCCAACATCAATGCCGCCCAGGAAACGGCGGCCGCGAGTTGAGGAGGGAGAAACCCTGACCTGTCGATATGTCCTCCCGGAAAAAATCCAGTCCCCAATCCGCACCGAGAAAGGCGCGCCAGTGCCGATTTGTCGTCCGTTCCGCGGAAGAAGCCGTGGCCCGCGTCCGGGAAACCCTTGGACCGGAGGCCCGCGTGGTCTCGGTGAAGCAGGTCAAGGGGGAAGGGCTCCAGCGTTTTCTCTCGGCCCCCCGCCTTGAGGTCATTGCCCGCCTCGACCCGCCCGAGCCCGAGGCGAGCCCCTCCGCCGATGCGCCTGAGCCCGCGCCTGAACCGTCACGCGCGCCCGCACCGGAAACCGCGGAAACGCCTCCTGATCCCGGGGGCGTCACGCGCGAGGAAACGTCAAGGCGCCTCACCTGCGGCACCTTCCTTGAACGCGCCGGTCTTCCCCCCGTCCTTCTGGGACGTTTTGAGTCCGACACGGAATGGCGGGAGATCTGTGCCATGGACCTTCGCGAAGGCCTCCCGCGGGTGGTGAAGACCCTGCGGGAGCAGATGAAGCACCGCAACAGCGCCGGGCTTCCCCTTAAGGCGGCGTTCATGGGCGGGCCCGGAGCGGGGAAGACAACCGCTCTCTGCAAGTTGCTGGCCCGGGAGGTTTTTCTCAATGGCCGCCGTCCCCAGGTCCTCCGGCTTGAACTGGACAAGCCGCATCTTGATGACGGGCTTCTCCTCTACTGTGATGTCCTGGGGGTGCCCTGTACCCGTTCGGCCGATGAAATCGACTTCGGGGAGGAGCAGTCGGTCTACGTCGATATTCCCGGGTTTGATCTCGGTGACCATGCCGAACAGGACCGGATCCGGGCGGCTCTCGACACCCTCGGCATCGAGGGCAGGATCCTTGTCCTGAATGCCGCCTACGAGACGGGAATCCTCCAGAAATTCGGTGAATGCGGGCGCCGCCTCGGGAGCGGTTTCCAGATCCTGACCCATCTCGATGAACTGGACAGCTTCGGCAAGTTGTGGGCCTTTCTCTTTGATCCCGACCGGGCCCTTCTATTTTTCAGCAACGGACAGAATATCGCGAGTGACCGGGTGGATGATCCCTTCGGTTACCTCATGGAACGTACCTTCCCAAGATGAGACGCTTTTTTCTGGCAGGTGGTTTTATCGGCTTTCTCCTCACTTTCGTGACGAGTCTGAGCACGAATGGAAACCTCAATCTGGCCCTCCGGGACGGGATGATCGGCTGCCTTCTCCTGGGCCTGGTGAGCAAGCTTTTTTATCGCCAACTGGAAAGTGCTGCGGTAGCCATTCTCGAACGTGAAATTGCTGCTGCCGAAGAGGAAAAACCCAAGGAAACGGAATGACTGAGGACCGGACAGCCCCCTCCATGCAGTGTTCCCGATCCGCAACCCGGGTTTTGCTGCCATGACCGATTCAATGGCCATCAGGCATTTGAAGGCCCTCTATTCCGGGAGCCGGAATGCGCAGGACCTTTCCGAGGAGAGCCTTGAGGAACTGGCATTGCGGTTTCTGCCCATTGTCCGCAGCGAGGTCGCCCGCTTCAAAAGCCGGGTTCCGCGCCATGTCGAGGCCGACGACCTTCATGGCGTGGCCATCGGGGGGCTCATGCGGGCCCTTGAGCGTGGCGAGGATGTCAACGGGGAGCGTTTTGGAGCCTACGTGCGCCAGCGTGTCCGGGGAGCCATCCTCGATGAACTGAGGAAAATGGATGTCTACAGCCGGTCTGTCCGGCGCAAGGCCAAGGCCTACGACGAGGCCCTTCAGCGAGTTGAGCAGCGGGAGGGCCGGGTTGCCGGGGAAGCCGAGATCCGCGCTGAGCTGGGGCTTACAGAAAAGCAGTTCAATGACCTCCTCGAGGAGTTGAGGCCGATCAGTTTCCTTTCCATTGACAAAGCCGGCGATGATGAAGGGGACCGTTTCCAGATGGCCGACCACCTCGAGGATGTCACTGCGGAGTCGATTCCCGAGAAACTGGAGGGAAAGGAAGTCATTGACCTCCTGAATGAACGACTCAAGGCGTTGCCGCAGATCCAGCAGCGCATCCTTCACATGTATTATTTCAAGGATTTCTGCCTCGCTGAAATTGCCGAGGTTTTCAAGTTGAGTGAATCGCGAATCTGTCAGCTGCACACGCATGCCATCCGCGGCCTCCGCGCCTACATGGACCGCGCCGTGAAAAGCTGATGGGGAAAGGTTAGACGGGTATGGTTTTAATGATTGGCATGGCTATTGTGATCGCCTCGGTGGTGATTGGGCTGGCCCTCGGCGGGGCCAGTGTGATGGTCCTCATGCACATGAGCGAGTTTGTCGTGGTTCTCGGCATCTGTCTCGGGGTTCTTGTCATCGCCAGCCCCCTCTCGACGCTCAAGCAGATTATGAGAAAGACGGTCATTGCCTTCAAGGGCGGGCCCTTCCCGAAAAGTGCCTATGCCGATGCCATGAAAATGCTCTACCAGTTTTTCATGCTGGCCCGCAAAGAGGGGCTTCTTGCCCTTGAGGACCACCTTGCCGACGCCAGGAACAGTGAAATCTGCAAGCAGTATCCCTCCTTTGTCAGCAATCCGACGGCGGTCGGTTTTTTCACCGACACCCTTCGTCCCGTGGTCGACGGGCGGGTCAAGCCGGACCAGTTGCGCGCTATCGTCAATGCCGAGCTGGCCTCCATGCGGAAGGAGAATTCCGAGTCGGTGGACGTCCTTGGACTGGTGGGCGACTCCTTCCCCGGAATCGGCATCTGCGCGGCCGTCCTCGGAATCATCATTACCATGGGAAGTGTGGCGGAAGGGGCGGAAACCGTCGGCTACAAGGTTGCCGCAGCCCTCACGGGGACCTTTCTCGGGGTCTTTGGCGCCTACGGATTCATCAACCCCCTGACCGCCCTCATTGAGCGCAACAACGAGTCGGAGCAGCGCTACTACCGGCTTCTCGGCGAGGCCATTGTCAGTTTTGCCGCGGGAATGGCGCCCCTGATGGCGGTTGAGATGGGCCGTCGCTCCCTGATGTCCGCGGAGCGTCCCGAAGCCGATGCGCTCGAGAACGAACTTAAATCCCTCAAGGTTCCCACCCGGTAGACGATGGCCAAGCACGGTGGAGCCTGGAAAGTTGCCTATGCGGACTTCATCACCGCGATGATGGCCCTTTTCATGGTGCTCTGGATCCTTGGTTCGGAGCAGGAGTTGCTGGAGCAAATGCAGGAGTATTTCCGCAACCCTCCCAGTCCATGGGAACAGGTCTCGGGCAAGTTTCTGGTCGATATGGGCGACAATATGGGCCTCCGGCGGGAGGGCGAGGCCGATGATGCCGTCTTTGAAAAGATGGACCCGGCGGTGATCAGGGGCCTTGTGGAGACGCTCTATAAAGCCCTCCAGATTGATGCCTCGAGCAAGGAGATCCCGCCGGTGGAAATGGTCATTACCTCGGATGGGCTGCGTCTCGTGATTTACGACCGCGAGGATTCGCCGATGTTTGAGGAGAAAAGCGGCATCCTCACGGAATGGGGCGATTTCCTTCTCCAGAACCTTGCCTGGATTCTTTCCCGGCATGGGTTTGCCGCCGTCATCGAGGGACATGCCGAACCCGGGATGGAGGACACCGCTGATGAGGACGGCCCGTGGGAACTCTCCCTTGACCGGGCCAATACGGTGCGGCAATCGCTGCAATTTTACGCCGGTGGTGAGGTCGGGATCGAGCGGGTCTCCGGCCTCGGGTCCAGACAACCCCTGGAGGCGTCCCTTCAGGTTCCGGGACGGACCAATCAGCGGATCACCGTTTCCCTTTCCATTCCGGATTCAAACAAACCTTAGAGACCTATAGATCAAGCAATGCGACCCTTGGTGGAAAAAAATGCAGGCGGCGAGGCGGCAAAAACGTCCGGGCCCGGAAAGGGCTCCGGCTTCGAGCGGCTGGGAGCTGTCCTGAAGCGTCATTGGAGGGAAAACACGGCCTCCGGGAACGACGCGAAGGAGGCGCGGGAGGATCATGAAGCAAAAGTGGAAACCGTTGTCGAAGAGGGGGTTGTGCAGAAAATAATCGTTCACTGCAGCTGTGGCAGCGTGACCGAGATCGACTGTCGCTACGAGGGTTAAGGCGTGATTGGCACAGCCGGTGCTTGGTAGGCATCCGGCATGGATAGCGGATTGATAACCGGGGCCTATTCCCTTCGCAACCTTGAGGACTGGCAATCCCTCATTGCGCACAACCTTGCGAACAGCTCCACCGTCGGTTTCCAGAAGAACACCTTCCAGGTCAATGCCGAGCCGGTCCGGGAAATGGAGCGCACCGGGGGAAAGACCCAGCCGCAGACCCTCCTGCCGGTCGGGACCTCGATGCGTCCGCAAATTGGCGGGGAAATGAAAACCACCCAGAATCCCTATGATCTCTCAATCATGGGTGAGGGTTATTTTTCGGTGAGGGGACCGCAGGGCCAGGTCCTCTACACCCGTGACGGGGAATTCCACCGCAGCAGTGAAGGGATTCTCGTGAACAAGACAGGATTTCCTTTGCTTGCCGATGGCGGGCCGATCGAACTACCCCCGGAAGAGGGCCCGTTTACGGTGGCCCGTGACGGGACCATCAGCCAGAACGGGGAGGCCATCGGCCGCATCAGCGTCTACCGTTTTGACAATCCTGAGGATCTCCAGCGGGGCAATGGCAGTTTCGTTCTTGATCCGGACAATCGTGGCGGAGCACGACTCGCCGAGGACATCGAGGTGATCCAGGGCCAGCTGGAAATGAGCTCGGTTTCCCCGATGTCCGAGATGGTGAGCATGATCCAGGTTTCCCGGGCCTACGAAATGACCCAGAAACTGATCCAGGAAAATGACGACCGTCTCCGCAAGGCGATCGAAGCCTTCAGTGTTTAACCCTCCAGAGAACCTGTCATGAATTTATCACTCTACACCGCGGCATCGGGCATGGAAGCCCAGCAGATGCAGCTCAACACCATTTCCAACAACCTCGCCAACGCCAACACCATCGGCTACAAACGGGGCAAGATCGAGTTCCAGGACATGCTTTACCAGAGCCAGCGTGAAGCCGGGGCCCAGACGGCGGAGGGCAACAGCCTGCCCTCGGGGATCGAACTAGGTAACGGCACCCAGGTGGTGTCCACGGCCCGCGTCTTCACCCAGGGGTCCCTTTCCGAAACGGGCGAGAAGATGGACATCGCTATCGACGGGGATGGGTTCTTGGAGGTCCAGATGTCGGACGGGACCAGCGCCTACACCCGCGACGGGGCCCTCAAGATTTCCTCCGACGGCCAGATCACAACCAGTGACGGCCGTCCGGTCATGAGTAATTTTCAACCCTTCTCGGATGGCGTTGAATCGGTTACCATCCTATCCTCGGGCGATGTCACGGTGCGCCTTGGAAACGGGTCCGAGCAGACCTTCCGCATCCAGTTGAGCCGTTTTGTCAATCCGGGCGGCCTCCGCAGCCTCGGCGGCAACCTCTATGCGGAGACGGCCGGCAGCGGTACCCCGGAAACCGGTAATCCGGGTGAAAACGGTTTTGGCCGGGTCCTCCAGGGCTATCTGGAAAAATCCAACGTCAACGTGGTCGAGGAGATGGTGAACATGATCACGGCCCAACGGGCCTATGAGATCAATTCAAAGTCGATCCAGGCCTCCGACCAGATGCTCCAGAATGTCGCCCAGCTCAAACGCTGATGAAGGAGATGGATGCAATGAAGGGAGCACGCCGGACGATCCAGTTGCTTTGCCGTTGTTTCACGGTCCTTGCCCTTACCCTGGGGACAGGCTCTCTGGTTGCGGGATCCGTTTCCCTTGACCGGATACTCGCCCCGGTGGCCGATGCGGAGCAACCCTCCCGGGCTGCCGAGGTGGACCGGAGCAAGACCGAGGACCCCCCCGATACCCGTGAGGCACCGCAGGAAACGGTTTCGCTCAGCCTTGAGGCCGTTGTCGAGCGCATCGAGGAACTGGCTTCCCGTGAAGTGGATTCCCGCGGGGAACTCGAGCTCAAGGGCCGCGGCAACTGGGACCCCGTCCTTATCAAGGGGAACGACGCATGGGATATCCGCTTGAAGAATTCCTTCTCGCCGGACATGCGCGGCCGGTGGTATGCCTCCCTCGAGATCCTCGTGAACGGTGAGTCGCGGGAGTCGCGTCACCTCAAGCTGGAAGCCTCCCTCTTTGAGGAAGTATGGCTCGTCCAGCAGAAACTGGCCCGGGGAGAGACTCCCGGAAAGGATTCCCTCCGCGCCGTGACGCGGGATGTTTTCCGTGAACGCGGAAGTCCGGTTCCGGCCACGGAAGGGCTTTCGCGCTATGAGTTGCGGCGGACTCTGCCCGAGGGTCGTCTCCTGACCTGGGATGACCTGACGGAGCGTCCCGCGGTTCGCCGCGGGGACATTGTCGAGATCCGGGTTGAGAAGGGGGCCCTGCAGGTGACGGTACGGGGACGTTCCCTTGAGGACGGCGTCATCGGCGACACCGTGACGGTGAAGAACACCAGCAGCCACCGCGAACTCCTGACCAAAGTCACCGGCCCCGACGAGGTAACATTCATCCCCTGAAAGGACGTTAAGGAACATGTTCAATAAATCGATAATGCTGGCATTTGCCGCCGGGCTGGTCCTCAGCCTTGCTCCGGCGGAGGAATCCAATGGCTCGCTCTGGAATAAAAAGACGGTTCGGGGAGGCATGTACGCGGACAAGATTGCCCGGGGCGTCGGGGACATTCTCACCATCGTTGTCCAGGAGGCCTCCGAGATCAGCAGCTCGAAAAACAGCTCCGTGAACAAGGAATCAAGTATCTCGACCCAGATCCAGCGCCTTCTTGACAACTCAGACGAGGACTATCCCGGACTGGCCTGGGAAGTGGCGCGTGAATTTGAAGGAGGCGGGCAGCTTTCGGATTCCCAGTCAGCCGAGTCCCGGCTTTCCGTGGTTGTGATCGACCGTCTGCCAAATGGAAACCTCGTCGTCGAGGGCATGCGCCAGATGGTCATGGCGAACGAGGTCAATTACGCCGTCTTGCGTGGCTATGTCCGGCCGGCGGACATCCGGGCCGATAATTCCATCCTTTCCAGCAGCATTGCCGACGCCCGCATCGAGTTTGTCGCCGATGGGGCCCTCTCGGAGGCCCAGCGCGAGGGTTGGTTGAGCCGGCTCTACAGTTTCCTGAGTCCCTTCTGAAAGCATGAAACGCACTATGTGGAAATTCATGACAGTTCTCGTGCTCCTTTTCCCGGCCGTGGTGTCCCTCGAAGGGGCCTCCCGGGTCAAGGACATCGCGATGCTTGAAGGCAGGCGCGACAACCAGCTCGTGGGCTACGGCCTGGTCGTCGGCCTGGCTGGCGACGGTGACAGCACCCAGGCCACCTACACCATCCAGAGCATCGCCAACACCCTGCAGCGTTTCGGGGTCAATGTCCCCATGGACGACATCCGCTCGAACAATGTCGCTGCGGTGATGGTGACGGCTGACATACCCGCCTTTGCCAAGCCGGGAACCCGTCTGGACGCGATTATCTCCTCAATCGGCGACGCCGACAGCCTCAATGGCGGGGTACTCCTGCAGACACCGCTTCTGGGTGCCGATGAGAATGTCTATGCGGTCGCCCAGGGATCGGTCCTCGTCGGGGGGTTTCTGGCCGGGGGTGAGGATGCCTCGGTGCAACGCAATCATCCCACGGTGGGGTCCATTCCTGCCGGGGCCATTGTCGAGCAATCAATCCGCAGTCAGATTATCCGGGAAAACACCCTTACCTTCCTTCTTGATGAACCGGACTTTGCCACCGCCGTGCGGATGGAGGAACAGATCAACCGGTATTTTCCCGAAACTGCGAGAACCGTTTCCCCGACCTCCGTAACGGTCCGGATCCCGGAGCCCTATGTGGGGCGGGAAATGACCTTCATCGCCTCGGTCGAGGCCATTGAACTCGAGCCCGATATCCAGGCCCGGGTCGTCATGAACGAGCGTACGGGGACCATTGTCGCGACTTCTGAAGTACGCCTCTCCGAAGTGGCTGTCAGCCATGGCAACATCACCGTGAACATCGCCCGCACCCCTTTTGTCAGCCAGCCGACCGCCTTTTCGGAAGGGGAAACCGTGGAGGGCGACTTCACGGACCTCGATGTCGAGGAATCGCAGGGCGGGTTTTCCCAATTGCCGACGACTCCCACGCTGCAGGAATTGACGACGACCCTCAATTCCCTCGGGGTCGGTCCACGGGACATGATGGTGATCATGCAGGCATTGAAAAAAGCGGGGGCCCTGCACGCGGAACTGGTCATGGAATAGCGATGGAAATTCCCTCGACAGAACTACAGGCCCGGATGGCCACCCTTCAGGCTTCCTCCGCAACGGATGGCGGGATCAAGGACCTGCATCAGGCGACGGAGAAATTCGAGGCCATTTTCCTGCGCCAGTTCCTCGGGAAGGCCCTTGAGCCGCTCCTTCACAATACCCCGGGCTCGAATGCTGCGGGTGCCGGGGTTTACCAGTACATGATCACGGACGCCCTTGCGGGATCCCTCGCGGAGCAGGGACAGTTCGGGTTTTCCTCCCTTTTGCGGATGCAGTTGATGGGGGAAGGGGAAGCACCTCCACCCGATAACGAAACGAATTTGGCCCAAGACATTCCACCCCATGAACCCTTGCCATGAGAATTCTCGACAGTAACTGGGAAAGCCTCGCGGAAATGCTCCGCCGGGAAATTGAAGGCTACGGCCGCCTCTTCCATCTCCTGGAAGAGCAGCGTGAACACCTGCTCAGGAACGATCTCTCCGACCTGATTGAAACCAATTGCCGGATGGAGGCCCACACGGACGAGCTTGACCGTCTCCGGAAGGAACGCGAAAGCCTGGTTTCCAACCTCTGCCGGACCCTTGAAATCCTCGAAGGGCCACCCACCGTGAAAGCCCTTTTGAGCCGGTCTCCGGAAGACACCCACGCGCTCTTCGAAGAGCTTCTGCGGGAGGTCAACCGGCTCATTGGCGAGAGCCGCAAGAAACTGGAGCGCAATCAGATGCTCCTGCACCGCTCACGCGACATCGGCCAGACCTTCCTCAACATGTTGAGTCCCGAACCGGCCAATGGCGGGCTTTATGCCCGCAGCGGACGCTCGCGCCGCAAGGCCCCCGGCGCCCTTGTCGGGCAGTATCAGGCACGGGCCTGACACCGGGTCCCCGCCCCGAAATCCGAACCGGCCCAGAGTATGTCAGGAATATTCGCCAATTTAAGTTCCACCGCCTCAAGCCTCCAGTCCCAGAGCCTGGCGGTCCAGCAGGCGGGGAAGAACATTGCCAACATCAACAACGACAGTTACGCCCGTCAGCGTATTCTCATGGGCACGGTCGGTTCCCGGGAAAGCTCTACGGGTCAGACTTCCGGCCCCCTCGTGGCCATCGGAACGGAGCACGTCCGGGATCTCTTCCTCGACCGCCAGCTTCTCGGGGAAATCTCCTATCTCAGTGGCCTTGAAACCCAGGATTTCCGGCTGAAGCAGGCCCTTGCCAACCTTGGAGACACCATTGACCGTTCGGGTGACGCCCAGTTTGTCGACGACATCGTCCAAAGCGGCGGTGGCCTCCGGGGAGCGATCGACTACTTTTTCGATACCTTTGAATCCCTCGCCGCCCGGCCCAACGATGCCACCACGCGGCAGGTCATGTTCCAGGCTTCGGAGAACCTCGTCGACATGTTCCACCGGCTCGACCAGCGCTTCGATCTTCTCGATAACGAGCTCACCTCCCAGGTCGGCGAGGAAGTGGACATTCTCAACGACCTCTTCGCCGAACTGGAGGAGATCAACCTCTCGATTGCCCGCATCGAGACCGGCAACCCCGGATCCGCACTCGACCTCCGTGACCTCCGGCAGGCCAAGCTGGAGGAAATTTCCGAGTACGCCCTTGTCGAGTCCCGCGAGGTCAAGGGCAGTGACGGGCAGATTGAACTTACACTTCCCGGTGCGGACGGTGACCGGGAGGTTGTTCTCGGTCCGGGGGTTTCCGCGAAAAGCCTTTACTTCGATGAGGCGGACTCCACCTTCCGCGTCTCCGGAAGCAGCGAGGAGGTGGACCTCCAGGCGGGC
Source organism: Oceanipulchritudo sp. (assembly GCA_041685165.1). Lineage (GTDB taxonomy): Bacteria > Verrucomicrobiota > Verrucomicrobiia > Opitutales > Oceanipulchritudinaceae > Oceanipulchritudo. Next base: position 19,474 of record JAWLGH010000015.1, on the reverse strand, counting down.
TTGCTTCCCGCCGTCCTCGATGTCCGCGACAACACCGTTTCCGGGCTTCAGGAGAACATCGACCGGGTCGCCAATTCCCTCGCGACGGAAGTGAACGAGCTCTACTATCAGGCCTTTGCCCCGGCGGGGACGGATCCGGCGGTCCCCGAAATCAGTTTTTTCCAGCAGCCCACGCCCCCTCCGGGTGAAGGGGGGACAGGCGTGGTCACGGCCTCCGATATCGCGCTCTATTCCGAGCCCTCCGATCCTTCGGTGACGGATTTCATTCCCCTGAGCGCCTCCAGCCTGCGCACCTCGGAGACCTCCGTTTCCGGGGCCAACGATCTCGCCCTTGAAATTGCCGAGCTGGCCATAACGGACCAGGCTGACCTCGGGGAAACGTCCTTTTCAGAGTTCTCCTCCAACCTCGTGACCCGCCTCGGGCAGGATATCCGGAACGGGCAGAACCGGATCACGGTGCAGGAGGACGTCAAGGAGCTTCTGGAAACCCGGCGCCGTGAAGTCAGCGGGGTCTCCATGGACGAGGAGGTGTCGTCGATGCTCCAGTACCAGAAGGCCTATCAGGCAACCTCACGCTATTTCAATGTCCTTTCAGAAATGCTCGACACCCTCATCAACGGGCTCGGGCGATAACCCATCCGGGAAAGGAGAAGAAGAATGCGCGTCCCCTTCAATGGATACAGTGAGTCCCTCGTCAACCAGCTCGGAAAGCTTAACCTCAACCAGGTCAATTTCCAGAAGCAGCTCAGCAGCGGCCAGCGGGTGCAGGAATCCTACGAGGATCCCTCGGCGGTGGGACGCGCCCTGGCGACAGCGACGGAGAAGTCCCGCATCCAGGCACAGGAGCGCAACCTGAACCGGGCCCAGCTCATCGGCGAGTTCAGCAGCGAAACCCTCGAGCAGCTCAAGCTTGTCGTGGACAAGGCGCGTATCGACGCCAACAATACAGACGGCTTGACCAGCCCGGCCGATTACCGAGCCCGCGCCCTGCAGACCAACCAGCTGATCGAGCAGGGGCTGCGTGTGGCCAACGCCAAGGTTGCCGGAGACTACCTCTTCGCCGGCGCCAACACCGCCGAGGCCCCGTTTGCCGCCGTCCGCTACGAGGAGGGGGACAACCTTGTCGATGAAAACGGGGCCGAGATCAAGCGCGTCCAGCGAGACGCCAACGGGGAACCCCTGATCGACGGGGGTACCGGGGAATACCTTTACGAAAGCATTCCGGTCACCGATGACATGATCGGGATGGTCGCCTATGTCGAATACACCGGGACAACCACGAACACGAATCCGCCGGACGGAGCCACCACCGCCGACGACGTGGAGTTCCGCGTCGGGGAAGGGGCCACCGTTTCCCCCTTTTCCCCGGGGACGAAGAACGAGGAATACCTCGCCTTCTTCAACGAGATGGTCGGGCTCCGCGATGCCTACTTTGAGGAGCGCCTGGAGGAAGATCCGGACCTTGATCCGGCCATCCTTGCGACCTCCACCGAACCCCGTCTGGATACCATCGAGGACCTCGTGCCCCGCTTCGATGACCACCAGCAGAATGTCCTTCTCGGGATTGTCGAATTCGGGGCCCTTCTTCAGGGAATTGAGGTGACGACAAAAATCAACGAGAGCCGCTTCAATGAACTGGAGCGCCTTTCCTCGCGCGAACTCGATATCGATATCGCGGAAACCATCGTCCAGCTGAACCGGACCCAGACCGCCTATGAGGCGGCCCTGAATTCCGGGTCCCGGATCATGGGCCTTTCCCTGCTCGATTTTATTCGCTAGGGGGATTCGACTGGCTGTTTTCCGGTTTCCCGTTTCTGGACGCGGAATTTTCCGGGAGCTCTACAACCCGTTCTATGATTGAGGCCAGCGGGTCCTTCCTGATCGGCTTTTGAAGAAGGTCGTCCATGCCCGCTTCCAGATGGTCAGGACCCCCATCGCTGGCCGCCCCGGCAGTGAGGGCAACGATGGGAATGGAGGGATTGAGGACGCCGGTTGCCGGATCGCGTATCCGGCGGGTGGCCTCGAGGCCGTCCATCCGCGGCATGTGGATATCCATCAGGACAAGGTCCAAAGGGTCTTTTTTGAGCGTTTCGATGGCCTCGAGGCCGTCTTCAGCGGTAACGGTTCGATGGCCGAGTTTTTTCAGGATGACAGAGGAGACCTTCCGGTTGATGGCGTTGTCATCGACGAGGAGGATCCCGATTCCGGATGGAGGCGGTGCGGTTTTGTCAGGTTGCCTGCCGGGTTGCGGGGCCTCAGCAGCTTGCGCCTTTTCCGGTTCCGGGGATGGTGCAGCTTGAGGGGTTGTCCCGGAGGCAGGACCGGGCTTGTCGGGGAGGCCGGGGTGATCCTCCAGAGCTTTTCTGAGCCCTTCCGCGAGGGCCCCGGGCAACACCGGAAGGGAGAGGCAGGCGTCAAAGGCCGTCCTCCATGACTGTTCCTCCTCGCTCGTGAAAGCGGGGGCGTGCATGAGGATTTTCCGGCAGGAACGGTACTTCGGATTCGAGGTGACAATTTTGGAAAACTGAAGCGCATCCATGCTTCCAAGGTTGAAATGGGTGAGCAGGACGGCCGGTTGGTGGTTCCGGAGCTCCTTGAGTGCCCCGTACACTTCTGTCGCGGTCACCGTTTTCATCCCGAGATCCTCCAGCCAGGCCCCGAGGTGCTGTCGGTTGGTGGCGTTGTCGTCGATGACGAGGACTGTTTTCCCGTGGAGGGAAGACGGGATTTCCATCCCGGGATTGGCATCTTTTTCCTGGATGATGTCCAGTTGTGACGTAAAGCTAAATTCGGAACCTTCTCCCTCGGTGCTGGAGACGGTAATGTCACCACCCATCAACTGGACGAGTTGGCGGGAAATGGAAAGCCCGAGACCGGTGCCGCCGAAGCGGCTGCTGGTGGAACGGCATCCCTGGTTGTATTGGTTAAAGAGTTCATTGACCTTGTCCGCCGGGATGCCGATGCCGGTGTCCCGGACCGAGCAGGCGAGGCGGACGGTCTCCCCGGTGAGGTTCTCCGCCCTTGCGGAAAGGGCAATTTCCCCGGAGAGGGTGAATTTGACGGCGTTGCCGCAGAGGTTGGTAAGGATTTGCCGGAGCCGGTCGGGATCACCCATGAGATGGCGGGGGAGGGCCGGATCGAGAAAAAGGGTCAGGCGGACCGGCTTGTCCTCGAGCATGAGGGTCTGGTTGACAATCAGATCATCGAGCAGTTTGTGGAGGTCAAACGGGTTGCTGGCGAGCTCGAGCTTGCCGGCCTCGATCTTGGAATTATCGAGGATGTCATTGACCATGTTGAGGAGGGTTTCCCCGCTGGTCCGGGTGGAACGCGCGTAGAACTGCTGCTCGGGACTCAGTTCCGTGTCGAGAAGGAGACGGCTCATGCCGATTATCCCATTGAGGGGCGTGCGGATCTCGTGGCTTACCATGGCGAGGAACTCGCTCTTCATGGAATTGGAATGCTCGGCCTGGGCGGCCATGGAACTGGCCTGGGCGATCACCTCTTCAAGGTGGTTGTTGATTTCCACCAACTCGGTCTCGGCATTCTTGATTTCGCTGACGTCAATGTGGGTGCCCATCAATTTCAGGGGTCGACCAGCCTTGTCACGGGCCACCACGCGTCCCCTGTCTTTTACCCAGACCCAGTACCCCTCCTTGTGGCGCATGCGGATGGTGGCGCTGTACATCGGCGTTTCCCCCTCGAGGTGCTCCTCCATGGCCTTTTGGCAGGTGGGTCTGTCATCGGGATGGAGGAAGTGCCTCGAGGATTCAAGGGTGAGGGGTGTGATCTCCTCGCGGGTATAACCGATGAGCCTGGCCCAGCGGTCGTTGACCGTCATTTCCCCATCCTCGAGATCGACTTCCCAGGTCCCGGCGTCCGTGCATTCAATGAGGTTGCGGATGCGCTGGTTCTCGGCGTGGTTTGCCTCCTCCAGCTTTTTCCGGTCACTGATATCGGTTATGAAACCGTTCCAGAGGAGGGTGTCCTCGGTCGTTTGTTCGGGGGTGGCATATCCTTCCCGCCAGAACACCGTTCCATCCAGGATCACCCGGAATTCGCACCGCCAGGGTTGCATGTGGAGAAGGCTCTCTTTGACGCTCTTACGGACGCGTTCGAGATCCTCCGGATGAATCCGGTCAAAGGCCGGGGTGGCATCATCCCTGACGTCCTCGGGGGAGAGGGCAAACATCTCCCGGATCCCGTCCGAGGCATAGGGCATGCGCATTTGTCCAGTGGCCTTTGAATAGGTGAATTCATAGAGGATTCCGGGCACATTGCGGGAGAGCTTGGCGACCAACCCGTCCGAGCGGGAGGACCGCAGGCTGGCGGAAAGGGTGGAGAAGAGAAGGGCTCCGGCTCCGGCTCCGAGGGCACAGGAGAGGATCCAGTTCCAGGGCGTCGAGGGGATCAGGGAGAGGTTGCCGAAAGTGGTCCCGGCGCCAACGGAGACGAGGAGGACTGACAACGGCAAAACCAGCTTCTGCTTCAGCCTCATTGGCGCGGGAGGAAAGCGTGTGTCATTCATGGGCATACGTGGATCCGCGAAAAGCGGAAGGCTTCGGATTGGGGGGGAGGTGTCCATGAAGGGGGACAAACCTGCCTGCGATGTTTTATGGATTCCGGCCTTGCTCAGGCAAGAATAAGTCTTCACAGGCTCCGATATCGACCTTCGGATGGCATACCTGTCTCCCCGGACTTGCATTTTCGGGAATGTGGAGAAATATTTCCCACGTGCGTCCCAGATTGCCCGAAACCGCTTCCTGCCTACCCGCTTTCCGGGAAAAATCCTGACCCTGCTTCCCGATTGATGGACCGCATCATCAAGCCCGAGAAGCTGGACAGCCTGCCTCCCTTCGACCCGGAAGCCGTTTCCAGCCGGAAGGATCTCAGGTTTTTTAATTCCTACCTCGGAACGGCGGGATGGTTCGCCGGGGAAGTGCTTGGAGAAATCCGGGAAAGCGACCATATCCTTGAGATTGGTGCCGGGGAAGGAACCCTGATCCATGCCCTCCATGACCGGGCGCGGGGCAACGGGTCGCATCCGTTCGCCTGGACCGCCCTCGACCTGAAGCCGGTCTTCGAGGAAAAGCGACCCGAGGTCACTTATGTCGTGGAGGACCTTCTCCGTTTCCCCGGATACGGGGCCGCCACGGTGGTCATCGGGAACATGATCCTGCACCAGTTTGAGCCGGAGGCCCTTGAACACCTGGGTCGAGAAATGCGTGCCTCGGCCCGCCTGCTTGTTTTCCAGGAACCCTCACGTTCCCGTTTCACACATTTCCTGTGTCGTTGCTTCTCCTTTGCCATGAGCCCGGCGACCCGCCATGATGCTCCGGTTAGCATCGAGGCCGGATTTCGCGGAGCGGAGATTCCGGATGCTCTTGGCCTTTCTCCGCGGGACTGGGACTGGCGGATCGAGACAACCCTGCGCGGAGCCCACCGCCTCGTCGCCCGTCGCCTGTGAGGGAAGTCCGGATAACGGGTGGGGGGCTGGCTGGTCTGTCCCTTGGCATTGCCCTCCGGAAGCGGGGTGTTCCGGTCCGGATCAACGAGGCGCTTCGCTATCCCCGTCACCGCGTTTGCGGGGAGTTTATTTCCGGAGTCGGGCCGGAGGTGCTGGAACGGTTGGGTATTGATGAGGACCTTGCCGATGCCCTCCGGCTCACGCGCACGCGCTGGTATACCGGGAAAACCTGTGTTCTTGAGCAAAGCCTCCCCCGACCGGCACTGGGCCTTTCCCGATGGACTCTGGATTCCCGTCTGGCAAAGCGGTTTAACGATCTCGGAGGGCACCTGAGGACCGGCAGACGGGAATCCCCGGGGGGCGCCGAGCCGGGTACGGTTTCCGCGGCCGGCCGCGTTGCGGCACGGAATTCCCGGCGCTGGATCGGCCTCAAGGTCCACCTCTCGGGAGTCAGTCTTGAGAGTGACCTTGAGATTCATCTCGGACGGCGGGGCTATGCCGGATTGAGCCGGATCGAATCGGAAACGATCAATTTCTGCGGTCTCTTTCAGCTTGAAGGAAAATTGGAGGGGAAAGGGGTGGGTCTCCTGGAAGCGGCCTGCCGGGCCAACGGCCTGGAGCTGGCCCATTCGCGGTTGCAGGCGGGAACGCTCAGCAAGGGCAGCTTCTGTGCGGTCAGCGCCATGGATTACGATCCGTTGAGTGCGTTCCCGGACGGATTTTCCATCGGCGACAGCTGGGGGCTTATTCCCCCCTTTACAGGCAACGGAATGAGTCTCGCCTTCGAGTCGGCGGCAACCGCGCTGGAGCCCCTGTTTGATTGGTCCCGGGGCCGGCTCTCGTGGGAAGCAGCCAGGGGGATCTACCACGATGGCCTCGAAAGCGGCCTGCGGGGGCGTGTCCTGCGAGCCCGATGGGTGCACCTCCTGCTCCTTGCCCCCGGGGGGAGGTCGTTCCTCGCCATGCTTGCACAGCGGCGACTTTTACCCTTTCAGAAACTTTATTCATTGACCCACTGAGCCCATTCTTTCCTCCAGCCATTTTTGATGTACCTTCACAGCCTTGCCACCGCCTCGCCTGAAGTCTCCTATTCCCAGAAAGAGGTTTGGGAGATTTTTGCCCGTTCACGCGCGCCTCAACGGCTCCGACCCGGTTCGGTCGAGCTTGTCCGGAAGGTGCTGAATGCGGAGAATGGCATATCACGGCGCCACTTCGCCCTTCCGGATTTCGAAGAACTCCTCTCAGCGGACGGGGAAGTGTTGAACCACTGCTTCGAAAAGGAGGCTCCCGCGCTCGGTGGGGAAGCGCTCTCCGAGGGACTCGCGGAAGGTGGATGGAACCCTTCAGAACTCGATGCCCTTATTGTCTGCTCCTGTACCGGCTACCTGTGTCCCGGGCTATCGAGTTTCATTGCCGAACGGGAGGGACTCTCACCCCATTGTTTCCTTCTCGACCTTGTCGGCCAGGGCTGCGGGGCCGCTGTCCCGGCCATGCGGACAGCCGCCGCCCTCATTGCCGCCAACCCGGAAGCCCGGGTGGCGGTGGTGGCGGTGGAGATTTGCACGGCCGCCTTTTACCTTGATGACGAAGCCGGTGTCCTTGTCAGCTTCTGTCTTTTTGGGGACGGTGCCGCAGCAACCCTCTGGAAGGGACACGGGAGGCCCGGGGACTGGCGAGCGGACGGGTTCGATACCCTGCATCTTCCCGCCGACCGGCAGCTCCTGCGGTTTGAGAACAGCCGCGGGATGCTCCGAAACCGTCTCCATCCCAGTATCCCGGAGGCCTCCTCGCGCGCGGTCGAGGCCCTTTATGGGCGCCGTCTCAACGACGACGGGTCTCCCCCCGGAGCGATTATCTCCCACGGAGGAGGACTCAAGGTGGTCGAGGCTGTTGAGGAACGGCTCGGGCGGAGTGTCGCCCCGGCGACCCGGGAAGTGCTCGACAGGCATGGGAACATGAGCAGCCCGAGTGTCCTCTTCGCCCTTCAACGGCACCTCGGGAGCCCGGCAGGGAGGGCTTCCGGGGACACCCTCTGGCTCACGAGCTTCGGGGCCGGGTTCACCGTCCACGGGATGAACCTCAGAAGAACCCCACAACAACGGCAAGGGAAATAACCGAAAGGAGGGTGCTGAGGACAATCCCTCCGGAAGCCATTGCATCGTCGCCGTAGAGTTCCTTGGCCATGACAAAGCTGGCCACCGCGGTCGGGGTGGCACTGAAAATCATCAGGATCAGCTGCGTGTGTGGCGCCAGGTCGAAGGGGAGGCTGAAGAGATAGGCAACGATGGGCGTCAGAGCGGTCTTCAGGAGGGCCGCGCAGAAGGCACTCCGGTAGCGGCCCTGCATCGAGACAACAGCCATTGCTCCACCGACACAGACGAGGGCCGCGGGGGCCGCGATGCGCCCGAGAAATTCCATTGTGTCGCTGACGGCACGGGGAACGGGAAAGGGGAGGAGTAACAGGATGATCCCGACGAAGGCAGCGAGGATAAGGGGATTGGTGGCAATGCCCTTTATCGCGGAAAGGAGGCTTTTCCTGTCCCCATCCTCCTGGCTCGCGGTGAGGGCAAGGACGGAAAGAATATTGTAGAGGACCATGATTGGCGCAAAAATGAAAATGGCCTCGGTGACAATGCTGGAGGCGGTTTCGGGGGGCTTGTCACGAATCGCGTAGACCAGGATGGGGATCCCGATAAAGGCAAGATTTCCCCGGAAGGAAGCCTGCATGAAGGTTCCGTACTGCCAGTGCTGGAGACGCAGGATCCGGGCCACCCCGTAGGCGACCGCCATCACAAAAAGGGTTGCCGCGAGGAAGATAAGAACGGATCTGAGGACCCCCAGAGGGAGCGAGGGAGCGGTGCTCAGGCGGTGCAGGATGAGCGCCGGCAGCGCCACGTAATAGACAAAGCGGTTCAGTTCATTGAGAAACTGGCGGGAGAGGAACCCTTTGCGGCAGAGGGCATAGCCGATTCCCAGAACCATGAAAACAGGGAAGAGGGTGCTGAGAATCTGGGCCATCCATAAATCCTCGGGGAATCTTCGGGGATCTGGCAAGCTTCGCGCTGACAGGAACCGGGATAAAGGCCAAACGCTTTCGGTTAATCCCAAATAGGACCCCGAAGCTTGATCAGGGGAGTCATCGGGGCGAAGGTTTCCCTATGAAAGAAAAGCCTATTCGTCTGGAGGACAATTTTGAGGATGTTATCGGAAAGGCCGCTGCCGGCCTGGGGCTTGGCGAGGAGGCCCTTGCCGGAAAATCCGGCCTTCCGGTGGAGCGGGCACGTGCCCTTCTGGCGGGGAGACTGACCTCGCCCGCCGACCTCGAGGCCGTTGCCGGGGCCCTTGGCCTGCGGGGAGACTGCCTGCTTGAGCTGGCCCGCCAGGAATGGGAGCCGCCTCTGTTCGACGTTGAGGGCCTCTCTGTCTTCACCACTCCTTATCCCATTCCGGGCTACGAGGAAATGACGGTTAACAGCTACCTTGTGCAGGATCCCGATTCCCCGGCGGCAGTGGCCTTCGATGCCGGAGCGGATGCCTCGCCCATGCTCCGCGAAATTGGCGCGCGATCCCTCGAAATCCGGATGGTCCTCCTTACCCATGCCCACGGCGATCATGTGCAGGATCTGGAACGCCTTGTGCGGGAAACCGGCTCGCCGCCGGTGTGGCTGAATGAGCAGGAGACCCTTGCCGGGGCGGAGCCCTTCCCGGCCGGCCGGGTCTTTCAGGCTGGCTCACTCCGAATCCAGAGCCGCCTCACCTCCGGCCATTCTCCCGGAGGCACCACCTATGTCATCGAGGGCCTCGGGCCCCCGGTGGCGATTGTCGGCGATTCCCTGTTCTGCTGCTCCCAGGGCGGTGCCCGTGGCGCTTATGCGGAAGCCCTCGAGAATAATCGGCGGGAAATCCTTTCCCTGCCGGAAGAGACGATCCTTTGTCCGGGACACGGTCCGCTGACAACCGTGGGAGGGGAAAAGCGCCATAATCCCTTTTTCCCGGAATTTGCCTGAGTTTGACGCAATTTTGCATTTTCCTAACGCAAAAGCTCTCAAAGTCACCCTATGCCGTGCTTGCATCTGACGCACAGTGTCCCATCATGGAGATCTTGTGCGACTTCGCCCCTCAATTCGTCCCATTTGCCCCCCTGACCCTTTCCCCTGAATGGAACGCGTCCGGAGGACATTGGGTTTTACACTGAAGGTTCTGGGCGCGGCCCTGACCCTTCTGGGGCTTCTCGTCGTCTGGGCCTGGTTGCTGACGCCGGAGGTCCTGCGCGAGGAGCCCTCCTTTGAGCCCGAAGCGGTGGCCGAGGCGGAGGCTCTGCGCGACGTCCGGGTCGACACCGAAAACCCCCTCACGACCTACCGGGAAGTGGCCTACGGCGAGGGACGCGCCGCCGATTGGTATCCGCGCGCAGAGGCGCCGGTCCTGCAAAGCCTTGTCGAGGGGGGCCACCTTCCTCCGGTGGAAGAGCGCACCGGTCCCGAACCGGTGGTCCTCGAAGGGGTCGAGGGCACCGGCCAGTACGGGGGAACCTGGATCTATTACATTTCCGGGGAATCCCAGCTCAACCAGGTCTATCCGCACCGCCTCTCCTACGCCTTTCTTGTGCGCTGGAGCCATTTCGGATACCCGATTGTGCCGCATATTGCGAAGAGCTGGGAGGTCAATGAGGACAGCACCGAGTTCACTTTCCACTTGCGGGAAGGAATCCGCTGGTCCGACGGGCATCCCTTTACCGCCGACGACATCCTCTACTGGTACGAGCACGAGGTCATGGATCCCGAGATCATGACCCAGGTGCCGGAACTTCTCCGTGTGCGGGGGGAAGTCGGTACCCTGGAGAAAGTCGACCGGCACACGATCCGATTCCGCTTCCCGATTCCAAACGGCCTCTTTCTCGAACGCCTGGCCTCCTTCCCCGGTTGGGAACTCTGCGACCGGCCGGCGCATTACCTGGCCCAGTTTCATCCGACAATCGGGGATCCGGACCGGATCGCCACGGTCAGGGAGTCGGCGGACCTCCAGCGCAACCGGCAAGTCTACTTTCATGTCCGCAGCATCCGCAATCCGGAGCTTCCGAGCATGCGCCCCTGGATCATCCGCACCGCCAAAAGCAACCTTCCCCTGACCTACGTGCGCAATCCCTATTACTATGCCGTCGATCCGGAGGGGCGCCAGCTGCCCTACATCGACCGGCTCTATTTCGAGGCCAAATCAGCCGACATGCTGGCGGTCGACGCGATGCAGGGCGGGATCACCCTCCAGACCAGCGGCGTGAGCGTGAACCAGTACAGCCTCCTGATGGCCAACAGGGACCGCAACAGGACAAGGATCAAGCATTGGATGATGGGCGAGCGCTCGCTCTTCCTCATCCAGCCGAACCAGAACCGACGTATCGAGCCGGGAGATACCGAATCCAGGAACAAACACGACCTGCTGCGCGAAAAAACCTTCCGGCATGCGCTGTCCCTGGCCCTTGAACGGGAGAGCATCATCCGTTCAGAGTATAACGGCCTCGCCGAACCAGCCCAGGTGGCCCCGCCCCCCGACTCGCCCTTCTACGAACCCGAGCTTTACCACGCCTTCACGGAGTATGACCCCGGACGGGCCAACGAGCTCCTCGACGCCCTCGGGCTGGACGAGCGTGACGCGGAGGGCTACCGGACCTTCCCTGACGGGACCCGGATGCAGTTCTTCCTCAATGTTGTCGGTCGAACGGGAGGCGGAGCCGCCCAGACCGTGACCAACTACTGGGCTGATGTCGGGGTCCGGGTGGTGCCGCGGGAGCGGAGCACGAACCTCTTTCGGGTCGAGACCGACGCGCGCATCCACGATTTCAATGTCTGGGCCGGAAACGGTGAATTCATGCCCCTTCTGGAGCCCCGGATGTTCGTTCCCAGTTCGGCCTATTCCGACTGGGCCCGTGGCTATGCCCTCTGGTATCTCCGGGGCGGCCTTTACGGCGACCCTGAGGCCGGGGAGCCCGGGGCGATCGAGCCGCCTGAGGGCAGTCCCTACCGCCGGACGATGGAGGTCTACGACGCCACCAAGGCGGCCACGAGCCTTGAGGAACAGGTCCGGATATTCCGGGAGAACCTGCTCCTTGCCGCGGAAAACCTCTGGACGATCGCGGTTTCCACGTCGCCGCCCCGTATCGTGCCGTTGAAGGACATTGTCAAAAATGTCCCTGACCGGGCCGTCTACAGCTGGGACTTCATTTCGCCCGGCAATACGGGCCTTGAGACGTATTATTTCTCCGAGAACCTGGACTCACCGGGGGCTCTTGCCCAGACCCGCCGGGAACTGATCGAGATAACGCCGGTGGAGTCGCTTCCGGACGCGGAGGGCAATCTCCGCTCCGGGTTCGACCTCGGCGGTCTCATCCGCAACCTGTTCCTTCTCATAGGGCTGGCCCTGGTCGTTCTCGCCGGCTTGCGGCATCCCTACATCGGCCGCCGCCTCCTGATCATGGTGCCGACCCTGGCCATTATTTCCGTGATCTCCTTCACCATTATCCAGTTGCCGCCGGGGGATTACGTGACCTCCCGGATCATGCAGCTGGAGGAGTCCGGAAACAAGGCCGACGCGCAGGAAATCGAACTGCTCAAGGAAATGTTCCACCTTGAGGAGAGCGTTTTCATGAAATATGTCCGCTGGTCCGGACTCTACTGGTTCATCAGCTTCGAGGACAGGGACAAGGGCCTCCTGCAGGGCCACATGGGCCGGTCGATGGAGAACAAGGAGGTTGTGAACACGATCATCGGGGAACGGATCATGCTGACCTTCGTCATTTCCCTCGGGACCGTTCTCTTCACCTGGGCGCTGGCGCTCCCCATCGGCATCTACTCGGCTGTCCGACAGTATTCGCTTGGGGACTACATTTCCTCGATCATCGGCTTTATCGGGATGTGCATCCCCAACTTCCTGCTCGCGGTCCTGCTCATGTACGGGGCCTGGGAACTTGCCGGGATCCGGGTTTCGGGGCTTTTTTCCCCGGAATACGCGACCCAGCCGGAGTGGAGTGCCGGCAAGGTGCTGGACCTGCTCAGTCATATCTGGATTCCCATCATCGTCATCGGGACCGGAGGAACCGCGGGCATGATCCGCGTCATGCGTGGAAACCTGCTCGACGAACTCAAGAAGCCCTATGTGACAACGGCGCGGGCCAAGGGCGTGCGGCCGTTCAAGCTGCTCATGAAGTATCCCGTCCGGCTGGCCCTCAACCCCTTCATTTCCGGAATCGGAGGCATCTTTCCGGCGCTCCTCTCCGGTGGGGCGATCGTGGCGATGGTCCTCAGCCTGCCGACTGTCGGGCCGTTGATGCTCAATTCGCTTCTTTCGGAGGACATGTACATGGCGGGGTCGATGCTCATGGTATTTTCCCTGCTCGGGGTCATGGGAACCCTTGTCTCCGACCTCTTTCTCCTCTGGCTTGATCCGCGAATCCGGATGGGAGGAGGGTCGCGCTGATGCCCTCGAAGGTCGAGAAGGGGGCCCTCTCGCAATGGGAACTGATCCGCCTGCGTTTTGGGCGCCACAAGCTCGCGGTGGCCTCTCTCCTGGTCCTCATCGTCCTCTATTTCGTGGCCGCCTTTGCTGAATTCCTTGCCCCCACGACACCGGACGCCCGCAACTATGACTATATGTGGTGTCCGCCCCAGATCCCGGCCTTCAGCCTCAGTGACGGGTTTTACGTCAACGGTCGTGTGAACAAGACCAATCCGGTGACCCTCGAGACCTACTACCTCGAGGATGAATCGGTGCGCATCCCCCTCGGGTTTTTTGTCAAGGGCGAGCCCTACCGCTTCTGGGGCCTTTTCGAATGGGACCGGCATTTCTTCGGGGTCAGGCTGGAGGCCTTTGATCCCCCTGAAGGCAGCGACATCGAGCCGGTCTGGTATTTCCTCGGTTCCGACCGCTACGGGCACGATCTCTTCAGCCGCCTTCTGCACGGTTCCCGGATCAGCCTCTCGATCGGCCTGATTGCGATCGCCCTGACCTTTTTCCTCGGACTTCTACTCGGGGGGATTTCCGGCTATGCCGGCGGCTGGATCGACACCGTCATCCAGCGGGCGATAGAGATCATCAATGCCTTCCCGAGCCTGCCGCTGTGGCTTGCCCTTGCGGCTATCCTGCCCCCGACATGGGGTCCGTTGACGGTCTACTTCATGATCACGGTCATCCTGAGTGCGCTGGGCTGGACCGGGCTTGCCCGGGTCGTGCGCGGAAAAATCCTGTCCCTGCGGGAGGAGGATTACGCGGTAGCGGCCCGCCTCATGGGAGCAAGCCACGGGCGCATTATTTTCCGTCACCTGCTCCCGGGATTCACGAGTCATATCATTGTCTCCCTGACCCTCAGTATCCCGGGCATGATCCTTGGGGAGACCAGCCTCAGCTTCCTCGGCCTCGGTCTGCGGCCTCCGATTGTCAGTTGGGGGGTGCTCCTTCAGGATTGCCTCGATCTCCAGGTGGTTGCCAGCTATCCGTGGCTCCTGATGCCGGTTTTTATGATTGTCATCACGGTCTTTGCTTTCAATTACATGGGTGACGGAATTCGCGATGCCGCCGACCCCTACAGTTCCCGATAACATGAGCAGAGACGACACCATAGACCGGACACCCCTCGCAGATGATGTCGTCCTGCGGGTGGAGGATCTCGAGGTGACCTTTTTTACCGAGGAGGGTGCGGTCCAGGCAGTCCGGGGGATTTCCTTCGACCTGAAACGGGGGAGCATTCTCGCGATTGTCGGGGAGAGCGGGTCGGGAAAGAGTGTCACGGCCTTCTCGATCCTGCGCCTGATCCAGGAACCCGGCCGGATCACCGGGGGGCGGATGACCTTTTACCCGAAAAGCGGCGATGCGATTGAGATCACCGCCCTCGGGGAAAAGGACGAGCGCCTCTTTGACCTGCGCGGGGGACACATCAGCATGATTTTCCAGGAGCCGATGACGGCCCTGAGCCCGGTCCATTCAATCGGCAACCAGATCTGCGAGGCAATCCTCCTTCATCAGGACGTGAGTGAGAAGGAGGCCTGGGGGAGGGCCGTGGAGATGCTCGACAAAGTGGGCATACCGATGCCCGAATCCCGCATGGATCAGTATCCGCATGAGCTTTCCGGGGGAATGCGACAGCGGGTGGTCATCGCCATGGCCCTCGTCTGCAAGCCGGAAATCCTCATTGCAGACGAGCCGACGACGGCCCTTGACGTGACCATCCAGGCCCAGATCCTGCAGCTGATCAAGGACCTGCAGCGGGAAATGGGGACAAGCGTCATTTTCATCACCCATGACCTCGGGGTCGTCGCCCAGACCGCGGAAATGGTCAATGTGATGTTTGGCGGCCGAATCCTGGAAAAGGGAACGGTCCGCCAGATTCTCAAGGATCCCTTTCACCCTTACTCACGCGGCCTACTGGCCGCCATCCCGAGCATGGAAACGGTACGCGATCGCCTGCCGACAATCGACAGCATCGTCGGCGACTACGATATCCTGGCCCCGCGACCGCTTCTCAAGGTGCCGGACGGGCGTGAAGTCGCCCTCGGGGAAGATGAACTGGAAAGCCTCCTTGCCGGGCGGAAAGGAGCAGGGCAGTGAGCGACCCTCTTGACGGGCACCTGATGCGGGTGCGTCACCTCTGCAAGTATTTCCCCGTCTACGGGAAGGGCATCGTGAAGCGGCAGATCGACGTGGTGAAGGCCGTCGACGATGTCAGCTTTGATCTCAAGCCGGGGACGACCCTTGGCATTGTCGGCGAAAGCGGTTCCGGAAAGACAACCTGTGCCCGCTCGATTCTGCGCGCGATCGCCCCCACGAGCGGGGAGGTGCTTTTCCGTGCCCAACGGGGCGTCATTGACCTCGCAACCCTTTCCCCGCGTGCATTGAAGCCGCTGCGCACGGAAATGCAGATGATCTTCCAGGATCCCTTTTCCTCCCTCAATCCGCGCATGACGGTGGGGGATATCGTCGCCGAGCCCCTGCTCATCCATGGCCTCGGCAACAACCGCGAGCGCCGTCAGAAGGTGGCGGAGATCCTTGAAAAGGTGGGCATGAAGGCCATCCACATGCAGCGTTACCCGCACGCCTTTTCGGGGGGGCAACGGCAGCGCATTGGCATTGCCCGGGCCCTTGTCCTGAATCCCTCCCTGATTGTCGCCGACGAAGCGGTCTCGGCCCTCGATGTCTCGGTCCAGGCGCAGGTCATCAACCTCCTCGAGGACCTTCAGGAGGAATTCAACCTGACCTATATTTTTGTCGCCCATGATCTGAGCGTTGTGCGTCACATCTGCGACGAGGTCGCGGTGATGTACCAGGGAAAAATTGTCGAGTACGGTGCCGTCGACGATATCTTCGCCCAACCCCAGCATCCCTATACCGTCGGTCTCCTCTCGGCCATACCCAGTCCCGACCCGGATAAGGTCATGAAGCCGATCCTCAAAGGGGAGGTGGGCGATTACGAGCGCTTCGCGGAGATGGGATAGGGACCCCTTTCAGCTCCCACGGGCAAAGGGACGGGCCTCCTCCAGGGTCATGGGCGCCACGGGGGGTCCCGGACATGGTATCCCCTCCGGGGGTGCGTTTTCACGAGCGCGTTGACGATATTCCGACAGGCGGTCCGTGAGGATGCCATCGCGGACCAGCTGCGTTTCATCTCTTTCCCCGAGATCGCCGTAGCGGCGCAGATTCGCCTCGAGGGCCTCCCTCAGGCGGTCAAGCCGGGGGGTGTAGTCAGGGTCCCCGGCGAGGTTGTTCACCTGGTAAGGGTCGGCCGTGGTGTCGTAGAGTTCCTCCGGTGGTTTGCTCCCGGCGAAAAAGGCGCCTTCGTGTCCCGAGAGGCGGCCTTCGGCATGGAGCGCCCGCATGACCGGCATTACCGGTTGCTGTTCCATGTATCCCTGCCACTGCGCCCAGGGCAGGCCCGGGGTATCATTGCGGATATAGAGATAACGGCCATCCGAGGCGGTGCGGACCTTGTCAAAGTTTTCATCCATGCGGTCGCGACCGGCAAAGACGACCTTCCGGGGTGGAGAGGCGGCGGGCCCGAGAAAAGCGGATCCCTGGTAGTGTTCCGGGATGTTGACACCCGCGAGGGAAAGGATGGTCGGGGCAATGTCCACCCAGGCGACGAGTTCCGCCCTCAGGCTGTCTGCTTCAAGATGCCCGGGCCACCGGATAATGAGGGGAAGATGGATGCCGGCATCGTAGCACCAGCGCTTCTCCCGGGGCAGTCCCCGTCCGTGGTCGGAGAGAAGAATGACAATTGTGGAATCCCGGAGGCCGTTTTCATCGAGCCACTTCAGGCGCTGTCCGATCTGATGGTCGATGGCGCTGACGGCATCATAGTAGGTTGCGAGCTGGGTCCGCAACTCCGGTACGTCGGGCAGGCAGGCAGGAACGGGAGCCCGGGCCGGATCATGCCGGAAGGCGTCCGGACAGGGGAATTCGCTCTCATGCCATTCCGGGGCGTCGCCAAACATCCGGCTTTCGTGGGTCAGGAAGAAGTTTTCATAGAAAAAGAAGGGCTTTTCGGGAGGGGGCTTTTCCCACCATGCTTCCTGATCACTGCACCAGCCGGGGGTTGGTTCAAAGTTGAAATCGAGCTTGGTCGGCCAGGAAACATGGTAACCGGCCTCGACCAGTTCATGGGTAAAGCAGCGGGGAGGCGTGCGCAGGGTGGAACGCATATGATGGTTGCCGATCGACCACGGGTAGCAGCCGGTGACCATTCCTCCCCGGCTCGGGGCACAGACCGGGGCATGGCTGTAAGCCCTGCTGTAGCGGACGCCCTCCCGGGCCAGCTGGTCCATGTGCGGGGTCCGGGCGTAGGTGTCCCCGTAGCAGCCAAGGTGGCGGCCGGTGTCTTCACACTGGAGGAGAAGGATGTTGGGAGCGCTTTTCATGAAGCTTTTCTTCTACCTCCAGGTATCCTCCTTGTAAAGGACGGAGCGGCCTCCTCTTTGCAGGCAACGGAGACCCTGGTGGGCCCCCGGGAAAGGGGGATTGGCGACCGTGTGCGACGGGACGATCGGCATGCCCCGCGCCTGCTTCCGGAATTCTCCGCGCGTCCCGGTCCCGGTGTGCTGGGTTTTCGGCTACTGATGATGAGTCCGGGTCTTATTTAAGGAGGAGCTGAAATTTTTATCAGGAAGATTAATGAAGGTTATATTGTGTTGTGATATTGTCAGCACAACTAATCAATTGCTTGTTTGCGCCTAATGAAGGGGTTAAGGATTGGACCGAAAACGGGGGGCGCGAGTTCCCCCGGAAAGCGAACCCTCCAACCCCGGATCAACCCACGATGGAAGAGAAGAAAGCGATGCTGAGCCTGCTGAGTGCGGGCCTCCTGATATTTGTCCCGCTGAGCGCGGAGGCGCAACACGGATTCCTTGACAGTTACACCGATGCCTCGACCTGCCTGCAATGTCATGCCGAAGCCGCTACGGAAGTGATGCAGAGCCTTCACTGGACGTGGGAGCTGACGGATGAAATCACGGGCCAGGAAGTGGGAAAGAACAGGGTGATCAACAACTACTGCGTGGCGGTGCCCTCGAACGAGCCGCGCTGCACGAGCTGCCACGTGGGCGTGGGCTGGGAGGACAAAAGCTTTGACTTCAGCGACTCGAGCCAGATCGACTGCCTCGTCTGTCATGATGGAACGGGTACCTACAGTAAGGTGCCGACGGGCGCGGGGGCCCCGGACCCCTCCGTGGACCTGCTCGCGGTGGCGCAGAGCGTGACCCTTCCGGACCGGAACAACTGTGGCAGTTGCCACTTTTACGGAGGTGGCGGGGAAGGGGTCAAGCACGGGAGCATGGACAGCTCCCTTGCCGAACCATCGCGGGAACTGGACGTGCACATGGGCGGGATGGATTTCCAGTGCACGACCTGCCATGTGCCGGACGACAATGAGCCCCACCACATCGTGGGGACGCGGTATTCGCAGGAGAACCCGGACCACATGATGTGCCAGAGCTGCCATACAGCGGAGCCGCACACGAGCGGGATGACGAACCGGCATGCGGAACGGATTGCCTGCCAGACCTGTCACATTCCTGCCTATGCGCGCGGGGGCAAGGCGACGAAGATGACCTGGGACTGGTCGACGGCGGGGCAGATGAACGACGAGGGGAAGCCCTACTCGGTAAAGGATGAAAACGGGTACGAAATCTACAATACAAAGAAGGGATCCTTCACCTGGGAGGAGAATGTTGTCCCGGAGTACACGTGGTTTAACGGAACAGTGACCTACACCCTCCTCGAGGACCAGCTTTCGCCGGAAGAGATTGTCCCGATCAATGTGCTTCACGGAGACATTGATGATGAAAAGGCGCTCATCTTCCCGGTAAAGCGTTTCACGGGAAGCCAGCCCTACGATGCTGGAGCGGGAACCTTTGCGATTCCGAACCTTTTCCCCTTCCCGGCGGATGACACGGACGCCTACTGGAAGTCCTTTGACTGGGTACGCGCCCTTTCAAGCGGGATGGAATACGTGGGGAAGGAGTTTGTCGGCCCGGTGGATTACGTGGACACGGAGATGCTCTGGATCCAGAACCACATGGTGGCCCCGAAGGAGCAGTCCCTGGAATGCGCGGACTGCCATACCTACCAGAGCCGGATGAATTTTGCCCGACTGGGCTACGACCGCGAGGAAGCGGAACGGCTGCAATTGATGATGCAATCCGATTTCTGGGCCGACTTCCCGGTGACGGAGGACGGCTGGGCCGACACCGGCGACTGGATGGGCTGGGTCAATGTCCAGTATGATCCCTGGATCCTTGTCGTGGATCTCGACAAGTACATCTACATGCCCATGGACGGGTTGACCGAGCAGGGAGGCTGGGGATACATTCCCCGTTAAGGCCGAGGGCATCGTTCGCATCCCGTGAGTCATTGAATGCCGGCAGTTATAATTCAGGGTCATCAAGGAATTTTGTGGAAGAGAAATCCTCTGCATGCCGCACGAGTAAGATGAGGTAATTTTCAGGTTCTTCTCTATACCAAGTGGGTGACCCG